>JAVKDP010000024.1:0-16116 GCA_040222185.1 Balneolaceae bacterium | reverse complement strand
TCCTGAGCCAGGATCAAACTCTCCATTGTAAATTGTATATACTCTGTGAGCTCAACCCTACGCTCTCGTTCATTCAAAGAATTAAACTTATAAGCTCGCACAAACAATCTGTTTATGCTTCCAATATTTCATAGAACTTTTTGGCCTGTTTTTTCGATCAAATAATTTCCAAAACAGAAACCAAAGATAAGGTAATTTAAATTCAGATAGCAACTTTATTTTAAATTATTTTCTGAATTTTCGCCTTTTTTTTAAGGCATAAAAAAAGAGCATCTGGCTATACCAAATGCTCTTTATGAGAAAGTAAAAAATTACTTTTCTTCGTCAGTCTCTTCTGTAGTTTCTTCAGCTGATTCGCTTTCTTCTACTACTTCTTCAGCAGTAACCTCTTCAACCGTTTCAACTACTTCTTCTGCAACTGTTTCTTCTACTACAGGAGCAGCAGCTTCAGCTTTTGGAGCAGAAGATTTACCTGCTCTTCTGGTTTTCTTCTTCTTGGTTGCCTTACCTTCTGGCTGAATATCGTTGTAATCAACTAATTCTATAACAGCCATCTCGGCACCATCACCCTGGCGGTGACCGATTCGAATAACCCTAGTATATCCACCTGAACGATCAGCTGACTTAGGCCCTACTTCTTCAAAAAGCTTGGTAACAACTTCTTTTGCCTGAAGAGAAGAAAACACTTCCTTACGGTTATGATGTGAATCAACTTTTGCTCTGGTGATCAGAGGCTCAACGAATCCACGAAGTTCTTTCGCTTTAGCAACAGTAGTTACAATGCGATGTTCTGTTATTAGTGCAGTAGCAAGTGCTCTTAGCGTAGCTCTACGATGAGATGCCGTACGGCTAAGTTTTCTACCTTTTACTCTATGACGCATAGTTCAATTCCTTTTCTTAGTCCAAATATTTTGCTACGTCCATTCCAAACTGAAGATTTTTCTCTTCAATTACTTCGATTAGCTCAGTCAGAGACTTCTTACCAAAGTTTCGGAATTTCAGAAGATCCTGCTCGTCTCTTGCTACAAGCTCACCAATAGAATTGATGTTAGCAGATTTCAAACAGTTGTATGCTCTAACGCTCAGGTTAAGATCTTCGATGCTTGTTCTTAGTAGATTAGCTACACGCTGCTTCTCTGCATCTACTTCTTCTTCTTCCTGAGTGAATGGCTCTTCAATTTTTTCAGTGATAAACTTCTCAATATGCTCTTTAAGAATTTTACCAGCAAGAGTTAGTGCCTCTTTTGCATTTACAGATCCATCAGTCTCAACGTCCATAACAAGTTTTTCATAGTCAGTTCTTTGACCTACACGAACATTTTCTACATTAAACTTAACAGACTTGATTGGTGTGAAAATAGAATCAATTGCAATAAGATTGATATCCTCTTCTTCAAAAGAAACTTCTTCGGCTGGTACGTATCCACGACCTCTACCAACTCTTAGCTCAATTTCCAGCTCTGCATCATCAGCAAGGTTAGCGATCACAAGTTCAGTATTTAGAACATCATATTCACCAGTAGCAGCATCAATATCTGCAGCTGTAAGAGTTCCACCACCTTTTTTGAACAAGTGAATAACACCACTGCTTTGTTCAACCTGCTTAAAACGAACTTGCTTGAAGTTCAGAATGATTTCGTAAACGTCTTCTTTTACACCTTGAATACTTGAGTATTCATGATCAACTCCATTTATTTTTACTGCAGTGATTGCAATACCTGGAAGAGAAGAAAGAAGAACTCTTCGGAATGAATTCCCGATAGTTACTCCGAAACCTCTTTCAAGTGGTTGAAGAACGAATGTGCCAAAGTTGTCGTCATCTTTTACAACGTCTAAACTTTCTGGCATTTGGATACTATAGTTACTCATAATAAAACGGTAAACTTTTAAAATTACTTCGAATAAAGCTCGACGATGAGCTGAACATTGATGTTTTCCGGAATCTCTTCCAAAGAAGGCTCATATAAAAACTTGCCACTTCTTGACTTAGGATCTATTTCAATCCACTTATACTTATTTCTTGGTGCGTTGCTCAAAGAATCAACAACCACTTCTAGTTCTCTCGACTTAGGACGAAGAGAAACAACATCACCAGCCTTGATTACATAAGAAGGAATATTAACAGTACTTCCATTCACAATAATGTGCTTATGCGTTACCAATTGGCGCGCCTGACGTCTGGTTTTTGCCAGACCCATTCTGAATACTGTATTATCTAATCTTGACTCAAGAGATTGCAACAGGTTCTCACCAGTTACACCACTTTTGGCAGATGCAGATTCGTACAAGTTACGGAACTGCTTTTCAAGCAAACCATAAGTGTACTTTGCCTTTTGCTTCTCCTCTAATTGGATAGCGTATTCTGATTTTCTTTGAAATCTTGAACGCCCGTGTTGACCTGGGCCATACGGCTTACGCTCTAAAGCTTTACTTGCTCCAAAAATTGGCTCTTTGAAACGACGTGCTTTTTTCTGTTTTGGGCCTCTATATCTTGCCATTTTCTAATACAATTACTAATTAAACTCTTCTGCGTTTTGGTGGACGACATCCATTATGCGGGATAGCTGTTCTATCAACAATAGATGATACTTCTAAGCCTGCATTACCCATAGCTCTTACAGCAGCTTCTCTTCCTGAACCAGGACCTTTCACAAATACAGAAACTTTTCTAAGTCCCATTTCATGAGCAGCTTTTGAAGCTGTTTCAGCACTTAGCTGAGCAGCATAAGGGGTATTTTTTCTGGAGCCTTTAAAGCCTTCTTTACCTGCAGAAGACCATGATAAAACATTACCATTGCTGTCAGTGATAGTAACAATAACATTGTTGAAAGTAGCTTTTACAAAAGCCATTCCAACAGGGTCACTAACCTGCTTTTTCTTTTTTCTTTTAGCCGCTGCCGCTGCGCTTGCTTGTTTCTTAGCCATGATTAAATATCAGTTAATTTTATTTGGTAGCTTTTTTCTTACCAGCCACTGTTCGTTTCTTACCTTTTCGGGTACGGGCGTTAGTTTGTGTGCGTTGTCCACGAACTGGCAGGCCTCTACGATGACGAACACCACGATAGCTACCAATTTCTATCAATCGACGAATATTACCGTTTACTTCACTACGAAGAGCACCTTCAACCTTGTATTCCTCTTCCAATAGCGTACGAATAGCGCTAACCTGGTCGTCGGTCCAATCCTGAACTTTGATGTTCGGATCAATCTCGAGTTTTTCAAGAATCTTCTCAGATTGAGGTCTGCCTATACCAAAGATATAGGTTAGGCCAATAAGGCCTCTTTTTTGTTTCGGTAAATCAATTCCTGCAATACGTGCCATAAAATATTCTTAATGCAATTATCCCTGACGCTGCTTATGGCGCGGGTTTTTCTTATTGATTACGTACAAGCGACCTTTTCTTCTAACGATTTTGTCGTCTGCACTTCTTTTTTTAACTGAAGATCTTGTTTTCATTTCAACAATAGTTATTTATAACGATAGGTAATTCTTCCTTTAGACAAATCGTATGGAGACATTTCTACAGCCACACGATCACCCGGCAAGATTTTGATGTAGTACATTCTCATCTTCCCTGATACGTGAGCTAATATCTCATGCCCATTTTCGAGCTTAACACGAAACTGGGCATTAGGTAATGCTTCTACGATTTCTCCGTCCTGTTTTATTGGCTCTTGTTTAGCCATAGTAAATTACGTTATCCTGATTTTTTGACAGCTCGGCAATATAATCAAAAGTACTTAAAATTTCAGCTTTTCCTTCTCTTACTACAACATCATGTTCGTAGTGAGCGGAAACACTTCCATCTGCAGTAACTATTGTCCAACCATCATCTAAAGTTTTTACTTTCCATGAACCCAAATTAATCATGGGCTCAATTGCGAGGGTCATTCCTGATCTCAGGCGTTCACCTCGGTTTCTTCTTCCATAATTCGGTACAGATGGATCTTCGTGCAACGATTTTCCTAATCCGTGTCCTACCAAATCTCTTACAACTCCATAGCCTTCACTTTCGCAATGCTCTTGAATGGAGCTTCCAATGTCACCAATTCTATTTCCATGAATCGCATTTTCAATACCTACATATAGCGACTCAAGTGTTGTTCTAAGAAGATTAAGAACCTTCTCGTCACATTCTCCAACAGCAAAGGTGTAAGCGTGATCACCAAAGTATCCATTCTTTTCAACACCGCAATCGATAGAAACAATGTCTCCGTCTTTTAGTGTTCGATCACTTGGGATACCATGAACTACTTCATCGTTTACTGAAATACAAAGTGTTCCCGGAAAAGGATTATCACTTGGTCCGTAACCTTTGAAGGCTGGCCTGGCGTTGCGAGCCAGAATAAAGTCTTCAGCAATTCGATCCAGTTTTCCGGTTGTTACACCTGGTTCAATAAATTTACTTACCTCTGCAAGAGTGCGCGAAACCAGCTGTGCGCTTTCACGCATCTTTTCAATTTCTATTTCACTCTTCAGATAGATCATGTCAGGCTCTTCTACTTCGGCCTTTGATCTTTCCTGTTTTCATAAAGCCATCATAATGACGCATCATTAAGTGACTTTCAATTTGTTGTAGGGTATCTAATGCCACACCTACAATAATCAACAAACTAGTACCACCATAAAAAAGTGCAAAGCCAGGTGTTACTCCAAAACTAATCACGATAGCCGGAAGTATCGCAACAAAGGATAAAAATAAAGATCCCGGTAAAGTGATTTTTGTCAAAATATTATCAATGAATTCTACAGTAGCCTTACCAGGACGAACGCCGGGAATAAAACCACCTTGTCTTTTCATTGTATCTGCCATTTCCTTAGGGTTGATAGCAATAGCAGTATAAAAGAAAGTGAAAAACACACAGATGAAAAAGAATACAATCGAGTACATCAATCCAGCATAATCAACTGACCATGAAGTCAACATTTGAATGGTCTCATTCTCAGGGAAGAAAGAACCAATTGTGCTTGGGATAAACATAATTGACTGAGCAAATATGATAGGCATTACACCTGCAGCATTAACTCTTAATGGTAAGTACTGTGTGGTTCCACCATAAACTTTTCTACCAACAACACGCTTAGCATATTGTACAGGAATCTTTCTTGTTCCCTGTGTTAATAGTACTACCGCTGCGATAATAACAACAAGAACAGCCAACTCAATAATTACAAGAATTGCATTACTCTTTGTAGTTACTTCATTTATCAGGTTTGCAGGTAGTACAGCAATAATACCAATCATGATAATCAGGGAAATACCGTTACCAATACCCCTGTCTGTAATTCTTTCACCTAACCACATTACAAAGGTTGTACCTGCGGTAAGTACTATTATGGAAGTCAAAGTAAATGCAAATGGACTTACAATAATAGCAGTTGGAGCTGTTGCCAACAGGTTTACAGAAAAAGCTACTGCCTGTAATGCTGTGATACCAACTGTTCCATATCGGGTTAAACGAGTGATTTTTCTCCTGCCTTCTTCACCCTCTCTTTGGAGTTTCTGAAAGTAAGGAACCACTGCTCCCATTAACTGGATAATGATAGAAGCCGTAATGTAAGGCATAATTCCAAGCGCAAATACACCTGCACGAGAAAAAGCTCCACCCACAAACATATCAAAAAGCCCTAAAAGGCTATTTGCTGAACCTGCTGTTGAGCTAAGCAGTTCTGTTGCATCAACTCCAGGCAAAGTGATGTAACTTCCAACACGATAAATCATTAAGATTCCTACAGTGTATAGAATCCTGTTTCTCAGATCTTCGATCTTAAAAATGTTGCGGAAATTTTCTACCAGACTCATTCGTCGTAAATCCGAGTTAGTTAATTATTGTAAGTGTACCACCAGCTTTCTCTACTTTCTCTGAAGCAGATTTACTAGCAGCATGTACTTCTATTTCAATTTTTGAGCTAAGATCGCCATTTCCTAACAGCTTCACTCTCTCGTTCTTACCAGCCAGGCCGGTAGAAACTATATCAGCATGAGAGATGCTTTCAGAAAGCTTACCTGCTTCAATGAAATCGATAACAGTTTGAAGATTCAAAGCACGATACTCAACTCTGTTCGGATTTTTGAATCCAAATTTTGGAATACGTCTCTGAAGTGGCATTTGACCACCTTCAAACCAGGCTCTTTGTGAGTAACCAGAACGAGACTTTTGTCCGTTATGTCCTCTACCAGATTGTTCGCCTCTACCTGAACCTTCACCACGCCCAACACGCTTGGTGTTTTTCTTATTCGGAGCTGGAGATTTTAAATTGCTTAAGTCCATAATTAATTTCGTTTCGGTATTATTAACCTTCAAATACTTTGTTTAGAGGAATGCCTCTTCGCTGCGCAACTTCTAAAGGATCAGTTAAGTCTTTCAAAGCCTGGAAAGCAGCCTTTACCATGTTATGTGGGTTAGAAGATCCCTGAGATTTAGAAAGAATGTTGTGAACACCCGCTACATCTAAAAGGTTCTTTACTGCTCCACCTGCAATTACACCAGTACCCTCAGATGCAGGACGAAGTAACACTTTACCAGCACCAGCTTTACCAACTACCGGGTGATAGATACTCTTACTTGCAGTTAACGGAATACGGATAAGGTTCTTTTTAGCATTATCAAATGCTTTTTGGATCGCGTCAGATACTTCGTTGGCTTTACCAAGTCCGTGACCTACTACTCCATTTCCATCTCCTACAACAACAATTGCGTTGAAGCTAAAACGGCGTCCACCTTTTACTACTTTTGCAACACGGTTAACGTGAACCATTTTTTCTTCAAGGTTCAGATTACCGGCTGGTATAGATTGTTTTCTTCTTACTTTAGGCATTGCTTAATACGATTCTATTAAAACTCTAAACCACCAGCACGGGCGCCTTCGGCAGCCGCTTTGATAATTCCGTGATAGTTATATCCACTTCGATCGAATACAACTGATTTGATTCCTTTATCCTGCGCCAACTTAGCCAGATCAGTACCAGCAGTTTTTGCATTATCCACTCCAGAAGCGGCTTTACTTGCAGCTAGTGTAACACCAGTTGCATCGTCGATAAGCTGTAAATAAGTAAACTTATTACTTTTAAACACGCTTAACCTTGGGCGTTCTGCAGTACCAGTAACCGTAGATCGGATTCTTCTTCTGATCTTGTTACGGCGTTCTGTTTTCTTTTTATTCTTGTTCATTTCAAATTCCCTTATTTACCGGCAGATTTACCAGCTTTACGACGTATTTGCTCACCAACATACTTGATACCTTTACCTTTATAAGGTTCTGGCTTACGGAAAGAGCGAATTTTTGCAGAAACCTGTCCTACTAATTCTTTATCGATTCCGGTAATAATCAAGATTGGGTTCTTGCTAGATTTAGTATCAACTTCAATTTTGATACCCTGTGGAGGAACAAAGAAGATTGGATGAGAATATCCAAGGTTTAACTCAAGAACATCGCCATTCATTGTTGCTCTAAAACCAACACCAACGATTTCCAGTTTCTTTGTATAGCCTTCTGTTACACCAACTACCATGTTGTTAATAAGAGATCTGTATAAACCGTGAAGCGCTCTGTCTGTTTTAACATCAGAGTTACGCTTTACAACGATTTCACTTTCGCTTTTCTCAACTGAGATATTCGGGTGAATATGTAGTGTGCTTGAACCTTTTTCTCCTTTCACAGTAATCATATTATCAGCACTGATGCTGAAATCGACTTTATCTGTAAGAGGGACTGGTAATTTTCCTATTCGAGACATAGTTATAAACTCTTTTTTAGTATACCGTGCAAAGTACTTCACCGCCAACATTTAGCTTGCGGGCTTCTTTATCAGTCATTACACCTTTCGAAGTAGAAAGTATTACTACCCCAAGGCCATTTTGAGAACGAGGTACATCAAGTGCACCACTGTACTTTCTTAAACCAGGCTTTGAGTAGCGGTTAATGTTTCGTATTACAGGTAATCCATAAGAATCATATTTCAGAAACATTCGGATTACACCTTGTTTGCCATCTTCGATATTGATGAACTTCGCAATGTATCCTTTGTCAACAAGGATCTTAGCCATTGCACGCTTCAATTTTGAAGCTGGCACATCTACCTTTCGGTGCCCAGCAGTTTGAGCATTACGAATACGGGTTAAAAAATCTGCTATCGGATCGTTCATAGTTAATTTACCAACTTGCTTTTCTTACTCCAGGGATCTTCCCAGCTAGAGCTAGTTCACGGAATTTGATACGCGAAACTCCGTATCGGCCAATGTAGCCACGGCTTCTGCCGGTAATGCTACAACGGTTACGAACTCGAGTAGGGCTCGCATTTCTAGGAAGTTTTTGCAGACCTTCATAATCACCTGCTTCCTTCAATGCCGCTCTTTTCTCAGCGTACTTATCTACAGTTTCTTGTCTTTTTACGTTACGTGCTATCCAAGCTTTTTTAGCCATAGTAGAGTATCTCTTAGTTTCTTCTTTTGAATGGCATGCCGAAATGCTTTAGCAATGCAAAAGCTTCTTCGTCAGTTTCTGCCGAGGTTACAAAAGTAATGTCCATTCCATGGAGCTTAGTAACCTTATCTGTATCAATTTCCGGAAAAATTGTATGCTCTTTGATACCCATAGTATAGTTACCACGTCCATCAAAGCTTTTATCTGGAATTCCTTGAAAGTCACGAGTTCTTGGAAGCGCAAGGTTGATGAATCTGTCTAAGAATTCATACATGATGCGGCCTCTAAGCGTAACTTTACAACCAATTGGCAGTCCTTCTCTAAGCTTAAAGTTAGAGATTGAAGTTTTTGCTTTTGTAGTTACTGGTTGTTGACCAGTAATTAAAGCAACATTTGCCACTACGTTATCAAGTGCTTTTTTATCCTGAATTGCTTCTCCAACTCCAACATTGATTACAATCTTTTGAAGTTTTGGAATAGCCATAACATTGGTATATCCAAATTCTTCTGTAAGCTTAGAAGTAATTTCAGATTTGTAAATTGTATTTAGTCTTGCTTCAGCCATTATTAATCACAAATTATTTGTCTATGATTTCGCCACTGGTCTTAGCATAACGTACCCAACGGCCTTTGCCGCTTTCTTCAATACGCTTACGACCAATTCGAGATGCTTCGTTAGTAGATGGGTCAATTACCATAACATTGGAAATGTGAACTGATCCTTCTTTCTTAACTCGACCACCTTGTTGATTTTCTTGTGATGGCTTTTCGTGATGAGTTTTAATATTAACTCCTTCTACAAGAACCCGGTCCTTGTTTGGGAATACCATTAATACTCTTCCTTTCTTGCCTTTGTCAGCGCCAGCGAGAACTAATACGTTATCGCCTTTTTTGACATGTAATTTTTTTTGCTTGTTGAACCTGCGTGGCATTACTCTAATCCTTTTTAAAGTACTTCCGGTGCTAGCGACACAATTTTCATATAGCTCTTCTCGCGAAGTTCACGAGCTACAGGGCCGAAAATACGTGTTCCTACCGGTTCTTTATCTTTATTGATTACTACCGCAGCGTTTTCATCAAAACGGATATAACTTCCGTCACGTCGTCGGTATTCTTTTTTTGTTCTTACGATAACTGCTTTCACAACATCGCCCTTTTTAACGTTTCCGCCAGGGAGAGCAGTTTTAACAGAAGCAGAGATAACATCACCTACTCTTGCGTATCGTCTTCGGGAATCTCCCAAAACTTTGATACACATGATCTTTTTTGCTCCGCTGTTGTCAGCTGTTCCTAATACTGTTTGTGTTTGAACCATAGCTAATTCCTAAATCTATACGTTATTTAGCTTTTTCTACGACTTCCACTAAACGCCATGATTTGCGCTTTGAAAGTGGTCGAGTTGACATAATGCGAACAGTGTCACCAAAGTTTGCTTCGTTGTTTTCATCATGAGCCATGTACTTGGTAGTCTTATTGATGAATTTCCCGTAAATAGGGTGTTTCACCTGGCGATCAACGGCAACAGTTATACTCTTGTCCATTTTATCACTAACTACGCGGCCGGTTCTTTCACGGCGTTGTGCTCTTTCTATTTTTTCTGCTTGTTCTGACATAGTCGAAATTCCTACTGATTACTCAGCGCTACTTTGTTCATTGATAACGGTTCTCAAACGTGCAATTTCACGTCGATGAGTTTTAATACGAGCTGGATTCTCAAGCTGACCAGTAACTGCTTTCGAAAACTTTAAGTTTTGCATCGCAGACTGCTCATCCTTTAGGCGAGCTTCCAGTTCTGTAATTGTTAATTCTCTTAGTTCGTGTGCTTTCATATTACTATCGATTATCCGTTGAGATCTCTTCGAACTACAAACTTAGTTTTAATTGGAAGTTTATGAGCAGCACGTCGCATAGCTTCACGAGCTCTATCTTCAGATACACCAGCGATTTCAAATAAAATTCTACCTGGTTTAACTACAGACACCCAATGATCTAAAGCACCTTTACCTTTACCCATTCTTGTTTCCGCTGGCTTTCTTGTCATCGGACGATCCGGGAAAATTCTGATAAAAGTTTGTCCGTCACGTTGTAGTGACCTTGAAATTGCAATACGACAAGCTTCAATTTGACGCGAAGTAATGAACTTAGGCTCTAATGCCTTCAAAGCAAAATCACCGAAGTTAATAAGATGCCCTCTATTGGCATTACCTTTTAACTTATCGCGATGTACTCGACGCCTTTTTACTCTTTTTGGTTCTAACATCGTTGCTTACTTAGCTTTTGTTGTTATTAGATCTACTGTTTCTATTGCGGTTATTATTACGACGTCTGTTATTTCTTCTGTCGTTGTTATCTCCGCCTCTTCTTCCGCCACGAGATGACTCAGCATCTTGTTTTGCTTGTGCGCCTGGACTTAAGTCTACAGCACCAATTTTTTCACCTTTGAAAATCCATACACTTACACCAATTGCACCATAAATAGTGTTTGAAGTAGCTGTAGCGTAATCGATTTCAGCTCTGATAGTATGCAAAGGAATTTGGCCTTCTTTATACTGCTCGGTACGTGCCATTTCAGCACCACCTAAACGACCGGAACAACGGATCTTAATCCCTTTAGCTCCCATTCGCATTGCAGAAGCAATACCTGTTTTCATAGCACGTCTGAAAGAAACACGTGATTGAAGTTGCTGAGCAATGTTTTGAGCAACAAGGCTTGAGTCTAACTCAGGGCGCTTAATCTCACTTACATTGATCTGAACTTCTTTATTAGTAATCTTTTTCAGCTCTTCGCGAAGCAATTCAATTTGCTCACCACCTTTCCCGATAATAACACCAGGACGGCTTGTTCTTAGAGTTAAAAGAATACGCTTTGGCGTTCTTTCAATAATTATGTTTGATAACCCACCATTACGAAGACGGGTTTGTAGGTATTCACGGAGTTTAGTGTCTTCTAACACTAGACCGGGCTGGTTATCTTCCGAATACCAGTTAGAATCCCAACCGCGAATAATTCCTAATCTAAAACCAACTGGATTTGTCTTTTGTCCCAAGGTACTACTCGTTTAATCGTTTACCATTTCTTCAACACGCTTTGCCACAACTACTGTGATATGGCAAGAACGCTTATTAATTCGGTGAGCCCTTCCCTGCGGAGCAGGTTGTATTCTTTTAAGGGTTACGCCTTCATCAACAAAAATTGTTTTGACAATTAAATCTTCATCATCAAAACGCTCTTCTTGAAATTTGTCACGCAAATTAGCAGCTGCTGATTTAATCACTTTAGCTACTTCAATTGCTGAACCTTTCTTGGTGAATTCAAGTCTCTTAAGAGCCTTGTCAACCTGAGAGCCTCTCACTGCGTCTGCTACCAAACGTACTTTACGAGGTGCTCTTCTCAAATGTCTTTGTACGGCTCTCGCCTCTAATATCGGAGTATCCATTTAGCCTACCTTATTTACCTTTTTTCATTGGATGTCCACGGAATGTTCTTGTAGGAGAGAATTCACCTAGTTTGTGTCCTACCATATTTTCAGTGATAAACACAGGGATGAATTGTTTTCCATTATGAACTGCAAGTGTTAGACCGATAAAGT
Organism: Balneolaceae bacterium; assembly: GCA_040222185.1. GTDB lineage: Bacteria > Bacteroidota > Rhodothermia > Balneolales > Balneolaceae > JAVKDP01. The sequence goes on along the minus strand of JAVKDP010000024.1, from coordinate 4,101 downwards.
CAGGAGTAATTAATGAACTCCGAGACCAGGTCTTAATAACTTTTTTGCTTCCTGCTTCTGAAGCCTCTGCAACCTTCTTTTGAAGCTTGTAATGAATAAAGGGGCCTTTTTTTAATGAGCGTGGCATACTTAGTATTCTTATTTCTTAGTGTTTCTTCTTCTAATGATGTACTTAGAAGACAACTTCTTACGGTTTCTGGTCTTCTTACCTTTAGCCATTTGTCCCCAAGGAGAACGTGGATGTCCACCTGAAGACTTACCTTCTCCACCACCCATCGGGTGATCAACCGGGTTCATTGCAACACCACGAGTTTGTGGTCTGCGGCCTAACCATCTACTACGACCAGCTTTACCGATAGTAGTATTCATGTGATCAGGGTTACTTGTAGTACCAACTGTGGCTAAACAAGTCCCAAGAATCAACCTTACTTCACCAGAAGGAAGCTTAATACTTACATACTTTTCCTGCTTTCCAAGTAACTGAGCTACTGTTCCAGCGCTTCTACATAAAATTGCACCGCGTCCTGGCTCAAGCTCGATAGCATGAATAAAAGTACCTGGAGGCATATGTCTTAGCTGAAGTGCATTTCCCATATCAGGAGCAACTTTCTCACCTGAAAGTACAGTATCACCAACTTTAAGACCGTTAGGAGCAATTATATACCTCTTTTCACCATCGGCGTATGCTAAAAGGGCAATACGTGCCGTACGGTTCGGATCATATTCAATAGTTTGAACATTAGCCGGGATATCGAATTTATCTCTTTTGAAATCGATAATACGATATCTACGCTTGTGTCCACCACCTCTATGTCTTGAGGTTTTGCGACCATGATGGTTACGTCCACCGGATTTACCAATTCCAACAGTTAACGATTTAACCGGTGTACTTGAAGTAACATCATCAAACACAGGTGCGATTCTGTGTCTGGTCCCGGGGGTATTTGGTTTAAGTTTCTTAGTAGCCATTAATCTCTATTCTTAAATTTCTCCGAAGAAATCGATTTCGCCTTCTTTCAGTGTAATAATTGCCTTTTTCCATGTGCTGGATCTACCTGCTTGAAAACCACTCTTGGTGTATCTTCCTTTAGGCTTAGATGGCATTATTAGCGTGTTAACTTTAGCCACTTTTACACCAGGATAATGTGCTTCAACAGCTTTCTTGATCTCTGGTTTTGTAGCGCTTTTTACAACTTCAAAAGTGAACTTTCCTTCTTGTTCTTGAAGTCTACTTAGTTTCTCAGTAATAACAGGACGTATCAGGATGCTCATGCTGCTACCTCTTCAGACTTAGGTTCAATACTGTTTTCTAAAACAGAAACAGCACTTTCTTGTACCATAATTGCATCAGCATGTAAAATCTGATATGAATTTGGCTTATTAGCTTCTAGTACTGAAACTCCAGGGATATTCTTAGCTGACTTGTATACCGCTAAATCGGTATCAGCAGTAAGAATAAGTACTTTTTTACCTGTTAGCTCAAAAGCGCTAAGGATATTAATTACATCTTTAGTCTTAGGAGTTTCGAATGTAAAGTCTTGAACAACTGAAATTGCTTCTGCTGCTGCTTTCACAGAAAGTGCAGACTTACGAGCCAGTTGAACTACTTTTTTGTTCAGCTTAAAACTGTAATCGCGTGGCTTAGGTCCAAAAACGGTTCCACCTTTTCTCAATAATGGAGATTTAGCGCTACCGCGACGTGCTCCACCTGTTCCTTTTTGACGGAAAAGCTTCTTCGTGCTACCCGTAATTTCAGAACGCCCTTTTGTACTTGCAGTACCTTGACGCTTGTTAGCCATGTGGCGACGTACATCTTCATAAAGAACAACTTCATTAGGCTCAATAGCGAAAATGCTATCACTTAATTCAGCTTTTTTCTTGCTCTTACTTCCGTCGATTTTAAAAATATCTAATTTCATAATTCTTAAGCCTCAGAAGTTTTGTTGAGTATTTCAACGTAGCTACCGTTTGGCCCTGGAATTCCACCAGTTACAAGAACAAGGCTTGATTCAGGTAGAATTTTAGCAATACTTAAATTCTTGATTTTAACCCTAGTGTTGCCGTGTTGACCAGCCATCTTCATGCCTTTGAATACACGAGCCGGGTCAGAAGCACCACCAATAGAACCTGGAGCTCTTAACCTGTTGTGCTGACCGTGAGTTGCATCACCAACACCACTAAAATTATGTCTTTTAATAACACCGCCGAATCCGCGACCTTTTGAGATACCAGCTACGTCAACTAGGTCGCCAACAGAAAATACATCTTCTATTTTTAACTCATCGCCTTCAACTAATCCTTCAGGTAAGTAGTCACGGAATTCTTTAGTAACAGCTTTCGCAGATGAACCTGCTTTAGCTAAATGGCCTTTAACAGCCTTTGAAACATTTTTTTCTTTTCTGTCAAAACTAGAAACCTGAACAGCATTATAACCATCTGTTTCTTCTGTTTTGATTTGGGTAATAACAGCGGTTGGAACTTCAACAACAGTTACAGGAATACTGCGACCGATTTCGTCGAAGACACTTGTCATCCCAATTTTTTTTCCAATCAAACCACGCATTGTGTTCTTGATCCTTTCGTTAAACTTTAATTTCTACGTCAACGCCAGAAGGTAATTCCAGCTTCATTAGTGCATCAACAGTTTGAGATCCTGTAGACAAGATGTCAATCAGGCGTTTATGAGAACGGTACTCAAACTGCTCACGAGATTTCTTATCAACAAAAACAGACTTGTTAACTGTAATAATACTCTTACGGGTTGGTAACGGGATAGGTCCCGATACCAAAGCACCAGTAGATTTTACAGTCTGAATAATCTTTTCAGCTGATTTATCGATCAGGTTGTGATCGTATGATTTTAACTTAATTCTGATTTTTTGTTGTGTTGCCACGGATCAGCCTTAATCTAAGATTTTAGTTACCACACCAGCTCCTACTGTACGTCCACCCTCGCGGATCGCAAAGCGTAGCCCTTCTTCCATGGCTACTGGCTGTATTAATGTCACATTCAACTTCACGTTGTCGCCTGGCATTACCATCTCCACACCTGACGGAAGCTCACATGAACCCGTTACATCAGTCGTTCTGAAGTAGAACTGTGGACGATACCCTTTGAAGAATGGAGTGTGTCTTCCACCTTCGTCTTTGCTCAGTACGTATACCTCGCACTCAAAACCTTTGTGAGGCGTAATAGAACCTGGCTTACATAGTACCATCCCGCGCTGGATCTGCTCTTTGTTGATCCCTCTAAGCAAGATACCTGCGTTATCACCCGCCTGGCCCTGATCAAGAAGTCTTCTGAACATCTCAATACCAGTTACCACACTCTTCATTGGCTCGTCTACGATCCCTACGATTTCAATCTCATCGTTGATCTTTAGGATACCACGCTCGATACGACCTGTTGCTACCGTTCCACGACCTGTGATAGAGAACACATCCTCTACAGGCATTAGGAAGGGCTTGTCTACGTCACGCTCAGGAGTCGGGATCGTGTCGTCAACAGCTTTGATCAGCTCAACTACTTTCTCTTCCCACTGCGCTTCTCCGTTCAAGGCGCCTAGCGCTGAACCCTGGATCACAGGAATGTTGTCGCCATCAAATTCGTACGCTGACAATAGCTCACGTACTTCAAGCTCTACAAGCTCTAGTAATTCTTCGTCGTCTACCAGGTCCACTTTATTCATGAATACCACAATCTGAGGTACTCCAACCTGGCGAGCTAGCAAGATGTGCTCACGCGTCTGTGGCATAGGACCGTCAGTAGCCGCTACTACTACAATCGCACCGTCCATTTGAGCTGCACCCGTCACCATGTTCTTCACATAATCCGCGTGACCCGGGCAATCTACGTGTGCGTAGTGACGCTGATCTGATTCGTACTCTACGTGAGCCGTTGCAATGGTAATACCACGCTCGCGCTCTTCCGGAGCATTATCAATTTGATCAAACGCTTGCGCTGTTCCACCGTACGTCTTGGCCATCACTGTTGTAATCGCTGCGGTCAACGTTGTCTTACCATGATCTACGTGACCGATGGTGCCCACATTCACGTGGGGTTTGGTTCGCTGAAAGGTCTCTTTTGCCATGTCTTAAATC
>JAVKDP010000023.1:0-27115 GCA_040222185.1 Balneolaceae bacterium | reverse complement strand
GGGAGATAGATGGGCTGATAGTCAATACACCGTTGGGCTCCAGCCTATTACAGTCATCAGGAGTGCGTCGGCCCTGATTTGATACATGAGGTGGCTTCGGGCTGCACCGATTGTTTTTCTGATCCCGACTTCTTTAGCTCTACTGGTAGATCGGCTTATAGAAAGAGTCATGAAATTGACGCAAGCAATCAGGAGAATTAGTAAAGCTATACCAGACAGCATATAAAGATAAATTGGATCACTAACCTGGGACAGCCCTACAGGAACCGATGGATTTAGGCGAATGTCAGTAATAGGCTGGAGCCCAACGGTGTATTGACTTTCAGCCCATCTTTCTCCCAGTTCTTGTTGCATCATAGTAACAAGTTTCGCCCTGGTTTCATCAACCTGGGCATGCTCATTTAGTTGAACATAGGTTTCCGGCGTCACAGAAAACCAACCATCATATGCGCCCTGGCTAAATATTTTTCTACCGTTTTCAAAAGGAATAAGCAACTGGTACTGAATACTGGAATTAGTGGGAGAGTCCTGGATAATACCTGCTACTGTAAAGGATAGGAACTGATCGTCAACCTTAAGCAGGAGGGTTTCATCCAATACGTCTGTTGTACCAAAGAATCGTTTTGCTGATGAGGGAGTAAGTACAACATTACTTGTTTGCGCAAATACACTATTCGGGTCTCCTTTCAGAAGTTTAAAATCAAACATTGAAAAGAATCCAGGATCAACAAGTTGAATGGGTTCTGAAAAGGCTTCGGCGTTTTCAGAAGTTTTAACCTGGTCAGTGTAGATGTGTCTCCGTACTACATGTTCGGCTTCTGGAATATTTTCAGAAATGGCTTCTCTTAACCTAAGTGGACTAACTGTATTCCAGTAAATACTTCCATCACCATAATCTTCATGAATCCATGTACGGTAAATTCGGTCTGAGTTTTTATGGAATTTATCGTAGCTAAACTCATTCGTAATATATAACAAGATGAGCATACAGCAAGCAATACCTATCGATAGCCCAAATATATTTATCGAAGAATAGGTTTTATTCTTGATTAGATTTCGGAAAGCAATTTTTAAATAGTTCTTTAACATGGTCACCTATCCTCTGGTTTTTAGCTTTACAGGAAAGGTTCAACAATCGTACCAAAGTATGAAATATGACCTAAGGCACCTTAAAACGAACAGTTACACAAGTTAACTGTTCGTTTCTATACAGGGGTGTACGTTTTCGGACGCTTTAATCGCTTTTCAGGCTTTTAACCGGATTCATAAGTGCTGCTTTGATCGATTGCCAGCTCACCGTTAACCAGGCTATTATAAGAGCTGCGACTCCTGCTACTCCAAAAATCCACCACTCTATCCCGGAGCTGTACGCGAAGTCAGCCATCCATTTTTGCATTAACCACCAGGAAACCGGTATGGAGATTGCAATTGAAATCAGAACCAGTTTTGTGAAGTCACCCGAAAGTAGAAGAACAAGACTTCGAACAGTTGCTCCGAGTACTTTTCTCACTCCAATTTCTTTGGCTCGTTGTTCAGCAGTAAATGCTGAGAGCCCGAAGAGTCCAAGGCATGAGATAAAGATTGCTATAATTGAAAAATACCTTGCTAAAGCTCCCACCCTCATTTCACTGCGATAAAGACTAGCGTACTGTTCATCCATAAAGTTGTAATCAAAAGGATAGTTTACATTAAAGGATTTATAGATGTCCTCAATTTGGGCCAATGTATTAGTAATGTTTGCGGATTCTATTCTTACAAATGCTCTCCAGACATACACAGGTTCCAGGCGGAAAAAGAGAGGATTTACTTCAGTTCTGAAGCTTTGGAAATGGAAGTTTTTTACAACGCCTATGATTTCTCGTTCTTCATCCCAGAGCTCAATTACCTCTCCAATCGGATTTTCAAGGCCCATTACCTCGATTGCAGCTTCATTGAAGATGATTTTTGAAGTATCGGCACCGAAGTCTTCTGAGAATGTTCTACCTTCAATTAATTCAACACCCATGGTTTCGATAAGCCCATAATCCATTCCAATATTCTCAAACAGGATTCTGGTATCAGGATCTTTTCCTGACCATTCTAAGCCCATGGTATTGTTGTTTTGATATAGGAAGCTATGTGTGGTTCTGGAAACACTAACCACTCCCGGTACATTTGAAACTTGCTCTTCGAAGGCCGGCCACTGCTCACCTATTTGATCATCAGTAGTAAAGTAAATTAGGTTTTCTTTGTTGTATCCCAGGTTTTGACTCTGTGTAAATTGTATCTGTCGGTAAATGATAAGAGTGGATACAATCAATATGATGGAAAGGCTAAACTGAAATACTACCAGTCCTTTCCTGGCAAAAACTTCTTTTCTGGAAGATTTAAGTGATCCTTTCAATGTCTTAACCGCTTCCATTGAAGAAAGATAGAAGGCAGGGTAACTTCCGGATACAAGTCCTGTTATTACTACTGTTCCTAAAAAGATGGCTAGTAATACAGGGTCAGTATAATCCACAGAAATTGCTTTTTCAGTGAGGTTATTAAAGACAGGTAGCACCAGTTCTAAAAGTAAAACGGAAACAAATAAGGAGAAGAAACTGATGATCATAGACTCTCCAATAAACTGACCAATTAAAGATCCCTGGCTGGCACCGATAGATTTTCTAATACCAACTTCTTTAGATCGTTTTGCTGCCTTTGCTGTACTAAGATTCATAAAATTGATACAGGCAATAAGAAGAATGAAAATCGCCACGATGGTGAACAGCCTTACATATTCAATACGACCACCAACAACCTGCTTATTCTCAAATTGACCATACAGGTAAAGATTTGCAAACGGGTATACAAACAAATCTACATGAGATTCCTCATTTTTAGTTTTTACAAATCCTTCAATTTTTTCATTCAACTCCTCAATATTTACACCAGGAACTAACTTAGCAACGGTTCGGGGGCCATTATTTCCCCATTGATTTGCCCAGTCATTTTCTAAAAGCCAATCATCATAACGTAATAAACAAGAATATTGGAATGTGGAATTATTTGGTATGTCTCTGAATACACCTGTAACCGTAAGTTCCTGATCATTATCTAAAGTTATGCCTTCTCCAACAGGATTTCTTTCTCCAAAATATTTCTCAGCCATGTATTCTGAAAGAACAACACTATTTGGATTGGTAAGAAGTTCATCGCGATTGCCATAAATCAAATCGATACTAAAAATCTTGAAATAGTCATTTTCGACATATAAACCTGTTTCCCGGAAAGATTGATTGTCCTTAGTAAAGAGATAATCGTTGGTCCATGTGTAGGTTGACGTATATTCAAATTCAGGAACCTCTTCTTTAAGGGTTCGAGCAAGAATACCGGGAGTAGACATGGTAGTCATAATGTCATCAGAATAATTCTGATGCTCCATAACCTGAACTACACGTTCAGAATCTTCATGGTATTTATCAACATTCATTTCGTCAATTACCCAGAGAAAAATGAGAAAGCTACAGGCTAATCCGATTGATAGTCCGGCAACATTTATAAAAAATGAACTCTTTTGTCTTCTGAAACCCCGGAAGGCAGTCTTTAAATAATTCGTAAGCATAGTGTAGTTAATTTGTTCTGAGAGTAAGACGTAGTAAAACCAGCCTGGTTACACCAATAACATTAGAAATTGAAGGTGAGGGACTAAAAAACTAGTTATTCACTTCTTAGACTTTTTACAGGGTTGGTTAGTGCTGCCCGAGTTGTCTGAAAGCTTATCGCAATTACAGCTACGGCAAGTGCTATAACTCCAACGAAGAAGAATAAGCCAAAGCTGTATTCAATACGGTCAGCGAAATTCTGAAGCCATAGATTCATGAAGTAAAGGGCAACCGGAATCGAAACTAAAAATCCAATAAGTACAAGCTTCAGGAAGTCTCTTGAAAGTAAAGACAGAATATCAGTTACCGAAGCCCCTAATACTTTCCTGATCCCAAGCTCCTTCAATCGCTGCTCTGTACTGTAGGAAGCTAAACCGAATAGACCTAAACAGGCTATGGCTACGGCTACAATAGCAAATAAGTTGAATACGAGTCCTAACCTTTGTTCAGCCTTATACATGGCATCAAAAGTATCATCCAGAAAAGTGAACTCGAATGGCCGGTCAGGATTAAATGCGCCCCATTTTTCTTCCATATCGTTGAGTGTGGATTGCATGTTGTCGGAAGTAAGCCGAACAGCAAGGTAGTCGTGATAATAGGTTGACGAATAAACTTGTATGAGAATAGGATCTATTTCTCTGTGAAGAGAGTGATATTGGAAATCCTGGACCACTCCGATTACAGTTCCCTTTTTTTCGACTAAACCCTCTACATAGAAACGTAGCGTTAACTCTTCTCCTACTGGGTTGTCCCATCCAAACTTTTTGGCAGCAGTTTCATTAATTATAAATGCCTGGTCTTCATCAGTACTGTATTCTTCTGAAAAATCACGCCCATTCAAAAGACTTAGATCGAGTGTTTCAACGAAGGAGTGATCACTGGTAACCGTCATTAAGGTCAGAGTGTCGGTTGTGTTATCTGAAGGAATTGCAGCAAAATCATGTATTCCACTTCCGATTCCGGGAACACCAGAAGTTGCAGCGACAGATTCTATACCTGGGAGTCTTAACATTTCATCTTTTAAAGATTTAATGTTGAATTGATCGTTGGTCTCTCTGACAGGTATAATAGCTACCTGCTCTTTATTAAACCCAAGGCGTTCGTTTTGTAAATAATCAAGTTGCTGGGTTACAATGAATGTACCAAATATGAGACCAGTGGAGATGAAAAATTGGAATACCACCAATCCTTTTCTGAAGAAGGTCGCAGAATTTCCTTCTTTTTTAGTAGATCCTTTTAATACTTGAATTGGTCGGAATCCTGAGAGGTAAAATGCTGGATAACTTCCGGCAATCAGGCTAACAAACAATATTATTCCGGTGATTCCTGCAAGTAACTGGATGGTTGGAATAGTTGATAAAGACAACTCCTTCCCTGAAACAGAATTGAAATAAGGCAGGATGCTTTCTGAAATGGTTAATGCCAGGGCAGTAGCTACCAACGTGATAATGAAGGCTTCACCCAGGAACTGGGCAATCAGCTGTTTCCGTTGCGCACCCAGGGTTTTTCTCATTCCAACTTCGCGAGATCTTTTCATAGAACGTGCAGTAGCCAGGTTCATGAAGTTGATACAGGCAATAATTAGAATAAAGAAGCCAATTGCTGAGAAAAGATAGATGTAACTGATGTCAGAGGTTGTTGTCAGTTCATTTTGAAGATTGGAATGTAACCGGATATCAGAGATAGGTTGTAAGTCCAATTGCCGGATGCTAGCTTCAGATCCAACATATTTACGCTGGAAGTCCGGGAACGCTACTCTAAGGTCGCTCAGAGATTCATTCGTATTAAGTTCAACGTAGGTGTACATCGGTGGGTAATACCATTTGTTGTATTCCCACACCCTGGTTTGCTTTAAACTCTCATATGAAAGAACGTATTCAAACTGGATATGAGAATTAGCAGGCGGGTTTTCAGCAACACCCGTTATTTCAAAATCAAAAGCTCCACGTTGGTCGTTAAAAACAATGTTCTTTCCTAAAACTTCGGTTGAACCAAAAAGCTTAATTGCCGTTCTCTCCGTAATAACCACAGTAAGAGGTTTATCTAATACCGTTTCAGGATTTCCAGAAGCTAATTGGAAGGAGAACATCTCAAAGAATGAAGAATCTGCATAAATGATAGTTTCTTCCTGGTACTTGGCATTATTGGAATTAGTAATTAATGCATTGGTCGGATATACATGAGTAACCCTTTTTATACTTGGATATTCCTGTAGAAGTGTGGGAGCCAGAGCTGAGAAAGTAGTAGCATACCATCTTTCTTCGTTGTCACTGTTGTAGCTTTCAACTACACGATAGATGCGATCTTTATTTTCATGAAATCCATCATAAGAAAACTCCTGCAGAACATATAGGCCGATTAGCACAGTACACGTTAACCCAATTGCCAGGCCGAATATATTTATAAATGCGTAGGACTTATTTCTGGTTAAGTTTCTAAGAGCAATCTTGAAGTAATTCTTGAGCATAAGGACTCCTTATTATTCACTTTTTAAACTATTTACCGGGTTCATAATTGCAGCTTTAATGGATTGCCAGCTTACTGTGATAAGAGCAACAGAAAGTGCAATAAAACCTGAAAGCACAAAAGTCCAGATGCTTAACTCAACGCTAAAGGCAAAGTTCTGAAGCCATTGGTTCATTAAGTAATACGAGATTGGTACTGCGAATAGAAATGATATCCCCACAAGCTTGGTAAACTCCTTTGACAGAAGTAGGATAATACCACCTATAGAGGCTCCCAGAACCTTTCGTACTCCAATTTCCTTAGTACGCTGAAAAGCCATGTAAGCTGCCAGGCCGAAGAGGCCAACACAAGCTATAATAATCGCAAGTACTGCAAAGAAGGCTAACAAAGTACCTGATGTTCTTTCAGATTTGTACAACTCACCCAGATCACTATCTAAAAAGGAGTATAGAAATGGTTCTCCAGGAGCATAGTTCAACCACAGTTCCTCAACATTGGCAAGAGTTTGTTGAATATCGGTAGTTTGAAATCTTATGGGTACATAAGGAGTAAAAGCTCCATTCGATTCATCGCTTAGAATAGCTAAAGGTGTTACACTTGTTCGCAGAGATTCAAAGTTGAAATCATCGGTAACACCAATTACGGTGTAATTAGTTGTTTGTATAGTCCCGTCAGGCAGATTATTGGTTTGAGAAAGCACGGTGCCAATTGGATCAGTTAACCCAAAAGTTTTAACAGCAGTCTGATTCAGTATCAGGTTTAAGGAGTCAGAGAAATCTTCAGAAAACTCCCGACCTTCAACTAAAGTGATTCCCATAGTTTCAAAGTACTGGTCATCGGCAAAAATGGTTTTAGTAGTGAGAACATCCGCAATTCCGGGCTTTTGGAATTGAGCACCGAAAAAGTAACCACCCGGCATAGCTGAAGCTGCTCCAACTGAGATGACTTCGGTATTATTTTCGAGTGCACTTTTAAAGGAGGTTAATTGATCCACTACATTAGCCCGCTCAATTACCATTACATTTTCTTTATTGAATCCCAGTCGCTTATTCTGGATGAAATCCATTTGGCTATACACCACCAATGTTCCTGAAATAAGAATCATTGAGATCGTAAACTGAAACACAACCAGGCCATTTCTAAGCAACTTACCTTTAGAGTTAGATTTGAATTTTCCTTTTACTACCTCAATAGGTTGGAGCGAAGAGATATAAAAAGCCGGGTAAAGTCCTGCAAGTACTCCAACAAGTAGTACAAAAAGAATAAGGCTTGGAATAGTTAACTGATTGGATAGAAATCCAAATTCAAGGGCTTTGCCAGATAATTCATTGAAATAAGGCAGAGCTAATTGAATAATTGCTATACCAAGTATTAAGCTAATAAAAGTTATGAATGTTGATTCAGTCAGAAACTGAAAAATCAGTTGCTTTCTTTCCGAACCAAGTACTTTTCGAAGTCCTACTTCCCTTGCCCTGTCAGCTGATTTAGCGGTAGCTAGATTCACAAAATTTATTCCAGCGATAACAAGTATAAATATGGCTATGGAGATGAAAATGTATACATATACGATGTTACCGTTAGGTTTTATCTCAGCATCCAGGTTTGAGGTTAAATAAATATCCCCAATAGGTTGAAGAGTATAAATATACCCATTTCCTGCAGCGGTATAGTCGGCATATGACAGGCCCAGGTTTTGCTCAATATCACCACTGGCATATTTTTCAACTACCGCAGGTAATTTTGATTCAACTACACTTTTATCTACACCGTCTTCCAGTTGTATGTAGGTGTAAGATGAAAAGGAGATATAATTTGGATTAGCCAGAAAGCCAAGGTTTGTAGAAGAGGAGAGGAAGTCGAATTTGATATGTGAATTTGCTGGAACATCTTCCATAACTCCAACTACTTCACTCAAATTACCATTTACATCAATACTTTTACCCATCGGGTTATCATCACCAAAATACTTTTTTGATGTAGACTGGGTAAGGATTACAGTATTCGGATTTTTCAATGCGGTAGCTGGATCTCCCTGCACCATCTTAAAGTCGAGTACGCTAAAGAAGTTTGAATCAGCCGAGAATAAATAATATTCCTCGAAAATCTTGTCTTCATATTTAACAATATTCGAGAAGTTAGGAAATCCAATAAGCCTGGTAGATTGCTTGATTTCCGGGATTTCCTCAGCCAGTATCTCAGAAAAACCAGCCGGGATTATAGCATAATTGCTAACGTGGTCAGGATATTTTCGTTCAAGAACTACCCGGTATAGGTTATCCTGATCACCATAAAATTTGTCGTACGAAGTTTCATCCTGAACATGGAATAAAATCATAATACAGCAACTCAGGCCAAAGGAAAGTCCCAGGACATTAATGACTGTGTATGCTTTGTTTTTACTTAGACTACGTAATGCAATTTTAAAGTAATTCTTAAACATGGGTAGGTATGGTTATTCACTTTTCAAACTGTCTACAGGGTTTGCAAGTGCTGCTTTTATGGCTTGATAGCCAATTGTTAAAAGCGCTATAAGTATGGTAACAATCCCTGATCCGATAAAGATTAAGGCACTTGGTGGATTACTATAGGCAAAGCTGTTCAGCCATTGTGTAACCAGGAAGTAGGCCAATGGCGCACCGATTACAAATCCAACAACAACAAGCTTTACAAATTCCAGGGAAATGGACTGAACAATACTTCTAACGGAAGCACCCAGCACTTTTCTGATGCCAATCTCTTTTTTACGATTAATAACTGTAAAGGAAACCAAACCTAGCAGACCAAGACATGCAATGAAGATGGTTAAATAGGTGAAGTACCTTAACATTTCGCCAATTATTTCTTCGGTAGTGTAATCTGTAGCGATGTCATCTTCCAGGTAATAGTACCAAACCGGTATCCCATCATTCAACGACTTGAGTGTAGTAGAAATCTGATCTGTAACATCTGCAATATTCTCACTGTTAATTCGAACACTTACATCAAAGAAGTTGCTGGGTAGATTTCTCATAACCAAAGGGCGAATGGAAGCGTGAAGCGTTTCATAATGGAAATCTTTAACCATCCCAATCACTGTATAAGGAGTTTTTTCACCTGAAGCACTTGAGCTTGATATAACTTTACCAACGGGATCTTCCCACCCAAACCTGGATGCAGCTGATTCATTTATAATCACGGAGTTTATACTATCTGAAGCAAAGTTTGCACTGAAGTCTCTACCACTTAATAGTTCCAGCTTGAACTGAGAAATGAAGTGATCATCAATCGAATAATTATTTACCAAAAGACCATTCTCGGCCAAATCACCTTCCGGGAAAAATAAAGCACGATTCCCGGATTCATTTCCCGGGATATTAGAGCTAAAAGCAACTTCAGAAACACCTGGGATTCTGAATAATTCATCACGAACCAGATCCACATTATCTTTAGAAGCCTGGCTTGGAAAAGCTGTTATAAGCACATTAGCCTTATTAAAACCCAAATCTTTATTCTTCAAATACTCAAGCTGACTATCTACGGCTCCAGTACTAATAATCATAAAAATTGCAACCGTAAACTGGGTAATAACTAACCCGGTTTTAAGAATTGATTTTCCTTTTACGCCTGTATTCTCACCCTTTAAAACAGTTACGGGTCGGAACGAAGACAGAACAAATGCCGGGTAACCACCTGCCAATAACCCTACAAAAACGACGAAACCAATAATGGAGAATAAGTAGAAAGCATTTGAGAGGTAGTGAGCCTGAACTTCCCATTCAGTTAAATTATTAAACCAGGGGAGTGCAAGTTCAACGAGTACAAGGCTTATCAAGACTGCAATCACAGACAATAAAAATGCCTCAGCTAAAAACTGGAATACAAGCTGATTCTTGAATGCACCCATTACTTTTCGAACACCTACTTCTTTTGCCCTTTTTAAGCCTTGTGCAGTAGCGAGATTCACAAAGTTGATACAGGCAATAATCAATATTAGTAAAGCTATAGCTGAGAATATATATACATAAGAAACTTCGAGTGTTTCGCCGTGCTCAGCATATAGATTCGAATTCAGAAGCAGGTCGGTCACATTTTGAAGATGAGGTACATAGCGTTCTACATATTCTTCACCTACATTTTTTGCGATGAAGTCTCCAAATTTAGCTTCTAAAGCGGGTACGTTAGTTCCTTCCTCTAATAAGAGATAGGTATATAAGTTATGCGATCTCCAGTTGTTAATGCTCGAATAGCTTTCTTCATTTAACGAAGAAAAAGAAGCCAAAGAATTAAATCTAAAACTTGATTGAGGGTTTAGCTTCTGTAAAACACCTGTGATTTCAAACGGGACTTTGTCTAATAAAAGAGTTTTCCCAACCGGATTTTCTTCTCCAAAATACCTGATCGACATAGGCTCTGTAAGTACGATACTGTTGGGTTGTGCTAAAGCACCTTCTGAATTACCATACTTGAATGGATAAGAAAACACTCTGAATACAGATTCATCTACATAAGTAACACCTTGTCGAAGGATTTTATCCTCATACTCAACAGCCGCGCCTCGTCCTAAAAACCGAACAGACTCTTTAATTTCCGGGTAATCGTTAACCATAGCCTGCCCCCATGGGCTTGGCGAAATAGCAACATCAAGGATATCTCCGTTTTGTTGTTTTATCTCGTCAGCCAGTCGATATATCTGTTCACTATTCTCATGGTAAGCGTCAAAAGTAAAAGCATATTGCGATAGCAAAACCAGGAAGAGACATACTCCCATCCCGATTGCTAGTCCTACCGTATTGATAAAAGCATACCCCTTTTGCTTTACCAGATTCCTTAAAGCGATTTTTAGATAATTTCTAAACATAATGCATAGCCTGTTTTGTTATGTATTCAAGCAATTCAACAATCGTACCAAAATGAATAAACTTCGTTTCTGTGTACAAAAACGAAGTTTATCTAAGAATAGCTGTTCGTTTTTATACAGCTAGTGTACGATATCGGACGGTTTAAAAACGTCCGATCAGTGTTCAGAAAAGAGAAGAGCCATTTTTAAGAAAAACGGCTCCTTTTAGTTATTCACTCTTAAGGCTATTTACCGGGTTTGCTACCGCGGCTTTTATTGCCTGGTAACTAATGGTAAGCATAGCAACTACGATGGCAATGATTCCACCGGCAAAGAAAATCCAGATTGGTATACTTTCGTGGTAAGCAAAGCTATCCAGCCATTTGTTCATTCCAAACCAAACAATAGGAGTTGCAATCAAAAATGCTATAAAGATCAGCTTAGCAAAATTGGTTGATAACAAGGTAACGAGCTGTGCTACCGAGGCACCGAGTACTTTTCGAATTCCAATTTCCTTGATCCTTTGTTGAGCAGTAAAAGATGCCAGCCCAAATAATCCGAGTGCAGCAATAATTACCGCTAGTATGGCAAAATAGGAGAAGGTTTCACCAAGCTTTCTTTCAGATTGATACTGGTCGTTAAAAGAGTCCTCTAAAAGCTGATAAGTAAACGGAAGATTAGGGATATAGGAAGTCCATTGATCTTCTATAAAAGCAATGGTTTCATCTCTGTAAGCTTCTCTGAAACGAACAGCGATACTATTATTCCTTCCCTGGGAAATCATGAAGACAATTGGTGCGATACTTTGGTGAAGGGATTCGAAATGGAAGTCTTTTACAACACCAGTGATGAAGCCTGTTCTTCCACCGTAAGTAAACTGTTTACCAATGGCATCTTCTGGTTCAACGAAGCCAAGTCGTTTGATAGCGATTTCATTTAAGATGAAGGCTTCAGAAGAGTCACTCGCAAGTTCGATATCAAAGTTTCTACCCGAAACCATTTCAATTCCGAAAAGATCAAGGAAATTGTGACTTACATGAATATCAGCAATGCGAAAAGTGATACTTTCCAACTCACCATTTACTTCAACAGAAGCTTGTTGGGAATCCAGTAATCGACCTGAAGGTACCCGGCTTTGCATCGATACATTGAGCACTCCAGGTTGTTGCATGAGCCTGTTCTTGATATCTACGTAGTTTGACTCTATTTCAGGATCTACTGAAAGAACTGCTACATTTTCTTTATTAAAGCCTAAATCCTTTGATTGGATAAAATCGAGTTGTTGATACACTATCCCCATACTTACAATTAAACCAATAGAAATTGTAAACTGAGTCACAACCAACGCTGATCTGAAGAACTGATGAGAGTTCTTAGCTTTAAAAGAGCCTTTCAAAACAGTAGCAGGTTGAAAAGCAGATAATACCATTGCCGGATAACTACCAGCTACAACACCGATTACCAGTACTACTCCTAAAAGAATTGAAATCCATTTGAGATCAGTAATGAAATTGAAAATCAGGTCTTTCCCCACAAAGTTGTTGTAGTAAGGTAATAGTACTTCAACTAGTACAATGGCGACGATTAGTCCCAGAAACGCAAGTAGAAAAGATTCGCCCATGAATTGACGAATTAAAGAAGTACGTTGCGCTCCCATCACTTTCCTCAAGCCTACTTCATTGGCTCGTTTTGAGGAGCGGGCGGTTGAAAGATTCATAAAATTGATACAAGCTATAAACAGGATGAACAGAGCAACAGCCGAATAGATATACACATACTCGATATTCCCGTTAGCTTCAATTTCTGAGTCCAGATTTGATCTTAAATGGATGTCAGTTAATGGCATGAGATGTAGGCTCATAAACTCAGAGGAGTTCAACCCATTATTGTTATTCTGTGCAGGGAAAACTTTGTCGATGAGTTCCGGGAATTTTGCTTCAAGCTCTACCGGGTCTGCATTTTCGTTTAGAAGCAAAAAGGTTGAGAAGCTATTATTACCAAAGTTCCCCATAAAATTATCATAGCCGCCATAGAACTGAATGAGAGGAACCATAGAGGCCAGGAAATCGAATTGGAAGTGGGAGTTATCAGGCACATCTTTTACTACCCCATTTACCTGGAAGGGAAGTTCTGCCCCTGATAAACTAAACGTAAGTTGCTTACCAACAACGTCCGTTTCTCCGAAATACTTCATTGCCGTGGTCTCAGTGATAACTATTCCATCAGGAGCTACCAGTGCCGTTTCGGGGTTTCCATGAATCATCTCCCATGAAAACACATTAAAAACTTCAGCATCCGCAAAGAAGAAACGGTCTTCAACAAAGTGATTATTCTCATAACTAATTAGTGGAGAAACATTAAAGAGCCGAACAGATTCTTCAACATAGGCACTGTAATCTTCTTTGATAAGTACGGCAAAGGGAGGTGCTACATGTCCTAAATGTAAACTTGTTTCTCCATCCTGGTTCTTCCACTCTCTTGAAACACGATAGATGTCATCAGAGTTTTCGTGGTAGGTATCATAGCTTAACTCGTGATTTATATATAGAAGGATTAGAATAAAGGCCATAATACCCAGGGCCAATCCAAAAACATTTATGAATGAGTAACCAGGGTTCTTCCCGAGGTTTCTGAAAGCAATTTTGAGATAGTTTTTTAACATGACTGCTCCGTTTTTTAATTATTCGCTTTTTAAGCTGTCGACCGGGTTGGCATTTGCTGCTCGTATTGAATGATAACTTATGGTTGCAATAGCAATCAAAAAGGCAAAGAATGCTGAAATTATGAACACATCAGCACCAATTGTGATTCGGTAAGTAAAGTCAGTTAGCCATTGATTCATTACATACCAGGATATTGGACTGGCTATAACCAATGAGATAAAAATCAGGGCCACAATATCTTTATTGAGTAAAAGTATGATCTGTTTAATTCCGGCTCCCAAGACCTTGCGTATACCGATCTCTTTAGTTTTGTTTACTGCAGTAAGCCCGGCTAAGCCAAAGAGTCCGAGACAAGCAATTAGTATGGCGATGAATGTTGAACTTCCCATAATCTTCAACCACCGTTGGTATTGTTCATACTGTTGAGCTACAGCATCATCCAGGAACCAGTAATTAAACGGGGTGAAAGGGGCAATTTCAGCCCAAACTTCTTCCAATTGAGGAAGGGTTTCAGCTATCATTCCTTCTTCAATTTTTATAGCAATAGAATTTATA
The DNA here is from genome assembly GCA_040222185.1 of Balneolaceae bacterium. Lineage (GTDB taxonomy): Bacteria > Bacteroidota > Rhodothermia > Balneolales > Balneolaceae > JAVKDP01. The sequence goes on along the minus strand of JAVKDP010000023.1, from coordinate 12,989 downwards.
CCACCCTGGGCGTGATCCATATGAAAAAGCATGGGTTCGATTTCAGTCTCTAGCGATTGAAAATGGAAATCTTTGACAACCCCAATAACTGTAGACGGATTGTCTTCACCTTTCCAGGGTACAAGTTCGCCAACAGGATTATCCCAGCCGAGTTTCTCAACAAAAGCTTGATTTACAATAATGGAGTTCTCTTTGTCAGCAGGAAAGTCATGTGATAAGTTACGCCCGGCAATTAATTCAAAATCAAGGGTATTTATGATTTCGGGATCAATAAAATAGATGTAAGAGTGCATTTCTTTCTCAACTCCTGGCATATTAAATCCATACTGATTTGAGCCACTAGTAAAAGCAGGTGTCATTCCGCTAACTTGTTGTACACCCGGTACGCCATTTAGCTCCGTTTTATAAAGCTCCATCAGTTTGGTTCCTGTTTCATTCCAGCCTGTATATGTTGGTACAAAAAGTACCTGATCAGCATTGTAACCTAGTTCCTTAGAACTCACATAATCCAGCTGTTTGTACATTATCACTGCACTTATAATCAGGAAGATCGAGAGACTGTATTGAACTACTAAAAGTCCCTTTGTTAATCTTGGTTTAAACTGAAGTGAAAGTGATCCTTTCAAGGCTTTTACAGGCTGGTAGCCAGCCAGGAGAACTGCAGGGTAAGCTCCGGCGATTAGACCCGCAATTAAAGTTACTGAGAGTAAGGCCATCAAAAAGCCAAAATCCTGCATATAATTAATTGATAGGGATTTCCCAGCAATATCATTAAAAAATGGAAGTACAAGTTCTACCAGGCCAACCCCAGCTATCATAGCAAGAACTGTTAAAAGCTGGGTTTCTCCCCAGAATTGCAAGGCTATTTGATTACGTTTTGCACCGGAAGTTTTTCGTATCCCAACTTCTTTGGCACGGCTTGTTGATCTGGCCAGGGCCAAGGTGATGTAATTAATACATGCAATGAGTAAGATTAATATCGAAATAGCCCCAAGAATGTACGAATACAATGGGTTGCTAACTCCGTGCCATTCAACCGAAGCAGCTAAATGAATTTCGGACAGCGGAGTAACTCTTATTTCAAGAACCGGAGCATTTTCCGGAAGACCTATTCTTTCTCTTGCGGCGGGCCATCTTTCTCCAAACTGCTCTTTAGCAAAATCGTTAAGCTTCGATTCAAATTGAGCTACATCAGTTCCTTCCTGTAATTGAACAAAAATCGGAGTATTAAAACTATTCCAGCGATCTATGTTGAACTCATAATAGGATGTCTTAGTGACATTCATTACAAATGAAAACGGAATACTGGAATTAGTTGGTGGTGCTTCAGCAACTCCTGCAACAGTAAATTCATAATCCTGGTTACGGATTTTAAGAGTAAGTGACTTACCCATAGGGTCTTCGTCGCCAAAATATTTCTGTACTGTTTCAGGAGTTAGAACGATGTTATTTGGATCCTTCAAAGCAGTTTCAGGGGAGCCTTGCAAAAGAGGAAATGAAAACATTTCGAAGAATGAAGGATCAGTATAGAGCACTTCTTGTTCAAATGATTGGTTCTCATTCCTCACAACAACGTTTCCTTGTCCAGGCCTTGTGAAATGCTGGATTTCAGGGTATCTGTCTTTTAATGTTGGCCCAAAAGGCAATGGTAGCCAAGGTGAATTACGTACCCCTTCAGCTTCACGGGTATCAAAGAAAGGGGTAGGTTCTACTTCCCATTTTGGTATCTGATATTCCGTTACCTCAACCCGGTAGATATTGTCTCCATTTTCGTGAAAGCTATCATATGAAAACTCATCTGATATGAAGAGATATATTATGATGCAGCAAGCAATCCCAAGTGTTAACCCAAAAATATTAATCAGTGAGTACAGTTTGTGCTTTCGGATATTTCGTATGGCGATCTTAAGGTAATTTTTAAACATAATTTATCCGTTTATTCACTTTTTAAACTATTGATGGGGTTTTCTAAAGAAGTCTTGTAGGCAATAACAGCAATCGGAACTAAAGCTATTAAAGCAGTAAATATTCCGGCTATCAGGAACAGCGAAGCTTCTAAAGATATCTGATACGAGAAATTCTTTAGCCACTGGGTTGAAATCAATAAAGAACAAGGAAGACCAATAAGAATGGCTATCCCGATTAATTTCAGGAAGAATGAAGATTGTAATGAGACAAGGTCAGAAACACTCGCGCCCAACACCTTTCGAATGCCAAATTCTTTTGTTCTCATTTCAGCATAAAAAGCGGTTAATCCAACCAGGCCAATCACAGAGAGGATTATTGTAATCCAGGCACCAATTGTAAACAGTTTGTGATAGGTTGAATCAGCAGCGTAGTACTGGTTAATCATTGAGTTCAGGAACTCATATTCAAGCCCGGCGCTTTCGTCTAATTCAATAAACTTACCTATAGTTTCTTCGATATAGGCTATAGTTGTGGGAATATCTTCACCAGAAATTCGAACAGCGAAGTCATCTATTCCTATAATCGGGTTATCAATATAACCCAAAACTAAAGGGCCGATAGGGACATGAAGTGATTGATAGTGAAAGTCTTTGACTACACCAATTACGGTTGCTTCCAGAGTTCTTGGTTGTGCTATAGTTATCGTTTTATTGATAGGTGATTCACCAGGGAAAAGCATTTGAGCTGCAGTCTCATTAATCAGAACAGAAGAAGTATTTAGGCTTTCGGAGCCATCATCAAGGAAGTTCTGACCTTGTATAATCTCCAGACCCATTACAGGCACCACGTCTTCATCAAAGCCATAGAATTCTAAGGGAAGGTTTTCATCAGTTGCGTTTTCTCTGTTTAATTCAATTTCCTGGGGATTTCGATAGCCACTAAACATTCGGGTTAGTCCGGCCATGCCAATAATGTTGTCATTCCTAAGAAGTTCCTGCTTCATATCAGGGATGAAGTTTCTAAGCCTTCCATCATTTATCTCCATTACTACAACTTGTTCTTCAACAAAGCCGAGGTCTCTGTCAAAGATATAGCGAAGTTGAGTACCCGCGATTAATGTAATCACGATAATAGAATAGGTGAGAGCGAATTGGCCGACTACAAGTCCCTTTCTGAAAAATGACCCATGAGTTGTAGTGGCTGTTTTGATTTTTACAGTTTCAGCCAGCTGGTATTTAAGCAGCATAATAGAAGGGTACAAGCCGGAAACCAATCCAATTATCAGGACACATGGCACAGCATAAATGGCAACATTAACCAGGTTCTCTGCTGAAAGAGCCAGCTGTATACCTGTTAACAATTCAAAGTATGGGATTAAGAACTGAAGTAATCCAAGGGCAGGAAGTATACTCAGGAGGGCCATTAAGACAGATTGAACTAAAAACTGGGTTATGATCTGGCCTTTATTCGCTCCCATAACACTTCTGATACCAACTTCAGCAGTTCTTTTAATAGATCGTGCGGAAGCCAGATTCATGTAATTAATACAAGCAATGGTAAGTATGAGTATGGCAATAGCAGCGAAGATATACAGGTATTGAATATTTCCCGGTATTCCATTTAACTCACTTAGATTTGCCTGGATATCAGCAGATCCGAAATGAATATCTTTAACAGGCTGAAGTTCAATACTAGTTTCCTGGTTCTCTGAGGTAAAGTAAGGAGCGGCTTGGGAAGTGATCTGACTTGATAATGAAACAGGCTCAACACCAGGTTCCAGTTTTATATAATTATATGCTACACGTCCATTCCATCCTGTATAATAATCAATAAACCATTGACGGTCGGTCATAGTACCTAAATAGCGATCGATATCAGCATGCATTAAAGCCGTAAACCGGAAGCTTGAGTTTTTAGGGATATCATCCAGGACGCCTGTTACTGTAAATAAACCATAATCCTGGACATCAAATGATTCGCCAACCGGGTTAGTGTCTCCAAAGAAACGGGTAGCAGTTTCCCTGGTTAGCACAATCGACATTTGTGATTCCAGGGCGGTTTCTATGTCACCATATATTAAATTCAGGTCAAATATGTGAAAAAACTGTTCGTCAGTAGCTACGATCTCATCCATTCGTCCTCTCATCGTAGCCGTTTCAACAACTCTCTGAGGTACACCAAACACTTTTGTATTTGCAAGGATACCAGCGTTCGATCCTTCTATTACCTCTGAAAAAGGAAGAGGTAAGTGCGCAGTTTTGGTCAAGTTTCCATCTCGTTGAGTATTAAGAACAGTACGGTATATCCGGTCACTGTCAGAGTACATTGTATCATAACTTTGCTCATGAGCTATAAAGAGGAGCATGAGGCCAAAAAAGGAAAGCCCAACGGTTAACCCTACAAAACTTATTAGAGAGAAATATTTATCACCTTTTATGGTTCGAAAGGCAATCTTGAGATAATTTTTGATCATGGGATTTCCTCCTATTCGCTTTTTAAACTTTCAACCGGATTTGTCAGAGCTGCTGAAATAGTTTTATAACCAACCGTTAGACCTGCAATTAGTATAGTCCCGAGAAATGCTGCAGCGAAAATTTCGAAACCGATATCAATTTTATAGGCAAAGTCATTGAGCCATTGATCCATCAGGTAATAAGAAATCGGAGCAGCAATAATGAATGAAACACCGGTAAGCAATGAGAGCTCAAAGGCAAATATCCTAAGAATATCTAAAATACTTGCTCCCAGTACTTTTCGAACTCCGATTTCTTTCGTCCGGGCAGTTGTCATGTAAGATATCAATCCAAACAGACCCAGACAGCCGATCAGAATAGCTACAAAAGTGAAGGCATTCATAATATTGGCGGTTCGTTCTTCACCTTCATACATGCTTGCTATACTTTCATCTAAAAATGAATATTCGAATACGAAATCAGGAAAGGCAGCAGTATAGGCTTTTTCAATTGCGTTCAGTGCATCCTCTGATCGGTTCATATTTATCTTTATTCCAAGCACGTAATAATTACGTTCTGTAGACATAACCACGGGTTGTAATTCAGTATGAAGCGACTCAGTATTAAAGTTCTTGACTACCCCAACTATCGGGGCTTCATCACCCCAGAAGCGAACATATTTTCCAAGGAGGCCATCATAATTATCTCCATATCCTACTTGATGAGCAAAAGTTTCGTTAACCAGGTAAGAGGTTACAGTATCAGATGGAATTAGGTTGTCGCCAGCCAGTATTTGAAGACCATATGTTTCTACAAATGCCTCATCTATATACTTACCCTGAGTGTCATTTCTCTTTTGTAGAGTATCATCAGTTAAGGTATAGTTGCCACCCCAGATATTTCCACTGGCTGTTCCAGTGTTAGAGAAAGAGAAATTCAAAATACTTGACTCACTCTCGAGTGTATTTTTTAAGGTTTCAAAAGAAATATCGTCGATAGGGGAAATGTTTACTTCAACCAGTGCTTCTTCAATAATTCCAAGATCCTGGGTTTGGAAAAGCTTGATTTGGCTCGCTATAATCAACGTGCCAATAATCAGAACTTGAGTAATTGTAAATTGAACGATAATCAGGCTTCTGCGAAGTGTTAATCCCTGGCCGTAATTCGTGTTAATCTTATTCCTGATGGCTTCAATTGGATTAAAACTGGAGAGGTGTTGAGCGGGGTACCAGCCTGCCAGAATAGTGATTCCAAAAAAGAGAACTGATAAGAAAATAATAACAGAGGTATCACTTAAAATATTCAGTGTTGGTGTAAAACCTAGTATAGGTTCAATATTGTGAAGAACTATCTCGGTAATTCCAAGACCCAGAAGAAGAGATATCAAAGTTATAAATGCTGTTTCGCCCAGGAAGTGAATAATAAGCTGTCCTTTGGTTCCTCCCAGAGTTTTTCGCAAACCAACCTCTTTCGATCTTGTAACTGCAATAGCAGTATTAAGATTGATGAAGTTGATACAGGCTGTAATAAGTAAAAAAAGGCCAATAATTCCGAGAGCATATAAGGTTCTTTTTTCAACAATTCGCTCATTGTAATTGCCGAACCTGGAATCAAAATGAATCTCCGAGAGAGGTTGTAGAAAGAACTCTTTTACTTCAGCTCTTTCTTCATCGATATATTTGACAATCATTGGGTCAAACTGGGAGTCAACATCGTCAGGATGTACCCCTTCCTTTAGTTTCACATAAGTTTGCCATGCACTTGAGTTACTATCCCATCTGTCGCTACTAGCATCATCATTATTTCGATCTTTCGAATGGATCGAGACAAAAAGAAGAAAAGGGAAATCAGAGTTTTTTGGTGGATCTTTTACGAGCCCTGTGATTTCCAGGTCGTAGACTAAATCCTCACTTAGCACTATGTTTTTGCCAATTACATTAAGGTTACCAAACATTTTTATAGCAAAACTCTCAGTTAGAATTACCGAGTTTGGATTTTCTAAAGCTGTTCCAGGATTACCTCCAGTCCATTGATAACTGAAAATATCGAAGAAATCCTGGTGCACAAAGGCAACGTTTTGCTCTTTAAACCTTTTTAGCCTGTTACCTTCTTCAAAATAACTTATTGAAAGGGTGTTAGAAGCATTATTGTCAATCATGGTAACTGCTTCAATCCCAGAGATATCGTTTCTTACAGCTTCAGCAAGTGGATAAGGACCACCCCGGTTATAGTCGATAGTACCAAATTCATTTTCTGATTTTACTACCCTGTAAATACGATCGCTATCCTGGTGCCATTTATCAAAACTCAGATCAAATTGTATGATAAGAAATATGACTAATACACAGACTGTGCCAAGGGTTAAACCACCAATGTTGATTAGAGTATGGCTTTTATTCTTGACCAGATTCCGTAAGGCAATTTTCAGATAATTCTTAAGCATATTGATTCCTTCTATTCGCTTTTTAAACTGTCGACAGGGTTAGAAATGGCTGCTTTTATAGATTGCAGGCTTACGGTTAAAAGTGCAATAATGGATGCAATCAGAGCAACAAGTAAGAATACACCAACTCCAATATCTATTCTAAATGCAAAATTAGTAAGCCATTTATCCATGATATACCATGCCACAGGTGCTCCAACTATGAATCCGATTCCAACCAGTTTTAAGAAATCGGTAGAAAGAAGAGTTACAATATTTGAAACTGAGGCCCCTAGTACTTTGCGTATTCCAATTTCTTTAGACCTTCTCTCAATGAGGAAAGAAGAAAGACCTATTAAGCCAAGGCATGCAATAAGAATAGCAAGCATTGAAAAGAGAGATAGAAGATTTCTGGTTCTTACTTCCGACTCATACAGTGAGCTCAGTTGTTGGTCCATGAATTCAAATTCAAAAGGTCGGTGCGGCGCAATTTCATTCCACACACGCTCCAATGAAGCAAGGTTCTCCCGCATGTTTTCCGGAGACAGTTTTATAAGCAGAAAGTTGTACATGCCCGGATCTATGAAAAGAGCTAAAGGTTCAACGTCCTCTCGCAGAGAAGCAAAGTTGAAATCTTTCATTACGCCAACAACTTCTCCTTCACGATTTCCAAGAACATTGAAGGTTTTTCCTATAGCTTCATCCGGCTCCCAGCCATGAGCTTTAGCAAGTGTTTCATTTAGTAGGTAAACATATCCTTGTTCTTTTGTGTATCCAGGACTGGTAGGGAACCCTTCCCCGGCCAGAAGGTCAATTTCAAGTGTGTTTACTAAATTCGGATCGGCTGCACCTGCATTTGTTGAAACAGATTTAGAACCGGGAGTGTGAATAGAAGAATATCCACCAAAAACTCTGCCTGGGATATTTGACATATAAGTTGCACTAACAACACCTGTTTGCCTTGTTATTTCAGATTTAAGGAGGTCTTGCTTGTCACGTAGTTCTGAATCCCGGGCAGGAACAACTATAATTTCTTCTTTATTGAACCCAAGGTCGCTTGTAAGTATGAAATTCGTTTGCTGAAAAATGATAACGGTACTTAGTATCAAGAAAGTAGAGATGGCAAATTGAGAGATGACGAGGCCTTTACGAAGTTTACCATCAGAACCGTTCTCTGTGATCAGGCCTTTAAGGACTTTTACTGGTTGGAATGATGAAAGTAGTAATGCCGGGTAGCTTCCTGCTAATACAGATGTGAAAATAGTTACTCCGACTAGCATCAGAAGAGCATTTGTATCCCCTAAAAGATTAAAGCTTATTTGTTCACCCATAAGCGAGAAGAATTGCTCTTTAAAAATCTCAACTATTATCACAGCGGCTATTACCGATACCAGTGTTAGGATGATTGATTCTCCATAGAATTGTTTAATCAGCTGGCTTCGCGCAGCGCCTAGTGCTTTTCTGATGCCAACTTCTGATCCCCGACGTGATGCACGGGCAGTTGCCAGGTTTATATAATTTATTGTTCCAATGAGAAGCACTAAAAATGCGAGAAATGAAAAGCCATACACATTGTTCAGGTTTCCGCCAGGCCGAATATCCATATCAACTTCTGAATTAAAATAGATATCATTAAGCGGGAGTAAAGGCAGGGCAGATGCTCGGTCTTCGGGAACATTCTCTGTTACAAAATCTGCTATGGTTTCCTCAAGTCCTGGAATCACTTCAGACGAAGTAAGTAGCAAGTAGGTGTAAAAGTTCGCTGATCTGATTTCTGTATCTGAAAGTTGAGACCAGTTTCGAAAGGTTGTTAATGAAGCCAGGTAATCAAAAGAAAAGTGAGAATTACCCGGAACATCTTCCATAACCCCAGTCACTTCAAAATCTATATCAGAATTGAAAATTCGGGCATTAATTGTTTTGCCTACTACCTGAGTTGTCCCAAAAAGTTTTTCAGAGATAGATCGGGTGAGAACTACTGTTCCCGGTCTTACAAGGGCGGTTTTTGGATTCCCAGCAATAAACTGAAAAGAAAAGATGTCAAAGAAGGAAGAATCAGCATGCATGAAGCTGTCTTCCTGGAAACGGTCAACTTCTGTGCTTATAGTAACTGGAGCATACCTGGTTGGTTCATATAATCTGACCCATTGTTCAACGTTCGGTGAAATAAACCCTAATGAGGGAGCAACAATTGAAGGTGTTACCGCAATTTGTCCATCTTCGTCTTCAAGATGAACACGAACAATGCGATCTTTTTTCTCATGAAATTGATCATAACTTAGTTGATGCCTTACATAGATAAGGATGAGAAGACATAATGAAATTCCAATAGCTAGTCCAAAAACGTTGATAAATGAATAGCCTTTGTATTTTACGAGGTTTCGTAAAGCAATTTTCAAATAGTTTTTAAGCATGATGTTCCCTTTTATTCAGTTTTTAAGCTATCAACAGGATTAGAATTTGCTGCTTTTACAGATTGCCAGCTCGTTGTAAAAAGTGCGATGGTAAGTGCTATTGCTCCAGCAAGCAGAAAGATTTCGATCCCAATATCTATTCTATAAGCAAATTCAGTTAACCAGGTGTTCATAACAAACCAGGAGATGGGAGCTGCAATTACAAAACCAATCACTACAAGCTTAATAAAATCGATTGATAGCAAACTCACGATGTTCAGCACTGTCGCGCCTAGCACTTTTCGAATACCTATTTCCTTTGTTTTTCGCTCAGCTGAGAATGCAGTAAGTCCAAATAAGCCCATACATGCGATAAATATTCCTATCCCGGCAAAGAGAGAGAATGCTTCCCCTAGTTTTTTGTCGGTTTCATAGAGTTGGTCCATGGTTTCATCCAGGAAGGTGTATGTAATGGGATTGTCGGATACGGTAGCTTTCCAACTGCTTTGCAGGAAGTCAACCAATTCCCTGGTTTGCTCAGCATTAAAGCGAACAACAAGCATATCAGTACCTGAAAATGAACCATCCTGTGCATGAATGGAGTTTATAACTACAGGAGAAATTTCAGTTCTCAGAGTTCGGAAGTGGAAGTCATTTACCACCCCGATAATGAGGTCTCCATCCGCAAATTCCTGTCCTATTGCATCTTCAGGGGTTGGCCAGTTCATTCTTTTTTGCATTGCTTCATTAATCACGATGCTGTTTTCCAACTCACTTACTTTATCATCATCAAAGTAACTTCCTGCCAGCAACCTTAAACCAAGCACTCCCACATAATTCTCATCTGTAGCAATTACATGAGTAGCTATTTGTTCATCTGGTCTTTCTGGATCAAAGTTATTGCTTGCAGAGAAGTAGAAATTGCCTGGTACTCCATTCGCTGCAGAAGTTGATATCACAGCTTGATGTTTTTCAACTGTTTCTTTGAACAAACTTATTTTCGAAGGATCATTGAAAGGCACAAACAATGTTTGCTCTTTATTAAACCCAAGGTCCTTATCAAGCAGGTAATTCAATTGGCTTAGCACAACCAGCGTCCCAATAACCAGCACTGTTGATACAGCAAACTGGAATACTACCAGAACTTTTCGAAGGCTTACCCCACCTATTTCAGTAGATCCACTACCTTTTAGAATGCCAGCAGGTTTAAACCTGGATAAGAATACGGCAGGATAAAATCCGGAGAGAATGCCCAATCCAATTGCCAGAAAGATAATCGAAGCGATAAAGAATGATCTGTCAAAGAAGTTCAACACCAGTTCTTTTTCAAAAAACTCGTTGAAAGCCGGTAATGATATTTCCGCAATAATGAATGCAAATACCAGGGCGATTAAAGAAAACATTACGGCTTCGCCAAGAAATTGCTGTATTAGCTGAGACTTATTGGCTCCCAGTACTTTTCTTACACCAACCTCCATGCCCCGCTGCAACCCTCTTGCAGTGGAAAGGTTCATATAGTTAATGCTGGCAAGCAGGAGCACGAAAAGGGCTACAGCAGAAAAGATATAGATGTACATGTAGCTACCTTTGAAGCCAATAGAAGTCTGTAATTCAGATAAGTATAATTGCGGTACAGGAAGAAAGAAGTAATTCGTTCTTTCAGCTCGTGGTTCACCTAGATGAACATCAAAAGCATCATTTACAGTTTGATAAATATCTTCTTTGGTGGCATCATCCTGTAGTTTTACGAACGTATTATACATACTGGCACCCCAGGAATTCATATTTCCTTTGGTACTTTTTAGCCCGGTAATCGAAAACACCGCATCAAATTCCAGGTAAGTATTTTTAGTAATATTCTCAGCAACTCCAGTAACAGTATAGTCTAAAGTCTCATAACGGTTTATTGTAAGTGTCTTGCCGATAGGACTTTCATTTGGAAAGTATTTATCTGCAATTTTTTTTGTTATAACTACTGTATTGGGGCTTTGAATTGCAGTTGCAGGATCTCCTTCTAGTAATGGAAAATTGAACAGAGTAAAGAAATCCTGGCTGGCCGCAATAATTTTATCCTCGGTTGTGAAGACATCTCCGTTACTTTTTAGCTTACCAGAAAAAGGCGGGGTAATTGTTACACCCATCTGTATCTCAGGGATTTCCTCTACAGCAGTTGAAGCTAATGGAAAAGGACTGATCATACTTTTCTTAAACTGGCCTCCAAAGCTTCTCTCCACACCGAGAAGATGGATTTGTTCACTATCTTCATGAAATGTATCAAAGCTCATCTCATCAGCTACAAACAACGAGATCAGTATTACACACGACAAGCCAATGGATAAGCCCGTGATGTTTATTAAAGTATAAAACTTGTTTGTTCTAAAATTACGATATGTGATCTTTAAATAGTTTTTGAACATAGTATTTACCTCTATTCGCTTTTAAGACTATCTACCGGGTTAGCCAATGCTGCTGATACGGTTTTAAAACCAACGGTTAGACCGGCAATAAGAATAGTGCCACCCAATGCAAGGAGAAAAATCCCGGCGCCGAGTTCAATTTTATAGGCGAAATCTGCTAGCCATTGCTGCATTAATAAATAAGATATTGGAGCGGCAATGATGAATGAGATTCCAAGTAGTAACGAAAGTTCTTTGCCGAAAATGGACAGGATATCCATGATATTGGCTCCCAGTACTTTTCGAACGCCAATCTCTTTGGTTCTTGTTGTAGCCATGTAGGAAACCAGCCCAAATAAGCCCAAACATCCAATTAAGATGGCTATGACAGAAAAAGAATTCATTATTGTCCCAAATCGTTGTTCCTCTTCATACATCTCCGCAATATGGTCATCAAGAAAAACGTATTCGAAAATAGCAGAAGGGTAAGCTTTGTTAAATGCGTTTTCTAGTCCTGCAATAGCTTCAGAAGTTCTTTCCGTATTGATTTTAATACCTCCTGTGTGATAGCTACTTCGGGAACCCAGAACTACAGGCCTAAGACTTTCATGTAATGATGAAGTATTGAAATCATTTACTACTCCTACAATAGGGGCCTCATTTCCCCAGAAAGTCATAACCATGCCTATCAAACCATCATAGTTGTCACCATAGCCTACTTGTTTGGCCAGGGTTTCATTAACAAGGAACATGTTGACTGTGTCTGATTGAACAAGGTTAGTTCCTGCTAACAGGGTAAGGCCGTAGGTTTCAACATAATCTTCATCGATAAACTTAATGTCACCATCATCCTCGTGCCTTACAGTATCATCAAAAAGTACATAGTTGCCGCCCCATATATTGCCATGAAGAGTTCCGGTATTAGAAAAGCTGGTGCTTAGAATACTACTTTCACTATCCAGAAGATTTTTAAGAGTACTTAACTCAGTTTTACTATTTCCGGGTAAGTCAATCTGGATAACTGCTTCTTTCTCAAAACCCAGTTCCTGGTTCTGGAAATACTTTACCTGGCTTGAAATTACGATAGTCCCAATAATTAATATCTGGGTAATGGTGAACTGTAATACGATCAGGCTTCTTCTTAAAAGTAGCCCCTGACCATAACTTGAATTAATTTTGTTTCTAATGGCATCAATAGGGTTAAAACCTGATAAATGTCTGGCTGGATACCATCCTGCAGCCAATGTAATACCAACAAAAATAGATGCGATAAAAGTGAGAACCTGGGTATCAGCTAAAGGATTTAATTCAGGTGTAAAACCAATAATGGGTTCAACTTTACCTAGTATTAATTCAGTAATTCCGAGGCCTACTAGAATCGATAAAAGTGTAATAAAAGCAGTTTCACCCAGGAAAA
>JAVKDP010000022.1:0-9870 GCA_040222185.1 Balneolaceae bacterium | reverse complement strand
GAATTTTCCCTGACTGGTTGGGCATCTTGATACCAGTAGTATCAATGTTATTGCCAAAAAGCTCCATTTGAACAAGATCGGGAGCTGGTTGAATTACTGTGAAAGAGTCTACAGCTTCTGTGAAATGGTATCTAATTACATATCCTTTTCCATCACTTCGCTCAGCTTTTGAAATCCTTTTAAGTTGAGTTTGGGCACTTAGAGAAGCCGGAATTGATGAGGATACGAAGACCAAAACCGTAAAAATGCGGAATAAAGAACGAAGAGCCATTCTTTTAACTGAGTTAGATTCGTATGCCATAGTTTTGCAGATGATGATAAAGATACGTTTTTAGTTAAAGTGATGAAAGGAGGTGTTTTAATAGGTATTAATATTTTTAAACCGAATAACTCACTTGCTAAGAACTAAGCCTCAACATCCAAATCAGTTTTGAAAACGCTGAAATCAATTCCTTTATTTCTGTTAGTACTATAGAAATATTCATTCAAAGTGAGAGTGGTCATAAAATAATTTCAGGCTCTTCACATAAAATTCACCTCTGATGTGGATTCTAATTTGACATTGCGTCTCATGGAAATTACAATGAGATGCACACCTAGTTATTTAATTACTGACGGAGAAATATTATGAACGAAGAAATATTTCTTGAGTCCGCTCAAAATGGTGAAATCGACACTGTGAGTGGGCTCTTGAATGACGGAATAGACGTAAATACTAAAGATGAACACGACCGTACAGCACTTCTAAAAGCCTCCAAACACGGTCACTTAAATGTTGTTCAATTATTGGTTGAAAAGGGAGCTGAAATCGACCATAGGGATAATAGAGGCACTACTGCTTTATATTGGGCATCAACAAATGGATACCAGGAGATTGTAGCTTTTTTAATTGAACATCAAAGTGATGTGGATGTTCATGACGACAGGGGATGGTCGGCATTAGACCAGGCAGTTTCTCAAAGCCATAGTTCAGTGGTAAGTTTACTTAACGCAGCTGGAGCACACTAAACTAACATTAGCAATCTATAGAAATGAATTGAATCCCGTTTTTTCTGAAAGCGGGATTTTTTTATACATGGTATTTTTACTTCCCGTAAAGAATGAAGATCGTTGGGCGTTTGTGGAGGTCAATATCTTTGACTTTCTTCCACTCTCCAATTTCCATGGATCGGACTTCTTCAGTAGGCAGCGTGATATCTGTTGCTACGCAAAGCCTTGTTTGTACATCACAAGTATCAAGTATGGATTTAAGCATCTCATTATTCCTATAAGGTGCTTCCATGAAAATCTGGGTGCGGTCGTGTCTTCGGGATTCACCTTCAAGCTGAATGAGAGCTTGTTTTCTTTTTTGGGCGTCAATCGGAAGATATCCATGAAATGCAAAGGACTGCCCATTAAAGCCTGAGCCCATCATTGCTAAAAGTATAGAAGAAGGTCCAACCAGGGGAACCACTTTAATCCCATTCTGGTGTGCCATTTTTACCAGTTTTGATCCCGGATCAGCAATTGCAGGAGCTCCTGCTTCTGACATCACACCAACATTCTTGCCCGCTTTTAATGGTCTTAAAAAAGAGTAGATTTCCAGATCCGGGGTATTTTTGTTCAATGGATAGAAATCAATCTTATACTCGGGAATAGTATCTCCAACCCATTGAAGGAACTTTACCGAAGTCTGGATGTTTTCCACAATGAGCGTATCCAGGGACCTGATTACGGATAAGGTATGCTCTGGAATAGAGTTATTCTCCGGCGTTTTACCTAATGTAGTGGGAATCAAATACAGCGTGCCGAAACTCATACATCTACCCGCTCGATCACTAATTCATTATCACCTGATTTACTCTTTTTATTGGCATATCTGGTTCCTAAAAAACAAAAGAAAGCAAGTGCAGAAAATGCAATGAAGGCTACACCCATATTAGAAAGTGAAGTGCTTTTCTGAAGTTCATAAGTAGGAATCATCACAATGTCCTGGAATGTACCTTCCTGGTATCGGATAGGAATTACCTGGGTATCAATAATTCTTTGCGCCATCTGGATAGAAAGGGACAACTTTCGCTCCTGAACATTTCCGTCAGGGTCAATAAAAGTAATGACTACATAACCATTACTTTGGGCTGCAATTTGTTTTATATCAAAATCGAGTACATCAGCGGCAATACTTACTCCGTTTTCATAAGTATCCAGTGTTCCGGTATATACTAATGCCTGTTGAACTATTATAAAAGCCAGGTAGGCAGGAAACAGCCAAGTCAGGTATAAAAATCTATACTTCATGGGTCTTAATTATCCTCTGTAGTTTCAGCTTTGGTTGTTTCATATAGTGCCGGATCCCAGATCAAGCGTTGCTGGAAATCCTCCTGCATATGGTTGGATGAAAGATGGAGCCAGAAGGCTACAGGGAGTCGGTCAAAAAACACAGCCTGAGCTGAGGTATGCCTGTCATAAATGGATGTCCCAAAATCTATTCCGCTCAACATTCCCATCCTGTTATCATACAATGCTCCATATTCAGAAAAACTTCGTTTGATTGAACTCCCGCCAAATACCCATCTCATTTTCTCTTTTACTTTTTGAGAAACAGTCAGGTTTATTAACTCTTCCTTTTGAAGACTTGCCATAACCTGTGCAATCTCACGAGCAGTGGTTTGTGGAAACTGTGCAAGAGCATCTCTTTCTTCTATAAAGCTCAAGTTTAACCGATTTTCTTCAAAAAGTTCTTTAGTGGCTTGGTTAAAAGCATCATCAGATTTCATCTTTCTGGCAAGGGAGATAGGGTCAAGCTCTTCAATATCAGGATGGATTGATAGATAAAGACCTGAGAAGGGTAACGGCATATCGGTTGTTGAAAGAGCCAGAGAGTCCATCAAAGATTTCAAGTTTTCTTCTCCCAGCTTAAACCAAATATAATCCGAAATGGCTAAATCGTTGGTTTCAGCCATCGCAGCAACCAGCTTATCCAGGGTTATTGAATTTCCATCTTCTACTCCTAGTAACTCATAAGATTTCCGATGTGATTCTTCACTTACTTCGGGCAATGTAAAGCGTTCAATATCATCCCAACTTGAGATCTCCTCATTCGGGTTTATCATCCCCGAATTCACCTGGCGCTCATATTCGAGAATCAAAAAGAAATTGGAAAGAGTCCCAAGGGTCCTGGGTGTATCCGGCATGTAATATATCCCTGAGTCTGGATTATTTACGTTAAAAGAAACAACTGACATATACTCCGGGTGATCTCCAAGGAATTCAGTAAGTGATTTAAGAGAGTAGGTGCTTTCGATGTATTCATATCCATCGCGCATCCCGTCATTATTCTCAAAAAGTGTTTTAAAGGCAGAGTAGTTAGTTCCTATTACCAGTGCAAAAATAGCTCCTGCAACTACAATAAAAACGAGTAGAAATTTTAGTGCTCTCATCAATAGTGGTGAGTGTTCTTCGTTTTGAAAAATTAATATCAAAGATACGAAGAACTAACAATGAATATCAGGATTTGGTTCGGAAGTTTTCCTATCTGTCATGCGGAACTTAATTCTGAATCATCCTGAAGATCCTTCAAAAGTATCTTCAGGATGATTAGTTCTAGCATCTAACTCTCTTGATCAGGAAACCATTTGCATTAGAATGGCACAAAGCCAGGCTCCAAAAGTACCCACTGCATATCCAAGAACTGCCAAAAGAACACCAACAGGAGCTAAAGCAGGTGAAAAAGCAGAAGCAACAATAGGCGCTGAAGCAGATCCACCAACATTGGCCTGGCTTCCCACAGCAGTAAAGAAGAAAGGCGCTTTGATGAGTTTTCCTACAGTAAGAAGGATGGTAACGTGAACGATAATCCAGACGAACCCGATTGCAAAGAACCCAGGTACTTCAGTGAAAGCGCCTAAGTCCATTTTCATACCAATCGTCATAACCAGGATATAAAGGAAAAGGCTACCAACTTTAGAAGCTCCTGCTCCTTCAAGTTCCCTTGCTTTAGTAAATGACAAAGCAAAACCTCCAAGTGTGGCTACTACTACAATCCAAAAGAACTGTGAGTTAAGACTTAATTTTGTAAGTAGCGGAGAGTTTTCATCAACCCAGGGGCCAATAAAATCACCCACAATATGACCAAACGCAGTGATCACAAAAGCAATTGCCGCTATCTTTGTGAGATCAACAAGCGTGGTGACTTTGGCGATACTTGCCTGGTAGTCAGCAACGCTCTTTTTAAGTGTCTCAATTGCTGAAGAATCTGCTTTAAACCATTTATCAACCCTATCACTGATTCCGGCGCCATACAGGATAAAAGCCATCCAGATATTAGCCATGATAATATCTACAGTAATCATGGCGCTATACAGAGTATCACTTGGGTTGAAAGTCTCATACATGGCTGCCTGGTTAGCTCCGCCACCAATCCAGCTACCGGCTATGGTAGATAGCCCTCTCCAAACTTCATCAGGCCCTACACCACCTACAATGTCCGGGTTTATAGATCCGATAATTACCAAAGCAATGGGCCCTCCAATAACTATGCCTGTGGTTCCAGCAAAAAACATAGCAACAGCCTTCCATCCCAAACGCATAATGGCTTTCAAGTCGATACTCAGTGTGAGTAAAATCAAACTGGCAGGGAGGAGATACCTAGAAGCTACGTAATAAAGACTAGAACCATCTGGCGAGATAATTCCCAAAGTTGTAAATATGGAAGGGATGAAATAACAAAGCAACAGTGAGGGAACGAAAGTATAAAACTTCTTCCACTTTGGATTGCTGCTATGAGAAGTTGTAAAGATAGCAGCGAGAATCGCCATTAATAATCCGAATACTACGGCGTCGTTGGTAATTAGAGGCATGCCTTAGAGCTTGTTTAATTTGAATTCGCTAAGAATAGGCAAGGGCAAACAAACAGGCAAATGCTTTGAAGAAATCAAATTCCATAGAACTGGATAAGAACATTATCAATTTGTGCACTCCATGCTCCCCATGAATGTCCCTCATTGGTTTCCAGGTACGTGAATTCAAGTTCCATCTCTTCAAACAAGGTCTTCATTCTTCGGGCATCGTTGGTATTATCACCTATAGTTCCAACACTCATGAATATATCCGGTGAATCGACATCGGATTCCCTGACAATATCATAAATCTCTTCGCGGTACCAGAAAGCTGGCGCCTGGATAGCAATGTCTCCAAAAATATCAGGTCTTGAAAAACCGAAATAAGCTGAATTCAATCCTCCAAGTGAAGTTCCCATTATAGCCCTTGATTCTTTTGAAGCATCAACTTTGTAGTTTGTTTCGATTTCCGGAATCAGTTCATCAGTATAGAAGGCTAAATAAGTTTCTTCTACTCCGAATTGATCGGCTCGGCGGTTGTTTGTTTCAGTTTCTGGATCAATAGGGTTTACAAATACAGCAATTACTGGCTCGATCTTATTTTGATAGATGAGATTATCGAGTACAACTACTGCGGCTCCTAGTCGGTCATCAGAGTATTCTTGTCCATCAGTAAAATAAATGACAGGAAGATTTTCGAGTTGTTCATATCCAAAGGGCGTATACACTTTGTAACTCACAGAATAGTCGAGGTTCGAACTATTTATGACTATATAATCAGATAAAACACCTTCAGGTGCCTCTGGGATTCTTTGAGTTAATATCTCCGGCTTCCAATCAGGCATTCTAAGTTCTGAATTAGGCCCGAAACCGCTCCATTGTTGATGAGGATTATTGGGGTCCAAAATCCAGTCACTTTCATTGATAGTTATTTTATAATCGAGCCGCGAATCCGAGGGGAAGCTCTGTTTTAGCATCCAGATATCAGTTCCTGTAATCCTTCTGCCTTCATTTCTGAATTTGTCGTTGTTGCCCCAACTAGTAAAATCTCCATTCCATTCTACACTTTCTGCTTCCCCTCTATATAAAAAGAGAACCACGGTATCCTGTGTAAACGGGATTAATTCATTACTCACCAAAGTGTCCCAGAGTGAATCCGTTTTTTGTACACGAACCAAATCGTCCTGGATATCAGATAATGATTTAAGTTGAGTCTCAATATCAGTGATTCCAAGTGATTTTTCTGGGTCAGAGCAGGAAAAAAAGATAAAGAGAGTTAGTACAAAGAGAATCGGTTTCATGATTTTTGATATGGATGAATTTAGAAACAGCTAATTACCAGAAAATGAATTTAAAGTTTCATGGAAACAAATACTGATACATATAATTACTTTTGAGAAGAAAAAGAGCAAGGCTTTTCGCTCGCATCTCATTATTTTGGGGATTCACACATTACTCACTCTAAGAACAGATAAATGATTGTTTCAAAATTCGGAGGTACTAGTGTAGGCACCTTCGAGGCCATGCAACATAGCGCATCGATAGTAGCGGAGAACAGCGATCGCAGGTTGATCGTTATTAGTGCTACTTCAGGTACTACCAACGACCTTGTTGCTCTTGAAAATGCAGAGCTGGATTCAACATCAAAAGAAGAGATACTTCTACGTATCGAAAAGAGGCATCAGTCCATTATAGAGAGATGCTCTAAGCAAGATGAGCTGAACAGTACTTTCTCTAAACAGCTTTCGGAATTGCGTCAGCATTTAGATAAACAGGGTAGAGATAAACGCTGGAAAGACAGACTATACTCCTTTGGTGAATTGATGAGCACCAGGATATTTGTTCAGGTACTTAAAGAAAGTGGTGTTGAGATTGAATGGCTGGATGCTAGAGAAATAATCAAAACGGATTCAAATTTCACACAGGCAGAACCTGATATAAAAACCATCGCTAAAAAAGCAGCAAAGAGTATTGATAAATCCAAACGATACCTTACGCAGGGTTTTATAGGCTCAGATATTTTTGGAAGTACCACAACATTGGGAAGAGGAGGCAGTGATTTTTCAGCTTCCTTATTTGCAGAAGCCGTTCAAGCCGATTTGCTAGAGATCTGGACCGATGTGGCCGGAGTGTATACCACCGATCCAAGATTGGTTCCGGAAGCAAAACCAATTTCTGAAATTACATTTGATGAAGCAGCCGAGCTTTCCGTATTTGGAGGTAAAGTACTTCATCCGGCTACATTAAAGCCTGCTATTCGTAGCAACGTAAAGGTTAGAGTGGCATCCAGTAAAGAACCTGGATTACCCGGAACTACGATTGTGAATACAGCTTCTGATGAACCTGTTATTCGGGCAATTTCTTTAAGAAAAGATCAGACATTACTCACTGTTAAGAGCCTGGAGATGCTTCATCAACATGGTTTCCTTGCAAAGCTTTTTACTACATTGGCTGAACATAAAATCTCGGTTGACCTGGTTACTACCAGTGAGGTTAGTGTTTCACTTACACTTGATACTGCACTAAAAGCGTCAAATAAAGTAGACCTTACAAACGAAGTATTGGCAAAGCTAAGAGAGTTTTGTGATGTGGAAGTAGAAAGAGACCTATCCCTTGTTGCTTTGATTGGAAATAAGATGGACGCTACTTCCGGTATAAGCGGAACACTATTCGGGTTGCTTGAAAATCATAATATAAGGCTGGTATGCCATGGGGCATCTCCGAATAATGTATGTTTCCTTGTGAAAGAAGGAACGGGAGAAGAGATTGTAAAGCTACTACACAAAAAGTTTATAGGATAAAGAACAGTATGAAAATCTCAGTAATCGGAACCGGTAAAACCGGGAGTAAAGTAGTAGAGATGCTCGGTGATAATCTCGCAACCGCATTCGATGAAAATAGCCTGCCAACGGTTGATGCTTTAAAAGCTTCAGACGCTGTAATCATCTTTGTTCCCGGACATGCTGTTCCTGATATAATAGACGTAGTTCTTGAATCGGGCATTCCTGCTGCATGGGGAAGTACAGGATTCGAGTGGCCCGAAGATTTGAATCAGCAAGTTGAAGAGGCTGGTACTAAATGGGTGTTGGCGACTAACTTTAGTTTGGGAATGAATATCATCCGAAAGAGTATTGAAGCTATTTCAATGGGTGCAAGTATCTTAAAAGACCCTGTTTTTAAAATACATGAAGTACATCATATTCATAAGGTGGATGCTCCAAGTGGTACGGCACTATCGTGGAAGAAATGGTTAAATAAAGAGGTAGAAGTTACTTCTTCAAGGGAAGGAGATGTGAATGGCATCCATGAACTGACACTCACAACGGCAACCGAGGAAATTACACTAAAACATGATGCTCTTGACCGATCGATTTTTGCAGAAGGGGCAATCTGGGCAGCAGAACAATTGGTGAACAACGAGCAATTAAGCCAGGGAGTTCATACTTTTGGTGAGTTATTTGATCAGGTAACCAAGGATATCTAATACTATGGAACAGTACCCACTTTGGACAGCAATTATCACCCCTATGAACGAAGACGGAAGTATCGATTATGATAGTTTTGAAGTTGTGCTTCGTAAACAGGAGGCTGCTGGAAATGGAGTACTTGTTTTAGGAAGTACAGGGGAAGGATTAAATCTTATTGACCAGGAAAAAAAGGAAATAGTAAAGTTTACCAAGCTTTTGAATCTTTCAGTACCTATGATGGCAGGCCTTGGAGGTTTTCAACTGGAAGCTCAGAAAGAGTTTATCCACTACTGTGATGAAGTTGGAGTGGATGCTTTTTTAATGGTAACTCCTATTTATGCAAAGCCTGGTAAAGAAGGGCAACTAGGTTGGTTTGCTCAGCTTATGAAGGAAACTAAGACTCCGTGCATGATCTATAATGTTCCGTCAAGAGCTGGAATCAAAATGCACCCGGATGTTCCCGCATCACTTTATAATACCTTCCCAAATTACATGGGTTTAAAAGAAGCCAGCGGAAGTGTTGAAGAGTTTAAGGCTTTTCGTGATGCTGCTCCAGGGGCCAAATTATATTGTGGTGATGACAGCCTTATTAAAGATTTTGTAGCAGAAGGAGCTGTCGGGCTTGTTTCTGTAGCATCTAACGCCTGGCCTAAAAAGACAAAAAAATTCCTTGAGTTACACCTGGAAGATAACACCGAAGCTGCTTTTAAAGACTGGGTACTAAGTGCTGATCTATTCTTTGATGCTCCCAGCCCGATTCCTGTAAAGTCCCTGCTTCAACACAAAGGATGGATTAAAAGTGACAGCGTTCGCTGGCCTTTAACCGTGGATGATATGAAAGGAGAAACAGAAGAAGCATTACTAGAGGCAGATAAAAAGATTAATGCCTGGTTTGAAGAGTTAGTGGTATAACACTTTCTTAATTAAAACTTACCAGAATTGTTCCATGTCTCCTTGGGCCCGATCTTTTCCATTACATCCCAGTGTTCAACAATTTTTTCGTCTTTAATTCTAAAGATGTCGATGAAGCACCAATCTTCATCATTCATTTTGGTATGGCTTAATGTAGCAGCAAAATTTCCCTGAACCAGGATTTTATGCACTTTTTCATACTTCATGGTGATGCCCTGTTGAGCGAGCCCCTGTACAAATTTATTGAATCCTTCAAGTCCATCTTCTACAGCCGGATTATGCTGATGATATTGTTCAGTAGATACATAATCAGTGATTTTATCAAATTGCCCATCAAGTAGTACAGTATTTATAAAATCCGTTATAACCTTTCGGTTGATTTCAGTTTTTTCCTCATCTTCGATTTCAGTAGGGCCATCCACCATTGAGCGGCCAGAAGCAGTTTCTTTCACTTCTTCCTGGATTACATCCCAATGCTCTATAATCTTATCATTGTCATCAGTATCAAAGATATCCCCGGTCACATAGAAGTACTCACCGTTGTTAAGGCTTTGATGAGCTTGCACAAATACAAACTGACCATCTTCTATTGCCCTTACGATCTTGATATCTCTGACTGGGTTTCGCTCTAGAAAGGGGATGAAGAACTCCAGGAAACCTTCTTTACCATCAGC
>JAVKDP010000021.1:0-38677 GCA_040222185.1 Balneolaceae bacterium | reverse complement strand
GAAGCCGAGTACACGAGTTACTCTGCTGACGGACAGGTAGCCCAGATGAAACTAGGAAATGGAAACATACAGACCGTGGATTACACCTACACTGCACAAGGCTGGTTGGATAAGATGAATGCGGGCACGGTAAGTTCTGGAACCAACGGAGACCGGTTTGCTCTGGATTTAGACTATGCTGACAATGGAAACATAACCTTGCAGAAGTGGATGCAAAGCAGCTTGTCTACCACAAACTCTGTGCAGTATGCCTACACTTATGATAAAGCCAACCGGTTAACAGCAGCCAATTACACCAATAATAATTCCTCGGCTACCGATGACAATAACAACGGCTACGACATCAGCCCGATTACCTATGATAAGAGTGGGAATATTGCCAGCATTATCCGTAAGGGAGTGGGTTACTACGCCTACCCGGACAACAGTATAACCAGTACCACTATTTCCAGCGGCAGTAACCGCATGACCAGTTACGGGCTACAAAATGGGCCAACCCCAACATCTACCAAAACGGTGACCTACGATGCCAACGGGAATATGCTCCAGAACCGATTTACAAACGGGGTGTATAATGGCAAAAACCTGATGACAAGCGTAAAGAGCGGAACCACCACCATACAGTTTGGCTATGACGCCGATGGCAACCGGGTGCGTAAAGAAGTAGTGGGAGGAACTGAAAGCACCTACGTGAGGGGAGCTGACGGCCAAACCATTGCGGTCTACGAAAATGGAAGCAGGGCTTTTGTGAACCTTCTCGCAGGCGGGCAAATGCTTGGAAATTATGATGGCAGCCAGCGCAGGTACTTTCTCAAAGACCATTTAGGAACTGTACGAACCACGATAGACCAAAGCGGAAATGTAGATGGCTATGACGATTATTTTCCCTTTGGCTTAGTAATGAGCGGTCGTTCCAACAATACTTCTAATCCGGATGATCTGTACAAGTTTACCGGGCATGAGAGAGATGATGAAGCAGGTTTAAACCTGGATTACATGATGGCGAGAAATTATGATCCGGTTATTGGGAGTTTTATACAGATTGATCCACATTTTTCTAGCTACCCTGATTGGTCACCTTACACATATACTTTTAACAACCCCTTACTATTTACTGATCCTAGTGGTATGGACCCCTGGCCAACATGGGCGAATTTAAAAGAAGGTGTTAGGCGCACAGCAAATCAAGCAAAACAAATTGTGTCCGAGAAAATAGATAACTATGTTAATTACGCAAATTCGTTTGATTTGTCAAAAGGAGATGAATGGGGTAGACTAGTAGCTGACCATGTGCCTTTTGTTTCGTACGACAATGCAGAGTTAACTTTTGATAATCCTGTACAAACAGTAGAAGCTGTTGCTGATGAAGTGAGTGTTCAGTATGCTACTTTTGTAGAAGGAGATAATGATGCTAAAGCAGTAGTTTTGCTGACAAGCGTAATACTGTTGACCGAATATGCTATTAGTAAGAAAGGAAGGCGACCAGATGGAAGGGCTGGGTCTACAATCGCAAATGAAAATGGTGTAACAATAAAGTCTTATGGCACGAATGATGTGCACAAACCGGCTCATGCCCATGTAATTGGTGGTGGAGAACAGGTTAGAATTGGACCAAATGGAAAACCATTAAAAGGGCAGCCGGAATTGTCAAATACACAGCAGTCAGTAGTTACAAATAATAAAAAGGCAATAAGAAAAGAAGTGAATAAAGTTGGAAGAGCAAATCAAGCCTTAGAGGAGTATGATAGAAAACAGTAGTGAAATGAAAAAGATAGAAAGTTTTGCCATCGCACTACAAAAAAGGCAAAATAAAAAAACTATATCGTATAGAATTTATACGGGAGACTCATACGGATTGGATTCCATTGACGAAAGGATTTTGAAAATTATTCCAGACTCTCTAAAAGAATTTTACTTTATGTTTAATGGTTTATTAATAGAAGAACCAAGACATCTTAATATTCTAAAGCCAATAAACTTATCTTTAATAGATAATCGCTACCTAATTTTCGCAGTATTTAATCATGATGTTATGGTGTGCTTTGACCTTAAAGAGAAAAACTCAGCTGGTGAATGGAATATCGTTAATTACGATACCAAGTTTTTGATTACAAAGACCTGGGCTAGTTTTTTGGCAAACAAAGTTTGGGCTTGGATTGATAGAGATAGAGAAATATGGGCCGAAGAAGTTTTTTAACTAAGAACTACTGAGTAGCCTTAAGCTTGTTAACAACTTTAATGAAGTTTTTTTGACAGATGCTAGCGCCTCTGCAACTCATACAACGTTTAGAAGAGAAAATGGTAGCGGAAAAATAACAAATACAGGGACATGGACTCCCAACGAGCAAAACCCTTCTGGTTTTGATTTAAGAAAAAGAGTAGATAAAACAGGAGGATCACATAGGAATAGGGTTACTGGAGAAGACATTCCAACACCTCATACTCACGATAAAAGAGTGCCTGGTGGAGTAAGAAAAGCATCTAAATCAGAATTATAAAATTATGAATAAAAATATAATTGAGTGGCTTCAAAAATGGTTTGAAGCAGAATGTAATGGAGACTGGGAGCATAGCTTTGGTATTAAAATAGAAACGCTAGATAACCCTGGCTGGTACATTACCATTAATTTAGAAGAAACTGATTTCGCTGATAAGGAAATAAATACTGGTCTAATAGAAAAGAATGATAGTGATTGGTACTTCTATAAAATTGAAAAATCTGTATTCAAAGCAAGTGGAGACCCGACAAAATTAGAGTTTTTACTTGAACGATTTAAAGAAATAATCGAATCGTAATATTCAGAGTTTTAGGAGGAGTTGGAAATGCATCAAAATCAGAAATTCCGTAGTGCTTTATGACAGAATATCATGGATGGATTAGTATACCAATAGATCCAGATGAGAGAGAAGAAACAATACAAAAGATTGATCTAATAAAAGATTATCTAAAGGAGATTGATCACCCACATAGGATTTTGATCCACAGACCAATGAATGGAGAGTATTACGTAAGTCTAGCAGGGAGGAGAAATCATAGGTCGGAGTTTGAGGGGATTGAAAAATTACTCGAGATGCTTTCACTAAATTTACCTGAAGCCTATGGATTAGTATATCTATTCGACGACGAGAGCGAATGGGATAATGAATTTATTGTATATCGTCTGGCAAGGGGGAAAATAAGTCTCCATGAAGATAAACTGTTATCTCCATGTTTTCCTACCATAATGGACGAATAATTAATGGAGAATAAAATGGAGGCAAAGCCCTCTATTCATACATCTGTATTTATTTGCGAACATATATTTAACAAAGAGGATATTATTAAATATGTTGTTAAAGAAGACAATGAATTTCAGTTTTTATGTGGTAAAGATCATGAAATCGATGAATTACCCAGGGTAGTTGGGTTAGGTCATATCATAGATTATGATGAATCTATTAAGGACATATTAGACATAGAGGATGGATATGAGGCTGAAAGAAATGATGAAAATGGAAACTGGACCATTAGAAAACTAAGCGACTGAACTGGGTTTGAAACTTTTTTCAAGGGGAAGTGCAAATTGCGAAGAGTAATTTTTTTTATGTCATTAACAGTTATAGTGAACTGTAATCCAAAAAAGGCTAATGAATATAGAAACTCAGTAGTTGTTTCTGATAGCGTTTATACAACAGACTCACTAAGCTTCTCTAGTCAGATAAAGCTCTTAATTGAGAATAAGGAAAGTGCTTTTTATCCCAATAGTTATTCGCTCACAGAGGATGTAGTTATAGATAGTATTATTTATAGTCCAGATCGGTTAAAAGCTGCTTTTTTTGTTATAGTCAAAAAACCGAATAGTTCTCTAGTAGCCTCAGAAAATCGTAGTGGGTATCACTATGACGCAAAAGCTTTTCTGGCTCAAAGAGATGAAGAAAAAGCGGAATGGAACTTAAAATGGTTTAGAATTATGAATATAAACCGATATTCTAAATATGATGAAATCTCTAATCAGATTCGGAGTTATTATTTAGAAGACCTTCACAAAGTCAAAAATAGTAAGGGAGAAAGTAGATACAGGTATAATCTTAGCGACTCACGTTTTTGGGAGAGTCCAGCTTGGTCACAGAAGTCTCAAATGTTAGAGCAGAATTTTTCTGGAGATGGAGGTTAACCTCATTCCGTAGCTCTGCTAAGGAACAGTACTTATGAGCACCAGGTCCAAACCAGCCCAAAAACCAGCTCAAACATCTCGCTCGCTTGGGCGGGAGTAAGATACCGTTTACTTCAACCCATCTTTTTTGGCGATAAGTCGAACACCTCTTTTAAATGTAAGATAATGCCAACCCCATTCTGCGAATACCCTGAAGCGGTTGCGGAATCCAATCAAAAAGAAGACATGGATTAATCCCCACATCAGCCAGGCAATAAAGCCGCTGATTTTAAATCCCCGGATATCGGCAATGGCTTTGGCACGGCCAATGGTTGCCATGGTACCCTTATCCAAATAATGAAAATCAGGCCGTGGCTTTGAATCAGAATCTTTTTTGATGAGCTTGCCTACAAACTTGCCTTGTTGAAGAGCTACGGGTGCAATACCAACCAAAGGCTTTCCTTTTTCATCCAGAAAGTGAGCAGCATCACCCAGTACAAAGATATGATCATTAGAAGGGATGGAAAGGTCTTTGTTTACTATCACTCTGCCACTTCGGTCCATTTCCTCATCCAGCTCAGCCAATAGCGGCGAAGCCGAAACACCAGCAGCCCAGATCACATTCGGAGTTTCAATAAAGTGATTTTTTAGCTGAACACCTTTTTCCGAAATCTCTTCAACACGGGAGTTTAAAAGAACACGAACGCCCATTTTATTAAGTGTATCCAGTGCCTTTTGGGAAAGATCAGGAGCAAAACCATTTAGTACATTTCCGGCAGCTTCGATAAGGTAAATAACCGTCTCGTTTTTATTAAAATTCCGGTAGTCACGCATCATATTCCGCTTGGCTATTTCAGCTATAGAACCGGCCATTTCCACACCGGTAGGCCCGCCACCGATCACCACATAAGTGAGGTATGGCTTGCGCTGTTCCAGGTCATCAATCTTTTCGGCCTTTTCAAGGGAAAACAAAATACGTTCCCTGATCTGTAGAGCATCTTTAAGGGTTTTGAGTCCCGGTGCAACGTCTTCCCAGTCTCCATGCCCGAAATAGTTGTACTTGGCACCCGGCGCTAGTACCAGGTAATCGAAATCTATTACATCACCTTCCTCAAGTGTAATATTCCTGGCAGATTTATCTATGCCAACTACTTTGCCAAGGATTACACGTGTATTTTTTTGCTTGGTGAATACTGCACGAATTGGAACTGCAATATCTCCCGGAGAAAGAGCTGCTGTCGCAACCTGGTAAAGCAACGGCTGGAAGAGATGGTGATTAGACTTATCTACTATTGTAACTCTAAAGTTCGTGCCTTTGAATTGTTTAGCGACTGCTATACCCGCAAATCCGCCGCCAACAATAACGATATGTTTGCTCATTGGTTTGGCTAAGAATTAACCTTTTTTTGTGGAGTGATTTCAATTTCGTCTTCGATCTCAATATCGGCTAAATCAGGAATAGAAATAGTTTCTTTTTTCTTTTCCTCTTTGGGAATTCCAGCTCGGAATCGTCGTTCAAGTGTTTGTTGTAGCACTTCAGTTAGCTCCATCAACTTTTCCTTTCTCTTGTTCTTTCTTCCCTTAACAAATCGTGAGAATAGAAAGGCACCTGCAACAAACATGGAACCGACAATAATCAACGGCTCAGAATCATTTCCTGAGCCAAAAAGGCCTCCTGAAATCATCATAAACCCACCGAAAGCAGCAGCAAATGCAGGTAGGAGTAATTTATTAAGTGTTTTCAGGCTTTGTTTTAATGTAAGCTTAACCCTGCCATTAGACTCTTCAAGAATAAGTTCAGGAGAGCTGGCGGTAGCCAGAAACTTGGAAGGGCCTGCAGGTTTTGCTTTCCAGAATATTCTGTTTTTTCTGCGGGAAACAGCTCCAATGGTATTAAAGTGATATTCCAGTTGCGCTTTGAGCTCATTTACCAGGCTTCCGTCCAATGCTCCATTGGCATGGGCACGTATTTCTACTTTATGATTACTATTGGTGTCAATCCGTATCGGGTCATCAAGTGCAATACCTTTATGTTCAATCAGGGCTTCTTTAACAAAATGGCGATCGATATTCAGGGAGTCGGCAATTTCGTAGAGCGTTTGGTCTTCTTCAGGCAAAGGGTTGTCGGCCCTGGGTGGGGCCTGCTCATAAAACTTTTGGAAAATGGAAGCTCTTTTAACAATGCGTCGGATTTCATCTTCTGTAAGTTTGCCCATAATAAGCCGGATATTTAGTTAGTCGTCAGTTAATTGAGTTTTGCCTTAGCCTCTGTAATCAGGTTTGAGATTTCCTCTTTCGTGATTTCTTCCTTGTTGTTACAATAATGGCACACAATCTCCTGTGTTTCACCGTCCATTTCTTTCAGGTCGTCATAACTCAACATAGCCATGGCTCCCAGGAATCGTTCTCGTGAACATCTGCAGAAGAAATCAACGAGCTGGCGGGAAAGTTCTTTAACTTTTATTGGAGAAAGTGCCTTTTTCATAATCTCATCAATATACTGTTGGTCTTCCAGCATTTCATTTATAGCCGGGAAAGAACCAAGGCGTTCTTGCAGCATATCAATTTGACCATCAGGTGCACCCGGAAGCCTTTGAAGCAATAAGCCTCCCGCTTCAGTTACTTCTCCACTTTCATCGATACCAACATCCAATAAAACAGCGGAAGGAACTTGTTCAGACTGAGCCAGGAAATGAACCACATCTGAGGTAATATCGCCTTTAACAAGCTGTATAGAGCTGGTTCTGGGTTCTGCTTCATTATAAAGGATCTTTGTAAAGGTAAGCACTCCTAATCCCAGGCCGTCTCCAATAGTAACACCTGGTTTTGAATAATCCAGTTCAGTTTGAGGGTTTGCAACGTAACCCCTGATTTCACCAAGGCTGTTAGCTTCGGCAAGTACCATCCCAATAGGTCCGCTTCCATCTAAGCGAAGCTGGATTCGTTCCTCACTTTTTAACTCAGATGCCAACAACATAGCCGCCGTTAGTGTTTTTCCAAGAATCACGGTATTGAGAAGGGAGAGGTTATGACGTTCTTTGGCTTCTTTTATCACATCAGTTGTTTTAACAACTGAAACTTTGAAGTTT
This sequence comes from Balneolaceae bacterium, assembly GCA_040222185.1. Classification (GTDB taxonomy): domain Bacteria; phylum Bacteroidota; class Rhodothermia; order Balneolales; family Balneolaceae; genus JAVKDP01. The sequence goes on along the minus strand of JAVKDP010000021.1, from coordinate 31,455 downwards.
CCGTCTTCTGTAATCCCCTTGATAATCCTGTCCTTAAACTGGTAGTCCTCTATATTCATTTATTCAAAAAGTGTTAAGCAAAAAAATCCCGATCATTGTAACAATGAACGGGATCAAAGATAAGGATTTAATTATCAATTAACGCTAGTCGTTCGTGTACATTTCGCTCATTCGACCTGTTGCATTACTTTCAAAAGTGCCTTCTGATTTTTGCTTTGCAGCATCTGCAATACGCTGTTCCGCCAGAATATTGGAAGCTTTATGCGTTGGGATACCATGTTCATCTGAATACGCCAGGACTTTCAATGTAGTGTCATAAATTTTCTGTGTATTCTGCATAGCCAGTTCCCTGTTATAACCTTCCAGTTCACTTGAAATATTAATGATTCCACCTGCATTAATCACATAGTCAGGGGCATAGATGATACCTTTATCCAGAAGTATTTGTCCGTGGCGGTTTTCATCATCCAGGATATTATTAGCACCACCAGCCACTACGGCACATTTAAACTGCTCAATGGTCGTATCGTTCACTACGCCGCCAAGTGCACAGGGAGTAAAGATGTCTACATCCAGACCATAGATTTCATCAGGAGCTACGATTTCAGCATTGACTTCATTCGCAAGTTGAGAGGCTTTGTCTTCAAAAATATCTGTTAAGTAGATTTTGGCTCCTTCGCTGGCGGCATGCTTTGCAAAGTATGAGGCTACATGGCCAGCTCCCTGTAATGCAATCTTCTTTCCTTCCAGTGAGTCGCTTCCGTAAGCCTTTTTAGCGGCAGCTTTAACACCCATGTATACACCATATGCAGTAACCGGAGAAGGGTTTCCACTTCCACCCATTGATTCAGGTATTCCTGTGACGTATTTGGTCTCAGAATAAATCCATTCCATATTCTGTACTTCCATTCCAACATCTTCAGCGGTGATGTAACGTCCGGCAAGTCCGTCTACAAAGCGCCCGAAAGAACGAAACAAAGGTTCAGTTTTATCTGTACGGGGATCGCCGATAATGACAGCTTTCCCACCACCCAGGTTAAGTCCTGAAATGGCTGCTTTATAAGTCATTCCGCGTGAAAGGCGAAGCACATCCTTAAGAGCGGCATCTTCTGATTTGTACATCCACATCCTGGTTCCGCCTAATGCAGGCCCTAATGTGGTATCATGAATAGCGATAATGGCTCTCAGTCCGGTTTTCGGATCAGAGCAAATTACTACCTGCTCATGCCCGGCTGTTTGAAGCTCGTCAAACAGTGGAAAATGAAGTTCTTCGTTCTTTTCTGTAGCCGTATTTTTTAAAGAAGATTCTAACATGAATAGAGTTTAAAGGTAATTCTTGGAACCGCTTCCAAAGCTCTCGCTTTACGAATTTAATTGCCAGTAAAAGTTATGAAAACAATAATAAATAAACCCCGGGGTTATTTTTAAAGCATCCATTTTTTTTAGCCGGTTTGGTCACTTTTATTAAGTCCATCTATAATGAAAGTTCGAAACAAAAGTGTATTTTGTAAAAATTATGCGCCCGGCGCAGTGTCGTATGGTCTGATCACCGTGCAACTCTTTATGTATAAAAATAAAAATAAACTAAACCATGTCATTCCGCTGGGTGTACGCACAGCCGGAGCAGAAAGATCGTGTATCCGCGTTAGAGCAGGCACTCGGAGTTCCGGAAAGGATAGCTCATTTACTGGCTATCCGTGGCATAGATAATTATGAAGATGCAAAGACCTTTTTTCGACCTCAGATAGAACTTCTTCATGATCCTTTTTTAATGAAGGATATGGATTTAGGAGCAGATCGGCTTGCATTAGCTATTCGTAAGAGCGAAAAGGTGCTCGTATACGGCGATTATGACGTAGACGGTACTACCGCTACGGCTTGTTTATATACATTTCTAAAAGAATTCGGGGTTGATGCAGAATATTATATCCCTCATCGTTTCAAAGAAGGATATGGGATAAACCCGGAAGGAATTCAATATGCGGAAAGTATCGGGGCACACCTTATCGTTTCGGTTGATTGCGGGATTACGGCTATTGAAGAGTCAAAAGAGATTATTGAAAAAGGGATGGAGCTTATTATCTGTGACCACCACACCGTAGGGGATGCCCTTCCTACAGCGGTTGCGGTGTTAGATCCCAAACGCCCGGATTGTAATTATCCATTCGATGGACTTTCAGGGGCCGGAGTTGGTTTTAAGTTAATCCAGGGGACTTTAGTAAAGCTTGGCTTGCCGGGATCGATAGCTTACAAATACCTGGATCTGGTCGCCATTTCGATTGCATCGGATATTGTCCCGATTATAGATGAGAACAGAATTTTGATGAAAGCGGGCCTGCAGATGATTCAATCCTCCCCAAGAGTAGGAATCAGGGCGTTGCTGGAGTTAATAAAAATGCCAATTGAGGATATTACCACTTCAAAAATAGTGTTCTCCATTGGTCCGAGGATAAACGCAGCAGGAAGGATGGGCGATGCCAGTACTTCTGTAAAACTGATGATAGCCGATTCATACAGCGCTGCAAAAGAACTTGCAAGTGAGCTGGAATCCATCAATTTGAGGAGAAGGGATAAAGACACCCAGACCATGGAAGAGGCGCTGGCTCAAATCGATGACGAACTGGATATTGATGAAATTTCAACCTTTGTGTTATATAAACCAGACTGGCACCTTGGAGTAATTGGAATAGTAGCATCCAGGCTGGTAGATTTGTTTCATCGGCCGGCTATTATGCTGAGTAATGTAGAGGGCAAGATCAAAGGATCGGGGAGGAGCATTAAAGGTTTCAATATCTATGATGCGATGAAGCAGTGTGAGGATTTATTGGAGCAATTTGGGGGACATGAATTTGCTGCGGGATTAACACTAGAAGAAAAGAACCTTTCTGAGTTTCGAAGACGGATAAACCAGATTGCTTACCAGGGATTATCCGGAAATAATTTTGAACCTGAGCTTACTATCGATTCAAAACTGGAGCTGAAAGAAATTGACATGAAGTTCTGGAAGTTACTGGTTCAGTTTAAGCCGTATGGACCATCAAACCTGCGGCCTATTTTTGTAAGTGAGAATGTAGAAGCGGTAGGGGTACCAACCGTTGTGGGCAACGGCCATTTAAAGATGAGGGTTCGCCAGGGAGATTCGGGGGTTTTTGACGTAATTGGATTCAATATGCATGAATTTTTACCATCAGTAAGAAACGGAAACAAGTTTGATGTGGCCTATGTGTTAGAGGAGAACTTCTGGAATGGCAGGAGAACACTGCAGATGAGGCTTAGAGATATTCATCTTTCCTGAATAAATAACACCTTTCGTATTGTAACTAGCTTAGAAACCCGCTATCTTTGCCGTCCTTCTGAAGGGGACTGTAGCTCAGTTGGTAGAGCAACGGACTGAAAATCCGTGTGTCGGCGGTTCAAACCCGCCCGGTCCCACAAGAAACCAAAGCCTTGTATCGCAATTACTTATAGCGATGCGAGGCTTTTCTTTTTTAGAACCCGTCGTTGCTAAATAGTATACAGGGTCAGGAGGGGGTCAGTAAAATATATGGATTACTAAATACCAGATTGTTCAAATGGCAAAAAAGATCTTACCTAAACTCTTCCATAAAATTAAGCTTCTCAGTTGTATCCACAATAACTGTTCTAAATCTCAGAGCTTTTTTTGTTCTCATTCTTCAAATCGATTATAAGTACAGGTTCACCATTCCGATTGCATCTTAGGCTATTTTGGAATGCATCATTTAGATTATATGATTTCAAAAAAGCATACTCTTAGAAAGTGACTTATAGAGACTTATCTCTATATTGCTGGAGTCAATAACTCCATCGAAGATAGTTGCGTTGACAAACCAGCAGATGGAGTATATATAGCGCCTCACTGGGGATCATTTATGAAAAGCTAAACCTGCTCTCAGATTCCTTACTCTTTTACAGCTATTCTTCATGGGGTTAGAACTATTTCCAGGTTCTTTATTAGACTAAATACTTATCCAGAATGCTCAGGAACATATTTTTTGAGGCTAAGTAAATACAGAACAATTTATTTGTGTTAAGTATGGAATAGCTGCTCAAATTTTTTCATACTAATGATAATTAAGTTTAAAGAAAATACTGGGAGACTATGAAAAAGAGAATCTGGAGTTTAGGAATAGTAATAGGTTTAATCCTGGTACCTATAACTGCATTTGCCCAACTTGGAGATGAATTTGCTCATACTGGAGTTAAAACCTTCCCTTCACCAACTGCCGCCTCCATAGCAAAAGTGCAAGAAATGTCCATAGATCAGTTCAATGGAGCAAATAGTGTATCTTTACCTCTGTATGAGTTTTCATACTATGGGCTTAGTGTACCTGTTTCTTTGCACTATAATAGTTCAGGATTAAGAGTCCAGGAAAGGGCAAGTTGGGTTGGGCTTGGTTGGTCGCTAAAAGCGGGTGGAGTTATTACCAGAGTAGTACGACATTTACCAGATGATAGCTTCGAAGGTTTTGAAGAGCACGAAAACACCATTTTAAATTTTGACCCGGACGAAACCAATCCAGATTCATCCGATAAAGCAACATATGATGATATTGTTGACGGAGATATAGATTCAGAGCCGGATAAGTTTATTATTTCATTACCGGGCTATTCAGGAGAAATGTTCTTTATGGATGGTCATTATGAACTTCGTTCAGAGAAGAAGATCAAAATTGAGCCTATCAGACAAGGCGGGGGGCTTCCCACTGCTAATACAATTATTTCCTGGGTCTTAACGGACGAATCCGGTATCAAATATACTTTTGCACAGAAAGAGTATACCACAACCAGCGTTTCGACTATTGTAAATTCCAGTGTTTCTAGTGGAAGTCTAAACAGCGTTATTTCATCCTGGTATTTGACAAAAATTGAACACCCTCAACACGCGGAATACATTATACTCGAATATGATGAAGGTACTTCTCCGGGTTATGGGAGCGTTCAAAAAACATTTACGCAAGGCCGACAAATTATTACTGATCTTGACCTCCGATGTGTAGGTGAGGATAATGACATTGAAAGCCAAAATGTGATTGATAATGACGCAGTCTATCTAAAAAAAATTAAACTGAGTAGTAACAACAACTATTATGTAGAGTTTTGGACTCAATCCAGAACCGACCTTTCCACAGAGAGAAGACTTCACTACATGGATATAAGAGAAGGTAGCGGAGCTTTAATAAATATAGATTTTAATTACGATTATTTTACCAACCCCGATGGACACAAAAGATTAAAACTGGAGGATATTGATATCACTTCCAGTGTATCCGGTCAAAATCCATTGTATACTTTTGAATACAATGCGGGTTCTATCCCTAACTATGATGATGTAAATGATAAATATGCCGTAGATCATTGGGGATATTATAATGGTCAGACTAATAATACGTCTACAATTCCTGATACTTACTTCGGTGGAGTATTGATCTATAACGGAGCTAATCGTGAGCCTTCAAGTGCTTCAGCAAAGATTGCAATGCTGAAAAAGATCACCTATCAAACCGGGGGTTACACTGAATTTACATATGAAGGGAACACCTATAGCAAGGTTGCTAACACAAGTTTAACTACTGTAGAAAATTCAGGTGGGGTAAGAGTAGCATCTATAACCTATTCTGATGGCATTTCAAGTCAGAATAATATTGTTAAAAACTATACTTATGGATTAGATGATGGTAGCGGACTGTCTAGTGGAAAAATAGCACAAGAACCCTATTACCTGAAACCAGGGGATATGGTAATTTGGGATTCAGGTACTTCAACCAATGTAAATTGCGACTACCAGGAAGTTCTTCCCTCCGGTTTTTATACTATTGGTGAATATACCGGAAACAGAATGGGTTATACGAAAGTAACGGAGTCCTATTCTTCAGCAGCTTCGAACGGAAAGATTGTAAGCTATTTTAAAATAAACCCGAATGTTTGGAGGGGTGATAAAACAAAAAGCGAAACTCTGAATAGTTCAGGTTCAAAGCTCAAGGAAGATAGCTATGGGCATTATTTTTCATCATCCACAAGCGAGTCGAATCGAGGTTTTGAAGTAGAACGATTTATTTATTCCTATAAGACCTCCCCACTTGTTACTGTATATGATACCACCTGGGTACCCAAACCCTATACTATTGATCAATACAAAACTTATATAAGTAGCGATACCACACGTATATTTAATGGGGCAGCGGACTCAGTAGTGTCTTCCAGGTCATATGTTTACAACAGCAATCTGTTGATTTCTTCTATAACTGAAACTGGGGATGTAGTAGGTAGCAAAGTAACTACATATGGTTATGCGAACGATAAATATACTGCAATGCGTACCAAGCATATGTATTCCCAAATATATTCGGTTAAAGAAGCCGGAAGAAAACAATGGACGATCTGGGATAATAATGTTACAGGGAAAGTAGGATACTGGATGCCGGAGTCAGCTTCTATATGGAATGGAACCGGAAGTATTCCACCAGCCGATCCTGATGCCAATTCTATAGAAGTACTGGATATTCTCAAATACGATTCTTATGGAAATGTATTGGAAGTAAACGATGCCAACGGGAATTTAACCAAATACTACTTCGGTGATAATTCGAATCCATTGACACAAAATGGTATTAACAGTATTTCGGGAGTATATCTTACTGGACTGGAACGTATTCAAGCTTCGGGAAGTGGTGTAGATTTAACACAAACTGCAAAGTATGATACCCATGGCCGTGTTACTGAAATGAAAGATGAAAGCGGAGTCATCTTGAAGTATACCTGGGACGCTCTTGACCGGTTAACAGAAATAAGAGATTCTGGGAATACTCTACTGGAAGATTACACCTACTCGAATAGTTATTCAGGAACCAGTTACGCTCATGCAAACTCAAACCATGTCCGAACAAGAAGCTATGATAATGGGAACACAGTGACTTCCTACCAGTTTTTTGATGGGTTAGGCCGTCCTATTCAAACGCAGCAAAGTATTGGTGGAAGTGATGTGATTGTACAACACGTATTTTATGATGAACTAGGCCGGCAGGAAGCGGTCACTAAACCGGTCATTTTATCTTCGGGTCTTTCATATAAGAGTATTTCCAGTCTTGTGGGTAGTACATGGGATCCAGGCGAAGCCCTGGCAACAGGTGGCTCAGTATATGGGTATTATAAAAATACTCTTGGACATACCGACCTTGATTCAAAATATGCTTACGCTCAAACAGCATATGAAGCCAGTCCTTTGGGAAGAGCTACCAAACAAGCTTCTCCAGGATATACCTATCGCATGAATAGTACACGAACAATCGATTCCGAATACGGATTAAATGCTTCAACAAACGAAGATTTTGATGGAACCAATGAGCTAGGTTTTCCAATCAATACTCTGCTAAGGCAGCAAATAACGAATGAAAATGAGGTTGAATCCTGGCAATTCGTTGATGCCTGGGGTCGTACTGTAATGGAAGTAATTGACTTAAATGGTGATGACGGTGTTTCTACTTCTGCTACCTACGATATTTTCACCGGTTATGAATATGATGGGTTTGGAAACCTAACAAAAGTACATGAGCCAGAAGGCTGGGGTACCGCTAACCTTAAAAGAGAATATACATACGATAAACTGAACCGAATAACCAGTGAGAATACTCCCTATTTGGACGCTTCTACAGAATATAAATATGATAAAGCAGGTAATTTACGATTTGTACGGAATGCCGAACACAAAGAGAGCGGAAGTGAACAAACCACTACTAAATACCTGAGCTACCAAAACACTACTAGTAGCTCTTTTACTTATCCAAAAAATGGAATACTTAATTTTGATGTAAGTTTTTCGAGTTTAGGGAGTGATTATGTAAACATGACTTTGGAGAAAATGGACAATCCAGAAAGAGAGATTTACCGGGAAGCTTTTGATGGCTGGGATTCTTCGGGAAGTAATTCCGAAACACTTCAGGAAGGAAGTTACAGATACAACGTAAAGGTGCCTGGAGGTACTTCCGCACTATGGAGCTTAACAATCACTGAACGTGTGAGACCTTTCCAATTTAGCTATACTAAATACGATGAGTTAGACAGAGTAACCGAAGCTGGGGAATACTGGGGAAGCTCTTCTCATTACACCCAGGCAAATGCAGAGAACGAAAGCTGGCCCACTTCCAGTAAGCAGGCATTCACCTTAAACTATTACGATGTTACGAATGGGGACGCAACTGCCACAAACCTTACCGGCAGGCTTGCCCGTAGCCGATATTTAGATCCGGTTACCTGGACTTGGGGAGATACCTGGTACTCCTACGATTCCAAAGGCAGGGTTTCATGGGTGAAGCAAAAGCTTCCGGGGGTTTCTACAAAGCGAATAGATTATGAATATACCACCCAGGGGCTGGTTACTGAAATCATATACCAGGATGGAAGTTCAACCGAAGAAATGCATTTTTGGTATACATACGATTCTGCTAATCGATTAACTCATGTATACAGTAACCGGGAAGATGATTTTGCAAACGCCAAACTTGAATCTAATTTTTCTTATACAGCGGAAGGGCAGATTGATCAGCAAGCACTTGGTGGCGATATTAGCTCCGGTGGAGCCCAGCTACTGGATTATGAGTATCACATAAGAGGTTGGCTTGCAAAAATTAACGATCCTGATAATACCGGTTCACCTACCGGCTTTGCAGACGATCGGTTTGGAATGGAACTCAGGTATGAATCTCAGTCTGCAAGCTCAGCCAGCACATGGGAAGCAAAATATAATGGGGACATTTCTCAAATACGCTGGAAGGTTTCTGCTCCGAGTGCATTAACAAATGATAACCCACTATACAATTATAAATATGACAATGCCAGCAGGTTGATCAATGCAGATTTTAATAATAGTAATACCAGTTATTCAGCTTTTGGGGCTTATGACGTAAGTATTGGGCATCTTCAGCCCGATGTTCATAATAAAGTTGGAAAAAGTGGAAATCTTGTGACCATGCGAAGATACAACGACTATGTAACTGGTGGGAGTGAAACCTTTACCTATAAGTATTATGATAATACAAACAAGCTAAAAAATGTAATTGGAAGTAGCTCGGTGGAAGACTATAAATACGACGCCGTTGGGAACATGATCTTTAATGATGATCGCAATGTGACCAGTATTGCTTACAATACACAGAACCTTTCCTACCGGCTCATTCAGAAGTACAATTCAACTACGGCGTATTTGCACGAATATTCCTATGACAATGCAGGCCAGCGCGTCCAGAAACGTTTCAGAACGGCTGAAAGCTATAGCACCGTCAATGCATACCAGAATTTTATTAGGGGGGTAGATGGAGAGGTGCTTGCGGTGTACTCCGGGAGTACGCTACTATATTGGAACATCCCTGGCGGGATAGGCAGAATCACAAAATTTTAAGGGAGACAGGATCATGAATAATCTAATAAAGAACAATACATCCCTTACACAAAAAGTATTTTTACTGGCTCTTTTTATGGCGAGTTCCACCTTGCTTATAGCCCAACCGGTGACATTCAGTGTGCAGATTCCGAATGGAGTGGTTAAAACAGGAGACGTGGTAGAAGTACGAGGAGAACTGGATCAGCTGGGCGCCTGGGACAATACAGGTCCCCGGTTAGCTAAACAGGAAAGCTCAGATATATGGACAACGTCTGTAGCTATTCCGGGAAAAGTGTCCAAGATGGAATTTAAATATGTAATCGTACGGGCTTCCGGTAAAGTAGAATGGGAATCCGGGCACGACCGAAGCCTGCAACTCACTAGTGCAGGGAATAGAAGTACTCCCACTACAAAGTTCAGAGGCTATGAAAAAGAGATGCTTGCGGAAAATGTTACAGTAACTCTTTCTCTGACCACTAATGATATGTTTGTAAATGGATATAAACCCGAACAGATTGCTTTACTTGGAAACAGGGGAGCATTGGGATGGGACCTGGAAACAGAAAAACTATTGTTTACTGAAACATCCGAAAACCTGTGGCAAATCTCCTTCCAGTTGGCTCAGTACAGCCCAGTTGATGTAGAGTTTAAACTAGCATGGGAAGCCGAAGGCGTATGGCATTGGGAATACCTTGCTGGCCACGCTAACCATTTACTGTTAATAGATCCTTCTACAATAGCGGTAGATGTTCAGCTGGTTTATAATCCTGAAAGCGGACGCATAGAAACAAGCCGGAGTACTGGGACAAGTGTAGATGCCTACCAGCAAGCCATGACGGAGTATGGCGATGCCCGAAGGTTTCGGTACTTTTATGCCTTACAATTACTGGAAGCAGGAGACTTACCCAAAGCCCGGCAGGTATATACCGAGCATCGCAAAAACTATACTCCGGTTAACGTAGATGACATTGATGACTTCGACTTTTTGTGGGCACATGCTCTTGCAGAACAGGGGAGAATTGCGGACGCCCTTAGTTTTACCGAGCAAAAAGCAGCAGAAGATACCGTTGGCTGGAGACGTTCATATTTTCATTACCTGAAAGGAGAGCTTCTACTTAATGAAGGCCGATTTGAAGAAGCGCGTGCACCTTTCCAGCAAGCCCTTGAATTTACCAAGCAGGGAGACCAGGATCAGATGGTAGAAGGTTATGCCCACCAGGGATTGGCAATAAGCTATATGAGAGATCCTGATCCCGAAATGAAACGCAGAGCCCGTGGACATCTCTTTACACTTGCAATGCAGCACCCCGACGAGCAAACCAAAAGAATGGCCTACAGGAACTTGTTAGATGTAAGCACTGAACTTAATGACCAAAGAAGTATTGACAGGGCAATGAAAGGCCTGACTGAGCATGGAAGTGAGAAACAAAAGAATAGGTCCAGAATTGCCGGAATTGAACGAAGGATGGAATATATGGAACCAGACTCCGTTGCATATGCAATACAACAGCTGGAAAACAGGATTCAGGATGAAGAACTCGCCAATGAGGTCCAGCTTTTAAAGGCAGAACATTTAATAAAAAGTGGGAAAAAGACAGAAGCCTTGATTATACTGAACCAACTGGAAGCCAGGGAGAAAGAAAGCCCGGCAAAAGAGCGAGCCAAGATGAGGAAACAAATGCTGATGAAGAATGAACAAAAAGCGGAGGGAAGACAATGAAAAGATTCTTAAAAATACTTCCGCTACTATTTCTCCTTAGTACTACTCTTTTTATAGAGCAGCTTCAAGCCTGTGGTTTAAATCCAACAGCCAGAATTGTAACAACGCCTAATACACTAACTATTTACAGTGGGGACCAACTTCAGTTTTCAGGAACTACCAGTACTCCCGGCTGTGGAAGCATAAACCAGTACCGCTGGCAGGTAGACGGAGTAACCAAGTCCTGGAGTTCAAGTTACGCCCATACCTTTACGCTAGCCGCGGGAGTAGTGGAACAAGTATTTACGGTACAACTGCGAGTGCGTAACACCTATAATAAGTACGGCTATAAAACCATTTATATCACTGTACGTGATAACCAGAGCCTGTATTACATTACCGATCACTTAGGCAGTGTTCGGGTTACCGTAGATGAAGATGGAGAAGCGGTTACCTGGGACGATTACTACCCCTATGGGAAACGAATGGCCCAACGAACCCAGAATATTGGAGATGATAACGACGACACCAAATATACCGGCTACCAATACGAGGACGAAGGAGATTTAAACCTCTACCATGCCGGGGCGCGGCTGTATGACCCGGAAATAGGACGCTTCCTGAGTCGTGACCGCTTTGATGCCAAATACCCTTCCTTTACACCATATCAATATGCTGCGAATAATCCAATTAGTTTTATCGATGTGAATGGGGATAGTATATGGATTGAGCAAGGAAGAAATCGTTTTTTGTATGTTGATGGGAAACTATTTAATGAAGATGGCTCGGAATATGAAGGAAGAAAAAGAGGTTTCTTAGGAGATACATTTCGGGCTTTAAATAAAATAAGATTAGGTGGATATTCAGGCAAAGAGTTAATTTCTCAATTACAAAACTCTACAGATAATCATACGATTAAAAAATCAGGTCGGAATTACGCATTTCGTGATTTTGCAAATCAAAGTACACTTATCGAATGGAATCCTAGTGATAGATCAGGAGGTCTAAATGAAAAAGGAAGAACTGGAAGACCTTCTTTTATTGGTTTAGCACACGAACTTGGCCATGCAGCTACAACTAGCAGTGACTCTAGAATGTATAGTCTTGCAGGAGCTTGGTATACATCACCGACAAATGGTAAAGTAATAAAAAGATTTGAAATGTTTGGTGTCCATTGGGAAAACAAAATAAGGGTCGAACACAATTTACCGCTTCGAACTAATTATGAAGCTACTGATAACAGTGATTCTAGAACAATAATACCAGGAACTCAGCATTCAGTACATATGAAACAGGACAGATTTTTTGCCTATAGATATGGACTCCAAAAGTGGGGTAATATTTTAGATTTAGAATATAATAGATTAAGAAACTTATAAGCTACTACTATGAAGAAAATGATTTATTCTACTGTCATATTTTTATTTTTATCATTTCAAGCGATAGCTCAAGAATGTAAAATTAATCTTGATACCGTACTTACAGAAAATGAAACTTTTTTAGAGGATCGTACAGGGGCTGAGTACCAAGTCAATTTTACTGAATACTTTTGTCCATCTTTTGATGAGTTAATGAAAGCAAAAGAGCTTATGATCAAAAACTATAATGACGCATTTTTGACTGTACCTGGAGGTAAGGAGTATTTTAAGCCTATAAGTGATGTCAGAGAGCATCTAGCGAAGTGGAAAATACAGTACAGTAGCTATTTCGATCAAAATGATCACAAAAATGTTTACATATATCTAATAAATGATGTGCCGGCCAACAAAGAAGTACTAAAAGTTTGGAAAACTAACTCTGTTTTGGTTTTTGATCATTCTGATGAGTTACTCACATTATCATTTGTAGTAAACATAGATGATGACACTGTGAGGTTGTAAATAATTCGGCTGGTGGTGGGCTTTTAGACTTTTTTATCGGTAAGGTATTTCGTAGACATACAAATGACCCAGGACCTTATTGAAACAAATTTTGAGTAAAAAAGAAGCAGTGATAATGAAGTATGTATTAATACAAATCGCATTGATTGATTTTGCCAAGTTCCTATTTGGCATTAACCAAAGTCTAGAAACTTAATTCTAGGCTTGTTATTCATTTTTAAGATCATGAAATGGCAACAAGTTTAATCCCAATTCCTTCAAAAATTTATTGTGTTCTTTCGTTTTCTTTTCAATGCGTTTATTGATAGAGTTCAGACTCTTATTCACCTCATTTAAGTCGATCGGAATTTCATCCTCAGCAGTACTAACATATCTTGAAATGTTCAGGTTGTAGCCATTCTTTTCAATCTCATCCATTGATACTTTGCGAGAATATCGTACTGTTTCTTTTCTGTACTTATAGGTTTCAACGATGTTATCAATATGCTTTTTACTCAGCGTATTCTGCCGCTTTCCTTTATCAAAGTTGTCCTCATGGCTGGCATTAATAAAGAGTACATCGTCTTCCTTTTTGCACTTTTTCAGCACAAGAATACAAACGGGAATACCAGTAGAATAGAACAGGTTGGCAGGTAGACCAATAACTGTATCAATATGATTATCCTTTAGAAGTTTCGTTCTTATGCGTTCTTCTGCACCACCACGGAACAAAACCCCATGAGGTAAGATGATAGCCATAGTACCTTCCGAACTTAAGAAGTGAAAGCCATGTAACAGAAAAGCAAAGTCTGCTGCTGATTTAGGGGCTAACCCATAACTCTTGAAGCGGAAATCATCTGCCATGGTATCGTTGGGTGTCCAGCGTAAACTGAAGGGTGGATTGGCAACGATGGCATCAAACTCCGTTTTCCTGGACGGGTTCATTTCGTTGAGTACGTCCCATTGATTTTTTAACGTATCTCCGTGGAAAATCTCAAACTCTGTGTCTTTCATACCATGCAACAGCATGTTCATTCTTGCCAGGTTGTAAGTGGTAATATTGTTCTCCTGGCCATATATTTTTCCTATGGTACCTCCATCATCAGTAATGCGCTTCCTAACATTCAATAATAGTGATCCAGAACCACAGGCAAAGTCCAGTACATTATCTAATTTCTTTTTAGGTCCGGAGGGATTTGCGGGATCCTGGCTGTCCAGGGTAACAATCCTGGAAAGAATGGTAGAAATTTGTTGGGGGGTATAAAATTCCCCGGCCTTTTTACCGGAACCTGCTGCAAACTGCCCAATTAGATACTCATAAGCATCTCCAAGCATATCAGAACCTGTTAAGAAATCGGCTATACCTTCAGCAATCTTCCAGATGATAGTGCACAATTTTTTGTTCCGATCAGCAGGGGTCTTGCCCAGTTTTTCTGAATTCAGGTTAATTTCTGAAAACAAACCCTGGAAGGTACTTTCAAATGATTCGTTTTCAATATAACGGAATCCCTTTTCCAGGGTAGTCAATAACTCTCTGTCGTGTGTGCGTGCCATTTCCGAAATATTACTCCACAAATGTCCAGGTTTAATCACATAGTGTACCTTTCTGCGCATTTGCTTTTCAAACTCAGGCACATCTTCTTCATTCTCAGCATACCAGATTTGTAACGGCGAATGTACCTTGAGCATATCCATTACGTCTCCCGGGGTATCATCCGGATAATCTGAACCCAATTCCTTTTTGGCCGATTCCTCATAGTTATATGATAAATATCGAAGAAAAAGGAATGATAACATGTAATCACGGAAATCATCCGCATTCATAGAACCACGTAGTTGGTCAGCAATATCCCAAAGGGTTTTTCCTAATTTATCTTGTTCTGCTTGTGTCATTCTTCTGGTTCTGTTTGGGCGCTAAATATTTGCGGAAAATAAAATTCATATTTTGTCAGGAAAGCATCCATAATCTCTTTAAAAAGGTCTTTGGTGTCAGGCTCCATCTCAACAGGGTCAAAAAGTGAATACTTGCCATGACTAAACAATTGCAGGGCTCTTTCAAATCTGACTTCATCTTCTTTTTTCAGGCCATCAATACACTTGTCAATTTTATCATATCCAAAAAAACTTGCAGTTTTTTCAAGTATGCTTCTTAATGCGTTGAAATGATAGGTATGAATAATCTTTTCTGAGGGAACAGTATCGGCTAATTCTTTTAACTCACTAAGAACAGCTATATGATGAAAAAATGGTGTGTCCTGCGTATCTTGAAGGCCATAACCAGATTCCTCATTATAATGTAGAAAGTAGCGTTTGCTTTTGATGCTCCTTCCCAGTTCATTAAACATAATGTTGAAAAAAAGACTATGATGAGTCGATATAACGGTCTTTATCTCATTTTTATCTGAGACGATCAGATTTGCTAAATCACAAGCTACAGCTATAGCTTTATTTTCATCTAGAGAAGAAATAGGATCGTCAATATAAACGTACTTTACCCAGTCATAAGATTCATCTTTGTCAATTGCTAGTTGATAGATAGCTAGAAAGAAGCTCCACTTAAAGAGGTTTTCTTCTCCTCTTGAAATTTTTATGTTTTCAATAGTTTGTTCTTTCTCATCTATAATTACACTTCTTGAAAAAGAAACAGTAGCTTTCTCATAGTTAATATCAAACTTTAGATCAACGTAATTATGAAAAAACGCTTCAATTTTAGGGTCCATATCTAAATCGTCTAATCCATCGAAAAAGGCAGACTTATCATTAAGGATTAGGTACCTTTCAGAATCTCCCTCTAAGTCATTATTCCATGTAAATAAATCTTCAGTAAAAGCGTTAAAATATAACGTTTCTCTACTTTTTACATTTCCTTCTACATCATAAACTTTACCTGCTTCCTTAAATTCCATGGATAGCCTGGTTTTACCGATTCCATTATGAGCATAGAGCAGAATTAAGTCTTTTAGCCTTCTATGGTCGCCAGTTAAATCTTTCCGGAAATGTGTGGAGATTTCACTTATCTCCTTGAAGTTGATTATTTCGCTCATAATTATTTATCTGTTTTAGGAAATAAGCCTTGCACCAAGCCTTTTTTATGTTGTTGTAATTGTTTTATTATTTCTGCTTGATTATTGATGAGTCCGTCTATAGCTGAAAGACAAGAAGCGATTGTTTGTTGTTCTGCAATTGTCGGAAATGAAATTTCAATTTCTCTTATAATTGACAAATTCAGACCACCTCTTCCACCTTGCCCTGTTGATAGTCTCCTTAGTGTCTTATATATGGAATCTATTTTGTGATAGAGAAACTCACTATCAAATTCCTTTTTATTTGGGTGTATAGCTGCTATTGATTGGTTAGTACACAACTCAATGTAGTTTATTGCTGCAGTACCCCTTGTTTTTCCTTGCCCTGCTAATCCAATCAATACGCAAAAAGGAGGGAGTTTCTTTGTACTAGATTCTATTAGCCCAAGTTCAGTTATTTTATTAGCGACCGAATACACCTTTTTTAAGTTAAGCTCACCAGAATTCATCCATGGGATATCGCCACTCCAATATTTTTGATTAGTGCTAGTTGGGGTACCCCCTGCACTTACTTTGGCAACTGAACCAATACTTTTCTCTACCCACTCCCGATCTTTTTCAAACTCAGGAAAGCGATAGTTAGGCACTTTTTGCCCTTCTTGTGGAAACAAGTTTTGCATCAAGCCTTTTTTGTGGTCTTGAAGAGCTTCCAACTTTTCGTTGTGGGCAATGATTAGCTCATCTAATGAAGAAAGGCAATAGGCAATTTTTTGTTGTTCTTTGGGGTTGATGGGAATTGCAAACTCATATTTAATGAAGTTTTTCCCGTTAATAGAATTAATGGTCGCTCCTAAATCCGCCTTTACTTGTTTATCATACGCATCTGATTGGAACAATTGGTAAACGAAATCAGGATTTGAGGCCCGAAATACAGTCATAAATGCACCATGAGTTGTCAAAGGAATATTTTCTGGAATAAGTGCGTTTTTTCCAATTAACCTTTTTGAGCCATTTCTAACGCATACAAGAATATCTCTAGGTTGGGTCAGGTTTGCTCCTTTTATATCAGTTCTGACAAAAACACAGTCGTTGAAATCGATCGTGCCATTTTGAATATTAGATGACCTAAGAACCAATAACCCTTCATCTCTTACATCTTTTGGGCTATAGGTTAAACCATTAATCATTTCTCCTAATTCATCCAATGTTTTAATCTCCCATTCCCCATCCTTCTCAAACTCAGGAAAACGCAACGTTGGTATAAATCTCTGTTTTTTATTCATAAGCTGCTAATCCTGAAATTTCGCGCCCATCAGCCAATTTTTTCAATTTGGGGACTAAGTCTTTCATTAAAGCAGTTTCAGCTTTACTGCGCTGTTTCCAGCCTAATTCCAGGGGCTCCATCAGGTCGGTAAGTTTTTCCCCATCAAAAATCATTCGGTTTATGATCTGTTCTACAAAGGCTTTCAAGTCTGCAGTTTGCAGCCCATGCTGGTTAGCAATATCAGCCAGTTCTTTATCGTACTTTTCTATTTTAAAGATTTCATAGCCTTCACGTAAGGTGTCTACGTCTTTTCCACTATCCCAATCCAGATTATTAATGTAGTCTGTAAGGTCTTCCTCTTCTTCCATCAAATTCGAATTAGACTTTAACAAACTAATCACCTGTGCTTTCGTCATTTTCCGTTTAGATGGTATTAGTTGAGTACTGTCGGCGATCAGGTTCATAATATAGTCGTAATCAATCACTGAAGAGGCAAAGAGAACAAATTCGAAATCCAGTTGTTGGATGTTTTCGGGTGCTTCATCACCTTCCTTCTGCTGTACTTCATTCAATTGTTTTGCTGTTTCTAGGTATGAACTTCTGAATGCCTGTAGGTGGTCTTTGGGCAGAATGGCTTCAATGGTAGCCTGCTGTTCTTCATCCAGGTCTGTATATTGGTCGAGTCGGGTTTTGAGGCGTTGTACTTTTTTGAAGTTCTCCACAAAGGTAATTCTGGCGGCGTCACCGCGCAGATTGTACACTTCCTCTGGCTCGTTTACTAAATCGTGTTCTTGCATAAAATTACCCAGCGCCTCAACAGCATTGCGATATTCTTCAATCACCACAGGAGCTGGATCTACCATCCAAATCTCTTTAGCCTTGTTGCCATCTTCTCCGGAGAAGAGCATAATGGCTTGATTTACCGCTTCCCGTTGTGAACGGAAATCCAGGATATTGCCGTAAGGCTTGGTATCGTTCAGTACCCGGTTGGTTCTTGAAAATGCCTGTATCAATCCATGATATTTCAGGTTCTTGTCAACATACAAGGTGTTCAGGTACTTGGAATCAAAACCGGTGAGCAACATATCCACAACAATACACAGGTCGATCTTATTTTTATGCGGGTAATCTTTGTTACTGTATTTCTGGTATTTGATACGGCTTTGCACATCCTGGTAATACAAATCAAATTCGTTGATGCTGTAATTGGAACCGAACTGTTGGTTGTAATCAGCTATAATCCGGGTTAATGCTTTTTTCTTCTCCTCAGGATTATGTTTGTTATCTTCTTTTTCCTGGGCTAAATCATCCTGAAGTTGCTTGATATCAGCTGCATTCTTTTGGCTCTGCTGATCTCCATTCTTTGCAATCAATTGTGCAGGAGGAGAAAATACACAAGCGATATTCAGTGGTTCATACTCTTTATTTTCTGCTGTTCGTTGCTTCTGGATAGTGTTGAGTAAACGGTAATATGCAATAGCATTATTAATAGAAGCCGTGGCTAGTATAGCATTGAATTTTCGCTGGTTGGTAGCAGCATTGTGCTTGTCAATAATAGCCTCCGCTACAGCCTGCTGAGCCAGGGCTTCACCTGGCTTAGGGTTTAGTTCTCCTTTCCCCTTAAAATAGTCTATATGAAAGCGTAGAACGTTTTTATCTTCTATGGCGTGAGTAATAGTATAGGCATGCAACTGTTTTTCAAAAATTGCTTCTGTGGTTTTGTAGGTTTCGTATTGATCCTCACGAATTTTGTAAGTCGCATTTTCATCAAAAATGGGAGTGCCTGTAAAACCGAAGAGTTGAGCATTTGGGAAGAATCTTTTAATCGTCTTGTGATTTTCACCAAATTGCGAACGATGACATTCATCAAAAATGAACACCATACGTTTATCTTTAAGCGGTTCCAGACGATCTTTAAAAGTCTCTACTCCTTTGTTGGCTTTCTGCTTGTTGCGCTTACTGTTTTCATCCAGTGCAAGCCCTAATTTTTGAATGGTGGTTACAATTACCTTGTCTTCATAAGCAGTAGAGAGTAACCGCCTTACCAATGTTTCAGTATTGGTATTTTCTTCTACACTACCTTCCTGGAATCTATTGAACTCCTCACGGGTTTGTCGGTCAAGGTCTTTACGATCCACCACAAACAAGCATTTCTCAATGTCGGGGTTGCTTTTTAATATGGTAGCCGCTTTAAAGGAGGTTAGGGTTTTACCACTTCCTGTAGTATGCCAGATGTAGCCATTTCCACGATTTTGATTTATACAGTCCACGATCGCTTTTACTGCATAAATCTGGTATGGACGCATTACGAGCATTTTCTGTTCGCTTTCCACCAGTACCATATACTTACTGATCATCTCACCTAAGGTACATTTGGATAAAAACTTTTCAGTAAAATCATGAAGGCCTGAAATTGGTACGTTTTTTATATCAGCCAATTTGTAAACAGGCAAGAATCGCTCATCAGCATTGAATTGAAAATGCTGTTTTTTGTTATTAGCGAAATAGAAAGTATTGCTGCGGTTACTTACAATGAATAACTGCATAAAGCACATCAATGAGTTTCTGTACCCATTACCCGGCTCGTTTTTGTAATCCACAATTTGCTGCATTGCTTTTCGTGGTGAAGTATCTAGCTTCTTCAATTCGATTTGAACCACGGGTAATCCATTAATGAGCAAAATCACATCGTAACGCTGAAGACTGTTCTCTGTATTCATGCGCAACTGGCTTATGATTTCAAAGTCATTCTTACACCAGTCTTTGATATTCACCAGTGTATAATGAAGAGGTGTTCCATCCTCGCGTTGGAAGTACTGTTGTTCTCTGAGTTTTTTAGAAGCTGCGAAAACATCAGGCTCTATGATATCTTCTCTTAAGCGTAGAAACTCACTATCTGATAAACGCACCCGGTTTAGTGATTCAAATTTAGTTTTGAAGTTCTGCTCGAGCGTTTTCCTATCTGTAATATCAAGTCGATAGGTGTACTTCAGCTCTTTCAGCTGTGCAATCAGATTTTCTTCTATTTGACGTTCTTTAGTCATTTAAAAGCGTTTGAATATTATCAAGATAGTGATGTAATTTTAACTATTAATCAATCGAAAGCGAGTAAAAATTATTATATAAGAAATGGAGTTAAGTTGCTAAAGATAGCATATAAGGGTGATATCTATTGTAAGGTACAAAAATCGTTTTCAGTGTTGAAACGTGCTTTTTTAAAAAGCGAAAAATTGCGACTAAAACTAAATACGAAAAAATACACCAGTATTTCTCCTGTTATTAACCCGTCTTTATTAATTAAGAGTATATCTTAAGTGTTGAAATTAGTTTTACTTTTTATGAGTTGCTCTAAAATTACCCGGTCTTGATCCCTCTTTTGCAAGTCTATTTGTGAGCGAGCATCTTCTTGATACCCCTTTCTTTTTAAACCAATTGTTTCAAGAAACAACTCTATTGCTTTTAAATTGTGAGGTTCACACCACTTTGTGCCACAAGATATTTCAACAAGCTCTTCAATTACTTGTTTACTTTTATTTAAAGCAAAATTGTGGATTTCTATCAATCTTTCATTAGCAAGCTCGAGTTTTTGAAAGTCTAGATATTCGTCATATAGAAGAGTTCTACGAACCCATTCGTACTTCTTGCTCCACTTTTCTAGTTGGCTGGTATAGTGCTTCTTCTTTCCTAGCTCTTTAGCTGTCTTAGTTAATGATCTATTTCCTCCTAGGTCTCGGTATATTGTAAATGCTTTGAAAGCTAAATCACTTTCTTGGGAAAGGTGTGCCCAGGGTCTTAGGCTTGGGTTCTCGGTAGAATGCTTTAATTTTATATTCATATTTTTTTTAGCTCTTTTATAAAATTAATAGTGAGTTCATCATACAGGGATTCATCATTGTTATGATGAAATTTTTTTAAAACTTTCATACACCGTTGTCTGGATCTGGTTTTGTTCTGAGAATCCATATTGGTACAACTATCTACTAAGTCGTATATCACATCCATTCCAAGTTGCTCTATTGCAAGTGCTATTAATTGGTCTCCAAATATTGATGCAGTTGTTATTATTTCTTTTGAAATTGAAGGGAGTAAGACCGTTTGTATTGAACTGAACTCTTTAAATAGTTGCTCTTTTAATCTTTTATGAAAACTACTTGTTAGAAGATCTTTTACTCTAAGCTCTTTTCTTCCGAAATATTTGAACGCTTTTTTTCTGTACCTGACTTCGAACCTTAAAATATTAAGCCCTATAAATTTTTCTGGAATAAATACATTAGTAGCTTTCATTTGTTTGAGTTTGTCATAGAAAAGTTTAGTCCTACTTCTATTACTATATGATAAGGTTGAGTTATTAACTGACCTACTTTTATAGTATGGGCTAGATCCTAAACATTTGAAATAGTTCATAGGGGCTTCCTTACAGTTCAAATTAATTCCAAAATCTAGCTGAGTGATTCTTCCAATTGTAAGATCAACACCGAAATATGAACTCAATTGATCGATAGCATTATTAAGAGTCTCTTGGTTCATATTTGTATAATTATTTCCACATATATATTTAGTAAGGCTGCCAGAAATTGAAATGCCATCTTTTCTTACCGACCAGGAAAGGTTTTTAAGTTTGCCAGAATACCAAACCCGATCATTATTCGAATGTGATGTAACATCACAAAGTATTGTTGGTACTTCTGAAATCAAATCCACTTCATGGATCAAGTCTTGAGGGAAATATATTCTGACTGTATCAATCACAATCAAAAATTGATAAGAAACACCCCTTATTACTAAAGGGTGTTCTTACTAATTAATTGATCCTTTTTGTTGCTCCAGGTATAATTTTATATCTGATTCTAGCCAACCAACCGCCCGACCTTTTGGAGATATTTTAAAGCTTTGAGGCAGGTCACCTCGTTTAACCATATCATATATTGTTTGCCGGCTAACGCCGCCAAGGATTTGGCATAATTCCGGAAAGCGGATAATTCTGTTATTCATAATTACTCGATAAGTTTAGATTTATTTTCGAATAATTTATATAAGGAGACCAAATATGGCATAAGGGCAAGACAGGACATGATAGTACTGAGGAGTTTGTCCTGTCCAGGTATCTACCAATATTTTTTTCTTTGATAGCGTTTTAGAATAGAATCAGGAGTGCATTTTAAACCTTCCTTTTTTTGGAAAATAAAACAAAGAGCGATAGCTACTGATTTTTTAATGACTTTTCTTCCCTTTACAAATTTAGTTTTCAAAAGACTTTGATCGAAATCCCGAATAAAGTTTGGGTAAACCTTGGAGAGTTTTTCTATAATATCGCTTTCCGTAGGTAAGGTTAACTCATTAATTTCGGTAACCAGTATGTCCATCCAATCTTTAGCTACTTCAAGACCAACACTTTTTTCTTTATTAGTTTTTAACAATATAAAAGCTTCAAAGTGTTTTTTAAGCTCAACTTCTATCCACCATTTCTCGTGAGTCCTGAACTCATCATCATTACTTGGCTGTTTGAGACCCCATGGGTCTGAAATAAAAATGGATTCACATAATATTTTGTGGTCATTTTCGAAGAGGACTATTGGAGGGTTTAATTTAAATAGCTCTTTTGAGATCAATAAATAGAAGCTTCCAGAATCCCTACTATTAGTAAAACCAAGCATAGCTTTATGGCGAACAATAGAATCAATCTCTGCTTTTATGTAATTAAATAAGGTGTCAAATTGCTCAATACTAAGTTTGGAAATTACTTCTAGTTGTTCGCGATATTGTTGTTCATAGTTTTCAATATCAGAATAGAGTAGCTTTATACTATAGACAGATCTAAAATCAAGAATACGCTTATTATAACCCTTAACAAGACGATTAACTTTTTGGCTACTCATTTTGTAAAATTAAAGCCAATTCAGTTTCCCATTTAATCAAGGCGTCTTTTTTTTCCTCTAAATAATCGTGTCGATCATATATGGCAGTAACATGGTTATCACCTGCAAGGCCTTTGTGGTTTAGTACTTTTCCTAAAGTCGTTCTATCCACCTTCAGTTCTGCCATATAAGTAGCAACTGTTCGACGAAGATCATGAAGTCTAAAATCTTTTATCTTCGACTCTTTTCTGACTTTGCTCGCTACTTTTTGCAACCAGCCGATGGGTTCATTTGGATTTACAAGACTAGCGAACACATATTCACTTTGCTGAGCATCTTTTTTTCTGTCTTCAAGTATTTCCAGGGCAAGTTCAGGAAGTGGCAGAACTTGAGTTCGTTTAGCTTTAGTATTCTCTGCGGGTATAGTCCAGATATTTTCTTGTATATGATCCCATTTCATTAATCGTGTTTCACCAGCACGTTGACCACAGATTAACAACATTTTAAAGAGTGAGCGGAATGGTTCATGTGTGGAATCTAAGGTTTTCCAAAGTACCTTAATCTCATGTCTTTCATAAACCCTTTTACGTGTATTTTCCTTGCCAAGTGGTCGGATAGATTGTACTGGGTTGGTGTTTGCTATACCTCTGTTCAATCCAAAATTATACATACTAGATATTATTGCTCTCACACGATTAGATTGAATCGGAGCTGGGGTATCACCTTCCGCGATGTCCTCTAACAATTCAATTATGTGATATCTTTCTACATCATTAATTTCAAATTTACCTAACGAAGGTAGAATGAAGTTATTGATCCGGCGCTCATAGTCTTTTCTTGTAGATTCTTTCAGGTTAGGTAGGTGGCGCTCTTTAAAAAGTGTAGCTAAATCTGATACTTTTTTAGCCTTTGGGGCTTGTCTATTTTTAATTTTTTCTGCTTGTGGATCTTCCCCATGTCTTACTTTGTGTTTCAAGTCCTTTGCAAAATCTCTGGCCTCTGCTAAACTAAAGTCCTGGGCTTTACCAATCGTGAATCTCTTGCCATCATCACCGTATCGTAAACTAAAAGATTTATGACCAGTAGAGGTGATACGCAATACAAGCCCTTCAACTATAGAATCATAATACTCGATGCGACTTCCTGGTTTAGTAGGAGGTGGAACATTTCCAATAAATGCATGGGTTAATTTTGTTTTTGGCATGATGCATTATTTTGCTGTCTATATACTTCTGGGGTCAGCTTGGGGTCAGTATAATATGTTTAATTATACTTGACAAAGTAGTACAAAGAGAGATAAAATGACAATGTTAAAACATTAAAAATCAGTAAATAACAATTTATTTTACCTGATATAACTTTACATAAATGGATGTATATCATACGGACTGAAAATCCGTGTGTCGGCGGTTCAAACCCGCCCGGTCCCACAAGAAACCAAAGCCTCTTATACAATGTATGTATGAGAGGCTTTTTTTGTATTAAGCAGCCAACGCTTTAGCCAGCATAGTATCAAGAACGGCTGGGTTTAACTTTGTACCAATGAACACAATTTCATTATAGGTGTGATTCGGATCGTTAAATCTGCCAATAGAATCAAATTTCAAAAACTTACCTGCCTGGTTCCATAAGAAGGCGGTATCCGTATTCTCAATTGTAATTAAGCCTTTGGAGCGAAGAATATTCGATGGAAAGCCTTCTCTAAAAAGCTCGATCAATTTTTCCTCATTAAAGCGATCTACCGTTTTATATACATAGGTGTTTATTCCATACTCTTCTGATTCTGGCTCATGTTCTTTCTCAAGTTCGGCAATCCATAATGCAGATTCTTCAGCAGTCTGAAGGTCAAACAGTTCCGTTTCCATGATTTCCCATATAGGAACTTCCCCATGAGAAGACTCAATCATGTTAGCACGCGGGTTCATTACTGATAGAAGATCCTTTAGTTGATACATTTCACGATGTGAAGCCAGGTCTGATTTATTGAGTATAAGGATATCGGCTCCCTCTATTTGTTCAGCAAGTAACTGGCTGTACCCTCTTCCAAAATCATCGTCGGGGATGAGGGATTCACGTTGATACATTTCAAGAAACTGGGCACTGTCAACCACAGTAATAACGGAGTCTACAAAAACCTTGTTTTGGATATTTGGAAGGTCAGGCTCCAGGGCCAGAAGCTCCGGGTGTACATAAAATGCCTGGGCAATTGGTACAGGTTCACCAATTCCAGTGGATTCAATAACAATAGCATCAATGTCATTTTCACGAATAATTTTATCTACTCCTTCGATGAGGTCTCCCCTAAGTGTGCAACAGATGCATCCATTGGAAAGCTCGATCATTTCTTCGGTGGTATGTTCCACCAACTTTGAGTCGACATTTACTTCACCAAACTCATTAACGATAACTGCAATTTTTTTATCAGAAGAGTGATTTAAAATATGATTAAGAAGTGTCGTTTTTCCCGATCCAAGAAAACCGGTTAGAATAGTAATGGGTATTTTATTTGAGGTAGTCATGTTTAATGTAATATTTAATTTTTGAGGAAAAAGAACTACAGCAGTCAAGCCATAGCTCATGGTTATTATTAGTCCACTAAACCTTAGGTCATCTAAGTTTTTTATGTTATTCAAATCGTTATTTGTTCAAGGGAATCCCGTTGTTGTATTAAATCTTATTTGATGCTTAAAATTGATGCACATAAGAAACCTTAGCGATGTATTGTTGCTGGTTTAGTCTTTGCAAAGGGTCTGAATGGTCTATCAAACTGCTATTTAGTACCAAATACACGTACGATAAAGGAAGAAATTCCCAGGAAATTCGGGCATTTACTGCATGTAAATCTGAAGAACTATTGTATTGGTATAATCCCGAGAAAAGTAACCGGGGATTTAAAGCCAGCCTGGGGCCAATACTGAAAAGATGTGTTTCTTCATCTTGTTCTGCTATTCCCAGATTATGAATCCGTGTCAGTTGATAGCTTCCTTCAAACTCAACATGAGGAATCGGAGCTAATCGAGTTGAAAATGTATAGCGCTCTAAATTTCCATCATAATAAGTACCAAAGGAAGTATTGATTGCACCGGAAATTCCAGCAGATGGATTTGTAGATGCTCTGAGATAGTAGCGGACATAATTGTACGAACCGGGAGCTACTTCAATACCAACAGGAAAGAATGATGTTTCCAAATCTTGTCGATTAGGTTCGATCGTAAATGAGAAATTCGAACCATCGTGAAAGTTGAAGTCAATCGCATTCAAACCACCATAGCTGAATAAATGACTTCCATCAACAGAGCTGTGAAAAATATAGGCATACATTCCCGGCTCATAACTTCTTATAAAAGAAGGAAGCCAATCTGGGCGTAAATCAAGATTAATAGCCGGACTTGTCATGATGTAGTTATCGTTGAGAATCTCAAGTCCAACTCCCGGGTTGTAATTACGATTGTAATATTCCAGCAAACCGATATAAAGAAGGTTGTTGGTATAACTAATCAGAAACTGACCGCCCAACCCGTCTTTTGTGATTTCATCGTAAGAAGAGGAAAGCATTCCCTGAAGGGAAAAGGACTGGTTAAAACGATGAAATCCATCAACAGTGTATGTGAAGTTGTTTTGAACTGTTGTGTTAGTAATCTTTTCATCGTTTCGATAAGTAAACATTCCGCCAATTCTGCTCTGACCTGATATATTTTGAGTATATCTGAGTACTCCAAAATTGGAAGCAGGGCTGTTATCAATCGATCGCTGCCTGATCGCAAGAGCTCCTATCCGATAATTTGAATCCTGGTTAACGAACCTTGCACCCGCATCAATCGGGATAGGCGTACCATTATTTCCAAGCCCAATCCTTCTGCTAAAAAAAGGACGAATCCAGGTTGTTATACTTGGATTAAAAAGATCAGAGTTTTCAAGGAAAAACTGGCGCCTTTCCGGGAAGAACACAGAAAAGCGATTAAGATTCACTACTTGAGCATCAGCTTCAGCCTGGGCAAAATCCGTGTTAAAAGTCAGATCTAAAACTGTATTCGTATTAATGCCCCATTTAATGTCGCCACCTATTTTTGGTTCGATTTTTGAGTCTGTATTACTCCCATCATCTACATATTGGTAATCTCCTAATGCATAAGGATTAATCTGTATGTTGGTTGATGGAGGAGGAGTTGATAGCCCATCAAGAACAGCTTCATATTCCATTCTATAAACAGTAACTGAACGAGGAACAGCAGGAGAACTAGTGAATTCATTTAAACTTCGGATATTTCTCGCAAAAATTACCCCAAGTCTATCTGCTCCTTCAGGGTATCGTAGAATATCCCATGGTATAGCAATTTCAGCTACCCAGCGATCTTGGTGAATGGTTGTTTTAGCATCCCACGTTGCATTCCAGTCCTCATTATCTCTATTGCCATCAATAACCTGCATATCTCGTAAGCTCCCAAGTGGAGTAATCTGAAATACCGTTGAATTTCTTTGGTCCAGAAACCCATCAATAGCAATTCCAAACAAATCATTTTGGAAATAGCTGAAATCACGTTCCAGGTTTTTGACTACTATTTCTGATTTAGGCTGGA
Organism: Balneolaceae bacterium; assembly: GCA_040222185.1. GTDB lineage: Bacteria > Bacteroidota > Rhodothermia > Balneolales > Balneolaceae > JAVKDP01. The sequence goes on along the minus strand of JAVKDP010000021.1, from coordinate 3,784 downwards.
AATTGATCGCACCTATATAGAGATAGTTATTGTCATGAAGAATTTTTACTTCTGTTTTATAACTCGAAGGACTTCCCTGATTCGGATTTTTTTGAATAAAGTCAGTAATCGGAACCGCTTTATTCCAATCTGATTCATTTAGTTTTCCATCAATTTTGATAGTACTCGCGGATTTAGCCGAGCGAAAAAAATTGAGCTGTTCAGGTGGGGCAAAAGTTTCCTGAGCGGATACAATACCGTTTGAAAATAATACTAACATCAAAGATGCCAGGATTAGCTTATGATTCATAATAAAATGTTAGAGCCGACTTACTTTAAGTCGAAGGCTGTTTATAATTAGCAGAGAGTTCTACAATTAAAATGGGTCAAACAGCTAAAGAAGGAGGGGCGCGGAGACTAATATAGTCACTGCTATTTGAAACGAGTGTAGCAGTAGGTATTTCAGGGAATGGTGAAAAAGTAACAGCTAAGGAAATATTCTCAACTTCACTATTAACCAGTTTTTGATTTTGATAAACAAAACACAGATCACAATCTGGAACCGTTTCAGAAATTAGGCTCTGACCGATTTCTGCATCCAAATGGTGGTGGTGATGTTCAGAAAAATGAAAAGCATTAAGTATGGGCAACGCTATCAAATACGCAGCCACAAATAAGGCGATATGTTTCATAAACTTTTTCACAATACTAAGGAAAGAAAATAATTGAATTTATGACATGGGAATACGTTCAAAAGATGTAAATAGATTTAAACTAAAGTAGCAGATGTATTTCTTTTTTAGAATGGCTTAAATGTATTGCTTTATAATAGGTTAACAAACCCTGAAATCCCACTCTTTAATTCTTGGTATTCGTTCGTTTTGGTAGCCATTTTTTCTTCAAGATACACTTCCGATTTCAATGAGGATATCTGAATTAAGTTTGTCAACTTCACGGGTTTTATAAACCTATAACTATTGATATGACATTCAAAAAAGCTGAAGAAAGCTTCTTAATTCATTGCCAATTCGAAAAAAAGCTATCTAACAAAACAATCAAGGCTTATACATCTGACTTCAAACAGTTTAGGAAGTATTTACTAGAAGAAAACTTGAGTTCAAATATTGAAGAGGTAAGCAAAGAAACGTTAAGGCTTTACCTGAAAAGAATCTCACACTTTAAGACTAAAACTATTAAGCGTAAAATTGCAACTTTAAAGGCTCTGTTTAACTTCTTAGAGTTTGAAGATATACTTGTTTCAAACCCATTCAGGAAGCTGAAAATAAAAATCCAGGATCCAAGAACTCTTCCCGAAGTAATGGATGCTCATGAAGTAAAGAGCATATTTATGGTCGCTTATTCAGGTGTAGAAGATTTACAAAATCAGAAAATACAATACAGAACCAGAACAAGAGATATAGCAGTTCTTGAGCTGTTATTTGCTACAGGTATGAGAGTATCAGAGCTTTGCAACTTGAAAAAAGATCAAATTAACCTTAGGTCCGGTGCAGTAACCATTAAAGGAAAAGGGGGCAAGCACCGACTATTGCATATATGTAACAAAGAGGCGAAGGACGTTTTGCAAAAGTATAGTCAGCTTTTTAAACAAGAAATCGATCAGTCCAGGTACTTTTTCATTAATCGCCTTGGAAGCAGGTTATCTACACAATCCGTAAGGTATATGGTTAAACACTATGCCCAGAAAGCTCGGCTCAACCGAAAAATTACGCCACATACATTCAGGCATACATTTGCAACTCTTCTTTTAGAAGAAGGAGTTGATATCACCTATATACAACAGTTTTTAGGTCACAGCTCCATCTCTACAACACAGATTTACACTCATGTAAATAAAGCCAAACAAAGACAGATTCTTAGACTGAAGCACCCAAGGAATAGGTTTGATCTTAGCTGATAATAGTAGTGTCCAATAAAGGATAACTAGAGATTATTTTGTATAGAATCATAAAATCTGTAACTCGGTTGACAAGGCTGGATACAAGTATAATAACAGCTCTAGTTATTTTTTTTCCTATAGCCCATGCTTACAGAGACTCTGCTTATGCTTTCTGTTATGCATTACCCATATTAATAATAAGTATGTGTGGATTCGTTTTAAATGATTTAAATGATATAGAATCCGATAGAGTTAATCACCCTGATCGACCTTTACCTAGTCAAAGTTTAAGTACATTATTTGCTGTTATTTTATACTACTTCCTGCTTTTGTCATCTCTGCTATATGTGAAGGTGTTTCTGTCTAATGGAATAGCTTTCTTGTACTTGCTATTCATTCTTGGTTTTGTGAATTATAGTTATGTGATAGACTTTACACCATATTTAAAAAATATTTATGTGGCGATTATTAGTATCATACCTTTCACGATCCTAATAGCTATTTTACCTGAAAAGAATCCTATATATATATTAGCCGTAACTTTTTTCCTATTCATATTCGGACGCGAAATGTTAATGGATATTGAAGATGTGAAGGGAGATAAAAAAAGCCTGATAACACTGCTACCTCCTAAAAAAGCATATAAAGTGGCTTTTTATGTTCAATTTTTTGGTATTCTAATTCTCATATTTGTAATTGAAGATCTCATTGGAGTTTATATTTATATTTTTTTGATCCTATGCCAAGTAATATTTTTCAAGCTTTGGAGTGAGGTCAAAAAGAATAGGTTACTAATATCAGCTATGAAGATCCAAATTTCGGCGGGCTTATACTATATGATCTAGTTTACCAGATTAAAGGTTCATTAAGTCAATAAGCATTATTACGATAGTTATTGCTATCGGAAGGTCACTTAATGTCATTCTAAGCCTGTATTTCAATTCATCATTAGATAACCTGTCATACTCGATTAAGTATGACATTTTTTCGAACGGAGGTATTTTTTGCTTAGTTAGCTTCTTCTTAAGCTCTTTTATTTTTTTAGAAATAGATTTCGAATAAAGAACTCTAACAACAGACCTTGGATAAAAATTAAAAATTATTAGTACTGGGGTTGCTATAACTGCAGGTAGCAATAGGAAAACATGCAAAGAGGATTTCAAAACCGTATCAAATAAAAAAGGTCCAGAGTAGTAGCTTGTAACATTTACATAAGTACATATAATTGTTAGTGTTGACAAAATGTTGACATATGTAATTAGGTCTCCTAGTTTATCTTCGTAAAAAAGATTTTTTTTAGCTTTTACAGATACGAGAGACCGAACCATTTGTCCAATAAAGTAGAGTTTCCGTCCAACATAAACCCCTAGAGCATATTGTAAGCAGGCAAAAAAAATCATGAAATATTCAGGGACTCCTTTAAATGGGAATCTCGAAATATAAAATATGGCAAAGCTTATTATAATAAACTCAGTCATAAAGGTTAAAGAACGACGAATACTTAAATAGTATCCTTTATACTTGTAATAATCGGTTTTTAACAACTCCTTTTCACTGAAAACACCTTCAATAATTTCAATAATATTCAATTGAGATTTATAAACGTATAGGGCAGTGCCTATTGCTAATCCACCAGCGATTATACCATTGAAAGAATAAGTAAAAGAAACAATGTATAACTGAAATATCTCAATTACTTCTGTATACCATACGATTAAGCTTGTTGTAACTCCTATAACGATACATATAACAAAGCCCCAAAATATGTCTGTTAGAAGATCAAATAGAATCTTAGAATACATAATCTCTAGTTATCCTTTATTGGACACTACTATTATCAGCTAAGATCAAACCTATTCCTTGGGTGCTTCAGTCTAAGAATCTGTCTTTGTTTGGCTTTATTTACAT
>JAVKDP010000020.1:0-22928 GCA_040222185.1 Balneolaceae bacterium | reverse complement strand
CCTTCTTTAAGTTTAATGTTTTCCCAGTTCTCTGCTACCTGATCTTCTCCATCAACAACCTGCTCTCCAAAAACATGCGGGTGGCGACGAATAAGTTTTTCCATCAACACATAAATCACCTCTCCAATATCAAAAGTATTGGTTTCGGAGGCCATATTACTATGGAACACCACATGCAGTAGAAGATCACCGAGTTCCTTTTTAAACTCATTCATATCTTCGTTGTCGAGTGCTTCTATTGCTTCATAGGCTTCTTCAACGAGGTTGTCTTTTATACTTTGATGAGTTTGTTTCTTATCCCAGGGGCATTCTTTTCTTAAAATGGATACAAGCTGAACAAGGTCTTCAAACTTCTGGCTAGGATTCATATATAATGATCAGGTTTTTCTTTTTTTCTTTTTTGCTGCAGGGAAAAGAATGTTATTTAAAATAAGTCGATATCCGGGGCTATTTGGATGGAGAGTCAGATCCGTGGGTGGGTCATTAACTCTATGCGTATAATCTTCAGGGTCATGACCCGCATAAAAGGTGAAGGTGCCATTGCCGTAGTTTCCGTGTAAATATTTTACCTGGTTTCGCCCGGGAGACTCAGCCAGGATGACAACAGAAGACTTTACCTTTTCGGTTCTGAAGGCTGTGGTTTGCCCGTAGAAGCCGCGAACACTACTAACATGGTTCTGAGTTAACATTGTAGGGACTGGGTCCCATTTCGCCGAAAAATCGAATAGTGTAAAGAAATCCAAACTACGATCTATTTCCTGAATAGCTACAGGCACGTCAATATCAGCATGTTCATATTCAAAAGGGCTTAATTCAATATTGAAGTTTTCAAAAGCAAAGGTTTTTGAATAATCAAGATTTTCCTGTGCATTTGGATCTACAGGGTCGCCATCAAATTGTAATGGAGCAATATCAACACCTTCGGCTGCCAGAGCTATATCAAAGGTATCAGTACCAGAGCACATAGCGAAGAGAAATCCACCGTTACCAACATATCTCTTAATCACCCTGGCTACTTCCTTTTTTTGCTCGCTAACTTTGCTGAACCCTAATTCAGAAGCCATAGCTTCCATTTGTCGAACCTGAGTTATATACCAGGGTGTACTTCTATAATTAGACCAGAACTTTCCATATTGACCTGTAAAGTCTTCATGATGAAGATGAAGCCAATCATATTCCTGTAATTTTCCTTCTAAAACCTCAACATCCCAAATTTTATCGTACTCTACTTCGGCGTAGGTTAAAGCCAAAGTTACTGCATCATCCCATGGAAGCTTTTGATCAGGTGTGTATACTGCGATTCTTGGCGCTTTTTCGAGATTTACGACTGAGCTGTTAGAGCTATTTGATTCTACAGAGCTAACAATTGAGACTGCCTCACTATTACTTATAGTTTCAAGGGCTACATTACGAAGCAGGGCTTTACGGACAATATCGTTTTCAACAACAGCCATAAATGCACCACCTCGATAGTTCAAGAGCCATTTAGCGGCATAACCATCACTAATGTGGTTAAAGATTACACCATATGCTTTCAGGTGATTGGTCTGGGAAGCATCCATAGGTATTACAACCTGTTGTTGTGCAGAAACAGAATTAACTGAAACTAATAGAGTGAGCAGAAGGAGTATACTTTTCATATGCTATGAATTAGGTTTGGGAAGTTCAGCCAGTCTTTTCCTGGCAAAAGGAGCGTAAAAACCTTGTGGATATTCCAGTATTATCGCTCCATAATTATCCAGTACTTTTTGTAAATCAACTTCAAAGGTTAGTTCCTGCTCGGTTGAGTTAGTAATATTATAAGCTTCATCAGCTGCTTTGGCACGTTCCCATAATAGTCTTTCTTTTAAGGATAGGGCAGGTGAGTTTACCAGGAAGGTGGAAATATTCTGCATATAGTCAAAGGTAGTAGCATCACCAATACCAGCTAACAAAACAAAAGAGTCATCTTTAAATGGTGAAGTTGATGTGTTATCAATGATCTCATACAGACTATTTTTTGCATCCTCTATTCGTCCAACACTTAGTAAATAGTTTGCATTAGCAAATTGAGTAAGGTAACTGCCTGTAGTATCAGCAGATAACCCTTCCTGGACCCATAATCTTAGTTCAAGTGCATCATTGGCATAATATGATGTATTTTGTCTACCAAGTGTTTTTAGTTGGATTTTAGCGAATTCAAAATCGCCTGCATAAAAATCAGTTAGTGCAAGAAAGTATCTCGTTTTCTCAGCCAGCTCTCCAATATCAGCTTTTTTATTACTTCGTGTAAAAGAAATTCTGGCTAAAGTATATTCTTCCTGGGCTAGATGAATTCTCCCATCCAGGTAATTTGCTTCGGGTGTGTCGTACATCTGGGGGATGCTTTTTAACCTTTTTGTAGCCTCTTTAGCTTCTTCTAGGTTATAAACGAAATCGAGGGAAAGCTCAGCCTTTTTTAAAAAGATTTTATCTAACCTGCTATAGGTAACGGTTTCATCAATAATAGTGTCCAGTATTAAACCAGCATTAAAGAAGAGTTCCTCTTTTTTACCTTCCAGATCTAAATTATAGTCATCAAAATATTTGGCCCATCTAGTCTGAACATCTGCCTTTTGTTCCATTGCTCTCCACTTTATCTCTCCGGTAGAGTTTTGGATATAGAAGTCAAAAGCATCGATGGCCAGTTCGAACTCTTTATTATCGGTTAGCTTTCTACCTACATTAAATAGCGAAAAGTTAAAGTTCGAGGTTCTATTCTCAAATTCCCTTGCAGTGGAAAAAGCTCTTCTAAAGAGTTTGTTTTCAAGAAGTAACCAAATCTGGAACTCATAAAAAGAAGAGTAGGCCGGGTTTTCGATAGCCATTTCATTAAGCTGGTCTTCGAGCTCGAGAATAGTGATATCATAAAGTAAAGGGTCGTTATAGCGTAGAAGTAATCTCTGTAGTGCACTCGTTTGCTGAGGATTTACTTTGATTAATGTCAACCATTCCGCTATCGCCTCCTCATATTTTCCAGCCTGCATATAAGTATTGGGTACTTCAGACATAAAAAGTTGATCATTGTTAAAAACAGATCTTCCTTTCATATATACATCAATAGCTTTGGAATAAGCTCGCCGTTCTACCATAGAAGTTGCAGTATTGAGATATATCTGAAGTTGAGTTGGATACTGATTAAGGTTTTGCTCCCAAATATCAAAAGCCCTGGTTGTATCACCCTTGAAGTGGTAAAGTTCAGCTTCCAGTACTCTGGATAAGCTTACGTTTTGTCGGCTTGATATTGCTTTTTCAACCTGAGACAGTGCTTCATCATATTGCTTAAGCTGTATATGGCACTCAATCAGCTTATCAAAGAAAAGAAATACCTGAGGTTGTTCTCTGTTTGTAAGTTGAAGTATTGGTAATGCATCTTCATAACGCTGTTGCTGCATAAGCCGGTTGGCAATCTGAAATTGGTTATTCAGTTGTGCAAGCAATTTTCCTGAAGGAAGTAGTAATGCAATACAAAGTAATAAGAGTGTCTTCTTAATCATTCGCTATAATGAGTGCTGAAGGAGTGAGCCATTTTTGGATGAAAGTCTTTTAGTTCACGATAAAATCTATTTATAGGAAATCCTACTACATTATAGAAGTCACCTTCAATACGTTCTACAAAAACAGAACCCCAGTCATCTTGTATGCCGTATGCTCCGGCTTTATCCATTGGGCTTCCGGTTTTAATATAAGATTCAATTTCGATAGGTGTTAACGGGCTAAAACTAACTTTGGTCTCTTCATAGAAGGAGTGACTTTTTATTACTTCGTTCACGCTGTTTGTTATTACGAAGCTAATACCCGTAAATACTTCATGAGTTGAACCGCTTAACTTGGTAAGTGTACTAAATGCATCTTTTTGATCTTTAGGTTTTCCAAGAATTTCACCTTCATGAACCACAATAGTGTCAGCTCCTATTATCAAAGAGTCGGGCATCGATTTAGCAACTTCTTTTGCTTTTCGCAAGGAAAGGTCTTCAACGATGGTAGAAGGGACGTCAGATGTTATGATTTCTTCCGAATTGCTTGGCAATATTTCAAAGATAAGCCCGAGTTGTGTTAGTAGTTTTTTTCTTCTTGGGCTTTGCGAAGCCAGAACAAGTTTTAGCATATTTAAGAATACTCATCTTTTGGAGTTAATGGATAATTAAATAACTTATTAATTCGATTCAAACCACAAATACGTAAAGGATTTTAAAACTTAGTATGGCAAAAGGAAATCAAAAAAAAACTGATGATAAGCCCATGTTTTTTTCGGCATTCAATTACAAGCTTATTGGTATAGCAATTCTTTTGATTGTTTCAGGGTTCACTGCAATGTTATTAGAAAACGAAGTGAACGGGTTTGTTTCTCTTTACATTTCACCTATTGTGATTTTAGCAGGTTTTATTACTGTTATTTTTGCGATCATGAAGCACGATAGACCTGATTCAGTTGATTCAGATGCCTCTTAGTAAGTGTTTGATCGCTTAATAAATATCTTTTTTTTATTCGCACTGATCTTTGTCTTTCTGTTATCAGCAGAAATGGACGATCACATCCGGATTTATGCAGCCATTTTCCTTTCCTTACTTTGCGCATATCTTGGATTTGTTCTGAATTGGTTAACACTAGACGGAGCGACATCAGCTACCATGTTTGGAATTATTGCATTCGGACTAGGTGGGCTCAGCAGTGCAATCGTTGTTTTAGCTTTTTTTATATCCAGTTCCATTCTCTCGAAAGATCAAATTTCAGCTGAGGGGTTTTTAAAAAGGAAGTTTCGAAGGGATGGTATCCAGGTTTGGTCAAATGGATTCTGGTTTGCGCTCTGGATCATAGTATGGTTCTTGAGTGATCAACATGCATTCCTTGTAGCAGCTATTTCAAGCATTGCATTTGCTACATCTGATACCTGGGCCTCTGAAGTTGGCGAAGGGCGAACAGAGAGTAATACCTATTTGGTAACGAATATGGAATCAGTTAAACCAGGTACCGATGGAGGTGTGAGTGTTATTGGGACAATAGCTTCAATTGGCGGGGCCTTATTTATCGCTTTTATTTTTTGGACAATGAATATGGAAGCAAGCCTGTTTACTATAGCGTTGATTGCGTTATCAGGTTTTATAGGGAACCTGGTAGACTCATGGTTCGGAGCTACTACTCAAGGCAAGAAGTTGGCTCCTTTTTTTGAAAACCTATTTTCTCGCCAAATTTCTTATGTTGATAATAATATGGTTAACTGGCTTGCGGGTGGCACCGCTTCGGTAATAGCTTTAGTCATAACATTGATTGTTGGATACTGAACACGTAGTAAAACTCATCACTAAACTGATTTAAATAAATAAAGAATTCATAATGTGGTATAAAAAATTACACTGGCAAATTATTATCGGATTAATCCTAGGGTTGTTATGGGGACTGTTATCAAGTGTAGCAGGATTTAATAACTTTACGGTAGAGTTTATCAAGCCATTCGGGACTATATTCATAAATTTATTAAAGCTTATCGCAGTTCCATTAGTTCTGGCTTCATTAGTTACAGGTGTTACAAGCTTAAATGATACCACGAAGCTTTCCCGAATGGGTGGTAAAACAGTTCTTATTTATCTTACAACAACTGTTTTTGCTATTTCATTAGGTCTTATTGCTGTAAATGTAATTCAGCCGGGGAAAACCCTGCCAGAAGCTACAAAGCAGAGTTTACAAGAAACATACAGCAGCTCTATTGAGAGTAAAAGTCAGTCAGCCCAGGAAGTAATGGACAGAGGGGTATTAGATTTCCTTGTTGATATGGTACCTCAAAACTTTTTTGCTGCCGCCTCTGAGAATTCCTTAATGCTACAAGTAGTTTTTGTGGCTATTCTATTAGGAATTGGGATTATCCAGATTGGAGGGGATAAAGGGCAATTACTTATCAATGTATTTGAATCATTTAACGATGTGATCATAAAAATTGTTGATCTCATTATGAAAACAGCTCCATATGGTGTGTTTGCATTAATGGCTTCATTAATTGTTGATTTGGCTGGAGATGATTTAAGTAAAGCATTGGAGCTACTCAGTGCGTTAGGGATGTATTGTTTAACCGTATTAGCTGCACTTTTACTCCATGTATTTATTGTTTATACAGGGATGTTTAAAGTTTTTAGTAAGAATATGAGCCTGGGTAACTTCTTTAAAGCCATTCAGCCTGCAATGCTTTTAGGGTTTAGTACCAGTTCCAGTTCTGCAACTCTCCCGGTAACTATGGAGCGTGTTGAAAAGAACCTTGGTGTGGATGAAGAAGTCGCAAGTTTTGTATTACCAGTTGGGGCTACTATAAACATGGATGGGACCAGCCTTTATCAAGCTGTTGCGGCTGTGTTTATTGCGCAAGCCTTAGGTATGGATTTAAGTTTTGGGCAACAGCTTATGATTGTGTTAACTGCAACAGCTGCTTCAGTAGGTGCTGCAGGAGTTCCTGGAGCTGGAATTGTAATGCTTGTTGTGGTATTAGAGTCAATCCAGGTGCCAACTGCTGGTATAGCCCTTATTTTGGGGGTAGACCGTATTCTGGATATGTGCAGAACTACCGTAAATATTACAGGTGATGCTGCTGTAGCGTTAACTGTAGCCTCTACAGAAGGTAAATTGCATGAGCCTAATTTTGAAGATTAAATTTTCAAAATTTCTAAAGTTTAATATGCCATTGTAAGATAAAATTACTTACTTGCACACTCACTCAATCACGTGTAAACTTGCCTATGCTTCGAGAGTTACTATCTAGAGTACGTACAGAGTTTAGACTTGCTGCTTTTTTTATGCTTCTCTTTGTTTTTTCAGGAGTAACGCATGGTCAGTCGGTACTTTTGCCGGGGGATGTTGCTATTGTATCAGTAAACTCAAGCAATCATTCTTTTGACTTTGTTCCATTGGTTGATATCGAAAAAGGCACTTCAATCTGGTTTACGAACGGAAAGTGGGATTCTGAGTCTTCTTCGCTTCAGGGTGGCGTTGAAGTTGAAGTTTTTTTTCAAAATTCAGTCCGTGCTGGCACAAATGTCCATATAAATAGTGTTTCTGATCCCCGAATTGAGTTATTAGGTCATTTTCAATTTAGCGAGAACGAGAACAGGATATTTACATATCAGAAAGAAGAAGGGATTCACAGGTTTATATATGGTATCGGATGGGGTAGTGCTGATGTTTGGAGTTCATATCTGAGAGAAGGATTTGATATTCCTCAAAGTATCTCGTTAGAGGATAAAACAGTATTACGGCTTGGCTCAAATGATAATTACCAGTATCACCTTAAAAACGGAGCCAGCGGAACGTCCAGGATGTTGTTATCCTTTATCTCTGACCCTGCGAAATGGGTAGGTAGAGATAAAAGGGCTTATTCTTCATTTGGCACCTCATTCAGGCTTTTAACACCGCCTGTGGTGTTGTTTGATGAAAGTATTTCAACTGTGCAAGAAGGGGATGTAATACTGTTGAATGTTGCAGTTTACGAACATGATGGCTCCAGGCTGACAGTGAACGTTGATTTTAATGAATTCAATAGTACTGCAGATTCGAATGATATTGACAAATTCAAAACACAGTCCTTTAATTTTACAGGCTTGATTGGCGATGCAGTATACTCACAAGAGATTCCTATCACTAATGATGAACATTTTGAAACGACTGAGACAGGTTTTTTTGAGTTAAGTGGGTTGTCAAAAGGAAACCTTGGGGATTTCATTACTCATGTAGCATTTATCCAGGACAACGATATTCCTGCAGTTAGGTTAACAGAAGTAGTGAATTCGGGTAATTCTGAGTATGATTTTATTTCTATTCGTAATACAGAGCGGCAAGCAGTGGATTTATCTGGCTGGGAATTGACTACTAGAAGCTTGAATTATGTTTTTCCTGAGAACACGGAAATTCAGCCACTTTCAGAGTTAAGAATTTCGAAAAATGATATCAATGACTCTGAAAATTCTGTGATAAACTGGATTCAAAGAGGTGATAATGAGTTGGAGTTACGAAACCAAGCAGGCATCAAAATCTCTGATTATTTACTTACTGATGAAGTTGAATCAGAGATCATAAGCATGACAGATGATAGCCCTAACCTGACGTTCGAAATTGGAGAATCAAATACTACGAGTGGAAATACACAAATACAGCGTGGTAAAGAAGTTATGCCACCGAAAGTAAAAGAAGCCGGATGGTATGTTACTTCTCTTGATGATATTGATATAGAAACAACATCAAATAACCCAATTTTGTTTTGGTCTGAACCACTAAGCCAATTTGTTTCTATTGATGAATATGGACCCCCTAACTCAAAGGGGACGTCAGTATTGGCATATTTTGAGGAACAGGTGGTACCTGAGACTATTCAAGACTCTTTAAGCACGATCTTGATGCAAGAAACAAGTGATGTAATTGAGTTTGAGTTATCGGCTACTGATCTAGATGAGAATGGTATTATTAATGGGATAGAAGGTTTTAACTTTGTTACGAACACAAGTACAAACCCTGTTTTAGTGCGAGACTTTATGAAACTCGTTGAAGAGCAAACGAAACCAGGTGTTATATATCCTTATGTTTATTTGATGGATGAAAACCTTTTGGACTGGAATAAGGCAAAGGTTTTAGGTGACAACAATGTTATTCCTTCAAAAAGCTCATTTTGGATAAAAGCTGACTCAACCATAGAAACAATTTTGATATCGTTTCAAACGCCTCAATTTTATGAGCCGGAATTAGAGCAGGAAGAAACAGAGCCGGTATCAACCTTGAAGATTTCACTTGAAAGTGATGAGTTTGAAAAAACCGTATCAATAAACTTGGTTGAAGAGGGGCAAGAATTTAACAGAGATTTGCTAGCTCCTGAGCTGGATTTACATATTCTGGACAAGCAGCTCGATTACTTTTTCTTTGGTGCTAAAAAGGGAGCGGACTGGCATCGGGATATTAGTCTTGATGAGTCTATAGACCAAAAAATTGTGATTCCATTAGCATTTTCGGTGTCCTTTTCCGGGGAGTTTAGTCTAAAATCTAGTGGAATAAATGAGTTTTCTGCAGGATGGAATATCCAACTCAAAGATATGTATACAGATAAGGATTATGACCTTACAAAAACAGGGTCAATTACATTTGATTATACAGTAGATGAGGATGATACAGAATCCGATAGAATTGGTACTCCGTTACAAATTGTAAGTGATCGATTCCAGCTAGTGCTTTACCCTCCCGGAGTTAATGAAGAGGAAGATGTTGTTACAGATGAACTTCGGTTAAATCAGAATTATCCTAACCCTTTTAATCCCAGAACTACTATCTCATTTTATCTTCCTGAAGCACTCGAAGTAAAGCTGTCTATATTCAATATTGTTGGGCAACCCATCCTTGTTCTTGCTGATGGAATGCATGGATCTGGTGATCACGAGTATGAATGGGACGCATCTGGATTACCAAGTGGAATGTATATCTACCAACTGGAGGTAGGAAACAAAATTACAACGCAAAAAATGACTCTCGTTAAATGATCATTTTATTGTTTAATAAAAAGCTGGAAATACTTTAACACGAATGCAATTCAAAAATATTCAGGGTGTTGATGTACCGGAAATAGGATTAGGTACTTATACACTTATAGGAAAACAAGCTGAGGACGTTATTAAACTGGCGATCAGCCTGGGATATAGGCACATTGACACAGCCCAGGACTACAAAAATGAAAGAGAAGTCGGGAATGCGATTAGAAAATCTCATGTAGATCGGGAAGAGCTCTTTATCACCACAAAAATTGCCTATCAAAACCTTGAGCCAGCGCAGATAATTAAATCGGCTGAGCAGTCACTAATAGATTTGGATCTCCCGTACGTTGATTTACTGCTACTTCATTGGCCAGATCCAAAATCTCAGCTTGATAGAGTAATTGAATCCATGCTTTTGCTTCGGGAGCAAGGAAAAGCATTAAACATTGGTGTAAGTAACTATCCAATGAAACTATTGAAGGAAGTCAATGAAGAATTATCGGCTCCAATATTTTGCAACCAGGTTGAATACCATCCATTATTAGGTCAGTTTGATTTACTTGATTACGCTTCTGAAAATGATTTGATGGTTACTGCATATAGCCCTTTGGGGCAGGGAGAAGTATTGACTAACCCTTTGCTTATTGAATTAGGTAAAAAATATGGTAAAAGTGCTTCACAGATTGCCCTTAGATGGCTTATTGAACAGGAACAGGTTACAGTGATTCCAAAAGCTTCTTCAAAAGAACATTTAGAATCAAATTTAGATATCTATGACTTTGAACTGGAAGATGATGATTTCTATAAGATTGATGAACTTGAGAAGAACAGAAGAATTGTAAATCCTTCTATTGCGCCTGAGTGGGATTAAAAGTTTAACATCGCCTCAGCAAGAGCCAATACCTTGTTATCCTGGTTTATGAGTTGGAACATAAGTTTTCCATCTTCAATTCGGGTAAATGAGCTATTAACTATATCACCTTCGAGTCCTTCATTCATAAAAATGATATCAAAATTGGTAATACAACGAGTTTCTTCATGGGAGAGGCATTCTAGCATCCATTCAATATAGCGGACATTATTTGCATGATTATTCATGTCTAAATCCGCCCTTCGTATTGTAATTCTTTTCTCTTTCTCGAATGATGAAAAAGGCTTAAACCTGCTGCTTTTTATCTCCAGAACATTTTCCAGGTCAGCTAATTTCGTTTCCAGAATTTCTTTGGTCATTCTGACAGGTCTTCGGGTATCCAGGTTCATCATCATCCAGTAACTAAGGCAAGAGCCGTAAAGGTTACCACCCGAATCGAGAATTTGATAGTTTCTATAGGCTCTTAAAGCATCTCCTGAAGCTGGCCAGGTTTTTAATTTAATAGTATCTCTCCAATCAGGATAAGAATTAATCTGAATATCCATTCTGTGAAGTACCCAGGTTAAATTCTGATCTTTTAGATCTGTTATATCAAAATTTAGTTGAAGAGCATTATTTCCGGCAACTTCCTGGAAGAAATCACAAATGGCGGGGAGAGTGAGTTTACCGGATGCGTCTACTTCATTGGCGCGAATAGTAAAGTCTTCAAAGTAAATAGTATTGTCAGGCATATAGAAATAATAAACCTGAAACATACAAAAAATCCCTTCTTATATAAGAAGGGATTTTAAAAGTGTTACTTACTTCGGTCTGGATAAGAACCCGATTCGGCTCGACCAAATCTTTATATCATCAAGGATGATATAAATAGATGGCAGAACAACCAGGGTTACAACTGTGGAGAAAGTCAAACCTCCAACAATTGCTCTAGCCATTGGGAAGTAGGGAGGGCCATCTCCACCAATTTGAGTAGTTCCGATACATAATGGGATCAATCCAAGTACTGTAGTTCCAGCAGTCATCAAAATAGGTCTCATTCGGTCTTTTCCACCCTGGATAACCGCTTCTCTTCGGCTATAGCCTTCACTTCGCAAGTGAATTATATGATCGATCAAAACGATACCATTATTTACTACAATACCCATAAGTATCAGGATTCCAATGATTGCCATTAGATCGAATGCCGTTCCGGTAATAAAGAAAAACCAGAAAATACCAACTACACCGTACAGTATACATGCAAGGATACTGGTAGGATACATTAGCGATTCAAACAACGCTGCCATAACGAGGTAAATCAGGAAGAAGGCAATAGCAAGGTTAAAGAGCATCACGTTTAATGCTTCACCATCATTGTCAAAGCTTCTGCCAAAACTCCATTGGTAACCAGCAGGATAAACGATCTGATCCATTACTTGCTGAACAAGTGGACGAGCTTCATCCATTGCAATACCATCAAGATTGATAGAGATTCCGAGAGCTGTTTTTCTGTTCTCGCGGAAAATTCGTCCCGGACCTTTAGTTTGTTCAAAACTGGCAAGTGAAGCTAGTTTTACAGACTGGTTATCGCCAATTGCAATAGGCAGTTCTTTTAGATCGTCGATACTTTGACGATCAGAGTTCTGTAGTGCCAGGATTACATCAATCTCGGATTGGGGTCCCCTGATTCTTCTCAGGTTTTGCCCGCGTACTGAACTGGAAACCGCCTGAGCTACATTAGTTGAAGTCAGTCCATAACTTCTTGCACGTTCATGATCAATGGTTAACCGAACTTCATCTCCACCTAGTTCAGCTTCTGATTTAACATCTGCAAGTCCGTCGATTTGAGACATACGCCATTCAACTCTTTCAGCAAGTTCCTGGAGAACATCCATTGACTCACCCTGAACAAATACACGAATGGCCTCATTACCGTTTCTGCTTCTAAATTCGAAAGCCGGCTCACCAATAGTTACTAATGGTAGATTCTTTTCAATCTCTTTTTTAATAAGCTGAACCGACTTTTCAGCGTCATCTTCATCAACCAGGATAATTGTTGAGTTGGCAAAATCAGTCTGGTAGTAAGTATAGACTGATTCAATCTCAAACTTATCCTGATTTTCGTAGAGATAGTCTTCAACTTTATCAACAGCCTGTTTAACCCTGTCGAGAGTGTAGGTACCACTTAAGTTATATCTAAGGCCAATTTCCCGTTCTTCAACATTTGGGAACATATCCACGTTAATTCCGGAAGCTGGAATAATAACACTCAAGAAAAGTAGTACAACGCCTGTAGCCGAAACCCACCTTCGATCAATAAACCAGGCAAGGAACCTGGAATACACATCCGCTAGCTTATCAACAATTGTTCTTTTGTTTTTCTTCTCAGGGGCTTTGATTTTGGAAGTGAGAAGAGGAATTACTGTTAATGAAATAAGTAAAGAAGCTATCAATGAAATGATAATAGGCATCCCTATATAGTACATATAAGGCTTGATAAAGCTCTCATTAACGATATTCGGCAAGAATACAACAACAGAGGTAAGTGTACCAGCCGTTACTGCAATGCCAACTTCTTTAGCGCCAAGAATGGCTGATTTTTTAGTTCCATGCCCCAGGCGCTGATGCCTGTGAATGTTCTCAGTAACTACCACTGCATTATCTACCAACATACCAACTGCAAGCATTAGTCCCATCATAGAGAGTATGTTTAAAGAGATATTGAGGAAGTAGAAAAAACCTAAGGTTACAATAAGAGAGAAGGGCACTGCCGTGGCCACTACCATTGTTGTAGTAAACTGGCGTAAGAAAAAGTAAAGCATGAAGATGGATAACCCTGCACCTAAAATACCGGAATTAAATAGCTCTTTTAATGAGCTAAGTATCCCATCTGCCTGGTTATTCATTTCATAAATTTTGATTCCCTGCATCTCAGGGAGCTCATTAATTTCATCAATTTCTTGAAGAACCCTGTCAACTGTAGCTACTGTATTAGCAGATGATTCTTTTACAATATCAAGACCAATTGCATACTTCTGATCGAGGTGACGAGCATAGTCTCTGACAGGTTTAGCATAGCTAACTGTTGCAATGTCTTTAACCCTTAGATTATTGTCACCAATTATAAGGTTTTCAATATCTTCAACATTCCGAAGCTCACCCATTGGACGAACGTTATAACGAAGACCAGCATCTGTAATTTTACCAGCTGATGTGGAGAAGTTAGCCTGGCTTAACGTGCTGGTAAGCTGGTTAAAATCGACATTATAGCTAAGAACCCTGTCAGTAATAAGCTCTATTTTGATTTCCTTTTTCTCAACTCCATAAAGGGTTACCTGTCCAACGCCATCGATTCGCTCAATTCGTTGTTTAAGGTTTCTATTTAGGAGATCATAGGCATCTGATAAGTCTCTTTCACTGGAAATACGAAGTTGAAGGGTATTACCTCCACCATCCTGGAACTTGAAAATCTGATAGTACTCAAAATCATCAGGTAATTGGTTCCTGACACTTTCAATCTTTTCCTTTATCTCTATAGCTTTTAGATCGATATCGCTACCCTGTTTGAAAATAACCTGTATACCTCCGTTATTTTCACCAGCGTTGGAGTTCATTCTTTCCAGGCCGCTTATCGTTGCTAAGGCTTCCTCCATTGGACGGATAACCTGCTCTTCAACCTCTTCAGGAGAGGCATTTGGATAAGGAACCTGGACAAATGCTCCCGGAAAGCTGATATCAGGGAAGTATTCAAGTGGTACCAGTCTTGTTGCGATCATGCCAACTACAACAAGGCTCAAAAATACCATCAATGTTGTAACCGGGCGGCGTACGGATAGTTCTGTAAAGCTCATAATATTATACTGCTACAGTTTCGGTTTCTTCTTCAACATTGTACTTCTTATGATCAAGTAAGGAGTACATGACCGGAATAACCACTAATGTTAACAGGGTGGAGACAAGAAGACCTCCAATAACTGTTATTCCCATAGGTGCCCTAAGCTCAGCTCCGTCTCCCAACCCAATTGCTAAAGGAAGTAAGCCAAGTGTAGTAGTAAGTGTTGTCATCAGGATAGGGCGCAATCTTGACTTTCCGCCTTCCATAATAGCATCTAGTTTATCAGTCCCTTTTTCTCTGATCTGATTAATTAGGTCGATAAGAACGATGGCATTGTTCACCACGATTCCTGCAAGAAGAATTAACCCGATAAATACAACCACACTAATTGTGGTTCCTGTGATGTATAAGGCCAGTATAGCCCCGATTAATGCTAATGGAATTGTAAACAGGATAATAAAAGGGTGGAGCAGCGACTCAAACTGAGAAGCCATAACCAGGTAAACAAGGAAAACAGCTAGTGATAGTGCAAAGAGGAGAGACTGAAATGATTCAGACATTTCCTCATTCTGTCCGGCTACTCTTGCAAGAATTCCAACCGGAGCTGTTGTTTCATCGATAATTTTCTGAACGGCAACTGCAGCTTCACCCAAATCACCATAGTTCAGGTTAGCAGTAACTAAAGCAACACGTTGCTGAGAAGAACGTCTGATCTCACTTGGCCCATTTGCTACTCTTACCGTCGCAATAGCACTAAGTGGAATAGGGCGCTCACTTCCAGGATTGATAACCAGGTTCTGGATTTCATCAACCGAAGACCGATCTTCCTGGCGAGCTCGAACAAGCACGTCAATCTTACGGTCTCTATATGAGTATCTTGTTGCAACATCACCTCTAACATTACTCACAACACGGTTGGCTACCTCATGAACTTGTAGTCCTAAACCTGCTGCTCTATCTCTGTCGAACAAAATCTGGATTTCAGGACTACCAACTTCCATGGTACTCTTAACATCAGCAAAGCGACTATCAGCTCCCATTCTTCGGGAAATTTCATCACTTACTTTTTTCAGATTTTCAAGATCAAATCCTGCTACTTCAACTTCGACAGGAGTACTAAAGGAGTAAAGTGAAGGACGAGAGAACTTATATTGAAGTCCTGGAATGTTGGATAGAGAGCTTCTCATTGTGCTCATAGTGTTTTCCTCTGCTAGAGCAGAAGAACCTGAAGCCAGCATTACATTAAGCTCACCCCAGTTTTCGCCACCTTCATCAGGGTTAGCATCCATTCTGTTACCAGTACCAGCTACTGCAAATGTAGAACGAACCTGCTCATTACCTCTTGTAGCATCTTGAACTCCTCTTAAAGCCTGATCGGTTTCCTCGATAGGAGTTCCTGGTGGTAGTTTAAATTCAACTTTGAATTCACCCTGAGATAGCTGAGGTATAAGCTCGATTCCGATTCTAGGAATCAGCATTATGGAGCCAGCAAAAGTAATAATTGCAATACCAAGAACCGCAAGCCGGTTATTTAAAGCACTTTTAAGGAGTACTACATAGCCTTTCTCAATAGCTTTGTACCCTTTATCGAACAGGAATAGTGGTATAGCAAATAACTTTGAAAATACCCATGCTACTGCACCAACTATATATCTGATGCCTTTGGTTATGATAGAAGGTATGGTATAAAACAGGAATAGCCTGATTGCTCTCAGGATTCTGCCAAATCCAGTTCGTGGTTCCTTCAGTTCCAGTGGGGCATACTCTTTCTTTTTACTTCCTAATGAAGACATCATTGGAATTAAAGTTACTGCAACTACAAGGGAAGCGAGCAGTGAGAAAGTCACAGTTAGTGCCTGGTCTCTGAATAATTGTCCTGCAATACCATCAACAAAAACTAATGGGAAGAATACAGCAACAGTGGTTAGGGTAGAGGCAATAACAGCTGTTCCTACTTCACCCGCACCATCTTGTGCAGCCTTCAGAACACTTTTACCCATTTCCCTATGCCGTGCTATATTTTCCAGAACTACAATGGAGTTATCCACCAGCATACCAATACCCAGTGCAATACCGCCAAGCGACATAATGTTTAAGGTAATATCATTTCCGTACATCAGGTTGAAGGTCGCAATAATCGATACTGGAATGGAAACTGAGATAATAACAGTGCTCCAGAAGTCTCTTAAGAAGAAAAAGAGGACCAATACTGCAAGCACACCACCAATCATACCGGCAGTTTTAACCTCATTTACAGCAGATGAAATGAAAATGGATTGATCATACACTTTTTCGAATTTCATGCCCGCAGGTAACCTGCCACGAATACGTTGGATTTTGTTCTCAACAACTTCAGCAACAGCTACGGTATTACCGTCGCCTTCTTTATAAATTGCAATTTCTACAGCTTCAAGTCCGTCGAGGCGGGTAATAGCTTCTCTTTCTTTATATGCCTGAGTGACTTCAGCAACATCCTTTAGATAGATAGTATTATCATTTTGACGGGCAACAACAACGTTTGCAATCTGGTCAATATCTCTAAATTCGTTCAGAGTTCTTACCAGGTATTGCTGAGTACCTTCCTCTAAGCGACCACCTGATAGATTTATATTCTCCGAGCTTAGGATATTTGTAATAGTCTCAATAGGAATGTTCAAATAAGCTAATCGCTGTTGATCAATATTTACCTGGATTTCTTCCTCAAGACCACCACTAATTTTAACCGAAGCTACACCACTTGAGGATTCAAGGCTTTTCTTAAGAAGTTCTTCGGCAATAATCCGCAACTGCTTTAGCCTGGCAATAGCATCCGGGTCATTTAAGTCCTCATAATCAGAGGCAAACTCTACATTTGGATCATCAGAAGGAGCAGTCTCAGTTTCTGAATCATCATAATAAAGCGCATATCGCATTACTGGGTCCAGGGTTGGATCAAAGCGAAGGGTAACCGGCTTTTTAGCTTGTAAAGGAAGCTGAATAGCATCAAGCTTACTGATTACATCCAGGTTAACAAGATCCATGTTTGTACCCCAAACAAACTCAAGAACCACATCAGATTGCCCGGTTTTTGAAATTGATCTTACTTTCTTAACCCCTTTAACAACACCTACAGCTTCTTCGATAGGTTTGGTAATCAGGTTTTCTATTTCAACAGGTGCAGCTCCTTCAAAAGCTGTTCTGATTGTAAGAGTTGGATAGCTAAGATCGGGTAGCAGGTTAACTTTTAATCGCCCTAGTGAAACTATCCCGAATAACAGGATAGCAACAGTAAACATGCTTATCGTAACTTTTCTTTTAATAGAGAAATCGATCAGTTTCATAATGTGATTCCCTGGCTATTAAAGCTTAACTACATTTACACGAGTACTGTCTGTAAGGCTGCCTTGACCGGTTGTAACTACAATTTCACCGTCATCAAGACCTTCCAGGATCTCAATATGGAATCCATTTATATAACCGGTTTTGATTTCTTTTCTAAATACCAGAGAGTCTCTAACTACAAATACTGATTGAGTCTCATCTTCTGAGATAACAGCTGTTTTAGGGATCATCTTTGCATTTTCCCTGGTATCGTATACAATCTTAACCCTGCCGAACATACCCGGGCGAAGAGCTTCTTCTGCACCGTTCATATAAATAGTAACTTTGAATGTCCCAGTGAGTGGATCAATAGTCGGGCTGATACGCTCAACATTTCCGATAAAGGTTTGTCCTGGTAGTGCATCTGCTTTTAACTCAGCAGTTTGGCCTTTTCGAATTTTAGAGCGCTCATGCTCAGGGATATGAAGTATGGCCTGGATTGGATCAAAATCAGTAACCTGAAATACCTGTTGGTCTGTACCGATCATGTTTCCAACTTTAATAAATCTCTCAGAGATAACACCTGAGATAGGAGACTTGATGGAAGTATGATCATAATTCAACTGTGCCAGTTCATAGGCTGACTTTTGAGACTCATACTCGAACCTGGAGTTCTCAAAAATCTCCGCACTAATAAGTTCTTTATCGAAAAGCTCTTTGTTTCTTTGGAAGTCATTAAACAATCGGTCCATCGTGGCTTTTGCTCTTTCGCTCTCAATGCGGTACTGATCGTCTTCAATTTTAGCAAGAATTTGACCAGCTCTTACATAGTCTCCTTCTTCAACGCTCAGGTTTTGAACAATTCCACGAACTTTAGAAACTATGGTGGCCTCTTGAACTGCCTCAAGGGTAGCCGTATTAGAATAATATGCTGAGATATCTCCTCTACTCACGTCCTGTACTTCTACAGGAATTACAAGCGTAGAATCAGAGTCTCCATTGTCAAAATTTTCGCCGCCATTACTGCAAGCGTTTAGTGTCATGATTGAAAGTGTAGCTGTTGCTACAAAATAACCGAGGCGTTTGGTATTCATTCCGGGATAATTGAATTGATTGTTTTATAACGGACGCCCGGTACGACCCAATGGTTACAATGTTACGAGAGAAAAATATTTTAACATGTAAATATTTAACTAAGTGTAATTTTTTTAATAACCGATCCGGTTATTTTCTTTTAAAAATTATATCGCCGTAGTAGCCTTCCGAAAACTCTTTGGTATTATCAGAGTCGGTCATGATTGCAATTCCGTTGATTCTTGGAGGCTCTTCACCAAACGCTCTCTTGTAGTCTTCATAAATATTCTGTGTCTGGATTTGCCAGGTTCCGGCTTGTTCTTCACCTGATTGTACAGCTACCATATATACCCAATCTGTAAATGAGCTCGGTACTATAGTTCCAACCTCAGCTTTGTTGGCCCATACATAATTAATGCCCCGTAGCGGAATGTCGAACTTGGTAAAAGTAATTATAGTGAAGTAAACTATACGATCTTTTAGCCTGAGGTTTTTCTTGTTATAATCGAAAGTGATATAGATTCGTGCTGGGTAATCATCACCAGACTTCTTTGTGATATCTCCGTTCTCCAGTACATTATTCACTTTCCAGCTCCATTCCAGAATAGGAAATTCCTTTGGATCGATGTCTATTTTATATACCAGGCCAGATGCGCTATTATTACTTTCCGCCTTTATATAGACTCTCTCTTCATCTTCAATAAGTGAGTAATTGGTTTTATCTCTTTTTGGAAGTTTGAGTTCGCTCCACCTGGAATCTTTAAAAACGTCATCACCCATTAGCTCAGGATCAAAATCGGTAACAGGTACCCTGATACTATCCTGAGCTATTGCGATGAATGTGAACCCTAAAGAAAAAACGAGCAGTGATATAATCTTTTTCATGTCCCTAAATATTTCTTGATGGAATTGAGAGAGTTATCTCATCTAAAACAATTCTCTAATCAAGCTAGCAGATATTGAGGATTTGAGTATCACAAAAAGATCACATTTTCAGGACATCTCTATTTTATGTTCTGGAACATAATGGATTTACTTTTTACTTAGATAATTATCCAGGGAATACTCCTTTACCAGGTACACTTCATTAATCAAAGTTATTCTATTGTCCAATATTCCTTTTTCAAGGGTTTCTGTATATAACTTTTGGGCGCTCTCTATTTCAAGTATTCCTTTTTCAGTTCGGTTTAAGATTCCATCAGCGTTTGTATCAACCAGAATGGTTTCTGCATTTGTAAGCTTATTAAATATGATGAACATATTTGTTGGGTTGGAATCCGCAGCAATATACGATCGGATCGTTAGTATGCTTTCCTCAGTAATGAGTTCGTAGCTTCTCAGAGCATATCTACTTTTATATTGTCCATTATTTTTTGCCTGTTCAATACCAGTCCAATAAACTTCATTTGCAAAATCGAGAGAAGCAGAACCTTTAAGGATTACATCAAGTGTTCCGTCCTGATCTAAATCTTTTGCCGCCCAGTTCCCATGATCTGAATCATTAACACTAGCCAGTATATTTGAACCTTCGCCGCTTGGCGTGTTAAGGCTCGTTATTTTATAGACACTCTCCTGAACCGAAAACACAAAGGTACTTCTTTTTACTTTTTGTTTTGTTGTGGAGCATGCAAGCAGTGTTGAGCATGCTATGAGTAGTAGGAGGGAAGAGGGGAGTTTCATGGCTACCTATTTGGTTCATGATTTACTCTATCTTAATTAAATGAGGGAGAAAAGTAAAATTAGAATATGGTAGCTGGCATGAAATTTCCAGGAAAATTTGAAAGAGAAAATCTCCTGATCTAAGACCTGAATAAAAGGAGAAGTTATAACAGTTGAATACCTTGTAGCATTCTCGTTTTTAAAAATCATGAATAAGTTCTATAAGCTTCAAATTGGAGTAGTTAGGAGCTTTTTTGATTTGCATAAATGAATTTAATAATGATGGAAATTAAATACATTTGTAAATAAAAATTAGGAATAAAAAAGGACATAATTTAATGATATTAAATTATAAATAATATTATATATCACTTTTATTAAATTAAAGTATGTGGATAACTATAGGCGTTTTAGATGTCTTTGATATTTGAGTAAAATAGAGTTTAAATATAATTTAAAGCGCTTTTATAATAGGATTCTATTTATCGTTTGAGTTGAAGCAATTTGATGATTTCAATTTTTATATAATAAAATTTGTGTTACCTAATCTTTAAGTGAGACCTTATTTTTACAATGTGGATAAGTAATTAAATTTGTGGAAAAGAAATGCAGATTTAATTTGTCTGACTATGCTCTCGCCTATATATTTGCTCCTACCTCTTTAGGAAAATGAATATGCCTCAACGGAGGGATTTAAGCATATCATCTACGAAGGTTAACAAGGAATATATTAAGGAAGTGCGCCGATGAAATTTACTCGCTTTTATACCAAGCCAGACTGGAAAACTCCATACGATGGAACTAAGTTTGTAACCAGAACATCTGAAATTAAGAACCCTGATGGATCACAGGTTTTCCATATGGAAAATGTTGCTGTTCCCGAGAGTTGGTCGCAGGTTGCAACCGATATTATAGCTCAAAAGTATTTTAGAAAAGCGGGTGTTCCGGCAAAGCTAAAGAAGGTAACAGAAAAGGGAGTGCCTAAATGGTTGCAACGTTCTGAAGCGGATGCAAAAGCGATGAAGGATGTTGCTGAGGAAGAGCGCTTTTCACATGAAATTGATTCCCGCCAGGTCTTTAGCAGGCTAGCTGGTTGCTGGACATACTGGGGTTGGAAGCATGACTATTTTGATTCAGAAACTGATGCCAAAGTATTTTATGATGAGCTATGCTATATGCTGGCAAATCAAATGGCAGCTCCAAACAGCCCTCAATGGTTTAATACTGGCCTGAACTGGGCATACGGAATTAATGGCCCGGCGCAAGGTCATTATTACGTAGATCCGACTACAGGTAAACTAACCCGTTCAAAAGATTCTTATACACATCCACAACCACATGCCTGCTTTATCCAGAGTGTAGATGATGACCTGGTAAATGAAGGTGGTATCATGGATTTATGGGTTCGTGAAGCGCGTTTATTTAAATACGGTTCAGGAACAGGAAGTAATTTCTCTTCTATCCGTGGAGCTGATGAGCCATTAAGTGGTGGTGGGAAATCATCCGGTTTAATGAGCTTTCTGAAGATTGGTGACAGAGCTGCCGGGGCAATCAAGTCTGGTGGTACTACAAGAAGAGCTGCTAAAATGGTAACTCTTGACCTTGATCACCCGGATATCGAAGAGTACATCAACTGGAAAGTTAAAGAAGAGCAAAAAGTTGCAGCTTTAGTTGCCGGATCTAAAATCTCTCAAAAGCATTTAAAAAGCATCATCCAGTTATGCCATACTCCAATTGAGATTGAAGGGCGTACATTTAATGGTGCAATGAGCCGTGATCCACTAAAAAATAAAGAGCTTGGAAAAGTAATTCGCCAGGCTAAGAAAGATCACGTTCCATTAAATTATATCGAACGTGTAATTCAACTAGCTGCCCAGGGATATACTGATTTAGAATTTGAGACCTATGATACTGACTGGAACTCAGAAGCATATGCTACTGTAGCGGGACAGAATTCAAATAATTCTGTACGTGTTCCAAACTCTTTCATGAAAGCGGTTAAAGATAACTCGCAGTGGAACTTATACTGGAGAATAGAGAAGGAAAGAGCTGAAAAAGAAGGGCGTGAGCCGGAACCATGTAAAACAATGGAAGCTCATGACATGTGGGATCAGATCGCATATGCTGCTTGGGCTTCTGCAGATCCTGGTACACAGTATCACGACACGATTAACGAATGGCATACTTGTCCTGAAGACGGAGAAATCCGTGCAAGTAACCCTTGCTCAGAATATATGTTCCTGGACAACACAGCCTGTAATTTAGCTTCATTAAACTTAATGAAGTATTTCGCTGACGAAGACTGCACAACGTTCGACGTTGATTCCATTCGTTATGCTTCTCGTATCTGGACTACCGTTCTTGAGATTTCTGTTCTTATGGCTCAGTTTCCTTCAAAGGAAATTGCTGAATTATCCTATGTATTCAGAACACTGGGATTAGGCTATGCAAATATCGGAGCTGCTTTAATGGTGAAAGGTATTCCTTATGATAGTAAGGAAGGTGTGGCTATTGCTGGTGCATTGACAGCTACTATGCATATGAAGTCATATGAGACCAGTGCTGAATTAGCTGGTGAACTTGGAGCTTTTGAAGGATATGAGCGTAACAAAGAGCATATGTTAAAAGTGCTTCGCAATCACAAAAGAGCCGCATATAATGTTGAGCCAGGTGAGTATGAAGGCCTGACCGTTAAACCAC
>JAVKDP010000019.1:0-35259 GCA_040222185.1 Balneolaceae bacterium | reverse complement strand
TAGAGTTTCGCGAGTTGTTGAATGTTTTAGTCGTATTCACTACTAATAATGAAAAAATCATCATAGCGCCTACGAGATATAATATTTCAGAATAACTATTCATTTCTGTGACCCAATTTACAGTATCTAAAAGTAATAAATGAATCGATAAGATTAGTATTAGATTCACGTAATGTTTGTAACAGTACACTAATCTTCATATTAAGCTTTATCTCTACAATGAAGCGAATTAGAATGCATTTCGCAAGCGCTCTGTAGTCCCATTTTATGATGGGAGTACAATGTGTTTTAGCAAGATTAATTTGGTAGTAACTGTACATACTCTTTTGATTTTTTAAAAGGAGTTAAAAGAAACCGAAGTATTACAAAATTTTAATATTTCTCATAACTAGTCGTATGCTAAATGTTTAATTACGAAATATTTACCTTCAGTTGAATATTTAATCCGTTCACTACAGTTGTTTAACCAAGTACGTAAAAATCGGCAAAAAAGGATTGGATTAAAATCAGTGTTAAGAAGAGTGAGTAAATAAAAAAGCTTTATATCCTCATTTTGATCTTGCACTAAATGAGGATATAAAGCTTTATCTACATCATGATAAAATCGAAAGAATGTTTAATTGGTATTTACAACTTTGTCTTTCCAGTACACTATCGAGAAAATACTTTCACGTGGAAAAGAAGGAGGGATGGTTCCCCTGAGGCGTGTATCGTATTGATAGTTTTTAGCATATCCTGAAACCATACTTGAACCAGAGAATGTGCCAACGGGACCTCTGTTTTTCTGAACAATACCACCAAGCAGGTTTAGTGTTCCTTTAACTCCACCACTACTATAATTCTCTACAGTAAATGATGTATTTAATGCCATGATGGTTGCGTGTACGGTTAAATCAGTACTACCAGAAGCGGTATGTGCATTTTGATCTATTACAACGTTTCCTTCGCTAACAAGGCCAAGGAGATCAGTAGAGGAACTATCTGTTAATGGACTGGTGTGATAAGTGATATCCCCAACAATTTCGATTTCATCCTCTGAATGAAGCGTAATATTTCCTTTTACAACACCTTCAACACTGATTTTTCCTGCTGATGAAATAACTCCGTCAATAGTAGATAGGTCAAGTGTTTCCTGAACCCAGGAAGTGGAGGTGCATATTCTGGGTCTTCTTCTGGAACCGCAGGTATAAGTAGTTACAATTTGTTTGTTGATGTCGGCGTATCCAGAACCACTATTTTCATAAAAATCGATATCGATGTCACCATCAAAAGTAATTCCACCGGTAGCGGCTGCAGCGGTTAGTTTACTAAGCTCATAACTGTTTGGGGAATCTTTGGTTGGTGCATTAAAGTTCTCACCGCCATAGAAATTAGGGCTGGTTGGGTTGGTACTATGCCCCTGCCACATATTAGGGCTGGTAGTTAATCCATAAAAGGAAGGGGATCCAGACATCTTAAAAATTCCATTTGTATGTATAGGTCCATAGATGTTATCTGAACCCATAAACCAGATATTGCCACCAGAGGAACTCAATTCTGATTGTGTCATATAGGAATACTTAGAGTAGGAATCACGCTGCATCAAAACTTCAGTTGTTACTTCAATACCCTCATAAGTGCTTGTACTAATTAAAAGTACTTTGTATTGATCCCAGGTTCCAACACTATTATCTGAAGGAATATTTGAACTGGACATTGTATAAGTAGTAAGGTCACCACGGATTTCAATAGTACCTGTCGTATTGCCCTGAACATCTTCTACGATTCCGCCCATTGCTCCAACGTCTACAACATTTTCAAGATCAATACTGCCTGTCCAGTTGTTATTTGTCTTCATCGTTTCAACTGCATTATCAACCATGCTTTTTGCAAGATTTCTTGCTTGTTGTTCTTCATAATAGTTGGCTGATCTCAACGAAACCACATCCATCCGTTCGTTATTCCGAACCTGGATGATACCTGTTACTATTGTTAATCCGCTTACAAGCAGTAGTAAACTTTTACCCATGACTAAACCTCTTATATGTCACTTATTACCCGTTAAAAAAGTTTTCTTTAATCATTCAGCTATGAACGATCACAATAACAAGGAAGCTGAGGCTTATCTGTTACACTTAAGTGGCTATTTATTTTATTCTAGGGTAGAAGTCTAGATTATAATATTTGTAACCTTATGGTATACATACAGATACGTGACTTATATAAAACATTAGAATTTCAAAAGATATAGTATTTAAACCACTGAAATACTATTGGATAAGAACTAAAGAAACTACTTAATAAAGCTGAGTTTCTTAGTGATAACCCTTGAAGGAGTGGTTAATCTATAAATATAGATACCACTTGCTAGATTACCTGTATTAAAAGTAACAGTATGATTGCCTGCAGTTCTTCTTCCCGAGATCAGAGTTTGAACTTTACGGCCTAAAATATCAAAGATTTCGAGTGTTACTTCGGCATCTTCTTCCAAACCAAATGGGATTTGCGTAGATGGGTTAAACGGGTTAGGATAATTCTGGTCGAGGTATACAGACCGAGGAATATTAATCTCAATTTCTTCGGTAGTAACAAGTAGAGTAAACCTGGTTGATAGTGATTCTAAGAAAAATAGATCAGGAGAAGTAAGGGGGTTTGCTACTTTTACTTTTTCAGTGGTTGTATGAAATAGAGTTTGCTCTTCTTCCGTAACCAGATTTACTTCCTTCCCGGTTTCTTTATCAATGAGTAACACCATCCAGTCTTCTGGCAAGTTATCAGCATTGATAAACCGAAGAAGGTAATCCGCTGAAATAGGAATACCATTATCATAACCACGAATTACCAATGGAATTTTTATTCGGTTGGTAAGAGATAGAGGAAGGTTGTTGATTGCAAGGGGAGTTCCATCTTCAAGCAAAGTATGTAGTTCCAACCTGTTGTCAACCAAAGGGAGAAGGGTAAAGGCATCCAGTTGGTCAAGTGACTTTGATCCTTCATCTGAAAACATAACACTGGTTCGTTTTGAGAGCCCTTGTGAACTGATTTCCAATTCAAACATCGGGTATTCCGGTATATTTGAAATGTTTTCTTTTCTCAGGAAGGCTCCTCCGGTTGTCTTTGCATCCGTTGTTACTCTTAAATCGGGAGATAAAGCGTTTGCCTTAATCCAAAATCCCTGGAAAGGAGCGATGAGCCCGCTGCCTAGTGTTCCAGTAGTTCCATTCCATGTTAAATATTCACCGTCGCCACCATTTGCAGCAGGATCCCAGATATAAATTGTTGCATCAATATTGGTTTTCGTCCAGTTACTGGCATCATCCCAATCGATAGTAGCTCCAAATGGATTACCAACGAGGTTCCAGCCAGTATCGGCTAAAGCGGTATATGTTATTGGGAAAATAACTTCCCCAGTTGTTCCAAACTCCTGTCCGCCTACATCGAGAGTATCAGGTAAAGGCTCGTTATATCTCGAATCAGCTGGTATATCGCCAAAGAAAAATACAAACATTCCCTGGCCTGCAACCAGGTTATTAGTACTATTTGTAGGAGCTCTATAGCGCTGATTATCGGTTCCTATCTGGGTTTCATCATATGTTAGAACATTTGGCTGGACAGTATCGCCCGGGCTGGAACTGATATCATAAAATGCCCCTGTATAACCTTGTGTAACAACCCCGTCAAGAAAGTCTCCAAAAGTAGAAGCTACTGGTGAGGAGATAATTCTCCAACCAATATCTCCGGTAACAGCTCTTTGAAATCTAAGAGTACCAGAACCGTAAGCGATACCATCAGCAACCAGGTTTTTTCCACTCGGTATTAAAATTTCTCCGGCTGTGAGCCTTAAGGTATCTGCAATAGTCAGATTTTCAACAATAGAAACTCCATTGGCATTATCAATTTCTAAATTCGTGTAGCTGTGTGGATTAGTTATTGACTGTGCCGTAGATCCGTTTAATACAACAGTACCTACATTGATAGTAGCTACGTTTAGTACGTCACCACCCACAGTTAAACTATCAGCATTTGTCCCAAGAACACTTCCTCCTGATATATCTCCTGTAATGGTAAAATTAATACCGCCGGAAATAGTAATAGAAGCTCCTGTTTCCATTGTAATAGAAGCTATTGTAGATCCAGCTACATCAATTACAGGCTGTTCGTTACCCACAGAAGGGCTGGCAGGAATAAAAACCACGGAAGAAGGGCCGGGCTGGGTTCCTACATTCCAGTTTCCTGTATCCTCCCAATTTGAGGCATCGCTGGCAGAACCTAACTGGCTATCCCAAATATGAGTGAAAGCTGCAAACTCCACATCCACATCATCAGTTATGGTCACAGCATTTACAGTTCCAGTTATATTATCAGTTCCGGCAGTTGTTGACGAAGTTAAAGTCGCTGTATATGTTCCATCTCCAACATCAGTCACAGAGCCAAGAGAACCTAAAGAGGTAGGAGTGATAGTTAAAGCTACGGCGTCTCCTCCTGAAGTAAGACCATTACCATATACATCTTTAAGAGCAACAGTGATAGTAGATGTAGTAATTCCATCATTTAGAATTACTGTAGGTGATGCTGTAATAATAGAAGTTGTCTCGGATGCAGCACCAGCACTAACCGTAAATGTATTACTGGTTCCGGTTTCTGAACCAGCGGAATTTGTAGCAGTAATGTCACAGGTTCCCACACTGGTTAAACTCACAGTAGTTGAAGCTAGCACACCTGAAGTGAAACTGGCAGAAGTTCCCTGCCCCGTTCCCATAGTACAACTTGATGAAATAACTACTGTACCATTAAACGTGGTAATAGTAGAGGAAGTCCCATCCACTGCAGTAATAATGATATTAAAAGTCTGTCCGGCAGTTTTTGAACTTATGGAACCAGAAGGTACCCGTTCTACTGTAAATCCAGTAAGCGTTCCAGCGTTTACAATTTCAAAAGCAGAGCTGGTATCCGGGCTTAAACCTGTACTGGTTGCAACCAGTTCTTTAGTACCAATAAGGTCAATTGAAAGGGTATCAAACTCAGCTATACCGAGCGCATTCGTAGGAATAGGAGTGGTTTGAGATAACACCCCAGTACTTCCTGTTGCTAGTGCGAGGTTTATATCTACTCCGGCTTGTTCAATACTATTTCCATATTGATCTACAAGTAGAACACGAACAGCAGGAGTAATAGTACTGTCTTTATTTGTAGTAGAAGGCTGTTGAGTGAATATCAAACTATCATTTGAACCTGGTATCATTGTGATGGTTCCATAATTAGTTGCTCCACCCTGGCCTGTAGTTCCGCCATTGGTAATATTTCCAGTATTTGGAATAGTGCCCGTAGTTGGACGAATCTCAAGCCCCGTAAACTCCAATTGTCCCGGGTTTGTTGTTGAAGCAGCATCAATATCAAACACCAGGGTTGTACTTGTGCTACCCCCAGCGTTGTAAGATGCCATTAATTCAGTGGACCCACCAAAAGCCGGAGATTCTGTTACACCGATTGTTCCACCTGTATTCCATTCGTATCCACTTGGGGTGGTAAGTACATAAGTTCCGCTGGCAGTGAACTCACCAATAAAGCCTTCCTGTACAAATGGCCCTGTTAAAGCAGTATAAGTTGTATTCGCATCATCCGCAGATATCGCTTCACCACCTGTTGCAGGTGTTATTTTTCGAATAGCTTGATCGTACTTATCAGCCAGGTAATCTTCAATACTTTCTCTTTCAGTGCTACTTAAACTTCGACTGTAAAAAATAAATTCAGCTATTTCACCATCCCAGCTAAGATTGATACCACTAGGGTCGTCTTTTCCACCTTTTCCAAGTATTGCAGTAGTTGCATCAACCGAAGATATGGATCCGGAGGGAGGGGGATCGGCGGCAGAGCTTGGATTATTTAGAATACCATCTACATATAAATCATAAGTAATTCCGCTTTCCCATTGTAAACTTATGATCTGGGCGTTTGTGGTTTGAATATCCGAGAAACTCTCTAGCTGATTATCGGCAGTATTTCCCAATATCCCGGTTTTTACTACATCGGTAAAACTGCCACCACCATTGGCTCCCGATGCATCATAACGAATAGTAAGTATTTCATCAGCACCTGCTGGAGTATCAGCAATAAATAACCCCCTGTCTGAGCCTGTTACATCCGATTTAAATACTACAAAGAGACTGAACTCTGTAGCGTTATCTATGTAGTTAACATCACCATCCGAATCCAGGAAATGATCTCCATTTCCAGCAAGGCTTACTGCTGGTTGACTGTTGAAATTTGATGAACTTGCTACATACGTTGGTGCAGTACCAGCATCTGCTACTCCTACATAATCATTTCCGTTTCCGCTTTGGTCGGCCCAGGTTGTAACTGCAACCCCGTCTCCTTCAGAAATACCAGCATCAGCTCTGAGCCAAACTTCCAGGTTTGGAATGGTTTCAACGGGACTAACGTCAATGGTTCGTTTCAGAGAGTCACTTTTTAAAGCACCATCGCTTACAATAAAACTAACAACCCGTTCGGGACCGGAGGCAATAGTAGCAAAGTTTTTATAATCAATGGATCGTAAAGCTGATTGATAATCACTCAACAGGTTATTCCCAATCAATTTGAGTCTTCCAGTAGTGGTATTATACGTTCCAGTGATCCCGAAAATGGTTGAGTAGATAAGTGAATCTTCGGCTGGCTTAAAATTTTCTGAGATAACAACAATAGCACTGTCTAAAAAAGTATCATCCGGGTCAGACACCACAAGTGTATTAGTAATCTGGACCGCTTGGTCAGGATAAGCAAGGTTCCCAGTTTCAATAGAAGAGAGTATAGGTTTGGAGTTTGCAGCTGTTACCGTTATATCCCGGGTTTCTGTATTACTATTATTATCCCCGTCATTTACGAGAATAGAAACTGTACGAGTAAGTTCTACAGGATCGGAACTGGTGTTCTCGTAAGTCACTGCTCTAAGTGCTGCCTGGTAATTGGCTTCCGTATCGGTCCCTGAAAGTGTTAGTATACCTGTTCCCGAGGCAAAACTACCAGTGATATTCCCGGTGTCAGTGAAATCGAGAAAATCTTCACCTAATGTATAATTTGCACTTATGGAAATAGTAGCACTTTCCATATTCGTATCATCAAAGTCAGAAAGGGTAATAGCAGAAGTAATAGCAACTGCACCATCAGATTCATTATAAGCCAGGTCGGGAACCTCAATGTTGGCAAGAACAGGAGTTACAGCTACATCAAGTACATTAATAGAGCGACTTACAGTATTACTTATATCGTCCCAGTCATAGATTTCGAAATCAACAGTTCGGGTGCTAACCGTTGGGTTTACCGTAACATTACTGTAGTCTACTGCCCTGAGTGCTGCCTGGTAATTGGCTTTGGTATCACTTCCGGTTAGTAATAGCTCTCCGGTTGTTGCATTAAAATTACCTGTGATATTCGCAGTATTCGAAAAGGTGAGAATGTCTTCCCCATTTACATAGTTAGTTGAAATCGAAACCCTGGCGCTATCCATATTCAGGTGTGCATCGGCATCTGTAACTGTAATCGTATTCGTGATTTGTGTATCAGCATCTCCTTCAGTGAAATCAATAGCGGTACCTTCTATAGCTGCTAAAACAGGAGCAGTATTTCCCCATTTATCTTCAAAATAAGAGTTAAGACTGGCTATTTGCCCTCCATTCAATGATGTATTCCAGGAAGCGAGTTCAACAATTTGCCCTCCGAAGTTACCCGTAGTACTTGTTAATGTAATAGGTTGTCTCGTATTAGCATCAGAGCCTCCTATAGTACTGGTCTCACTGACTGCGGGCATTTCTGCAGCATTAGTGAATGATTCAAGCGTCCCATTATTAACCTGTGCTGCCCAAACATTAGAATCGTGGTAAGCTATCAGTATATAAGTAGTGTTTTCAGTAACAGAACCTAAATCAATTGCCCTGTGCCTCACTGCATTTGAAGCTCCCCAATTGGTATCTCCACGGCTATAAGCCTGCGCATACAAAATACCACTAGAAAGAGAAAAGTTATAGCCACGGGTACCATTTGCTTGTTCATAGATTATCTGGAAACCAGAAACATCGCTTCCGGTTCTAAATACTATAGCAAAAGCCTTTTGGGTAAATATACTATTGTTAATTAACGCCTCAACCGTTTTGGTGAGTTCGTCTGCTGCTCCGTCAAAAACGATAGAACCTCTTTCTCCAAACCCCTCAAGGTCAAAAGTAGCGGCATTACCTGCTGTAAAGTCAAAATTATTGGTTGTATTTAAATCGGCCCATGTAGAAATAGCAGCTCCGTCGACTGTATTTGCAATTCCATCTCCGTCTACATCCTGGGCATCGAAATGGAATACGTTACTTGAAATATCTGTAGAAATATCCGTTAACGTAGTAATGATATCGATATCTCTTTCAACGGTGTTGGTAGGATTAGCTCCATCAAAGCCGGTGAACGAAACGGTACGTGTTAATTGGCTTGGAGAACCTGCACTGCTACTATATGTAATGCTACGTAATGCTGTTTGGTAATTGGCGAGCGTAGTTGTACCTGATAAAGTCAGAGTCCCGGTTGCTGCAACGTAACTACCCGTAATACCAAGCTGATCTACAAAAGTTAGTTGATCATCAGGGTTGTCAAGGTTCCCTGTTATCACAACAGTAGCGCCTGTTAGGTCTGTAATGGTAGGGTGGGTGTCTACTGTTAAAGTAGAAGTTATAAAAACAGCCGCACCACCTGCCGTATAGAGTTCAGTTGAAGTTTCAATATTGCTAAGGCCAGGAACATCAGGTAATTCTTCAATGAAAGCGGAAGGAGTTAACTGGTTATTATATTCAGTGGCAATCCAATCAGCAGTTCGTGCTGTATTAGAAATTCGAACCTCATCCATAATACCGTCTATTGCATCTCCGCTTCGGGAGATTTGTAAGGCATCACCGTTAGTTGAAAATGCCGTTGTGTTAACATCTGACCTTATGGACACACCATCTTGATAAATAGCTCTTCCGGTTGAGCTCTGTACATAACTAAGGTAGTACCAGGTTAAGGTACTTAAATTGAAATCGGAAGTAGCTGTAAGGTTTGATCCACCTTCTTTTTTGAACTGCATCCTTGGGCCTCCACGAAGACTCGCTTCATAAGAAGTGTTTGTTCCTTTGGTTACCATATCCGGAGCAGCAGTGGATTCGGGGTTATACCAAAATGAAATGGTAATCTCGTCAGTTATATCAAGTGTAGCATCATCAGCAACACTAATAAAATCATTAGTTCCACGTTCAAAATCCCTGCCATTTCCAATAATTCCAGTAGCAGAAACTGTTCCAGTATTAGTTCCGTTGTTAGCATTTGCAGTAGCATCAGATACATCATCCATATGCATTACTAGCTGATAGTTTGAATCCCAGGTGCTTGTTGTACTTTGATCCGCGGTTATATCCGAATCGCCATAATAAATAAAGAATTGGGTATCTGTATTTGGACTAAGGGTTGGGAATTTCACCCAAAAAACGATTGCACCTGTAGTGTTATCGTAGGATTCAAGCTCAAAATCCAGGGCAGTGGTTCCATCAGCCGCTGAAAAGGCAATATCGAAACCACTTGAGCTTTCAACTGATCCGCTATTGCCTGTATCTCTGAAATCGAGGTCTGTAATACTTATAAGGACAGGGAAGTTGGTGAGGTCAGAAGAACCACTTACACTATCACTTTCTACAATGAATTTTTTCCGATTCGCAAAATCCCCCAATTGGGCATGAGCAATTTCACCCAATCCAAAAAGGAAAAAGAAAAAAAGTGCGATATGTGAACTACGCTTAATACACATTATTTGAGAAATGACAGACCTCGTTTCGAATCCAAACTATACATCAACTATAGAATATAATATAAGGTACATAGGAATCCTTATATCATTAATCCATTCTAACCAAGCCCGGTTTTAGCAGATTATGGAATTATAACTACTTAATAAGGGTAAGTTTTTTAACCAGTACTTTGGTGTTTGTTGTGAGACGATAGAAGTATACCCCACTTGCAAGATTGCCAGCTCTGAATGGAATCTGGTATTTTCCTGCTGTTTGAGGTCCAGATACCAAAGTTTGAACCTTTCTTCCAAGGATATCATAGATGATGAGGTCTACGTTTGAGTCTTCATTCAGGCCAAATGGTATAGTCGTGGTTGGATTAAAAGGATTCGGGTAGTTTTGATCCAGGAATATCTCTTCCGGAACATCTCTCTCAATCTGCTCAGTACTTACTTTTAAGGTAAACCGGGTGCCCTGAGATTTCGCCTTAGTTCTAATCATCGTTTTTGCCTGGTTTGGATCCGCTTTTAAAAGCTTGGCATTGGTTGTA
Source organism: Balneolaceae bacterium (assembly GCA_040222185.1). Lineage (GTDB taxonomy): Bacteria > Bacteroidota > Rhodothermia > Balneolales > Balneolaceae > JAVKDP01. Next base: position 24,939 of record JAVKDP010000019.1, on the reverse strand, counting down.
TGATTAAAGGTATAGGAAAGCTCTTCCAGCATATTAACTTCTGTTCCTGTGTCATTATCAATCAGGGTAAGAATCCAGTCTTCAGGGATGGTTCTGAAATCGCCCCAAACCATTTTAAATTCACCTGAAGTTGGTACGCCGTTTTCGAAGGCGTTAACATGTAATGGTATAAATTGTCGGGAATTGAAACTCTTTGGAAGGTTGTTAATTGCAAACTCGGTTCCATTATCTAATAGCGAATGAAATTCAATATGAGAAGAGGAGAGAGGAAGTAAACGATATGCATCCAGGTTGTCTTTCCCTTTTTTTCCATCATCCGTGAAGATAATATTGGTTTTCTTTGAACGTCCGGTAGTGGTTGATGATACTGCAAGTTGAATTTGAAGAGCGTCAGAATCAGATTTCTTAGCTTTTGAGCTATCCTGATCAAAGCTTGCTCCACCAATTTCCTTCCTTAAGAAACTTCCAGAGGTTGTCTTAGCTGCTTTATTTACGCTAAGAACAGGGCTTATTGCATTTGCTTTCACCCAGAATCCCTGGAAAGGAGCTATAAGTCCACCTGTTGGGAGAGTACCTGAAACACCATTCCAGGTTAAATACTCGCCATCACCACCATTTGCTGCAGGATCCCATATGTAGATGGTTGATTCCACATTAGTTTTAGTCCAATTGGCATTATCATCCCAATCAATTGTAGCAAGGAATGGGTTACCCACTAAATTCCAGCCAGTATCAGCCGAAGCTGTATATGTGATTCCAAAATCTACCAGGGTTCCGTTTCCGTCAAATTCTTGTCCAATAACATCTAATGTATCCGGGAGAGGATCGTTGTACCTGGAATCGGCAGCAATATCGCCAAAAAGGTAAACAAAGATGCCTTGACCCTGGGTTACTTTCTGGGTGGAACTTGTTGGGGCTCTATATCTCTGGTTATCAGTTCCTACCTGAGTTTCATCATAGGTCAACACATTAGGTTGTAGAGTGTCACCAATAGTAGTCCCCGTGCTATAAAATGCCCCTAAGTATCCTTGTGTTAAAACTCCATCAAGAAACTCACCATAAGTAGTATCGATAGGAGAGGAGATAATTCTCCATCCTTGAACTCCATACATACGCTGTTGCATCCGGATATTCCCATTAACATATTCTTTCGCATTGGCAATCAGGTTGGTACCAGATGGCATGAACAGAGTTCCGTTCGTGAGTTTTAATGAGTCAGAAACGGACAAATTCGAAAAGAAATCAGCACCATTTGTATTATCCAGTTCCAGGTGCACATAGTCATTTGGAGTAGTAACGTCCTGGTTAACGGTTCCATCCAGTTTCACGTAACCCACCGACATATCTGAAATGGCCAGGTTTCCACCTACGGTTACAGAATCGGTATTACTTCCAAGTACTTCTCCACCCCCTGAAAGTTCTCCGGTTACAATCAGTTCCTTAGAACCGGAAACTGTTACAGATGCACTTGCTTCAATAGATAGTTGGGCTACCTGAGTATCCGTTGTATTGATAACAGGTTGTTCATTCCCTACAGCTGGAACAGCCGGAATGAGTACTTTATCACCTGGAACTGGTACAAATCCCGAACTCCAGTTCGCAGCTAAATCCCAATTTCTTGCATCAGCCACTGAACCAACCTGTGACTGCCAAAGATTATTAAATTCAGCAAATTCAACCTGAGCATTATCGGTGATTGCCACAGCATCCAGGGTTCCGGTAATAGTAGCGGTACCTGCTACTACAGAAGAAGTAAGGATGGCTGTATAGGTTCCATCAGCATTATCAGTCACAGAACTCAAAGAGCCATCGGTAGTACTTAACACTACTGTTTCGCCGCCTATGGTTCTGTTATTACCTTCGCCATCTTTAAGCTGTACAGTTATAGTAGAGGTTGAAAAACCATCATTTAATATTACTGAAGGACTAGCTGAAATAGTTGTTGTAGTTGCTGAAGCGGCACCAGGAGTCACATCAAAAGTGTTACTGTTTCCGGTTTCTGATCCGCTGGTATTGGTAGCAGTAATAGTACAAGTACCTAAACTGGAAATAGATACGGTATGAGAAGCAAGGACACCTCCTACAAAACTGGCTGTTGACCCTTGTCCAACACCCATACTACAGTTTGAAGAGATACTAACCGTTCCGGTGAATGTTTCTACTGTATCCGGTTGGCCATCAACTGCAACTACAGTGATATTGAATGATTGACCTGCCAGTTTATCTGAGATATTGCCAGAAGGAACACGCTCAACAGTAAACTGGGTTAGTTCGCCAATCACTACCACATCAAAATCGGTGCTTGTGGTATCTGTAAGGCCGGTACTTGATGCAGTTAAGTTATAGGTTCCTGTGGCATCAATACTAAGATCATTAAATTCTGCAATTCCAAAAAGATTGGTTTCAACTGTGGTTGTTCCAGAAAGTCCACCTGAACCACTTACGATATTACGTACTATGGAAACATCCACACGACTTTCTTCTACTGGGTTTCCGAACTGGTCAATCAATTGAATTCGAACGGAAGGGGAGATCGCTGAACTCACATTGGAAGTCGAAGGTTGTTCGGCATATTCCATCTCAATTTGTGTACCGGATACCATTGTAAGAGAGCCATAATTGGTACTTCCACCAAGTCCGGTAGTTCCGGTATTTGTGATATTGCCTGTATTAGGCAGGTTTCCGGTAGTTGGGCGTACACGGAAGTCAGAAAATGTAATTTCTCCCGGATTAGTACTCGACTCAGTGCCGATGGTATAAGTAATTTGAGTAGTAGTTCGACTGGTAAAGCTTACGGTGAGTTCTGTACTCCCTCCAAATGCAGGTAACACGCTGGCGCCAGGTGCTGGTAGATTGGTGTCATCCCATTCAAATCCGGTTGGGGCATTAAATACAAAAGTTCCACCACTGGTAAATTCACCCACAAAACTTTCCTGGATTCTTGGCCCTGTAAGTGTTATGTATCCATTAGTTACATTTGAGCTATCGGCAGAAATAGCTTCCCCACCTGTAGCCGCAGTTAAAGAACGGATTGCTATACCATATTTAGTGGATAAATAGTCCTCAATGTCTTCTTGTTCAGATATAGATACTTCTTTACCGTACAGGATAACTTCAGCGATAAGGCCGTCCCAGCTGGTGCCACTATCCTGGCTACCTTGCCCAATTATGGCAGTAGTAAGATTAGTCAGGAATCCACTCGGAATATTTGTCGAAAATGTTGGATTACTTAAAACTCCATCCACATACAGGTCATAAGTAGTTTCCGATTTCCATTTCAGCATCACTATCTGACCTGAAGTAGTTTGAGCATCCACAAAACTCTCCATCACGAAAGCAGGATTCAAATCACGCATCCCTGTCGTGATTACATTATCAGCAAGACCATTATCACCGGCATCATCATATCTCATACTAAAAAACTGGTCAGTACCACTAGGAGCTTCTGTAACCCAGAAACCTCTGTCTGTATTAACCTCATCCGATTCGATTACGAAAAATATAGTAAGCTCATCCAGACCATTAAGGTAATTTGTTTCAGCATCAGCATCTTCAAGGCGAACATTTCCTGCAAATCCTGCACCCGGGAATTCAATCGCACTTTGATCGTTTATAGTAGCTTCATTGGTCTGGAAAACCGGAAGGTCCGTTCCAGAGGAAATGAAGTGATTGGCATTGCCGCTTTGATCCTCCCAACGACCTACATCACTACCGTCGGTGCTGGCAACTGCACCACCAGTGGTTGTGAACGTTCCAGCATCACCTTTTAACCAGACTAATAAATCTGAAACGGATTTTGGAATACTGAAGGAAATGGTACGTGTTTCAATATTACTATCACCATCCCCATCATTTGCAGTAATACTTACAGTTCGTTCCGTATCAGTTGGGTTAGCCATTAAGTCTTTTGCCCGATATCTAACAGTCCGAATAGCCGCTTGAAAATCGGCTTTTGAAGCAGGGCCTGTAAGTGTTAAAGTACCAGTACCATCAGTCCAGGCATCTGTAATACCAAAAATATCCTGGAATACGAGTGAATCTTCAGAACTGTTGTAGTTTCCGGTAATCTGGAATACTACGGTTTCAATATTGGTGTCATCAGGATCGGTAAGAGTAATTGTCTCCGAAATAAGAGAAGAATCTCCTACCGGGTAAAAAATACTTGCCTCTTCAATAGATGCGAGGGTAGGAAGTGTGTTGGAACTGGCTACCGAAATATCACGGGTAGTACCTACAATACTGCTATCAATTCCATCAAATACACGGATTTCAATGGTCCGGTTAATTCCTGTTACCGGATCGGAGCTTATGTTTTCATAAGTAACATTCCTAAGTGCTGCCTGGTAATTTGCAAGTGTTGTAGTTCCACTTAGCGAAAGTACACCAGTTGTACTATTGAAAGACCCGGTAATTCCAAGGGCATCAGTATAGTCAAGTATATCCTCTCCCAGGAAGTAGTTATCAAAATCAAAAGCAACAGTAGCGCCCTGGAGGTTTGTATCATCGGTATCAGTAATGGTAAGTAAAGCGGTTATATCAGTAGCGGCATCACCCTCAGTAAATGCAATGGTTCCGGCTTCAAGGCCAGCAAGCACAGGAACATCATTTGATGGGATGATATTAATCTCACGGGTTACCACACCACTGGAATCATCCCAATCATATACTATAAAACTGATTTCTCTTGTAGTAGTCGAAGGGCTGGTTGTTTCTGTGTTTTGATAAGTAACATTTCTAAGAGCAGCCTGGTAATTGGCTGTAGTTGTAGAACCGGTTAATGTAAGAACACCTGATCCTGAATCGTAAGACCCGGTAATACCAAGTGCTGTAGCATAAGCCAATACATCTTCAGTGCTTTCAAAACCTGAAGAGATATATACTTTAGCGCTGTCAATTTCCGTGGCATCATCTTCTGTATCCACATCTGTAAGAACGAGAGTAGCAGTAATATCGGTAGCCGGATCGGCTTCATTATAACTAAGTGTAGAAACTTCAATATCAGATAACACCGAAGGAGTGTTAAACCATTTATCGCTTAAAAAGCCGTATATATTTGTGAAGTCTGTATTACTTAAAGAGTTATTCCATGAAACAAGTTCGCCAACAAAGCCATCAAAGTTATTGGTTGTAGCTGGAGAATTGCTGAAATCAGTAGGATCACGGGTACCATCTTCTTCACCGATATTAGCATCTCCGGTATGCCTGTTCATAGTTCCGGCAGCTCCTGAACTCGCCGTAATTGTTCCTCCATTTATGTTTGCTTGCCATGTCAAAGAGCTTTGTTCGTGACTTGCAATAATAACATAAGAGGTGTTGGTTTCTACTGCCCCAAGATTAATTGATTGGTAATCGCCATTAACCCATTCTGCATTTGTACTCCAGGCAAAAGCATATGCGGTATCAGCTTTTATAGATATTTGATACCCATGGCTACCACCACCTTGTTCGTATATAACCTGTAAACCCGAAGTACTGTTTCCAGTTCTAAAAACTACAGCAAAGGATTTTTGAGTATAATTTCCAAAATCGGTATTTACCAGGACATCATCATTAATAGGGTAGGTATCTCCACCATTACCAGAATTGTAATCAAAGAAAAGCCCACTTCTGCCACCAAAATATGAGGCGTCCAATGTTGGTGTATCTGCTCCAATAGCTGTAGCAACTATGTTTGTTGAACTGGCTCCAACATCATCCGATCGATCTCCCCAGGTAGTTAAGGTTCCGTCAGCAGGTTGATTGGTACCGCTGTTTCCATCACCGTCGGCATCTTGAGCATCAAAATGGAACACACCCGTTCCTTTGTAGGATGCCAACTCAGTAATATCAGCAGGAAACTCAATATCTCTTGTAAGTGTTGTACTATTTTCAGTTCCATCACTCACTGTAATGCTGAATGTTCGGGTTGTCATATCGGGCGAACCTGCCTGGTTTTCATAAGTAACCGTTCGTAATGCTGCCTGGTAAGTAGAAAGGGTGGCACTACCTGTTAGCTTGAGTCTTCCTGAGCCATCTGTCCATGCTCCGGTGATTCCATTTCCATCAATAAATCTTAATGTATCTTCAGAAGAAAGGTAGTTACTGGTTATTTGAACAATAGCACTGTCTAGGTTTACATCATCCAGGTCACCAACTTCTATAGTTGAGGTAATCATTTTTTCCCCAGCACCCGCGAAGTATACGATAGAACCTGATTCCAGTGCACTTAGTGTAGGAGCTATGTTTACTTTAACAACATTGATATCTCTTGTTTCTGTATTACTATCATCAGTTCCGTCATTAATTGTGATACTGATTGTACGAGTGAGTTCGCTAGGGGCAGGATCCGTATTTTCATAAGTAATACTCCGGATAGCTGTCTGGTAATTGGCCAGTGTTGCAGAACCTGTTAGAGTCAGTATACCGGTAAGAGCCGCATAGCTACCCGTAATGCCGTTTTGGTCAACAAATGCCAGTACATCTTCAGAAGAATCAAAATTAGATGTTATAGCTATTGTTGCGCTTGTGATGTTAGTGTCATCACCATCTGCTACGGTTAGAGCGGATGTTATAAGGGTAGGAGAATCACCAGAATTATAAGTAATGGTTGAACCTTCAATGGAAGCCAATACCGGCTCAGCATTGATTTGGGTCAGGAAGGTTCCAGGAGCAAATTGATTATTATATTCAGTGGCAATCCAGGCACTATCCCTGGTAATATTGGATATTCTGACTTCATCCAGATCTCCTTCATAATCAAAAGCTGCTGTAGATAGGGTAACATCATTATCATCTACATCAAATGACTCAATAGAGTTATCGGCAGCCACCTGTGCCCCATTTGTATAGATAACCCTGTCTCCATTTGATGCCCGTGTAAAAGCTAGATAAGCCCAAACATTATCTGCAATTTGACCAGTCGGCGATTGAAGTGCGTCATTATTAATCTGAAAGCGTAAACTTCCACTTCCATTTGACCAGACAGCATATCCATTGGTATATGTACCCTTTGAGAGTATATCAGGTCCGCTAGTGAGGTTAGATATACGAACCCACAAAGAAATGGTAATGTTACCACTAATATCCAGGGGAGAAACACCACCATCAACGATGGTTAAAAGATCCCCGGTTCCCGGATCATCAAAATCCCTGGCGCCACCAATCTGCCCAGTTGTAGCTACTGTTCCATTATCACTGATAGATGAACTGATTTCTCCGGATGCATCCGTAAAAGTGGTAGGTCCGGCAGCAGTTTCATCTAAATGCAAAACCAGTTTGTAGTTCGAATCCCATACATTTTCACTGGATTGATCGGTAGTAACAGAGGGATTTCCAAAATGAATATAAAATTCGGTATCAGTGGAAGCTGAAAGGGTTGGGAAACGTACCCAGTATTCGATTGCTCCTGTTCCTGAATTATAGGACTCTCTTTGATGACTCAGAATGGTAGAACCATTTGCAGCAGTAAAAACGATGTCATCTCCCTGGGCATCCTGCACAATTCCTGCACCGCTTGCAAGATCACTCAATGTAACACTTATAAGAACCGGAAAGTTGGTGAGGTCGGTAGTACCAATTACCTGAGAAGCATTAACCCTGAGCTTTAACCTGTTAGAATAGCCGGGAAGTTGGGCTTGAGCTATTTCACTAAGACCAAATAGAAAGAGGAATACTATTGTAGTAAGTGTACTGCGCTTAAAACACATTACAAGTTCTGAACCCTTAAATTGTTAAGTAGCCAATGCTACTATGTTTCTGTACTCCTTAAATATACCACTTGGAGTATTTGAAACCTTTAAGATTAGCCGATTCTAACTGATGCAGTTAACTTTTGCGCAGATAATTCTATTTGATAAGCATCAGCTTCTTGGTGATTACCTTTGAATTAGTGGTCAAACGATAGAAATATACACCACTCGCCAGGTTACCAGCTCTGAATGGAATTTGGTATTTACCAGCCGATTGAGGACCAGAAACCAGGGTCTGAACCTTTCTGCCAAGAACGTCATAGATAACAAGCTCTACACCTGAATCTTCGTTCAACCCAAAAGGAATGGTAGTTGTAGGATTAAATGGGTTCGGATAGTTTTGAGAAAGAAATACTTCTTCCGGAACATCTCTTTCGATTTGTTCCGTGCTAACCTTGAGTGTGAACCGTGTGTTTTGAGTTAAAGACTTTTGCCTGATCTTAAAAGAGGTATAAGATGGGCTGGATATATAAGCTGCTTTTGCTTTTGTAGAGTGGAAGAAGGTATAGGATTTTTCCTCCATAATATTTACTTCTGTTCCTGTGTCATTATCAATCAGAGTAAGAATCCAATGTTCAGGAATGCTTCGTAAGTCTCCCCAGGTAAAGGTTAGCTCTTCTGATTTTGGTACTCCTTTTTCGTAGGAACCAACATATATGGGAATAAATAGCCTTGAGTTAAAATCACTTGGTAAGCTGTTGATAGCCAACTCAGTACCATTTTCAAGCAGAGTATGCATTTCAATAAAGGAGTTTGTCATGGGAAGTAACCTATATGCATCCAACATGTCTTTACTTTTTAACCCCTGGTCAGAAAACATGATATTTGTTCTTTTAGATCGACCGCTTGTTGAGCTAAGATCGATATCAATTATTTGCATGTCTGAATTGGCTGAAGAAAGATCGACTGCTTGTTTTCTAAGAAAATTTCCTCCGGTAGTTTTTGCTTTTTTATTCACTTTAAGTACGGGATTTCCATCGCTTGCTTTTACCCAAAAGCCTTGAAAAGGGGGGATGAGCCCTCCATTTGGTAGGGTACCGGTGGTTCCGTTCCAGGTTAAATATTCGCCATTACCGTTATTCGCTGCCGGATCCCAAATATATATGGTTGATTCCATATTGGTTTTGATCCAGTTGGTATTATCATCCCAATCAATAGTAGCCAGGAATGGGTTTCCGACTAAATTCCAGCCTGAATCAGCGGTGGTAGTGTAGGTAACTCCAAAATCAACTTCGGTACCATTTCCATCCCATTCCCGGCCTGTTGCATCTAAGGTATCAGGTAGTGAGTTGTTATAGCGGGAATCTGCTGAAACATCACCAAAAACAAACATAAAGATTCCCTGGCCCTGGGTGAGGCTTTGAGTTGTATTAGTGGGAGCTCGGAACCGCTGGTTATCTGTGCCAACATATGTTTCATCATATACTAGCACATTGGGCTGTAAACTATCAGCTGGTGCATTCCCCAGGGTAGACCCTGTGAACCCTTGAGTGACGGTACCGTCAAGAAAATCACCATACGTCGTGTTGAAAGGCGAAGAGAGAAGCCGCCATCCTTTGACACCGTACAGCCTTTGTTGCATACGAATGTTACCACTTCCGTATTCTTTGTTATTTGCAATAAGGCTGGTACCAGTTGGCATAAACAAGGTCCCATTGGTTAACTTCAAAGTGTCGGATACAGCTACATTAGTTATGAAATCTGCGCCATTGGTATTATCCAGTTCCAGGTTTACGAAGCTGTTGGGTGTGGTAACATCCTGGTTTATGATTCCATTAAGTTTTACAAAGCCCACAGTTACATCAGAAATCTTTAAATCACCACCAATTGTAACGGAGTCAGTATTGCTTCCCAACACTTCTCCATTTCCCGTAAGATTCCCAGTCACAATCAGTTCTTTTCCACCCGAAATTGTTACTGAAGCACTGGATTCAATAGAAAGTTGAGCTATTTGGGTATTAGTAGTATTGATTACAGGCTGTTTATTTCCGACTGCCGGAGTAGCAGGAATTAATACTTTATCTCCAGAAATGGGAACAACGCCAGAACTCCAGTTTGTAGCCAAATCCCAGTTTTGAGCATTGACGACAGAACCAACTGATGACTGCCATTGATTATTGAATTCGGCAAATTCGACAGTAGCGTTATCAGTAATAGAAACTGCGTTAAAAGTTCCGCTTATGGTAGCTATTCCAGCTACTGTTGAAGAGTTGAGAATAGCAGTATAAGTACCATTAGAATTATCTGTGACTGAGCTCAATGAGCCACTTGTGGTACTTAAAACTATGATTTCACCTCCGGTGGTTACATTATTTCCTTCAGAGTCTTTTGCTTGAACAATGATTGTAGATGTTGAAAATCCGTCATTAAATATTGCACTGGGACTTGCGGAAATAGTAGATGTTGAAGCCGAAGCACCTCCTGGACTTACATCAAAACTGTTGGTAGTACCAGTCTCCGAACCTGAAGAATTTGTGGCAGTAATTGTACAGGTGCCTATGCTGGAAACGGATATCATATGAGAGGCCAAAACACCGGATACAAAATTAGCAGTAGTACCTTCTCCAGTCCCTAAAGTACAGTTGGAAGAAATGTTTACAGTTCCAGTAAAGGTTTGTACAGTATCGGGTTTTCCGTCTATCGCAACTACGGTTATGTTAAAAGGATTCCCAGCTTGTTTATTGGAAATGTTTCCAGAAGGGACCCGCTCTACCCGGAATTGAGTAAGTTGACCGGTAGCTACCACACCAAACGCCGAGCTAGTTGCGCTGGTCAGGCCGGTACCGGAGGCAGTAAGGGTATAACTTCCGGTAGCGCTTAATGTCAGACTATCAAATTCTGCAATGCCAAATAAATTAGTTGCTACTGTTGTGGTTCCACCAAGAGTTCCGCTTCCGCTAACAATATTGCGTGCGATAGTAACATTTATTAGGCTTTCTTCTACAGAATTCCCGTATTGGTCAACAACTTGTACATGTACCGCCGGAGAAATAGCTGAACTAACATTAGATGTGGTAGGCTGCGTACTAAATACCAGGCTATCTTTTGCCCCGGCAACCATAATTAGCTCTCCATAATTGGTGCTTCCTCCAAGGCCGGTCGTTCCACTATTGGTAATAATCCCAGTGTTAGGAAGTTTCCCTGTAGTTGGACGTACTCGAAAATTAGAGAATGTGATTTCCCCTGGATTAGTGCTGGATTCAGTACCTATAGTAAAAGTAATTTGGGAAGAAGTTCGACTGGTAAAGGTTACGGTGAGATCTGTACTCCCTCCAAATGCTGGTAATACGCTGGCGCCAGGTGCTGGTAGATTGGTGTCATCCCATTCAAAGCCAGAAGGTGCATTAAAGACGAAGGTTCCTCCACTGGCAAACTCACCTACAAAGCTTTCCTGGACCCTGGGGCCCGAAAGGGTAGTATATGTTGAATTAGCATTATCGGCAGAAATAGCCTCTCCACCTGTTGCCGTAGTCAAAGAACGAATCGCGATGTCATATTTTGCAGACAAATAATCTTCAATGTCTTCCTGTTCCGTTTTAGAGAGTTCTTTACCATACAGGATTACTTCAGCAATTAATCCATCCCAACTGCCTGATAAGTCTTTTGTTCCCTGACCGATAATAGCTGTGGTAACGTTGGTAAGTACCCCGGTTGGAATATTTTGAAAGAAGGTAGGATTGCTGAGCACACCATCAACATAGAGTTCATAATTCAACTCAGAACTCCATTTAAGCATCACAATTTGGCCTATATTAGACTGAGCAGCTTCAAAGCTTTCCATCACAAATGCAGTAGATAAATCTCTCATTCCTGTTGTGATTACATCATCCGCTAACCCGTTGTCTCCCTGGCTGTCGTACCGGATGCTAAAAACTCTATCCTGCCCAGCTGCATTTGGCTCGTAGGCAGTCCAGAAGCCCTGATCGGTATTTATATCGTCAGACTCAAGTACAAAGAAAATAGTAAGTTCATCTAAGCCATTCAGATAATTTTCTGCATCAATATCTTCAAGGCGATATCCCGAAGAACCAGGAAATTCAATGGCGTCCTGTGAATTGATTGCACTTATGTTTGTCCTGAATGTGGGTTCGGTACCAGAATTAGTAGCTGTGAAGTGGTTGTTATTCCTGCTTTGGTCTTCCCATCTACCTACATCCGATCCCTCAGTACTTGCGGTTGAGCCACTGGTAGTAGTAAATGTTCCCGAATCTCCTTTTAACCAAACCAACAGGCTAGAAAGTGATTTAGGGATGCTAAAGGAAATGGATCTGGAGACTGTATTACTATTCCCATCTCCGTCATTGGCAGTAATGCTTACTATTCGATCGGTATCGGTTGGAGCATTGACTGTGCTGCGGTAGCTTACAGTTCTGATAGCCGATTGGAAATCAGCTTTCGAAGCAGGCCCTGAAAGTGTGAGTGTGCCTGAGCCATCTTCCCATGATGAGGTTATCCCAAATAAGGATTGAAATTCCAGGGTATCCTGGGAACTATTATAGTTGGATGTAATCCGAAAGCTAACCGTGTCAATATTTGTGTCATCAGGGTCAGTAATTGTGATGGCTTTGGAAATAATGGATGATTGATTTGCCTGATAAAAAATGGTTTCCATCTCAATGTTAGAGAGTGCTGGAACAGTATTAGCACTGGATACGGATATATCACGAGTTGACCCTGTTGCACTATTGTCGGTACCATCAAATACCCGGATTTCTATGGTACGATCTACTCCGGTAACGGGATCTGTACTGATATTTTCATAGGTGACATTTCTCAACGCTGTCTGGTAATTTGCCAAAGTACTTGTACCACTAAGGCTTAATATGCCGGTCATACTGTTAAACGAACCGGTGATACCTAGTGCAGTGGTATAGTCTAACTCATCTTCCCCCAAAAAATAGTTATTTATGAAAGCGACCGTGGCCCCTTGAAGGGTAGTATTGTCATTATCAGAAAGGGTAAGGGCGCTACTAATTGAGGTAGCTCCATCACCTTCGGTAAAAGCCAGGGTACTGTTCTCAAGGTTAGCCAGGGTAGGGGGGCTATTTGAGCTGATTACGGAAATGTTACGGGTTACCACATTGCTTGCATCGTCCCAATCATATACCATAAAACTTATTTCCCTTGTAGAAGCCGTAGGGCTGGTAATATCAGTGTTCCGATAGGTTATGTTTCTAAGCGCTGCCTGATAGTTAGCAGTTGTAGTTGATCCCGTAAGGGTCAATACTCCGGTCGAAGAGTTATAAGAACCTGAAATACCAAGGGCAGTTGTGTATGCCAATATGTCTTCTGAGCTAACAAATCCATTTGAAATATATACTTTAGCACTATCGATTTCTGTTGCATCATCCCCAGTATCTTCATCCGTTAGGATAATGGTTGAGGTAATATCAGCTGCACCGTCACCTTCTGCATAGCTTAATGCAGAAACTTCGATACCGGAAAGTATAGGTGGGGTATTCAGCCATTTTTCACTTAAGAAGGCGTATATATTTGTGAAATCGGTAGTTGATAAAGGCGCATTCCATGAAACGAATTCGGCAATTTCACCAGTAAAATTGTTTGTATTAGTTGGATTGCTTGTAAAAGTCGCTGGGTCATTAGTTCCATCTTCTTCGCCTATGTTTGGATCCCCGCTGTGTCTATTCATGGTACCGGCTGTGAGGCCGCTGGTAATGATACTCCCCCCATTAATATTTGCTTGCCAGGTTGGTTGGTTGTGATTGGCAATTATTATGTAGGTCGTGTTCGTCTCGACAGCGCCAAGGTCTATTGATACATTGTCGCCATCCGTCCAGGAACTATTAGTGCTCCAGGCATAGGCATATGCTGTTCCATCTTTAATTGAAATTTGATAACCGTTTGAACTACCGCCTTGTTCGTAAATTATTTGTAGTCCTGATAAGTCATCGTTGGTTCGAAGTACAGCAGCAAAAGATTTTTGCTCAAAGAAGCTCCCATTTACAAGGGCATTATCCTCGAGAGCATAATGATCACCATTATCTCCAGAGTTTCCATCAAACACTATAGCACCACGCCCTCCTAAGGCAAAAGAGTTGAATGTTGGTTCGTCTCCACTTGGCGCTGATGCAGAAATATCTTCAGTACTGGCTGAGACATTATCCGATCTATCACCCCAACTTGATAAGGTACCATTAGAAGGTTGATTAGTTATGGCATCGCCATCGCCATCAGCATCTTGAGCATCATAATGAAAGACCCCTATACTCTTATATGATGCAAGTTCGGTGATTGCTGTTGGGTATTCGATATTTCGTGTAATTGTAGAGCTTTCTTCTGTCCCATCATGTGCCGAAAAACTAATGGTGCGATTGGTCATGGTAGGTGAGCCAGATCCATTTTCATAAGTAACGGATCTTAAAGCGGCCTGATAAGAAGCAAGAGAAGCACTGCCTTCCAGTTTAAGCTGACCCGATACATCGTCCCAGCTTCCTGTTATCCCCAATTGATTAACAAATCGAAGTGTGTCTTCAGCAGTCAAATACCCACTGGAGATTTTTATAAAGGCACTATCCAGATTGGTATCATCCAGATCTGCTATTTCTATAGTATTCGTAATGGTCTTTTCACCACCCCCGGCAAAATAGAGCAGGTTCGAACTCTCAATGCCGGATACTGTAGGAGCACTATTTAATTTTACCACCTGGATATTCCTGGTTTCTGTGTTGCTGTCATCATCTCCGTCGTTTACAGTAAAACTGATGGTACGTATAGCTATATTTGGGGCAGGGTCTGTGTTTTGATAGGTAACACTACGTAAAGCAGCTTGGTAGTTCGCCAGTGTTGCAGAACCTGATAGTGAAAGGATACCTGTGCTTGATGAGTAACTGCCTGTAATCCCGTTTTGGTTCACAAATCCAAGCACATCTTCAGTACCATCAAATTTGGAGGTTATGGCAACTGTTGCGCTTTCAATATTTGTGTCATTACCATCTGAGATCACCAAACTGGAAGTTATACTAGCCGGAGAATCACCAGAGTTAAAGATTAGAGAACTACTTTCGATAGAACCCAGAATAGGTTCTGCATTAATTTCGACTACAAAGCTTCCCGGAGAGGATTGATTGTTGTATTCAGTAGCAATCCAGGCGCTATCCCGTACTATATTCGATATACGCACTTCATCCATAATCCCTTCAAAGTCCCAACTTCCAAAACTCGATAATGTTACATTCTCATTGTTGACACTGAAGGACTGGGTAGAATTGTCGCTGGCGACTTGTACTCCGTTTCTATAAATAATACGGTCGCCATTAGTATTCCGAGTAGCTACTATATAATACCAGGTGTTATCCGTTACTGCATTATCAGCACTTTCAAGATCATCTCCATTTACCGAGAATGTTATTTCCTCATCGCTTGATACCCACAAAGAATACCCGTTTGTATAATCTCCTTTAGCAATCAAATCAGGGGAATCTGTTGTTATATCATCACCATTTATCCACAGGGAAATGGTAATGTTTCCTGTAATATCCAACGGAGAGACTCCATTATCTGCGATGGATATTACATCATTTGTACCGGGATCATCAAACTCTCGCCCCCCACCAATCTGACCTGTAGCAGCTGTAGTTGCATTATCAGTTATATCGGTAGAAGAAATCTCACCTGAAGCGTCGGTAAAATTTGTGGGACCAGACGCGGTTTCATCCAAATGCAGAACCAGCTTGTAATTTGAATCCCATACATTAGTGCTGGATTGATCTGAACTAATAGACGAGTTTCCAAAGTAAATGTAAAACTCAGTATCAGTAGTAGCTGATAAGGTAGGAAACCGCACCCAAAATTCAATAGCACCAGTACTGGCATCATAGGATTCCAATTGATGACTTAATAGAGTTGTGGCATTATTGGAAGTAAAACTTATGTCGTACCCATTTGCATTATAGACGAGCCCACCGTTTCCAGTTGTTTTAAGACCAACATTAGTTAAACTAACCAGTACAGGGAAGTTTGTTAGGTCAGAATCTCCAACTACTTGCGACGCATTAACTTTAGCTTTTATTCTACTCGAATAACCATCTAATTGTGCATAAGAAACAGAACTGGTAAATAAAGCTACTATAAGTAAAACAACGAATCGATATAAATAATTAATTTTATAAAGCAAGAACCCTTAAATTTTTTATTTCTTAAATCAAAATTAGATAGGGCAGTGCTAATAGATGTGCCAAAACTCTGAAACATTGTGCCAAGGGCTTTTATTAGGCAATTCTAACGTTCATGCGACTAAGGAGGTGAATCTTTGAAGATTACATATATTGAAATATTTCGAGATAAAAATTTTCCTTAAAAGTTGAAGGAAGGTGTATATTCATTGAAACTAAAGAAGTGTAGATGAAAGGAATTATTCTGGCAGGCGGAACTGGTTCTCGCTTATATCCATTAACAAAAGTAACGAATAAACATTTGCTCCCGGTTGGTAGCAAGCCAATGATATACCATCCAATTGAGAAGCTTATAGAGATTGGAATCCAGGAGATACTCATTGTTACTGGAACAGATCATATGGGGGATGTTGTTAATTTACTTGGATCGGGGAAAGATTTTGGGTGCAGATTTACTTATAAAGTGCAAGACGAAGCTGGTGGAATAGCCCAGGCATTAGGTTTGGCTGAAAACTTTGCAGGAGACGAACCTGTGCTTGTTATACTCGGAGATAATATTTTTGAGCATTCACTGCAAAAAGCGATGGATAATTTTGATGGGACAGGGGCTCAAATCCTTATACAAGAAGTTCATGATCCTAAGAGATATGGCGTAGCAGAACTGGATGGAGACAAGGTTGTTTCCATTGAAGAAAAGCCTGAACACCCCAAATCAAATTATGCTGTAACAGGAATGTATTTCTATGACTCCACGGTGTTCAATTGTATTAAGACTTTAAAACCGTCAGGCAGGGGTGAGCTTGAGATTACTGATGTGAATAATTATTACATCCAGAAAGGAGAGATGAGAAGCTCAGTACTGGAAGGCTGGTGGACTGATGCAGGAACTCCGGAATCTTACAAACATGCAAATAACCTCTTACAGGGAGACTAATGCAGGTTTTGATCACCGGCGCTGGTGGGCAAATGGGCAAGGAGTGGGAATACTTCTGTACAAATTCCGGAATCGTTTTTCACGCATTTGATTCAAAAGCTCTTGATGTAACAAAAAGGGAAGAACTAGAACGGATAACTGAAGAAACCAGTCCGGATGTAATAATTAATTGTGCGGCTTATACAAAAGTAGATCAGGCTGAGGATGAAGAGGGCAGGGCGGAAGAAATAAACTCAATTGCTGTTGCTACTTTGGCAAGGATTTGCGCTGACAAGAATATCAAACTGGTTCATTATTCAACCGATTATGTTTTTTCAGGTTCGGAGTCAGATCGGGATAAATACCCCGAAGGATATGATGAGGAAGCTCCTGCATCTCCGCAAAATGCCTACGGCCGAACGAAATATAATGGAGAAATGGCGATTGTAGAATCAGGCTGTGAATACCTGATATTGCGTGTATCGTGGCTTTGTGGGCTACATGGAAACAACTTCGTTAAAACTATGCTGCGATTAGCTCAGGAAAGGGAAGAGCTAAGTGTTGTAAACGACCAATTGGGATGTCCGGCATTTACAAAGGATGTTGTAGCCCAGACTAAGGCGTTACTTGAAGTTGGTGAATTTGGGGTATTCCATTTAGGTTCCAAAGGGATAATCAGCTGGTACGATTTCGCGAAAGAAATTTTTGCTTTAAAACAGATTGATATTATAGTAAATCCGGTCAGTTCAGACAGCTTTCCTACAAAGGCCAAACGTCCTTCATTTTCAAAATTAAGTACTAAAAAAATTAGTACCATTCCATCTGTTAAAATTTTAGGTTGGAAAGAAAGTTTACGAGAACTTATTAGCGAAATCGATAGATGAAAATTACGGATACTCGGATTCCCGATGTAAAAATTATTGAGCCGGTAGTATTTGAAGACGAGCGGGGCTTCTTTCACGAATCATATCGTGAGTCTGTATTTAAAGAACATGGTATTGATATCGAGTTTGTTCAGGATAACATTTCCAGGTCTTATGAAGGAGCTATCAGGGGATTACATTACCAGAAGGAAGTTCCACAGGCTAAACTTGTTCAATGTGTAAAAGGTACCATCCTTGATGTAGCTGTAGATGTTCGCAAGAGTTCTAAATCGTTTGGTAATTATGTTGCTGTTAAGCTCTCTGGTAAAAATAGAAAACAGCTATTTGTACCTGAAGGATTTGCTCATGGATTTTCTGTCTTATCAAATGAAGCCATAGTACAATACAAATGTTCTTCGTATTATGATAAAGCGTCAGAAAGGGGTATACGCTGGGATGATCCGTTAATTAGAATTAACTGGGATGTATCACGCCCAATATTATCAGAGAAGGATCGAAGACTTCCGCTATTTTCATCACTTAAAGAAGAAGACATTTTTCCATGAGAATCATTGTAACAGGAGGAGCTGGATTTATCGGCTCAAACTTGATATTACATCTGTTTGAGAGCCAGCCTGATTGGCATATTTTTAATATCGATAAGCTGACATATGCTTCTGACCGTCAGTTTTTAGCACCTATCAAAGATTCAGAGCGGTACCATTTTAAAAAGATTGACCTGGTTGACCGTGAAGCTGTCCAGGATATCGTTAAGAGCTTTAAACCTGAAGGGGTTTTCCATCTGGCAGCTGAATCACATGTTGATAATTCGATTACCGGGCCAGAACCTTTTATCCAGTCGAATATTGTAGGAACGTTTAATATCCTGGAAGAATGTCGCCAGCTTTGGAGCGATGATGAAGAAAGCTGGAAAAAGAACAGGTTTTTGCATGTTTCGACTGACGAAGTGTATGGAGAGCTGGAAGATGATGGGTTATTTAAAGAAACGACTCCTTATGCACCAAATTCACCTTATTCTGCATCTAAGGCGGGGAGTGACCTGATTGTAAGATCTTACTTTCATACCTATGGCATGAACCTGGTAACCACAAATTGCTCCAATAATTACGGACCTCATCAACATGATGAAAAACTTATTCCTACTGTGTTAAGAAATGCAGTTCAGCATAACCCGATACCTGTTTACGGCAAGGGTGAGAATGTACGCGATTGGCTTTTTGTTAAAGATCATTGCTCAGCATTAGAAACAGCTTTTCTTCAAGGTAAAGCAGGAGAGACTTACAATGTAGGTGGGAACAATGAGTGGAAGAATTTAGAACTGGTTCATAAAATCTGTGATATTTTAAACAAGAAGGTAGGAAAAGGACCTGGTGGCGATTATAAAAACCTGATTTCCTTTGTTACAGATAGATTGGGACATGATTTCAGATATGCCATTGATGCTTCTAAAATCAAGAAAGAATTAAACTGGGAACCCAATACAGATTTTGATGGCATGTTGGAAGAGACTATTTCCTGGTATTTGAAAAAGTACAGTGATTCAAACAAGGATTAACTTTACCAAAAAAATAATTGAGAAAGTATGAGTGAAAGAAAATATTGGCTATGCAAATCTGAGCCTGAAAAATATAGTATTGACGATCTTCAGAACGATGGAGAAACTCCGTGGGATGGTGTTAGAAATTATGCAGCCCGAAACTCCATGAGAGATGACATGAAGATTGGAGATGGCATACTTTACTATCACTCAAATCAAAAGCCGCCTGCTATTGTAGGTTTAGCTGAGGTTTCAAGTGAACCCTACCCGGATGCTCTTCAGTTCGATCCTGAGTCTAATTACTTCGATCCAAAGAGTTCTGAAGCTGAGCCGCGTTGGGTTAATGTAGACGTGAAATTCATAGAGAAATTCGAAAACCCGGTCACCAGGGATGCATTACAAGCTGAGAAATCGCTCGAGGCAATGGAATTATTCAGGCTTGGCAGGTTGTCTATAACTCCGGTTCGAAAAGAGGAGTGGGAAACCATACTTAAAATGGCGGAAGGTTAACGGATAGATTACCGGGAGAATCTTGCTTTATCTTCTTCTGTAACCTCTCTCAGGATTTTACAGGGATTTCCCGCAGCTATTACTCCTGAAGGAATATCTTTTGTAACTACACTTCCGGAACCAATTACAGAATTATTTCCGATCGTGATTCCCGGATTTATAACCACGCTTCCTCCAATCCAGACGTTATTGCCAATAGTTATGGGTTTAGCTTGTTCGAAGAATTGGTTCCTGGGCTCATGATGTATTGGATGAGAAACGGTATAAATCCCAACGTTTGGACCAATAAACACATTACTACCTATGATAACCTTTGCACAATCAAGGATCGTCAGGTTTGTGTTAGCGTAGAATTTGTTTCCAATTTCGATGTTGTAGCCATAGTCGCAATAGAATGGTTGCTCAATATAGAATGATTTTGGAGTTGAGCCGATAAGCTTTTTCAGTAATTCATTCTTAGCAGCGTACTCTCCCGGGCGAAAGTTGTTAAAGTCGAATACGAGTTCTCTGGCGTATGCTCTTTCATTAGATAGTTCCTTATCAAAAGCTTTGAAAGGTTTCCCGGATAGCATGTTTTCTTTTTCTGTTGGCATGTTCAAAAATGAACAAAAAAATCGAATACTAATAATTAAGAGCAATAATGGAGTGACACCGATTAAGTATCGCCTTGAGTTACTGTATCATCTCTTTTCAAAAGGTAGGCGGTTAGCATAAGTAATAAAGCTGTAATTATGGCGAACCAGGGACTTCCAATTCCGGTAGAAATATGTGTATAAACCGCACCTAACATGATAAATGAAAGCACAAGAGAAGCATAAAAACTTACCCTTGGTAGTAATAGTAAAACACCTCCCAATAGCTCTATTAAGCCAATCATTTGCGCAAAACCTTTTGAGTATCCCCAATTTGAAAAGCGTTCAATCATCGATTCTCCGGGAATAATTTTTGGGTATCCGGAACTTATAAATAATAGGGCAAGAATGATCACTAAAGCCCATTTTAAAACTTTGACAGATTTTTCCATTATCGATTTTTTTGGTTAATAAAATCGATAATAACGAACAAGATTAATCTCAGGTAGTATTATAAAAGCGTTAGGTAAGATTGGTCAGCTTTTGGGATGAATAGACCTGATTAGTTCCGAGTTTTTCTTTTCAGGTATTCGAAATCGGCACTGTATTTTCTGGAAACCGGGATAACGTGGTCAGACTTTCTGAAGTTGAGCCTAAGATTTCTCTTAGGGCCCTTTATATTTCTAATCTGGTTTAGATTTACCATAAAAGAACGATGGCATCTTAGTATAAGCCTGGTTTTTATTCTTTTTGAGAGGTTTTTTAATGAAGTTCGTACCAATCGCTTTTCCAGGTATTCAGAATCAGGAACTGAATAATAGATAGCAGCATAGTTGTCTTCACATTTGATGAAATAAACTCTACTCAGTGGCAGGCTAAAGTTTTCATTTTTATTTTCAGATTTGAAATCAATAATAGGATCAATATTACTCTTTGACCTGTTTAGAAAAATTGAAATGACCACGAGAGTAGGGAATAAGAAAAAAACAGCTAGTTTTAGCCCTATAAAAAAGAATAGACTATTGATCTGAAGCAGAGTTGAGCAAAGAAGAATACAAGCAAAAAGGATAGAAATGGTTAGGTATGCGTTCCAAAAAGCTTCACCCGGTTGATACTCAAGGTTTCTGGTGGATAGTTTTAAAAATGTCTTTTTAAGGAACTTCTCATTTATGAAAATTAAAATTGAAGTAAGTACTGAATAAAAAAGAATAAGAGATAGAAAGAAAAGATCATCTCCTGAAAAACGTATACCAAAAGGTTTTACGATCAATATGGAGATTAGCAACACAAGGCCAACAGCCAAACTTTTACAAAGCTCTTTCTGATACAGAATTGCCTCGAAAGCAGTAGCTTTAAAATTATTTAGATGAATTATTCTCCAGGGTAAGGATTTTTCCATGACCGAAGGTTTAGGTTCGAGGTTCTCTAATACTTATTATTTTTCCGAATCTTTTTCACACTTTTGATAAGCTTCCCAAGCTCTTTGTCCTTCTTTTTGCGATCAAGAGCATTTGATTCGAAATGACTCTTCTCTTTCAGCATTTTTCTGTAGTTGGAGTATGCATTGGAATCTATTTCCCCATTTTCAACGGCTTCCAGGATGGCACAACCCTGCTCGTGTGTATGGGAACAATCCTTATAGCGGCAATCATCAGCATATTCCAGGATGAACTCAAAAGTAGTTTCCAATCCACTTGAAGTATCTGCTATTCCAACTTCCCGCATCCCTGGGTTATCAATAATGATCCCACCGCTATTTAAAACAATAAGTTCCCTGTGACTGGTAACATGCTTTCCTTTGTTTACGCTAGAGCTGATCTCACCTGTTTTCATTTGCTCTTCTCCGGAAATGTTATTTAACAGGGTTGATTTACCTACTCCTGAAGAACCGAGTAATGCATAGGTTTTTCCATTGTGAATGAATGCTTTTATCTCTTCATACCCCTTGGTCTGGTTACTAACAGTAATAACAGTAGCATTTTGAATTCGCTCATTAACCTTTTCAATGATCGATTCCAGGGTAGATGTATCAATTAGGTCAATCTTACTAAGAACTATCAGGGGCTCAACCTTGGAAGCATTACAGATAGTCAGGTATCGTTCCAGCCGGTTAAGATTGAAATCCCGGTCAACAGCTTGTACAATGAGTCCGTAATCAATATTTGTTGCAATGATTTGAACCTGACCGGATTTCCCAACGGCTTGCCGTTCTATAATCGAAGTTCTTGGATATATTGCATGTATTAAGCCTTTTCCTTCATCATATTCTGTGAAAGCAACCCAATCCCCTACAGCAGGTAAATCGTACCTGCTTTCCGAGGCAAACCGTAAGCTGCCAATGAGCTCAGAGTCTATCTCACTTTCGGAAGTCTTAATTGTATATCTGTCTTTGTGCTCTGATATAACTCTGCCAACTTCAAAAGAATTCAGACTTTCTCCTGCTCTGTACTCTTCTAAGCTTTCGTTGTATCCTAAATCTTCTAGTGTCATTTCTTGTTCAATGCTGCCATTTATTTTAATGCTAAGATACCTATATAAAATAAAATAGCGATTTGAGTTTTCATCGAATCGCTACTAAATACAATGTATTAATGACAGATTTACTTTAAACCAAACAAAGGTTTAACTATTTTGAACCTCCTTATAAAAAGCTCATAAAAGGCAAAGGTACTTACGAATGTAAATGCTATGACTAATATAAGTTTGAGGTGCACCTCAATTTCCAATTCAAAGAATAGTACGGAGGCCAGGTATAAAAACACCATATGGAGAACGTATATCGGATAAGCAGCTGTACTTAGATATTTCAGTGTACCACTTGGTCGGTTCAGGTATTTATGTCCAAATCCGAAAACGGTAAAAATCCAAAGATTTGATTCGATAGCCATCATATAGTCCGGACTTTTTAGCTCGAATTCAATTAGCCTGATACTATATATCAGTACTGCTAATCCCAATAGTAACCATCTCCATTTGGTTACATTTTTCCAAAATGACAAACCACTATAAACGCATAAGAAGCCAGCTACAAAGGCCACCATCCCCAACCAGAATCCATGCCATGTCATAGCATATAATTCGAAGGCTTCGGGTTTTACCAGTTCTGCTTCTGCAACGAAAGGGATCATCAAAACAAATAAACCGAGTGGGTTACTAAGCAACTTGCTTAATGTTTGTTGGATCTTCCCATCAGGATTTCTTTTTAGATAAAAGAAAACCGGTGAAAAGAGTAGTACATAAACGAATATGTTTCCAAGGAACCATAAATGTCCCGGGTTAACAGAATAATCCAGATCCTGTTGGTAATACCCTTGCCATAAAAACATATGGAGAGGAACAATTGCCAGAATACCAAAAATGAATGGTAATAGAATCCTTTTAGATCGTTCAATAAGTAGCTGTTTCCAGTCTCGTCTTCGGATAGCAAAGAATACACCCATGCCAGACACAAAGAAAAGAAGTGGGATTCGCCAAACATTGAGCATCGACATAGGCAGCCATATCCACTCTAATGGTTCGTTATTCTGAATAAATCCAATAAATACACCCCAGGGTTGAAAGCCAATAGTTATATGATAGATTAGTAATAATCCTATTGCAATAACCCGCAGCCAATCGATATCAAATCTTCTATCGGTTAAAGTCATAGTCTTATAATTTAATTAGAACTCTCTTCGATCATTTTTGCAATGACAGGGCGTGTTTCTTCTATTCTTTCATAGTCGAGCTTTAAACCAAGCGGCCCAAGGTCTTTTCCAAACTGCTCATAGATTCCTTTAACATCTTCATAAGGAGTAGACAAAGTTTCGAGAGCGGTAAAACCGTAGAGGTTCTTGGCTGTAATATCTATTTCTTTTTCAAGCAATGCCTGAACAACCTCAGTGTGACAAAAGAAAGAAGCTGCATGAAGAGGAGATGAGCCATCAGCGCTTTGAGCACTAAGATCCGCTCCGGCTTCTATCAGCAATTTAGCAGCTTCGATTCTACCAAACATTATGGCGATATGTAAAGGGGTAGAGCCATAAGCATCCTTTTCGTTTAAATCGCTTTTATAGGCAATGTGCGATTCGATTGCTTCAGTGTTTCCAAAGAAAGCAGCTTCCTGGATAGTGACAGAAGGTACTTTAACTTCAGCTTTATTTTCTTCTTTAGAGTTAGTGCAGGAAATTAACCCAAAAAGAATAAAAGTAAGAATAAGTGTAAACCGGGTTTTGGTAAATATTCTGTTGAATTGTTTCATTGTCTTGTGTTTTAAGTGAATAATTAATTTTGTTGAGACAAAGTTAAATAGTGCCTTAAAACCAGACTAAAGAGCTATGCCTTAACTTTTAGTAACTATGCGCTATGAGTAGAAACTATGATTAGAGACTATAAACTATGATGCAAAAAGCTCAAATAAGACATTGTAGGTAGGTTTTAAATTGACGATTATTCTATTTCATTTTTTGTAATCAATATGTCAGACTTTTTTACAACTCCGGGCCCTTTTATCAGCAAGATCATTACGATTGTTGAAGAGAATATTGAGGATGAAAAGTTTGGGGTTACTGAACTGGCTGGTTTAGTAAATATGAGCAGGTCGAATCTGCTTAGAAGGGTTAAACAGGAAACAGGTTTATCAGTTAGTGTGTTTATACGGCAAGTGAGGCTACGAAAATCTGAAC
>JAVKDP010000018.1:0-6699 GCA_040222185.1 Balneolaceae bacterium | reverse complement strand
GAATGAGACCCCTAAAATTATCTGGGGTGCACGGACACTTTTTGGTATTACTGGGAAGAGAAAGAGTTGAGTGAAGAACACGGAACATTGAATGCTGAACATTCAATGTTCCGTGTTCTTCACTCTCTGTTCAACGTTCTTACGCTCTATCTGCTAATTCCAGCCAGCGTAATTCTTTCTCTTCTATTAGTTCTTTGAGCTCTGCGTAGGCTTTCGATTTTTCTTCAATTGCTTCATATTCTAGGTCACCTGAACTCATTTCAGTTTCCAATATTGATTTCTGCTCTTCAAGCTGCTCGATCTCTTTTTCTAATTTTTGATACTCTTTCTTCTCATTATAGGTGAGTTTCTTTTCTGTGGGAGCAGGACCTTCTTTTTGAGATGTTTTTTCGGTTATTGCTTTTTTCTCAGACTGCTTCTTTGGTTCGGTAGAGGCAACAGTACTTTGATTTCTGTATTCCTGGTACGTTCCATTAAAGTCTTTAATAACTCCGTTTCCTTCAAAAACAAAAAAATGATCCACCAGGTTATCCATAAAGTACCTGTCGTGAGAAACGATAATTAAACAGCCTCCAAACTCAGTAAGGAAGTCTTCCAGTTTTCCTAATGTGATTAAATCAAGATCGTTGGTAGGCTCATCAAGAATCAGGAAATTCGGATTTTTTATCAGAACCATCATCAGTCCAAGCCGGCGCTTCTCACCACCACTGAGCTTTGAAACCGGGGTATACTGCATTTTGGAGTCGAACATAAAATGCTCCAGGAACTGGGAAGCTGAAATAGTATCTCCGTTTGCAAGTACAATTACTTCGGCCACTTCTTTGATTACATCTATAACCCTTTCATTTTCTTTAATCTTAATTCCGGATTGACGGTAATGGCCATAAACAATGGTTTGCCCGGATAACACTTCACCTGAATCTGCAGGTTCTTCATTCGTAATAACCTTTAAGAATGTACTCTTGCCAACTCCGTTTTTACCGATAATCCCAATTCGTTCTCCTTTATTAAAGGAATAATCGAAGTCTTTCATAATTACGAGATCATCGAAGCTCTTATTTACCTTCTTGAGTTCAAGTACTTGCCCACCAATTCGGGAAGTACCTACTTCCAGCTTAATCTCTTGTTTAATTTTTCCTGATTTAGCCTTCTTCTCTGTTTCATAGAATGCATCTATCCTGGATTTAGACTTCGTTGTTCGGGCTTTAGGTTGACGACGCATCCATTCTTGCTCTTTTTTCATGAGCTTACCTGCTTTGGCTACTTCTATCGCGTACACTTCCTCACGTTCTGCTTTCTTTTGAAGAAAATATCCATAATTGCCTTTGTGATGATAGAGCTTACTGTCTTCGATCTCCAGGATGTGATTACAAACACGATCCAGGAAATACCTGTCGTGAGTTACCATGAGCAATGTCATGTTACTTTTGGTGAGATAAGCTTCCAGCCACTCAATCATTTCAACATCCAGGTGGTTGGTAGGCTCATCAAGTATTAAAAGATCAGGTTCATCAAGTAAAACAAAAGCCAAAGCCACACGCTTTCTTTGTCCACCAGAAAGTGAAGAAATAGATTGATCCAAATCATGAATGCTTAGATGTCCCAGAATTTGTTGCAGGCGTTGTTCATAATCCCATGCATTGGCAGCATCCATAGCAGCGAGCGCTTTATCAAAAGCTTTTTGAGTATCATCATTGTAATTTTCAGCCTGTGCGTCTACCGCTTTTTCATATGTTCGTACAATCTTGACCATTTCGTTATCACCATGTGTGATAAACTCATTGATGGTCATCGAGTCATCCAAATCTGGTTCTTGTTCCAGCAAACCAATTCGAAGTCCGTTCTTCACCATTACTTCTCCTGAATTAGGAGCTTCTTTACCAGCCAGAATTTTCAACAAAGTAGACTTACCTGTTCCATTTTGGGCAATAAGTGCTGTTTTATCTCCTTTTTTGATACCAAAGGTGAGGTCAGCAAAAAGAGGCTTTAACCCGTACTGCTTAGAAAGATTTTCGGTGGATAAGTAAGTCATATTATAGATGAAATAGAAACTTGAGTAGTCACCAATATAAGGCGAAACCAACTAGATACGGATTCTTTTGTTTGGTTTTTTCTATAACATCAAATAATTCATCTCAAAGATGAAAGTCATCCGCATCCAGATGCGCAGGGAATTTAGTCCGATAAGACTTCAGCTCTTCGGAATTAAGGCCAACATATAGTATTTCTTCTGAGTCAGAAAAAACAAGTTGCTCTCCCTTTGGGTTGTAAGAGACAGAATGTCCGTTATAGGCAATATCTTTACCATCAGTTCCAACTCTATTTAAGCCTATGGAATAGGATAGGTTTTCAATAGCCCGGGCTTTTAAAAGTGCATCCCATGCGCTAACTCTCGCAGCCGGCCAATTAGCAACATATAGCAGAAGATCATATTCCAGGTTTCGGTTTCGGGACCAGACTGGAAAACGCAGATCATAACACACCTGGACTAAAATTTTCCATCCTTTCCATTCTACAACCGTTCTGGTTTTGCCAAAATCAAAATGATCATGTTCATCAGCCATTCGGAAAAGGTGTCGTTTATCATAAGTAGAATATTCACCATCAGGCCTCATCCAAACCATTCTGTTGTAGGTTCCAGTATCATCTTTCACTATATATGAACCTGTCACTGCAGAATCACTTTTTGCAGCCATCTTTTTTAACCAATCGAAGGTCCTGCCATCCATGGCTTCTGCAAAGCTTGTATCCATCGTAAACCCGGTATTGAACATCTCGGGCAAAACTATAATATCAATGGTTTCCTCAATAGACGAAATCTTGTCTTCAAACATAGCAAGGTTAGCAGTTACATCATGCCAATGAATATCAGACTGTATTAATGCGAATCTTAGATTTTGCATAGAATTTCTGCGGCTTTTTGAAGTGTTTCTTCTCCTTTTGCGAAACAGAACCGGAGCATTTTATTATCCTGGCGATCTTTATAGAACACGGAAATGGGTATAGAAGCAACCCCATGTTCTTTAGTAATCCACTCAGCCATTTCAGTATCAGGCCGATCACTGATATTTTTATAAGACATTAACTGAAAGTAGGTGCCACTACATTCAGCAGGCTCAAAACGGGAATCCTTCATCAGCTTTAGAAAAAGGTCTCGTTTTGGTTGATAGAGATTACAAACTGACTCATAGTGTACCGGGTTTTCGAGATAATCTGCTATTGCAAGTTGGGTTGGAGTATGTGCCACAAAAGCCATGTATTGATGAACTTTCCTGATCTCCTTGGTCAGGAAAGCCGGAGCAATTACATAGCCAACCCGCCAGCCCGTAGCGTGGAAGGTTTTTCCGAAAGAATACACAGCAATAGAGCGTTGCCTTAGCTCATCAATCCAAAGCACTGATTGGTGAATCTCACCATCAAAAATAATGTGCTCATATACTTCATCTGAAAGTACAAGGATGTCAGTATTCCGTGTAAGTTCAGTTAGTATCTCAAGATCAGACCTTGAAATAATTGAACCTGTTGGATTATGAGGGGAGTTTATAATTAGCATTCTGGTTCTATCAGAAATAGAATTCTTTACCCGGTTCCAATCGATTGAGAAGTCATCATTTTTTAATGGTACCGAAATGGGTTGAGCTCCATTTAGTTCAATTATAGGAGCATAAGCATCATACGCCGGATCAATGATAATGACTTCATCACCAGAGTTTACAAAAGCAGTTATGGTAGAATTAATTCCCTCAATAGCTCCTGCGGTAACCGTGATTTCTTCATCCATATCAACATTCCAATTGTAAGTAGTATGGATTTTTTTTGCGATGTTTTTACGCAACTCTGGAACACCTGTCATTGGTGGATACTGGTTTCTTCCAATATTCATGTAATGATAAATCCCATCAATCAGCTCTTGAGAAACCGGGAAATCAGGAAATCCCTGGGAAAGATTTATAGCATTATGATCGTTGGACATTTTCGCCATCACAGAGAAAATGTTAGTGCCAACATTAGGTAGCTTCGAATTTATTTTCATAGTCAAAAAGTAGAAAAAGGGTTCTGAGAGTTCAACTTTTTAAGAAGCTTACACAAAGATGATTACCAGAATTGCATAAGCCACTACCGCTAGCCCACCTGAGACTAAAGCTATTGGAAACTGGGTTTTAACATGATCCATAAGGTCACAGCCGGTAGCCAACGAAGAAAGTATCGTAGTATCTGAAATAGGTGAGCATTGATCACCAAAAACAGAGCCTCCAATCACTGCTGAAAAACATAAGGTTAAGAAAAAAGGATCAGGAACTACTGCCCAGGCTAATGGAATTGCCACTGGAAACACTACAGCATAGGTTCCCCATGAAGTTCCGGTTGAAAAAGCAATGATCATGCAGAGTGCCATAAGAATACCCGGAAGCAAGAAAGGGAGAATTAAATCGCCAATCATTTCCACAACATAGGCTGCTGTTCCAACGGCATCGGCTACTTCTTTTAGAGAAACTGCAAAAGCCAGAATAATAGCACCGATTGTTACTCCTTTACACCCATCAACAAATCCTTCGATGGCATCTTTAAGTTTCATCCCTTTGGCTAAAGCGATCCCAAAACCAGCTAACACTGCTAATACGAAAGCTTCCGGAATTAGTAATAATGATTCGTTGCCGCGGTCTAGTATAAAAAAGGTAATTACGTATGGGATAATAGAAACACCAAGCAGAGTTCCGATTGGTCCAAAGAAATCGATTAAGCCGGGTGTATAGTTTTCGGGAACTTTAACATCTGTGAGTTCTTCGGCAGTCATGGGGTTTGCACCATCTCTATCCAGTTTTCCTTCTTCTCGGGAGCGACGAATGGCTTCTCTCATTTTCTTTCCTGGAATCCAGGGAAGTTTGCCCCAGGCAAAAAGAAAGGTAATCAGAATAGAAAAAATCGCATAGAAGTTGAACGGAAGGGCTGAAAAGAAAAAGCCCACGCTTTCCTGGGTGGTGGCAAAAAGCGGCAGTGTCCCAATAATCAAACCGCTCACATAAAAAGGCCAGGCATTAAAGGGGATGATTGTTGCTGCCGGTGATGCTGTTGAATCAACCAGAAAAGAAAGTTCTTCATGAGATATCTTATGTTGATCGGCAACGGGACGAACCGTAGCGCCAGTTAATACCGTACTGATGGTGCCTCCCTGGTGAAAAACCAATCCCATAAACCAGGTAAAGATTTTAGCTGAAATCGGCCCCTTAACCATTTTTCCGCTTGCCCAAACTGCAAACTTTTCGGCTCCGCCTGTTCGCGTCCAGATTCCAATGAGTCCACCTAGTGCCCATAAATAAACAAGGAGAATAAGTGCAAAACTCTCTGTTCCGATGGATGGGATAAGAAATTCCTGGACTATATTGATTTTACCTGATACAACTCCACCAAGGCAAATCCCCAGGAAAAGGGAACTCACAACTTCTCCTGTATAAAAAGCCAGGAATATAGCTAAAAGAGGAGGGGTAATAGACCAAAGTCCGAAATGCCCGTTTTGCTCAACAAAACTGCCCGAAAGGGAGAGGTAAATTGCTGCGATTATTACTGTAATGAAGAAGCCTGTGAATATTTTTCGTCGAGTCTCAGGATCCTGAAACTTTTGAGATGTAGTAGAAAGTTCTGCTGTCATAATTTGGTTAGTTAGGTGTCTTAAAATAAGAGTTCATGAATCAATTGCTGAATTCGTTTATCTTTAGGTTTAACTATGAGGTCACAAAATGAATAACAAGGTTAGAGCAAAGCTGGTACTGATTTTTAAGAGTATTCTATTCTGGTGTGGTGCATTTATCCTTTACGGCATATTCCGGAATATGGGAATAGATGATGAGCCGGGTGTAATTGTAATCAATAAGATCACATTCCTTGAAAATGTAAAACTATCTTTGATAGTAGGTACACTCACAGGGACTCTTTATGGTATGATTGAGATTCTTTTTGATAAACAGTTTATGAAAAGAAAGCCATTGGGTACCAGGGTTCTTTTTAAAACCATTGCTTATTTCTTCCTGGTCAATATTATGATCTCGGCATCTATCAACGTTTTGAATACCCTTTTAGCCATTCCAATAGAGTTTACGAGATTAGAATTATTTACCAAGGGCGCAGTATGGTCTTTCATCATCTACTTTTTAGTATGTAGCTCTTTGTATTCGTTCTTCCGGATAGTAAATGAAAAGTTCGGGCGTGGAGTTTTAATAGATATGCTCTTAGGAAAATATAGTAGCCCTAGAGTTGAGAAAAAGATATTTATGTTCCTGGATTTGAAGTCTTCCACAACCTTTGCGGAGCAAATGGGGTATTTAAAATATAGTTCCTTGATCCAGCAATGCTTTTATGATTTAAATGAAGTAGTGCAGGATTATGACGGAGAGATTTACCAGTATGTTGGAGATGAAGCTGTTATCTGTTGGGACTATGAAAAGGGAGTCAAAGAAAACGGGTGCATTGATTGCTATTTC
The DNA here is from genome assembly GCA_040222185.1 of Balneolaceae bacterium. Classification (GTDB taxonomy): domain Bacteria; phylum Bacteroidota; class Rhodothermia; order Balneolales; family Balneolaceae; genus JAVKDP01. Next base: position 223 of record JAVKDP010000018.1, on the reverse strand, counting down.
GCTTTTCAACGAAAATTATATGAACGAAAGGATTTCTATGAGGAAGAATACGGTTTGCTTCCTCAGTTTAAAGCGGGCTTACACGGTGGAGACCTGGTAGTAACAGAAGTGGGTGTTGTTAAAAAGGAAATCGCTTATCACGGAGATGTTATAAATACAACTGCACGTATCCAGGCAGAATGCAACACCTATGACAAGCATATTTTAGTTTCAGAAGATCTGG
>JAVKDP010000017.1:0-20719 GCA_040222185.1 Balneolaceae bacterium | reverse complement strand
ACTGATGTAACGGGTTCATTTGAGATACAGTCAGGAGTGGAGATGGTAAAGCCAGGCGACAACGAGAAGTTGAATGTGACATTAATACAGCCAGTAGCCATGGAAGAAGGGCTACGCTTTGCGATCCGCGAGGGTGGACGTACAGTAGGAGCTGGTGTGGTAACTAAAATCTTAGATTAATCTAAGTAAGTAACATATTGATTTACACAATCCAGAGTAGGTAGTAATGCTGCCTACTCTTGTGTGTATTTACGGGCGTAGCTCAGCTGGTAGAGCACTGGTCTCCAAAACCAGGTGTCGGGAGTTCGAGTCTCTCCGCCCGTGCAGAACAAATAAAGACTATGGAAAAGATTATAAATTTTTTTGACAGTGTTGGTAACGAATTCAAGAAGGTGTCTTGGCCTACTCAGAAAGAGTTAGTTGATAACACTATCATTGTTGTTGTATTCTCGATTATTTTGTCCGTTTTCATTTTCGGAGTCGATCAGGTTTACAGTACGGTCTTAGAAGCTATTTATAAGTAATGAGTAAAGAACTAGAACATGGTTGGTACGTAGTACGCTGCTTTTCCAGTCATGAAAAAAAGGTAAAAGAATTTCTGGATCGCGAAATCGAAGAACAGGGATTAGGAGACAAGATTAAAGACGTTCTTGTTCCTACGGAAACTGTGGTCGAGATTCGTGCGGGTAAAAAGCGTACCCGAGAAAAGAATTTCTTCCCTGGATACATTCTTTTGAATACTCATTATGATGAAGAGGTAAATAACCTCATACAAAGTGCACCATCCTGTTTAGGATTCCTGAAGGTAGGGAAAACTCAGACGGTGCCAACTCCACTCAAGAAGCACGAAGTTCAACGCATCATAGGGCGAGTGCAGGAGATTGGAGATGAAGTGCGGAATGTTGAAATACCGTACAGCGAAGGCGACTTGGTAAAAGTTATATCCGGACCATTCAAAGATTTTGATGGTACTGTGCAAGAAGTGAATACTGATAAATTGAAGCTCCGTGTTTTGGTGAGCATATTTGGTAGACGTACTCCTGTAGAAGTGGATATAAATCAAGTTGAATCCGCAACCTAAAGAACCTAGTTGATGCACACTAGCTATTACGCAAATAACAGAAGTTATAAAACAATAGGATCCTGAAAATCCATGGCTAAAAAAGTTGAAAGAATCCTGAAACTCCAGATCGTTGGCGGACAGGCAACCCCTGCCCCACCTGTTGGACCGGCTCTCGGTCAAGCGGGTATCAATATTATGGAGTTTTGCAAAGCATTTAATGCTAAGACTCAGGACAAAGCCGGAACAGTTATTCCTGTTGAGATTACTGTATACGCAGATAAGTCTTTTACATTCAAAACAAAGACTCCACCTGCGCCAGTTCTTCTCAAACAAGCAGCGAAGCTGAAATCCGGTTCAGGCGAACCAAACCGAATTAAAGTTGGTACGGTAACCTGGAGCCAATGCAAAGACATAGCCGAGCAAAAGATGGAAGACTTAAATGCTTTCGATCTTGAAGCAGCGGCAGAAATGATTGCAGGTACGGCTCGTAGTATGGGTCTTAGAGTAAATCGCGACAGGTAAAGGAATTGTAATCATGGCAAAAAGAGGAAAAAAATATCAACAGGCCGTGGCACTTGTAAATCCGGAGAAAGAATATTCTTTGGATGAAGCTTGCGATCTTGTTAAAAAAACATCGAGCACTTCATTTGACTCGTCAGTGGATATCGACATCCGTTTAGGTGTTGACCCAAGACATGCAGATCAAATGGTACGTGGAACTGTGAGTTTACCTCATGGAACTGGTAAAGAAGTTCGTGTTTTAGCACTCGTAAATGAGTCGAAACAAGCTGAAGCAACTGAAGCAGGTGCAGATCACGTAGGTCTGGATGATTACATATCAAAAATTGAAGAAGGCTGGGCGGAAATCGATGTGATTATCGCTACGCCGGATGTAATGGGCAAACTTGGTAAACTTGGACGATTTCTTGGTCCACGTGGTTTAATGCCTAACCCTAAAAGTGGAACAGTAACAATGGATGTTGCAGCTGCTGTAAAGCAAGTAAAAGCTGGACAAATTGATTTCCGTGTTGATAAAGCCGGAATTCTACACACATCTGTTGGTAAAGTTAGTTTTAACGTAAGCGACCTGAAGGATAATGCTGAAGCATTTCTTCAAACTGTTATGCGATTAAAGCCATCTTCTGCAAAAGGTATTTACGTTAAAAGCGTATATATGAGCAGCACTATGGGGCCAAGTATCCCAATAAGCAGAACCGCAGTTACATCCCTTAATTAGGAGGAATTGAATTATGCCTACTGCAGAAAAGCGAGCAGTTTTAGATGAAATCACGGAAAACCTGAAGAAATCAAATGCTTTGTATGTTACAAAGTACACAGGTATGTCTGTTGATAACGCTAATGAACTGCGAGGTGCATTCCGTAAGGGTAATGTTTTCTTTAAAGTATACAAGAACAAGTTGATGAAACTTGCAATGGAAGAAGTTGGCGGATACGATGCCATCATCCCATCGCTTGTTGATCAGAATGCTTTTGCTTTCGTTGAAGAAGAATTATCTGCACCTGCAAAGGTTTTAAAAGATTTTATCAAGGAAAATAATGATAAGCCAGAATTCAAAGCCGCTCTCGTAGACGGTGAGTTTTATGGTGGAGACAAGCTTGAAGCGCTTGCCTCAATGAAATCAAAAAATGATGTCATTGCAGATATCCTTGGCTTGCTTATGTCGCCCGCAGCAAATGTTGTTAGCGCGCTTACTTCGCAAGGATCTAACCTTGTTGGTGCTATAAACACCATCGCCGAAAATGGCGAAAACTAACCCTTATTAACTAAGAATTTTACTTAAAAAAACAACTGGAGATAAAAATGGCTGACGTTAAAAAACTGGCTGAAGAGCTTGTCAACCTAACTATCAAAGAAGCTAATGAGCTTGCTCAAGTATTAGAAGAAGATTACAACATCAAACCTGCTGCTGCAGCTGTTGCTGTTGCTGGCCCTGCTGCTGGTGGAGACGCTGGTTCTGCAGAAGAGCAAACAGAATTTGATGTAGTTCTTACTTCTGCTGGAGCTAAGAAAATCGCTGTAATTAAAGAAGTACGCGGTATTACAGGTCTTGGTCTTAAAGAAGCAAAAGAACTAGTAGATGGCGCTCCTAACACTGTTAAGGAAGCTGCTGCTAAAGCTGAAGCTGAAGAGATCAAAGGCAAGCTTGAAGAAGCTGGAGCTACTGTAGAGCTCAAATAAGCACTTTGTTTACATTTCGCTAGTAGCCAATATCGTGAAAACGGTATTGGCTATCGGCGTCTATATAATTTAGCCCTACGTTAACTAGGGCTTGTACTGTACAATTACCCTTCAATCTAAGAGGAGAGGTCCTTTTGAGCAAGAAGATGCATTTTATTCCAAATACGGAACGCCAATCTTTTGGGCGCACCCAACAAATATTAGAATACCCGGACTTTCTGGATATTCAGTTAGAATCATTCGAGAAATTCGTTCAACTTGATATTGCACCGAATGGACGTGCAAGCCAGGGTTTACAACGTATATTCGACGAGAACTTCCCAATACAGGATACTCGCGAAACACATATACTTGAGTTTCTTTACTACAACGTGGATGTGCCTCGTTATACAATCAAAGAATGTCAGGATCGCGGGCTTACCTATTCTGTTCCATTAAAAGCTAAATTAAGACTTTCATCTGTTGATGATAGTGATGAAGCAAGTGAAACAATTGAGCAGGAAGTTTTTCTGGGTGACTTACCCTGGATGACCAACCGTGGTACTTTTATCATAAATGGAGCTGAGCGTGTTATCGTAAGTCAGTTACACCGATCTCCAGGCGTATTCTTCGGTCAGTCAGTTCACCCGAACGGCACTCAGTTATATTCAGCCCGAGTAATTCCTTTTAAAGGATCATGGATTGAATTTACAACTGATATCCGAGACGTATTATGGGCTTATATCGACAGAAAGAAAAAGATCCCTGCTACCACTCTACTGCGTGCTCTTGGATTTTCTACTGATCTAGAGCTTCTAACTCTTTTTGAGCTTTCTGAAGAAATTAAATTTGGTTCTAAACCAGACTTCAACAAAAAATTAGTTGGGCGCCGCCTTGCTGAGAATATTATTGTTGAAGAAATGGAAGAAGTAGTTGACGAAGAAACTGGTGAAGTTTCTGAAGCATTAAACCGTAAGATTGTATTTGAGCGCGACCATGAGTTGACTGAAGACGACTACGGTATGTTTAAAGAAGCGGAAGCCAAGAAGATACTTGTTCAGAAAATTAGTGCAGAAGAATCAGAACGTTCTGTAGTAATGAACACACTTCGAAAAGATCCTACCTGGGATGAGCATTCAGCTCTTGGGGAAGTTTACCAGCAAATCAGATCTGGTGAAATGCCTGATCCAGAGACTTCTCGTGCTATTCTTGAAAGATTATTCTTTAGCGACAAGAAGTATGATCTAGGTGAAGTTGGTAGGTACCGTCTTAATAAACGACTCCGTTTAGACGATACTGATGTTCAGTACCTCACAAAAGAAGATATTGTAGCGATCATTAAAGAAGTAATTCGCCTCAAAAACCTGAAGTCTAATGTGGATGATATTGATCATTTGAGCAATAGACGTATTAGAACGGTTGGTGAGCAATTAGGTCAGCAATTTGCAATTGGTCTCGCTCGTATGGCAAGAACAATTAAAGAGAGAATGAACTCTCGTGATGCTGAGCAGCTTACACCACAAGATCTTGTAAATGCGCGTACCATTTCTAGTGTTATCAACACATTCTTTGGTACAAATCAGCTTTCTCAGTTTATGGATCAGACGAATCCACTTGCAGAACTAACGCACAAGCGTCGTATGTCTGCTCTTGGGCCAGGTGGTCTAACTCGTGAGCGTGCTGGTTTTGAGGTTCGTGATGTTCACTATACACATTACGGTCGCCTTTGCCCGATTGAGACCCCTGAAGGTCCAAACATTGGTTTGATCTCATCTCTTTGTATTCATGCAAAAGTGAATGACTTTGGATTTATTGAAACTCCTTACCGAAAAGTTCAAAACGGAAAAGTAACCAAGAACGTAGAATACTTAGCCGCTGAACAAGAAGATGAGACGGTAATTGCTCAGGCTAATGCAGAGCTTGATGAAAAAGGAGTATTCAAAAACGAAACTGTTTTCTCACGTATGCGCGAGGGTAACTACTCTCAGGCTAAGACGGATGAAATCGAGTATATGGACGTTGCTACAAACCAGATTACATCTCTTGCAGCAGCATTAATTCCATTTATTGAGCATGATGATGCGAACAGAGCCCTTATGGGATCTAACATGCAGCGTCAAGCCGTTCCACTACTTCGCCCTGAAGCGCCTGTTGTAGGAACTGGTCTTGAGCATCGTGCAGCTCGTGACTCACGTGCAATTGTTACTGCTGAAGCCAATGGTGAAGTAGTATATGTAAGTGCAACTGAAGTTCGTGTTAAATACGACCGAACTGAGTTAGAGCAAAACTGCTATTTCGATGGTGGAGTTAAATCTTACAAACTTGAGAAGTTCACAAGAACGAACCAGGATACAGCTACTAACCAGCGCCCAATCGTAAAGGTTGGTGACAAAGTGAAGAAGAACCAGGCTATCGTTGATGGTTGTTCTACTGATGGTGGAGAGCTTGCTCTTGGTCGTAACCTGCTAGTTGCTTTCATGCCTTGGCGTGGATATAACTTTGAGGATGCGATTGTTATTAGTGAGCGCGTTGTTCAGGAAGATATTTATACTTCCATCCACATTACCGAATTCGAACAACAAGTTCGTGACACGAAGCGTGGAGAAGAAGAACTTACACGTGAAATTCCAAACGTAAGTGAAGAAGCAACTCGAAACCTCAACGAAAGAGGTATGATTCGAGTAGGTGCTAAAGTTAATCCTAGTGATATCTTAGTAGGTAAAATTACTCCAAAAGGAGAAACAGATCCTACTCCGGAAGAAAAATTACTTCGCGCAATCTTTGGTGATAAAGCTGGTGATGTTAAAGATGCATCTCTTAAAACGCCACCGGGCGTATCTGGTACTGTAATTCATACAAAACTGTTTAGCAGAAAGCGTGATGAGTTAGTTTCCAGAAAAGAAGAGAAAAAGCGTGTTGAGCAAGAGCAAGAACGTCATTCACAGCAAATTGCAGAGCTAAATCAGCAATGGGCGGATAAGATGTACTCGCTTCTTAGAGACAAAACATCTCCTGGCGTATTAGACTATAGTAACTATGAGCTAATTCCAAAAGGTGAGAAGTACAAGAAATCAGTATTCGAAGAAATTGATCCAGTAAACATCAATGAAGATATTGACTGGGCTACTGATCAGGAACTGGTTAAACACGTACGCTTATTATTCCATAACTATCGTGAGCTTCGCAGATCTATTGATAGTGAAGCAAAACGACGAACATTTGCCATTCAGGTTGGTGATGAACTTCCTCCGGGAATCATCCAGAAAGCTAAAGTATACATCGCCAAAAAGCGTAAGCTTCAGGTAGGTGATAAGATGGCTGGTCGTCACGGTAACAAAGGTGTGGTTGCTAAAATTGTACCTGTTGAAGATATGCCGTTTATGGAAGATGGAACTCCTGTAGATATCTGTCTAAACCCACTTGGTGTACCTTCTCGTATGAACCTTGGTCAGATTTACGAAACTATCCTTGGATGGGCAGCTAAAAAGCTTGGCACAACATTCGCTTCACCAATCTTTGATGGTGCAAGCATGGATGATGTAAAAGCCAAACTTAGAGAAGCTGGCTTGCCGGATGATGGTAGAGTTAACTTGTATGACGGACGTAGCGGTGAGCCTTTTGCTCAGAAAACTACCATCGGTTATATCTACATGATCAAGTTGAATCACCTTGTTCAAGACAAAATGCACTCTCGTTCTATTGGACCATACTCGCTTATTACACAACAGCCGTTGGGTGGTAAAGCTCAGTTTGGTGGTCAAAGACTTGGAGAGATGGAAGTTTGGGCGCTGTATGCTTACGGTGCTTCAAGTATCCTGAAAGAAATGCTCACTGTAAAAAGTGATGATGTTAAAGGACGTTCCAAAGTTTATGAAGCCATTGTAAAAGGTGAAAACCTTCCTGATGGAGACGTACCGGAATCATTTAAGGTATTACTACGAGAGCTTATGGGTCTCGGCCTTGAAATTCATTTAGATTAATCACTGTTAATAACGTATCGGAGGAAAACCCTTGCCAATAACTAAAACATTAGCAGTTACGAACGACTTTAAAAGCATTGGAGTATCCCTTGCTTCTGCTGAAACTATATTATCACGTTCTCATGGTGAAGTTTTAACACCTGAAACGATTAACTACAGAACCTTTAAGCCAGAGATGGACGGTCTTTTCTGTGAGAAGATCTTCGGACCTGTTAAAGATTACGAATGCCATTGCGGTAAGTACAAGCGTATTCGTTACAAAGGTATTATTTGTGATCGTTGCGGTGTTGAAGTAACCAGGAAAGCAGTTCGCCGTGAGCGAATGGGACACATTACCCTTACCGTACCTGTAGTACATATTTGGTATTTCAAATCCCTTCCAAACAAAATTGCTTATCTCGTTGGACTTTCATCCAAGAACCTAGACCGTATTGTGTATTACGAGACTTTCGTAATCATCAATCCTGGTTTAGCTCGTGATTTAGGTTACGCAAAAGGTGACATGATCTCTGAAGAAGAGAAGTATGATATCCTGGACCAGCTACCTGAAGATAATTATGATCTTGATGATGACGATGAGGATAAATTCATTGTTAAAGAAGGTGCTGATGCTCTTGAAGCAATGCTTGCCGATCTTGATCTTGACGAGTTAGCATATCAACTACGCTATGAAGTGAAGCATGAGACTTCTCAAATGCGTAAGAAAAAGAAGCTAAAGCGCCTCCAGGTAATCGAATCATTCCGTGCAGCAGCAAGACATACTGAAAACCAGCCAGAATGGATGGTTCAACGTGTAATCCCTGTAATTCCACCAGAACTAAGACCTTTAGTTCCATTAGAAGGTGGGCGTTTTGCAACGTCTGATTTAAATGACCTTTACCGTCGTGTTATTATCAGAAATAACAGACTGAAGAGATTAATTGATATTAAGGCTCCTGATGTAATCCTCAGAAATGAGAAGAGAATGCTTCAGGAAGCAGTTGATTCACTTTACGACAACTCTCGTAAATCAAACGCAGTAAGAAACAACAACCGTCCTCTGAAGTCTCTTAGCGATATGCTAAAAGGAAAGAGCGGTCGTTTCCGTCAAAACCTTTTAGGTAAACGAGTTGATTACTCAGGCCGTTCTGTAATCGTTGTAGGCCCTGAGCTTAAAATGCACGAGTGCGGTCTTCCTAAAGAAATGGCTGTTGAGCTTTACAAACCATTTATTATCCGCAGATTGATTGAGCGTGGATATGTCAAAACGGTTAAAAGTGCGAAGAAAGTTGTTGATCGCAGAGACCAGGTTGTATGGGAAGTTCTTGAAAATGTAATTGATGGACACCCGGTAATGCTTAACCGTGCTCCAACGCTTCACCGTTTGGGCATCCAGGCATTCCAGCCCGTTCTTATTGAAGAGAAGGCGATACGATTACATCCATTAGCGTGTACTGCATTTAATGCCGATTTTGATGGTGATCAGATGGCGGTTCACTTACCGTTAAGCCATGATGCTGTTCTTGAAGCATCTGTACTTATGCTTGGCTCTCATAATATTATGAGCCCTGCGAGCGGTGGCCCTATTGCAGTACCTTCTCAGGATATGATCTTGGGTCTGTATTACCTCACAAAGCCAAGAAACGGGCAAGTTGGAGAAGGAAAAACCTTTGCTTCTACTGATGAAGTTATTATAGCGTTTGACCAAGGTCAGCTAAACATCCATTCAAAAATCAATGTAAGAATTGAGACACTGAATGCCGATGTTGAGCCGGTAACAGAAGTAATTAAAACCTCTACTGGGCGTGTACTATTTAACAAAATAGTTCCACCTGAGATGGGATATATCAATAAAACGTTAGGCAAGAAAGAGCTGCGTATTTTGATTGGTGATATTCATGGAGTAGCAGGAACAGCGAAATGTTCTGCCTTCCTGGATGACATGAAGAAAATCGGATACGAAAATGCAACCTTAGGCGGCCTTTCATTTAGCCTTGAAGACATCATTATTCCGGATGAAAAAGCAAACCTGATTAACGGAGCCAAGGATGAAGTAACTGATATCCAGGGTCGTTATGAAATGGGTTTCATTACTGATAATGAGCGTTACAACCAGGGAATTGATAAGTGGACAAGTACCACAAACAGAGTATCTGAAACACTTTTCACTGCACTAGCAGAAGATAGAGACGGTTTCAACCCTGTATTTATGATGGCCGATTCTGGTGCAAGGGGTTCGAAAGAGCAGATTCGCCAGTTAGGTGGTATGCGTGGTTTGATGGCTAAGCCTCAAAAAAGTTCCATGCAACAAGGAAATGAGGTTATTGAAAACCCGATTCTTTCTTCATTCAAGGAAGGTCTTTCGGTTCTTGAATACTTTATCTCTACTCACGGTGCTCGTAAAGGTCTTGCCGATACTGCACTTAAAACTGCCGATGCGGGTTACCTGACTCGTCGTCTTGTGGATGTTTCCCAGGATGTGATCATTACTGAAGATGATTGCGGTACTTTACGTGGTATCAAGATGCAAGCATTAAAGGATAATGAAGATATTATCGAGCGTTTAGAAGATAGAATCATTGGGCGTTTCTCACTACATGATGTATATGATCCAATCACTGATGATCTGATTTGCGAAGCAAACCAAATGATCGATGAGACCATTGCTAAAAAAGTAGCGGAGACTTCAATCGAAGAAGTTGAAATTCGTTCTGTACTAACTTGTGAAACCGGTCGCGGTGTATGTGCGAAATGTTACGGACGTGACTTAGCTCGCGGTACTGTTGTTGAGAAAGGTGAGGCTGTAGGTGTTATTGCGGCACAATCTATCGGTGAACCTGGTACTCAGCTTACTCTTCGTACATTCCACGTTGGTGGTACAGCATCTCGTCTGGAAGCAGATTCTCAACACAAAGCCAAATTTGATGGTAAAGTTGAGTTTGAAAACGTTCGTGTTGTTAACTACGATGATGGTGAAGAAGAGCATAACGTTGTTTTAAGCCGTGCTGGTGAGCTTAAAATTGTAGATGATGAAGGCAAAGTTCTTATCAGCTACAATATTCCATACGGTTGTGAAATGATGGTTGAAGAAGGCGATATGGTACCGAAAGGAGCACAGCTCTGTAAGTGGGATCCATATAACGCACTAATCTTCTCCGAAATTGATGGTACGCTTGAGTACAAAGATGTAATTGAAAGTGTAACCTTTACCGACGATACTGATGCGCAAACAGGTCACAGAGAAAAAGTGATCATTGATTCAAAAGATCGTGTATTAGTACCAACTCTTGTGGTTAAAGGTTCTGGTGACATTCTTAGAGAAAGCACTCTTCCAGTTGATACACATATTGTTGTAGAAAATGGCGAGAAAGTATTCTCAGGTCAGGTTATAGCAAAGATTCCTAGAGCTACTTCTAAATCTAAAGATATTACAGCGGGTCTTCCACGTGTTACCGAGCTATTTGAAGCTCGTTCACCAAGTGATCCTGCAGCGGTATCTGAGATTGATGGTATAGTTGAAATGGGTGGCCGTAAGAGAGGTTCTCAAGAAGTTCTTGTTCGTTCAAAAGACGGAACTGAAGAGAAGAAATATCTGATTTCATTGAGCAAGCATATTCTTGTTCAGTCTAATGACTTTGTGAAAGCAGGGCAGCCATTATCTGATGGAACAATACCTGCACAAGATATTCTTAATATCCTCGGGCCATACGCTGTACAGTCTTATCTCGTAAATGAGATTCAGGAAGTATATCGTCTTCAGGGTGTAAAAATAAACGATAAGCATATTGAAGTTATCGTAAGCACCATGATGCAGAAAGTTGAAATCACGGATTCAGGTGACACTATGTTCCTTGAAGGTGATAAAGTAGATCGCTTTGAAATCAACTTAAGAAACGACGAGTTAATTGGTAAATTTGTAATCACTGATAATGGTGGTAGTGAACTGAAAAAAGGTACGATCCTCGATCGTCGTGAAGTTCGTGACATCAACAATCAGCTAATCAAAGATGGGTTAGACGAGTTACAAACTAGAGAAGCTGAACCAGCTATCTCCAGACCAATACTTCTCGGTATTACTCGTGCTGCGCTTTCCACTGAAAGCTGGCTGTCAGCTGCTTCTTTCCAGGAGACGACTAAGGTTCTTACTCAGGCTTCTATTGAGGCTAAGAAAGACTTCTTGCGTGGTCTAAAGGAAAATGTTGTAGTAGGTCATAAAGTACCTGCTGGAACCGGTCTTCGTGATTACAACGATATCATCGTTGGTTCAAAACAAGACATGGAAGAAGGTGACGTTGAAGTAGCTAAGGTATTTGAAGCCCTTGGTGGAAGCGACGAAGAAACTACAGTAATTGGTGAGTAACCAGTAATACATAGTTTATAAAAAATTAAAGCCCCTTTTGAATAGAAGGGGCTTTTTTTATGATCTCAATTCTCGAAATTGAGTAAGTGCAAAAAGGGGATTAATACCTGATCTTGCTTTTAAGAATTCCAATGGTGAAGTTGTGCCGTTTGTAAATAATTCGGGTACAATCAAACTCTAAACATAATATGATCTCAAAAACTATTCGAAATGGCTCTCTCTTCAAGTAAAAAAGTCTTTTTTTGGCTGTTTACGATATTCTTTCCTTTCGTGCTTTTATTACTGGTTGAGATTGGATTGCGTATTGGCAACTACAATCAGGATAAACAGGACCTGTTTATCGAAATGCCTGAGAAGCCACAGTTCCTGGCAACAAACCCGGCTTTCCCGGGAAGGTATTTTCCAGGGTTCCTTCCTCAGGTCGCCCCCGCTCCCTTTTTAAAAGAGAAGACAGATGATACATTCAGAGTATTTGTTTTTGGTGGTTCTACAACCCAGGGTTTTCCCTTTAATTTCAACGGTAGCTTTTCAAACAGGCTGGAGCAGAAACTGCTTATGGAAACACAGGGCCTAAATATCGAGGTTATAAATCTTGGTATGACTGCTGTAAACAGTTATGTAATCTGGGATTTAAGTCGTCGTGTTAAAGATTACGAGCCGGATGCAATTGTAATTTATGCTGGTCACAATGAATTTTACGGATCATTTGGAGTAGGAAGTACCCAATTTGGTGCAGGGAAACAGGTAGGTCTCAAGAGATTGACACTAAGACTAAAAGGTTCAAGGCTATACCAACTTTTTGAAAACATGTTGGCCGGAGAAAATAAAAACTCGGAAAACAGAACGTTGATGGCAAGGGTGGTTAGTGAGTCCGATATTCCGTTAGGTGGAGAAGTTTATAATGCCGGAATCGATCAGTTCAGAAGTAATATCTCAGATGTTATGGACATTTTTTCTGAGAAAGGCATACCAGTTTATATAGGTACAGTAGCCTCAAACTTAAAGGATCAGGCTCCATTGGGTGAAGATGAAGAGGCTTTAAGTTCATTTGAAGAAGCTAAAGAAGCACTAACTAGTGGAGATACAGAATCAGCAATTGAGGGATTCAAAAAAGCAAAAGAGTTGGACGAGATCAGATTTAGAGCCCCTGATGAAATAAATGACGTGATCAGAGAGCTGGCGATGAAATATGATGCAGAGCTGGTAGATATTTATAGCGTGTCCTTTGATAGCTCACTAAGCAGTATTCCGGACAATAGTTTTTTTGTTGATCACCTTCATCCAGACTGGGATGGAAACCAATTAATAGGTGAACTCTTCTTTGATAGAATGAAAGAGGTTCAACTAAACGATTACTATTTACCAAATAATTTATCAGCCAGGCCGAAATTGAATAATTTTGAAGCTACTTTTTCAGATGCTCCAGTTGTACGATTAACCTCAGGATATCCATTCGTAAAGGGTCTTACTCCGATCCAGGAGCAGGCTAACTTTCAAAGGGTTATTGATGGATATCTAAAGCGGTCTTATGTTGATTCTGTTGCGGCATCAACCTGGAGAATGAAAAGGCCCATTTATCTTGGGCTAACCGATGCAGTAAATTATTATTTCAATCGAGGTGATAAGACCCAGATTTCTGATCATTATATTTCACTGGGTCAATGGCAGATTTTTAACGACAAGCTTCTCAAGAAAGGAATTGCGGAAACGGTTACAGAAAGATCATTAGATAGTAATACAGCATTATTACTGCACTTTATTTTAAACAAAGAGGAAAGAAAGGATTCATATTTTATAAATACTTTGTCTGCAGTATATCTGCTAAACCAGGATTTGGACAGAGCTGGATTCTGGTTGGAGAAAAGTGAAAAGCTGGATCCTTCTTCCAGTGAGATGCTATACAACTATGCCAGGTATCACGTTTTAGCAGGGGATACAGTTATGGCTAGAACGTATTACGACAGATATGTAGAAGTTTCCGGGGGAAACTAAGAAGAGTGCCTAACAGATAACGACACCGGAATTATACTTAGAATTCCGTTATGTAAGCTTGAGGTCTCAAACTTCTCATTTAGAATACTAAACGCCTTTTGCGCTAAAATCTCGTAGTCGGTATGTACTGAAGTAATTGATGGATGAACAAAACTACAGATAGGTAAGTCATCATATCCTGAGATTGCTACTTCTCTTGGTATTTGAACCCCTTTCTTACTTGCCTGTTCCAGGAAGCCAAGGCACATATAATCGTTACTGGAAAAAATTGCCCTTGGTTTTTCATCCAGGCGATCAAAAGTTTCGAAAGCTGATTTTCCTGCGCTGAGGCTATAGTCTCCCTCAAAATTCCATATCAATTCCATTTCACTCTTCTGATTGATATAGTCAAGAAACCCATTTTTGCGGAGTAAAGATTCGTTCTTGTTAACAGGTCCGGTAATGATACCTACTTTATGATAACCCCTTTCATAAAAGTGTTTGGCCACAATAAAGCCACCTCGATAGGAATCAAAAGTAATGGTATCTAAAACCGGATTAAACAAAGGTGCAACGGATAACATTACAAAATCAGAGGGGCTTTCTTTTAACAGAATTTCATAGTCATGCTCCTGGAGTGTAGGTAAAAACAGGATTGCTGCATCAATTGAATTGAAGCTTAATTCAGTAATGAATTCGTGCAGGGAATTTTTTTCAGGATTAAAAACATGTAGGGAAAGATTGATATCCAGGCGTTCAGCGGCAGTATTAAAACCATGAAAGAATGTAGAGTAGAACTCGTCAGGATAAAAAGAAGTAATTAATGCAACCTGGAGTTTATCCTTATAATTATACTTCCCATTTAAGACACGGGTATTAATAGGGTAGTTAATCTCTTGAGCAGTTCTGATAGTTAGCTCAACATTTTCGGAGCTGGTTTTGGATTCCCCTCTTAAAATCCTTGATACAGTAGAAACAGATAAGCCTGTTCGCTCCGATATATCTTGTAATGTGGCCTTAATCATTGGTAACTAGTTGGTACTGAGATAATTATAATTAACGGTATGAAAAAATTTATACCCGAATGTAAGAATTTTGCGCAAAAAAAGAAGCGCTTTCAAAATTAATTAATCAATTCATTTTAGTAATTAAGGCTTGGAAGCGCTTTTAAGGGTATCTATGAGAAAATTTCTCATAGATAAGAGAATAGTTTTCATATGAGCCGAAAATTTTCGCTTTTTCTTGTTGTTTCTTTGGAAGGGTTTCTATAAAATAAATCTCTTCTAATATTTCACATTGGATATGTTTTTCTAGCATATCCAAAATGTTAAATAATCATGAAGAGATAACACTAACGAAATCAGGAAAAACATGATGAAAGCTACAATTAAAAAAGCTGCCACCCTTTGTTTGGGACTGTTGATAATGGCTGGCTTTTCTGTGGTAACAAATGCTCAGAATGCATCTTTCGAAAATGGAAAGTTTGTATTCTTTATTGACGGTTTAAATGTACAGATTCCGGAATCAGATGGAACTGTAACCAATGACCCTCTCGATCCAACAAGTGGCAACAAAGTTTACGAAATTGGATATGCTGACTGGTCTGAAAGAGGTTTCAGATGGTCTTCAAATGGTGAAGCAGGTACAGTAGGTATTGACGCTTCTGGTGCTACCGGAGAAAATTATGGGGAAACTGATACCCTATACTTCAGACTATGGTCTGACTCTTTAAATAAATTCCAAAACGATTTTATCGTTGCTTTTGATACTGAAAATGGAGCGCTTCTTGGCGAGGATCTTCCTTTCCGTATGAGATGGAGAATCCCGGATTGGGCTCATAACGAGCAATGGCATGATTTTGCTATTCCATTACCTCCATCAACTTATGCTGCTTTAGATTCAGCTAAAGCTGGGAAAAAATTAAATGGTGATGCCCTTGATGTAGAAGTGGATTCTTTATTTGCAAACTGGGGTTATGACGGCGCATGGGCTTCTGGTTCAGCTGCTGGTGTTTTTGATGGCCCAAGTGATCCGAATTTTATGGAATTCCAGTGGAACTCTGTTAAGTATTTCGGTCGCCATATTGATCATGCTGGTGGTGTTGGTGGATCTATCTACCTTGACTATTTCTCAATTGGTGTTCCTCCAGAGCAACTAGTTGACGAGGCTCCTGCTGCACTTGCTTCCATTGATGTTTCTAATGCATCTGGTGTAAATACTATCTCTTGGGGAGCTGGTGAAAATGTAGGTGGTTACAATGTTTATTTTAGCGAATCGGCTATCACTGATGTACTAGCTGACGGTGTTGAACAATTAGGTTCTGTTGCTTTTGATGGTGAACTTTCTTTCGATCATGAATTAACAGCTCCTCACCCGAATTATGCAGCTGGATTTGAAGCTCATTATGCAGTTACTGCTTCTTCAAATTTCGGTTCTGAAAGTGCTGCTGCTGCTGGTACAATTACTTCTGATATCAAGGTTTCTCCATACTATGCTAGCGAACTTAGTACAGACGCTGTAGATGCTGTATTTGGTGCTCTTGAAGCAGATGCAATTCCTGATGCTGCTACTATGGCCGGATTCTTCCCGGATGGTTACCAGCCATTTACAATTGCTGGCGACAGTAAAGTAATCGAAAATGGTGACGGTGGAGATGATGATAATGACATTTCAAGTAAATACTGGATTGGTTTCGATCCAACTGATAACTCGCTTATCGTATACGCTGAAGTAACAGATGATATTCAAGTATTTGCTACTGTAGCTACTGGATCAGGCGGAGCCTGGAACTTTGATAGCTGGGAAATGGGACTTGCAAACTATACACCTGAATCGTTCATTCAGGGTTCTACTCACCAAAACTTTGAAAGTGGTGCTGATCCGGATTACCAATTCAGAGGCGGTAAGTTTTCTGATGGTGATGGTTTCATTCACGCTAACGGTGGTGGAGCTAATGTTGATGGTGAAGTTCCAAATTCACAAACAATCTTTGATGCTTCAGCAACAGGGTACCGTACTCTGTCTGTACTAAGTACTATTGAGCTTAGTGGTGGAGAAACTGAAGATAAAGCTTTTGATTTCCCTAGTGGAGACGAAGTAACTCTTTACCCGTTCAACGTTACAATTAATGATAACGACGGAACTGCGAGAGATACTCAGGTAGGTTGGTCTAAAAAAGGTGGAGATGACACATGGTGGAATACTCCTGCTAAGTGGACTGTAGTTGCTTTTGCTGGTATTGATGCGGGATTTGTTGTATCAAACGAAGGTGAAGACAATACTACTCCAGAAGTATTTACTTTAGATCAAAACTATCCAAACCCATTCAACCCAAGCACAAACATCAACTTTACATTAGGTACTACTACCGAAGTAACGCTTGAAGTATTTAACATGCTTGGCCAAAAAGTAGCTACTCTGCTACAAAACGAAAGAATGACATCAGGACAGCATAGCCAAAAATTCAATGCGTCTAGTCTTTCTTCAGGAATGTATGTTTATAGATTAAGTACTCCGTCTTTCGTGCAGTCACGAAAAATGATGCTGATCAAATAAACAAGTTAGATTATTATCAACATTCAATATCCATCAGGCGCAACCTCGAGTTGCGCCTGATTTAATTTTTCATAATTATGAAGAAACTATTACTCACTAAGTTTCATGCTCTTTTTATAGCTACTCTATTCATCACTTCAACTGCTCTTTTAGCCGGTACAAAAGGTAAAATTGCGGGAAAAGTAATTGATGATTCAGGTGAACCACTAATCGGTGTCCAGGTTGTCATAGAAGGCACAACAAAAGGAATTTTAACAGATGTAGACGGGAATTACACGTTGGTGAATTTAGATCCCGGTACCTACACAATCGTATTTAACTATATTGGTTTTGCAACTACGAAAGTTGAAAAGGTAGTTGTACAAGTCGATAAGACGACAGAAGTTAATGTGACCATGCAGGAAGAAGTAATTGAAGGTCAGGAAATCATTGTAACAGCTGAGCGTCCGATAGTAGAAAAAGACAGAACCACAACAACAGCTTATGTTAGTGCCGAACAACTTGAAGAATTACCAGTTGTAAGTATTGGCGAAGCGATTAACCAACAGGCAGGTGTTGTTGATGGTCATTTTAGAGGTGGTAGAACAGGTGAAGTTTCTTATTTAGTAAATGGTGTTCCAATAAATAATGCATTCAACAATAGTGCATCCTTTGAAGTGGAACAAAATATGGTCTCCAGCCTGGAAGTTATTAGCGGTGTTTTTAATGCTGAATATGGACAGGCACTTAGCGGGGTCGTGAATATTGTTACAAAAGGGGTAACACCAGAATGGTCTGCAAATTTCCTTGCTTACTCAGGGACTATTGTAAGTGACCGGCAACTTGAATTTGTTTCCAGAGATGTGAGTGCTGGTTCGTTTTTAAGTGCAAGTGATTTTTCTAATGAAAGAGTGAGTTACACTGAAGCAGCATCTACTTTTGCGAACTGGGATGTTCAGTTCTCTGCCGGTGGTCCGATCATAAAAGATAAGCTTGGTGTTCAGGCTACAGTGAGATATGTAAAAGATCCTGGCTATTTAATAGGTAGAGATTTATTCAGACCTTCTGATACTCAGTTTGGTTTAGCAAATGGTTCTCCTGAAACCTGGTTGTTACAATCTTCCGGAACAGGAGATTATGAAGAGCTTAATAACAATGAGAGATTCTCTATAAATGCTTCATTTGTTTATGAGTTTAGCAGCCGCCTTAAGCTAGATTATAACCTATTCCTTCAGGATAGCGATGGAAGGAACTATAACCATGCCTATAAATATAATCCTGACGGGATAAACAGATATTATAACCAATCTCAAAACCACATTGTTGGACTGAGATATACAATAGGGCAAAATGCTTTTGCAAATCTTTCTTATAGCTATTTAAGTGATACCGGAGAAAGTAGATTATATAATGATGCTACAGCAACTATTCTTGATCCAAGATATGTTGGCCCTGAACTATCAAGCCAGCAAGGACAGGATGCATTTAACATGGGTGGAAATGATTTGTTTTCATCTCAGGGTATTACTAAGAGTCATACAATAGTTGCAGATTATACTTCCCAGATTAATAACATTGTGTTATTTAAAACAGGTGTTTCAGCTCGGTTCCACAGTTTAGATAATGAGTCATTTGGTATTACAACAAATGCCCTGTTAGAACCTATCAGATCTGATAGCCCATTTAGTAATAGTAGTTTGGAGGTTCAGCCTTATGAGACTGCTGGTTACTCTCAGGTTAAACTGGAATTTGAAAACCTCATTGTGAATGCAGGATTAAGATTCGACTACTTTGAACCTGATTTTGTAGTTCCGGTAGATTTATCACAGGCAACAGCTGCAAGAATTCCTGATCCGAATGGAGCGCCTGGAGATTCAGTTTCTAATAGAACGGCAGCCTCAAGCTCTTTTCAGTTAAGCCCGAGATTAGGAATTGCATTTCCTATTTCTGAAACTGGTGTAATGAGATTTTCATCTGGATTATTTTTCCAAACTCCTCAGCTAAATCTTCTATACACTAACAACGAATTTGAAGCAAATCCTCAGGCAGCTTCCATCTCATATGGAAATGCTTCTCTTAAGCCAGAAAGAACTTTACAGTTTGAAGTAGGTTTACAGCAAGGTTTAACTGAAACGCTTGGATTAGACCTGACACTATTTTCAAAGGATATTAGAGATTTGGCAGGAACAGAAGTAACCCGTGATCAATCCGGAAGATTAACATCAAGACTTGTGAACTTGGATTACGGAACAATTAAAGGTGTTACTTTTTCACTTTACCAAAGGGGTGATGGTCCTTTAAGCTGGACAATTGATTATACATTACAGTTTGCAAGTGGATCGGCATCTAATCCTAATGAGACATTTAACAGAGCTCAAAGCGGTGCAGACCCTGTTATCAAAATCAATCGATTGGATTGGGATAGAAGAAATGTGTTAAATAATACAATTACTTACGATACTAAATTCGGAATGACTATATCTGCAATAAACAGTCTACAGACTGGAACTCCTTATACTTCAGTAAGAGACTTTGTACAATCATCCATTCCAAACAATGAAGATAAACCACTTTGGTTTAACTCTGATGCGAGAGTATACTATAAGCCTCCAGCTATACAGAGAGATATACAACTTTTCTTACAAGTTGATAACATTTTCGATTCCGCTCCTGACTGGGGAGTATTTAATGACACAGGGCTTGCTACTGAATCGACTGATTTGAGCCGTAGAATAGATGCAGGTACACAACCTGGTGGTTTAAACACATATTCTGAGTTCTTTATTGATCAATCAAGATTAGGGCCACCAAGAACTATCAAAGTAGGACTAAGCTTAAAATTTTAAGCTTCAAATATTAAACGAGTATTAAAAGTAAATTTATGCAGTCTAAAACAAAACAATTACTGATACTGGGCTTCCTACTTGTTATAGCAGGAAATGTACATGCACAGCAAGCTATTCCCGATTCAGCAAATGGAGTAGTGTACAAAGGTGAATTTGAGTCGGTTGCACGAGGTGTTATCGATGGTAACCTTATCGAAACCAACTTTCGAAATCATGGTGAACTTTCGAGATGGAATGATATCCCATGGGGTGTTTGGCCTCGTGGTGTAGGTGGAAGGCATATTGATGGTGTAGGTGTTGTTGTTGCAGGAAAAGTAGGTGCAGCTGATGCAACTAATATTGCAACATTTGATGATTATATAAACTGGCTTGATAGCGGTGCACCAGCTGATACTTCTCTAAACCCGGTAATTATTAACTATAGAAGTGCAGGTGCCAGAACAAGTCCTTATAGTGGCGATCTTTGGGGATGGTTACCCTTACCAGGTTTTAATAATCCATTCAGAACGGATCCAATTACTTTAGCTTCAGCCCCTGTACCAGCGCTATCAAATGATACTGAATCATGGCCTCAATTCTGGCCAGACCGTTTAAGTGAAGAAGATGCGGGTTGGCCCGGAACCTGGAATGGTAGAGATGGCCGTTTCCCAAGTGCAGATTTAGAATCCTATTATGTAATGGATGATTTTTCTGATTTGGAATATGCTGTTGGCTTAGAGACTGAAGGGCCGCATAGTTTCAGAGGTGTTTACTATCCAAGTCCTCGAACTGATCCAACTATGGGGGGATATGGTCTCCAAACACAAA
>JAVKDP010000016.1:0-39575 GCA_040222185.1 Balneolaceae bacterium | reverse complement strand
ATCAGGCTTCACAACACTGAAAGTATATGACGCACTGGGTAGGGAAGTAGCAACCCTTGTTAATGGGCTGAGAACGAATGGAACCCATTCTGAAACTTTCAATGCCTCAGCGCTTTCTTCCGGGGTTTACTTTTATGTACTGAAATCAGGTGATTTCATACAAACACAGAAGATGTTGCTGGTGAAATAAGCTTAAAAGATGGAGTTTTACTTTGCTCTAAAAAACTCCATCACTTCTTCTGCACTCTTTGTGTTTAAGACGCGCTCTTTTTCATATTTCCCTTTTCGGGCAATTTTAACGCCGTATTTCATTACATCTATACCATCAATACTGTGAGCGTCTGGGTTAATAGACGTCATAAGGCCAACTTCTCTGGCTTTATTACCAAAGCTCCAGTCCAGATCAAGACGATGAGGACTTGCATTAATTTCAATAGACGTATTGTGCTCTGCTGCCAGAGCAACCAGTTCATTTAAGTCTATATCACTGCCATTTCTTTTTAATAAAAGCCGGCCTGTAGGATGGCCAACAATCCGTGTATATGGATTTTTAATTGCGTTTCGAAAACGAGTCATCATCTTCTCACGAGGCATATCCAGGGTCTGGTGTACACTTGCCACTATAAAATCAAAGCCGGCCAGAATCTCATCATCATAATCGAGGCTCCCATCTGCTAATATATCGGATTCAATTCCTTTGAAGATCACAAAATCGGTTCCAGCGCTTTTAAACTCAGCGTTTAAGGCATCAATTTCTTCCCATTGCTGTTTGATTTCTTCTTCTGAAAGTCCACCAGCATAAGCCGCTGTTTTCGAGTGATCCGTAATTCCTAAATATTCATATCCTCTTTCAATACAGGCTTCGGCCATCTCCTTGATAGAGAATTTCCCATCGCTCCAGGTGCTATGTGCATGAATCACTCCCCTGATATCACTGTCTTCAACTAAAGGGAGTTCTTCTTGTTCTTCAAAGATTTCAATTTCACCCCGGTCTTCTCTTAGTTCCGGCGGAACCCAGTTTAGTCCAAGAAGCTTGTAAATATCAGCTTCCGTTTCAAAAGGTTGCGGAGCATCCCAATTGGTTTCTCCATCTTCCTGGAGTTTGAATAGGCCATACTCATTTAAACTCATCCCCCTTTCCCTGGCCCTCGATCGTAACGCTACATTATGTTCTTTACTTCCTGTGAAATACATTAGAGCAGCTGCAAAATTTTCAGCTTTTACAATTCGCAAATCAACTTGTCTGCCCTCTGTTGTTCGAACAGAGCTTTTAGTATCTCCTTTTCCCAGAATTTCGGTTACCCGTTCATGAGTTGTAAACACTTCGAACAGATTTGGAATGTGCTCTTCCTCCGCTGCAATTAGAATGTCAATATCACCAATGGTCTCTTTTGCTCTTCGGAGTGATCCAGCGACTTCAATTTTTTGCACACCATCCAGATCTTTTAAGCTATTAAAAATAGCTTCTGCAATTACGGTAGCCTGATCTAGTCTACATCGCTCATCAAACTTTTCCATCCACTCAATAGACTTTGAAATCTTTTCAGCTGATTTCCCACCTAGCCCGGGTAGTTTAGCAAGCTCACCACTTTCAATCAGCTCTTTTAACTCATCAATTTCAGTAATGCCGAATTCCTGGTGAATCTTAAGAATGTTCTTTGGTCCGAGTCCAGAAATATCCAGCCATTTAATCAGCCCAACAGGTACTTTCTCCTGGAGAGCGTCTAAAACGGGCATAGACCCGGTTTCTGAATACAGGTAAATATCCTGGGCGATAGATTTACCAATGCCTTTTATATCCGTAAGCGTCTTATTATCGATATAAGTATTTATGTCATCACTTAAGCCTTTAATAGTTTGAGAGGCTTTATCAAAAGCAATGGCTTTGAACCTGTTCTCTCCTGCAAGTTGCATAAGTTGAAATACCAGGTTTAGTTTATCGGCGACTTCTTGATTGGTAGGCATATTCTTTGATTTTAATTTCGTAGTTAGAAATTGAAATTTATTTTTCCACTTACATAAACACTCATAGAGTAATACATCCCGTTAGTATCATAGCTTTCAGTGTTGTTTAGCAAATTTCGCAATGTGAATTTGAGTTCTAGTGTTTTGTTAAAGAACCACATCCCTGAAGAAAAATTTAGCATTGAAATTTTTCGAACCTGTTTTGGTGGAAAACCAGTTAATTCTTCTAAGTTTTCATACTCATTCAAAGTACGTACAGGAACGTATTTGTAAAACAGTTCCAGAATAAAATTCTCATCTACAATGTATTGTATGCTTTCAGAAAATGTAATAGCTGGTATACTTAAATAATGATCTCTGAAAGTTGTGTTTCCATACAGGAAAAAGTTTCCCCCAAGCATGGTTTTGAATCTTAATGATTCTGAATAATGTGAGGTAAGATATGTTTGAATTACAAAAAGGCCATCATTACTAGAGTCGAAGTAAGACAGTTCGGTATCAAGCTGAAGACTATTTGTATTAGGAGTATATTGGATTAGTTCATTTGGGAGTTTCCAGTAATGTCGTAGAAAAGCAAAACCTGTAAAACTGTGTTTATCGTTTTGCAGTCTGGCTAACCATTTGAGCTGTGAGTATGCTTGTCTAAATTCAGAGTTATTAATCAACTGGTTAGAATTTTCTTGTAGATTTGAAAAGCCGATACCACGGTTATGAAGACTATAGTTGTAGGAATTTTTTCCTACTAGTTGATTAAATGTTGAAAATTGAAGTGACGAAGTATTAGATAACGGCTTTTGGAAAATGATAGATTGTATATCATTACCAAACGTGATTTTCGTCTTTAGTTCATTTCTCAAAAATCCTTCTATTGTGAATGCATAACTATGATGATCGTAACTAGAATCGGTGATTTTATCTTTTATAGAATAATATTTGTTGCTGAGTGTAAGATTAATGGGTAAAGATTTTAAAGGAAGAGTGAATCGGGAAGATTGGGATAAGGAAAATTCTGACAGGGCTAAAACAGCCGGGCTTTTATAGTCTAATGTATCACTTACACCTGATGAATAGCTGAAGTTGGTGCCTTCATAAAAAGTACTATTCTTTAGATCCAAAGCAGCAGATAGTTGATACTGTTCAAGCGAATATGGAGCTTCAATTCCTGAAACTCGGTGCCATTCATAAAATTGATTAGATATATATGAAGCTCCCATCAAGTTTATATCATAGTTTTCACTTGTCAGGGATTGCAACCATAAGAAATTTTGCTGATGGTTTCTTTGTGCTTCAAATTCACTTTCTTCAAATGGAGCTTCTGTCCTATCGAATAAGCCAGGTTGAATACTTTTGTTATATCCAAGCTGCCCTGTCCTGGAGTATAGTTCTGAAGTAAACGCAAACAGGCTATTGTAATTCCCTCTCTTCAGGTTTAACATTACATTAGTTGGGAAGTTAACAAACTCAACATTAGGTGATGCTCCACCAAATGTACCAGGGTCATTAATTTGATTCAATCGGGCTGTTTCTACTGAAATATAATTACCCGTTTTTTTTGTATGAATATTTATGGAGTAAGCCGGGTACGTATTATTCTTTGTGATGTGCTCATCATAATCAATTACTACAGAATCAATATCAGAAAAGTTAAGGTTTGGAAGGGTTAGGTAATCATTACTGAGCCATGCTGAGTTATAAGGTATTCCATCAATTAGAATAAGAAAGTCTGTATTGATGCCATAAGTATAACCAGGTGAATAAGCCTCAAAAGAGCCAAAATCATAGGTTCTAAAAGGTATGTTTGCATTATTAAAAATCCACTCCTCAAGATTATATAGCAAGGAGTTTGTTTGGTCGGCTCGAAGCACAACCTTTTGAGCAAATAAAGAACTGCTGCCAAAAGACAGGGATAGGAGAAATAAATACGTAAAAAGTTTGAATCTCATTAATCAATAAAATTACGAATTTTATCTGGGGTGAATAAACGAACACGAATCCCTGCTCCGAGGAAGTACAAGTTTTGCCTTTCAAAATTATAAATTTTACGATACTCAAAGCTTCCATAAAACAGGATGTATTTAGTACGTATTCCTGGTTCTAACAAAAAAGCATAGAATAATTCTCTTTCAATACTATCAGAGGTGACATTTGGTATATCTTTTGCAATTTTCTGAATACCAAAGTTAACCCCTCCATCAATAGCTAAGAACCGGGTGAAACCAATTCTATGTGATAATCCAATGGCATAATTCACGGAATTAAAATCGACTGATTGACCATCATTTGACTCATAGTCAATCAGATCAATAAAAGCACGTAAATTCCCCAGGTAAAAAGGAGTTGATACCGATAAAGACAGTTTGTTTGAGAGTTTCCAGCGCTCAGAATAGTTATCATCGACAATAGTAGAGCTACTCATAGACGAACTAATCTCAATTATAGAAAATGGCGAAGTTTGCGACTGTATACTTGTAGTAGTTAAACAGCTTAAAAAGAGAACAGAACAAATTTTATATGTCTTGAAGTATAAACGCATTTAGAATTGCACAATGAATGACATGGCTAAGTTATTCAATTAGATAATACACAGCCAAATATAGCACCTCAAGTACGAAACATGATTTTATAATTCGATTACAAGAGTATAGTTTCCTTTTGTTAAAACTTAGTGAAACAAGTTGTGCGTTCGCTTGGGAAACGGTAAAATCAATGGTAAGCTGATTACGGATAAATGATAAAGTATTTCACATTAGTTCTGAGATAATGGGCAACGTGAAAATCAAATCGAAGAAATTCTAAAACAAAACTAATGACTGCTAAAAGAACAATTTCCACCCTTCTGTGCTCTATTCTTTTGAGTTCTATATCCTTTGCACAATTACAATCTCCAGCAGAGTTCCTGGGGTATGAATTAGGAGAACAGTGGACTCCTCATTATAAAGTAATTAGCTATTTTAAGCATGTGGCTGACAACTCGGAAATGGTTAAATATCATAAGTACGGTACTACCAATGAAGGAAGAGAGCTTATGATAGCAGCAGTTTCTTCGACTGATAATATCAATCGCATGCAGGAAATCCGGACAAACAACTTAAAAAGAGTTGGCTTTATGGAAGGTGAACCTACTGAGGATAAAACTCCTATCGTGTGGTTGAGCTATAATGTTCATGGAAATGAGACTTCATCCAGTGAAGCAGCAATGAATACGATTTATGAATTGATTACAACTAAGCAAAGCTGGTTAGAAAATGTATTTGTGATGATAGATCCTATGGTCAACCCGGATGGTCGTGACAGATATGTAAACTGGAACAAATCAGTTACCGGAGTTCAATATGATGCCAACCCGGATGCGAGAGAGCATAATGAACCCTGGCCGGGTGGACGAACTAATCATTACTATTTCGATTTGAACAGAGATTGGGCATGGCAAACTCAGGTAGAAAGCCAAAAAAGAGTACGAGCTTATTTACAATGGATGCCTCATGTTCATGTTGATTTCCACGAGCAGGGTGTAAACTCACCATATTACTTTGCACCTGCTGCCAAGCCATTTCATGCAGCAATTACCGATTGGCAAGAAGAATATCAAACTATGATAGGTAAGAATAATGCTACCTATTTTGATGAAAACAACTGGCTCTATTTTACTAAAGAAATTTTTGACCTGTTTTACCCAAGTTACGGAGATACATGGCCAACATTCAGTGGTGCAATTGGAATGACTTATGAGCAGGCGGGGCATAGCAGGGCGGGCCTGGGAATTCAGACCAACCAGGGTGATACACTGGCACTACTTGACCGACTTACTCATCACACAGTAACCGGCCTTTCAACTGTAGAAATTACATCTAAAAACGGGGAAAGGGTTGTAGACGAATTTGCGAGCTACTTTAAGGATACCCGGGATAACGGTTCTGGTGAATACAAGACCTTTATAGTCAAGAAAAGCAGCAATCCGGACAAAACGGCAATGCTAATGCGCTACTTACTCGATCAGAATATTGTAGTGAGAGCTGCTGAAAGTGGCATAAATGCAACAGGTTATAACTTCTCAAATGGAAATACAGAGAGAGTCTCGGTTGAAGAAGGTGATTTTGTGATCAGCACTCATCAGCCTCAAGGAACGTTAGTTCGTGTACTATTTGAGCCAAAACCTGAATTGGAAGATTCTCTGACGTATGATATCACAGCCTGGGAGGCACACTATGCTTATGGAGTTGATGGATATGCATTAAGAAGCAGAATTGCTACAAAAGGAATCGAAATGGATACCGAACCAGTACTCCCTGTTAACATTGAGAAGCCATATGCATACCTCGCGAAGTGGAATTCGGTGGATGATCTTAAGTTTTTAGCTCACATTCTTAAAAATGGAGTAAAAGCGAGATATTCAGAAGTTCCATTCGAAATAGATGGAAAGAAGTACGATGCGGGAACTTTGGTTATTACCAGGAATGGAAATCAAAGACTGGGAGATAAGTTTGACAGCATCGTTGAAGACGCAGCTGACTTATTAAATAGAGAATTGACACCTGTTGCAACAGGTTTTGTGAGTTCAGGTAGAGATTTTGGTTCTTCTTCAATTCGTTTGGTTGAAGCTCCAAGAGTAGGCCTTATAGCCGGAGACGGTACAAGCAGTAATATGGTTGGGCATGTGTGGCACTATTTCGATCACCAGATTGAATACCCGTTAACCTTGATTAATCGGGATGATTTAAGATACATAGAATGGAGTGATTATGATGTCATGATTATGCCGTCAGGTTCATATGGGAGTACCTTTAATGAAAGTGGAATGGATAATCTCAGAAGCTGGGTAAGAGATGGAGGTACATTAATTGCATTGGGTGGAGCAAACGGATTTTTGGCTAGCCAGGACGGGTTTAATTTAACTCGTAAGTCATCTGGTGATGAAGATGAAGAAGAAAACATGGAAGACAGACTTCGTAAATATTCAGACGCAGATCGTTCTTTTATCCCGGATTTAAGTGTTGGTGCTATTTATGAACTTGCTATGGATGACTCTCATCCACTAGCCTTTGGATTTGACGAAACATATATGTCGTTAAAGATTGGTTCAACTTCATATGATTACCTGGAAAATGGGTGGAATGTAGGAGTATCCAAAGATGGGTTGCAAAGAAGTGGTTTTGTAGGCCACCGGGCTAAAAAACTGGCAGAAGAATCACTTTCTTTTGGTGTTCAGGATATGGGGAGTGGTACAGTTGTATATATGATTGACAACCCTTTATTCCGTGGGTTCTGGCATAATGGAAAACTACTCTTTGGAAACGCGGTGTTTTTAGTAGGGAATTAAAAACCCGGATTTTAAAATAAGAGAAAGTAGTTTGTGATATGACACAGCTATGGAAAAGTTGATTAAGCTGAAAGGAAGCTCGTAAAAGCTAATCAGAAGCTAATTCTACCTCGCTGGCTATAAAGCCAAAGGAAGCCCAGTTTCCTGCATCATATACCTGTTGCCAGATACTTCGAGCACGTTCCTTTCTTCCATTGATGTAGTGCCAGTTTCCGATTCCGTAACCTACTGTAGCATTAGATAAAGCATCACTATTCTCATCAAGTAACAAGTCAGGATTAAAATCTCCTTTAAAAACGAGCAGCAATTTTAAATAACTGTCATTTTCTATGACATCCATATCGTCATTAATAGGATCGATAATTTTTCCAGCTAGTTCATCTTGTCCGGTCCGTTTCAGGGTCATATAGTACCAATAAACAGCAGCTACAAGCATATCATCATTTTCAGATGCAGAAATACATTTTTGATAAGCACTGAGTGCCTTTTCATATTCACCTTTTAGATAGTAAGCCAACCCAAGATGATACCAGGTATTGGTATGAAGTGAGCTTCTTGGCATATTCAAGGCATTTGGCAAACCATCGGATTCAATGATATCTTCTTTGCCGGCAATAAGCTCACCTGCTTTTTCAAAGTCCTGGATAGCATGATCAAAGGCTCGGAGGGAGATGTATCGGTGACCTCTGTGACGGTATAGTTGAGGCTCTTCCGGATTTCTTTCTATTCCTTTTGAATAGACCTCAACAGCTTCCTGGTAATCCCCTAAGTAAGCTATTCTTCTACCAAGCCAGATAATGTTGTCAACATTCGTTGAGTCCGCTTTATAATTTTCGCCAGCTTCTACAACATTCTGTATAAAAACAGATCTTATGCTATCACCAAGAGTTGGAATTCTAAGTGAATCTCCAAGTATTGAAATGGTTTGTGTATCGCTACTTTCGGGTATAGAAATATACAAGGGCTCAGGAAGCTGACTGCAAGCTGTCAGGATTGAAATGAGTATGATTAATCTTGGCGTAAGCTTCATGTGCTATACCTGTTTAGAGCTGTAAATCCATTTTCATTTCTTCTCCATCTCTAAGAATGGTAATGGTAGTAAGCTGTCCTTTTTTGAGTTTGTTAAGAGCTCCCATATATCCATAAATATCTTCGAGGTCTTCACCGCCTAATTTAATAATAATATCTCCGCTCATAAGACCAGCATTGGCAGCAGGCTGTCCATCATTAGTTCCTGTAATTTTCATGCCTTTGCCATCATATCCGTAATCCGGGAGTACTCCAAGAGTTGGCCCTTCGAGTCTCATGCTTCGGCGTTGTTCACCAGGGGCAGCTATGAATTCAAGCTGATTTTGATTTATGGTATCTAAATAATCAATAACCCTGACTAAGTGAGCCAGCGCTAGAGCCTCACCTTCAGCATTAACATACTCGGTATCATCTGAAGGTCGGTGATAATCAGAGTGGGTATCCGTGAAATAATGTAGTACCGGAATATTTTTGTAATAGAAACTGGTATGGTCACTTGAACCTGTCCCATCAGGAACCAAATTCAGATCTAAAGAATCGGTATTGGCAGTGAGCAAAATGTTTTCCCAGCTATCTGCAGTACCGATTCCAAAAATCATAAGCTTCTTATCGCTCATTCGCCCAATCATATCCATATTTATCATTGCCAGAGCGTTCTCAAGGTCCAATGTAGGATTTTCAGCATAATGAGCTGAACCAAGCAGTCCCATTTCTTCACCGGAAAAAGCAAGAAAGAGGATATCGGTCTCAGGCCTGTTTTCAGAGAAATAATGTGCCAACTCAAGAACTCCAGCGGTTCCCGAAGCATTATCATCTGCGCCATTATGAATTCGTTTTGTTTCTCCACGATATAACGAACCGAAATCACCATATCCCAGATGGTCGTAGTGAGCTCCAATGATTATAAACTCATCAGAATTACCAGTTCCCTGTAATAAACCCACTACGTTTTTGGAAAGTCTTTTCTCTCCGGTTGTATCTGTAGAATGTGGATTTCTTAAAAGTTCTGTATTAATAGTGAACTCCTGCAAGAAAGTTTGATCATCTCCAGCTGGTTCTAATCCAAAATCGCGGAAATGATTTGCAATATAGTTTGCGGCTTTGGCTTCATCGGCGGTGCCTGCTTCGCGACCGTTTAGTTCATCGGCTGCTAAAAAAGTTATGTGAGTAGTAATATCATCAGCAGTAATTTCTGAGTTTAAATCATCTGGTTTATCGCCCTGGTAAGAACAGGCAAGAGTTCCAATCAAAAGGAATAAAAAGCAATATTGCAGTAAGGTAGATCGCATAGTTAGATAGCTTGTTTGCATAATTTTCAAATGTAAGGGAGTTTCATGAATTAATCGTGAAAACATTAGTAAAGTTTGAGATATGAAGCTTGCCATTTGAAACCCAATCTTCCTACCTTAAAGAACGGTTAGGGGTGCTTCTGCAAAGTGCCGAGGCTGAGATTATACCCTAAAACCTGATCCGGATAATACCGGCGGAGGAAAACCAGGTGCAATCGCATCACAAGTTGACCTCCTCCATTAATTTTAAACTTAATTGGAGGAATAATGTTTACCAAGACATTCTTTTCTAAGTCGCTTTGGGCGGCAATTTTATCACTATTTATTCTATCACAAAGCTATGCACAAACCATTTCAGGGTATGTGTATGATGCAACAAGTAAAGAGCCGCTTTTTGGCGTTAATGTTTTGCAGGTTGGCAAGCAAAACGGGACTTCAACAAACGAAGAAGGCTTTTTCCAGTTCTCCTTAAACATGGAAAACTCATATTTACTTAGAGTAAGCTATATAGGTTTTGAGCCTCAAATAATCCCATTACAGAATATAGAAGATGTAATAGAAGTTTATTTGGTAAGGAAATCCCTTAACGCCATAGTAGTGGAAGCAACACGAGTAGATGACAGTACACCATTCACCTATACCAATATCACCAGAGAAGAACTAGAAGAAAGAAACCTTGGTCAGGATGTTCCATACTTGCTTCGGGCTACCCCTTCTGTAGTTACTACTTCAGATGCAGGTGCAGGAATCGGTTACACTGGAATCAGAATTCGAGGAGTAGATCCAGCGCGCATTAATGTGACTATAAATGGAATCCCGGTAAACGATGCTGAATCACATGGTGTGTTTTGGGTTGATTTACCCGATCTAGCATCTTCGATTGAAAACATACAGATCCAAAGAGGTGTTGGTACATCAACAAATGGTGCCGCAGCTTTCGGAGCTTCTATTAATCTTCAGACAAGTACGAATAGAACAGAACCATTTGCCGAAGTGAATACGGGAATCGGCTCTTTCAACACGAGGAAGGCTAACATTTTGTTAGGTTCTGGTTTAATGGAAAATGAATGGATGTTTGAAGGCAGATTATCTAAAATCCTGTCTGATGGATATATCGACAGGGCTTCTGCTGATTTAAACTCATTCTATCTTTCAGGTTCCAAAAGAGGAAATAGAAGTTTACTTAAAGCGGATGTTTTCTCTGGAAAAGAGATTACATACCAGGCATGGTATGGAGTAGAAGAAAGTGTATTGTTAAGCGGAAACAGAACCTTCAATGAAGCCGGTACTGAAAAAGCCGGAACACCTCACGAAGACCAGGTAGATAACTATCGTCAGGACTATTACCAGCTTCATTATTCTTATGAACTGGATTACAACTGGACAGCAAATGCCTCACTTCATTACACCAAAGGGCAGGGTTATTTTGAGGAATATAAAGCAGGTCAAACTCTTTCTGATTATGGGATAAACGTAAGTAGTGATAGTGTAGCCAGTAGCGACTTAATTCGAAGAAGATGGCTGGATAATGATTTTTATGGAGGGGTTTTTTCTACCAAATACGAAACATCCAGTTGGGACTTGACTGTAGGAGGTGGGATTCATCAATACGATGGCGGACACTTTGGGGAAGTAATCTGGGCTCGAAATGCGGGTACCAGTGAGATTGGGGACAGGTATTATGACAATGATGGAGATAAACTGGATGCAAACTTATTTAGTAAGTTTAATTTCGAGCCAACTGAAAAGCTGAATATTTATCTGGATGCCCAGGTAAGAACTATTTCATATGATTTTGTTGGACTAACCAATGATGATACGGATGGAACACGATCCATTGACCAAACAGATAACCTGACCTTTTTCAATCCAAAAGCAGGGATCGTATATAGAAGATCAGAAGGAGAAAGAGCCTTTCTTTCCTTTGGTGTAGCCAGTAAAGAACCAACCCGTGAAGAGTATGTAAACTCTACAGAAAGAAGCAGACCGAGGCACGAGACACTATTTAATGTTGAAGCAGGTTATCACAAGGAGTTTGAGACCTTTTATGCCGGGATAAATGCATATGGAATGTTTTATGACGACCAATTGGTACTCACAGGGCAAATAAATGATGTGGGTGCGTATATTAGAGATAACGTTGAACGTAGTTCCAGAATCGGATTAGAATTGGAAGGTGGAGTTCGGTTGACAGATCATTTCTCATGGGCTGCAAACATGACGCTGAGCCAAAATAAGATCGATGAGTTTTCTGAGTTTATCGACGACTACGATAATGGAGGCCAGGTAGAAAGGACATTTAATGATACTGACATAGCCTTTTCTCCAAGGCTTATTGCGAATTCTGTGTTTAGCTATGATAAAAAAGGATTTTCTGGTGAAATACTGTCTAAATATGTCT
Source organism: Balneolaceae bacterium (assembly GCA_040222185.1). Classification (GTDB taxonomy): domain Bacteria; phylum Bacteroidota; class Rhodothermia; order Balneolales; family Balneolaceae; genus JAVKDP01. The sequence continues at coordinate 27,574 of JAVKDP010000016.1, read as the reverse complement.
CGAGGCAATATTTAGATAATACTGAAAATGAGTTTCGTGACATTGACGAGTATCTTGTAAGTGATTTACGATTGAGCTATGCGCTAACTGGATTAAGCTTCGCAAAAGCTCTCATTGCAACGTTACAGGTTAGCAATATCGCCGATGTGGAGTATGAAACCAATGGTTATACCTTTGGATTTATTTCTGGGGGAGAACAACGATTTAACTACTACTATCCGCAAGCCGGGAGAAACTTTCTGTTTCAACTAAAATGGGAGTTTTAGCGTCTTCTCTTTTGTAAAAACAGCAGGGAGTAAAGGTTAATGTAAAAAGATAATTCCATCCCAAATAATAGCGTTTACTCCCTATATTTAGCTGTTAATCACAAATAGAGGTATATGAAGTTACTGCTTGACGATATTCATCTTTCTAAAAATGGAAGGTTGAAAAAGAACATAGAATATATCGTTGTAGCAGTAGCGGCAGCTATTTTTACTTTTTATCATGCAATACTTACAAGCCTTGTAATTGCAAGGATTGATAGCCTTGATTTAAGTTTTTTGTACATATTTGCAGTAGAGTGGGCTGCATTCCTGCCATTAGGTTTGGCTATGGTTGCAGTGATATGGGTTGGAAAGAGGAGGAAAGATCTTTTTTTCAACCTTACACTTACTACTGTTATAACCCACCTTGTAGTAGCGAGTATTATATTCGTAATCCACTCATTTTGGCAAATATATATCAATTCTATTTTCCTGGTTGGTAATGTAGATCTAAGTACGTTCAGAAGTGATTTTATGTCGTTCCTGGAGATGCGATACCTGGTTTATATTACTATGATAGGCTTGGTAGGTGGGTTGTTAAAACTACGTGAGCAAACTGAGATTTCTGAAAAAGCTTCTATGCTTAGTCTTGAACTACAAAAAGTGAGACTAAAGGAAATTGAGCTTAAAATGAATCCAGAGATTATTTATCCAAACCTGGAGTTCATCAAGAAGAGAGCAATTGAAAAACCTGAAGAAGCCTCACAAATGGTTATTCTAATGGCGGGCTTACTTCGAAAACTTGTTGACAATATTGGGGAAGAGAAAGTAAGGCTGAATGAAGAAGTACTTTTATTCAGGATGTATATGGACCTTGTAAAACTTCGACTATCCCGTACCATTGATATAAAAGCTCAACTTAAGAAACTTGGAGAGAATTACAGGGTGCCTTCCATGGTTTTTCTGATCCCGTTATTCGAGGAGCTATTCTTTGGGAGTTATAAAATTTATACCGAAGACATTACTTCAGTATTCATGTACGCTGAAAAAAAATCAAAGACAGAATCAGTGATTAAAATAGTACTGAATGGTTTATCAACTAAAGAGAACCTACAAGAATACCTGGACAATGAACCATTATTCGAATCAATTAATAAACTAATCGGGGACTTTGCCGATGAGAAATTTGTGCTTTCAGCTGTAGTTGAAGAGCATTTTTTAACCCTCAAGATAAACTCATATAAGGCGGAGGTTGTTGAAAGTCATTAATGCTTAAAAAACTACTTTACGTAAAGGGGGCTGGTAGGGCAACCATACTTGTTTCGGTACTATTCGCAGTACTCGTTCTATTGGTAAACCTGTACTACATCGATCGTTTTTCGAACCCTACGATATACCAGGTGTTATTGCGATCGTTCTTAATACTTGTTGTGCCAGCATTATTATTTCCAGGGGTAATTTGGCTGTCTCTTAAGTTTCCACTATTTGGTAGCTGGAGAAGGGTAATACTACATATTTTTTTCAGTTTCTGTTTTGTTTCTGTATTTGTATTGGTTTTTCAAACCATACTGCTATCACTTCAAGGTTATTACATATTTAGTGAAAGTCTTGAGTTCGTTCTATCAACGTTCAGGCGGCAATTATTGCTTCACGGTTCGATGTCGTTTCTTTTATACTGGGGGGTTGCGGTATTGTCTGGTATGCAAAAGTATTACAAGGATATATCAGAGCTTACTGAAAAGAATAATATGTTGGAGGAAAAGCTCTCGAAAGCAACTTTATCTACTCTTAAGGCGCAACTTAAACCTCATTTTCTTTTTAACACTTTGAATATGGTGGACTTTCTAATCCATACAGAACCAAAGAAGGCGATCGAAACAATTTCAAAACTCGAGGAATTAATTAAAAGTACCTTCGATCAAAACCAGCCCAACACCTGTACTATTGAGGCTGAGATTATTTTTCTGAAAAAGTACCTGGATATTGAGAAATCAAGGTTTAATGATCGACTCTCCCTTGAGTTTGATATAGAAAAACAGACCGAAGAAATCCGAATACCATGTTATATCATTCAGCCTTTGGTAGAAAACTCAATTAAACATGCAGTAAGTAAATCACTTAATGCAAGCAAGATTACCATTTCATCTAAAATATCAGATGATTTGTTAAAGATTGTAGTATCTGATGATGGTCAAGAGCGAAAGAAGAAACCTTTGAGGGAGGAATGGAGTACTGGCTTGAAAAATATAGACGAAAGGCTAAAAATATTTTTTGGTGAAGGAGCCATGCTTGAGGTAGACATACTTGAAAGCGGAGGTTTCCGTTCATCAATATTAGTACCAGAAAAATACTTTAAATCATCATGATTAAGACAATAATAGTAGATGATGAGGAACATGCTCGGAATCGATTGAGCTACATGCTGAAAGACGACCAGGATGTTGAGCTTATCAGTATATGTAAAAACGGAATTGAAGCGATTGAGGCGATTGAAGAACACCAGCCTGATTTGGTATTCCTGGATATAGAAATGCCTGAAGTGAATGGGTTTGATGTACTAAACAACGTAGAAGAAGACAGTTTGCCTACCGTAATTTTTGTGACGGCATTTAGTGAATATGCTGTAAAAGCATTTGAAGTAAATGCTCTTGATTATGTTCATAAACCCTTTGATAAAGTCAGGCTATCCCAGGCGTTGGAGAAAGCAAAGAAGACCTTTCGAAAGGAAAATGAAAAAGAAGCCAGTGAAAGGCTAAAGAAGTTTTTAAGAAACCAGGCCGAAAGCTCAACTTCTGTTGACCGGTTTATAGTGAAAAGCAGTGGCAATATTTATATAGTAAAGAGCTCGGATGTGATATGGATTGAAGCATCAGGAAACTATGTGAATATGGTTACCGAAAAAAAGAAACACCTGTTGCGAAGTACTATGTCTGGGATCAAGAAAAAATTGGATGACGATTTATTCTTTCAGATACACAGATCTACCATAGTGAACCTTGATTTTGTTGATTATATCGAGGAGTGGACTTATGGTGATTATAAGGTGATTATGAAAAATGGAGAGGAACTCAAAATGAGCCGTAATTATAAAGAGTTGATTCAGAGTATTTAGTTCTTTTGTCACTGCTCAAGAGCGATTTGTCCCGCTATATATCGCTCCGACACATTTCTTTTTAACTGCTACAAAGCACCTCTAATATGTGATCTAGCTCGCTAGAATAGCGAAAGAACACACTTAACTTTATTAGAGGTGAACATGAAAAAAAAGCTACTTTTCTTAGCCATATTGATGGCTGGCACAACATTTAGTAGTACAATACTTGCTCAAGTCGGATCTTTATCCGGAGTTGTGCAAGAAAATTCGACCGATGAACTTCTTGCGGGTGCAAGTATTTTTATTGAAGAATTAGAACGAGGAACTACTTCAAATACAGAAGGACAATATTCATTATCAAACATCCCTGTTGGTACATATACTGTGACAACTCGGTTTTTAGGTTTCAAAACGGTAACTCAGACGGTAGTTATATCTGAAGGTTTAAACTTATTAGACATTGTTTTAGAGCTTGATGTTGTTGGCTTCGATGAAGTTGTAGTAACGGGAACAGGATCAGCTGTAAGTAAGAAGAAGTTGGCAATGGACGTTGCATCAGTGGATGAGCAAAGTCTTCAAAAAGTACCTGCATATACTTTAGGTTCGTCTCTTAGTGGGAAAATAGCCGGAAGTACAATTACGCCTAACGGTGCTCCAGGTGCTCCATCTTCTATTATTCTAAGAGGTATCAATACAATGGGTACTTCAAGGCCAATGATTCTGATTGACGGTGTTGAGATTGATGCAAGTTCTGTAGCATCTGGCTCAGGAAACGATCGATACAGTCGACTTTCTGATATCGATTTTGGAAATGTAGAAAGAATCGAAGTAGTAAAAGGTGCTGCAGCCTCTACTCTCTATGGTGCACAAGGTGCCAATGGTGTAATTCAGATTTTCACCAAGTCAGGAACCAACGGCCAAACAAGGGTAGACGCTTCAACAACCTGGTCTTTCGATCAGTTAGATAAAAGCCGGAGCGTAAATAAGGCAACTAATTTCCATGCGTATCCAACAGATGCTAACGGAAACATACTTGGCTTGGCATTTGATGCCAATACTGGTGTTTGGACAGTTCCTGCTACTGAAGCTAACTCGACTACTGATCAACCATTCACGAATTATATCAATGGGTCCGGTGCTGCTGTTCCATTGACAATTTATGATGACTACCTGGATGAATTCTACCAGACAGGTGTTTCTCAGAATAGTCAACTCTCTATTTCCGGTGGAAATGAAAGTACTACTTACCTGATTTCAGGTAGTTTTCTTGGACAAGATGGAATCGAGAGAGATGTAAATTTCGAGAGATCTTCTTTTAGATTGAATACAACCACAAAGTTAAGAGACGATCTTACTCTTGCTTTGAGAACAAACTATGTATACTCTGACAGAACAGGTATCACAGAAAGTGGTGATAATATTGAGTCAGGTTTAAATAACTTGCTTACCACTCAGTCATTTATTAATCCACTATGGCAGGATGAGAACGGTTTCTTTGCTACTAAATTTACTTCTGGTAGTGTGAGTACTAACGGTTTATTCTTTAAGCAGGTTCAGGAGTTAAATACAAGCTCAAACAGGTTTCTTGGAAATGCAAACCTGAAATATACTCCAAACAGGTTTATCCAGATTGACTATAAATTCGGACTGGATGGTTACTATAGCGAGTTCAATCGTATCCAGGATAACGTGACTCTTTTCGAGGATCCGACTACTGCCGATAATGAAGTTGTAGTATTAAATCCTGATGGGTTTAGTCAGAGAATTGGTAGAACAAACTACTTCTACAACTCAATAGTTGATGTACTTCTTAAGTCAAACCTTGATAAAGACTTTTCTCTTGGTTTACCGGTAGAAACAACTACTCTATTCAAATTTGATTGGAGAAGAAATGACTTCACTCGTACAACTGCTCAATCTGATGGCTTACCAGCTGGTTTACCATTAACTACGATCAGGGCAGGGGCAACAGATATATCTGACGAGTTTCAGTCTACATTCATTACTTATGGTTTCTTAGCTAACCAAAGGTTTGATATCGATGATTATGCAGGGTTCTCTGCTGGTGTTAGAGCCGATAAGTCTTCCGCATTTGGTGAGGCTGCAGAGCTTCGTTACTTCCCTAGAGCAGATGCTTATGTCAGGGTTTCAGGACTTGACCTTTGGGATGGCGTTTCAAGCTTTATTCCCGAGTTCAAACTTAGAGTTGCTTATGGAGAAGCCGGAACACAACCTGGTGCATTCGACAGGTTCATCACTTTGAATCAAGGTAACATTGGTGTAAGCGGTACATTTAATACACCAGCTACTTCAAGTAACTTCGCGATTGTTGAAGAGGAGTCTTCAGAGCTTGAGCTAGGAGCAGATTTATCTTTCGATTTAGGAGATACATGGTTCCAGGCACTAGGTGTTTCAGCAACATACTGGAATAGAAATAATAATGGTGTAATACAATCATTAGCTGTTGCGCCATCTACAGGTAGCCAGGCAATTCTGGATAATACCATTGATCTTGAAGCTACTGGTATCGACATAGGAATTAACTCTCTTGTTTATAGCAGTAACAACTTCAACTGGTTAGCGAATCTGAATTTTGGAACGAGCTATTCAGAAGTTGCTAATATCTCTAATGGAGAAGATTTAATTCTTTCTGTATCAAATAATTTTGACTTCATTTTCCGTGAGGGCGAAAGATATGGTGTATTCTTTGGATTCAATCCACTTTCATCTGTTGACGAGATCGACCCGGCAACAAACGAGAGATATATTCCTGTTGAAGATGAAGCCAACTATGTAACTGTAGATGGAGCCATTGTAAACCGTTTCTCAAAGCGAATTCAGTTTAGAAGTGAGCGCGAAAAGATTGGTGATCCAACACCAGACTTCTCATTAAGCTTCAGAAACGATTTCACAGTGAGAGGAAATCTTGAATTCGTATTCCAGGTTGACTGGGTTCATGGCTTTGATATCCTGAATGGAACAAAGTGGTGGATGTTTAATGGTGGAACGCACGAAGAGTTTGAAGAAGCAGTGCTTATCGATGGAGATGAAGTTATTGGGCAACCAATTTCTGATCCGAATGGTGAGCCACTAACACAGTTAGCAAGGGTTAATGGTGATGAGCCACAAGCATGGAGAAACTATCATGCTTCAAAAAGAAGTGGTTTAACTCCTTATTTCGTAGAAGATGGTTCTTTTGTGAAGTTGAGAGAATTATCAATTAACTACGACTTGACTAGTCTTGTTGGTTCAAGTGCTATCAGAAGTCTAAGAGTAGGAGTTACCGGACGTAACTTACTAACGCTTACCGGATACTCTGGATTTGATCCTGAGGTTTCTCAAGCGAATGAAGATAGCCGTTTTAGAGGTGTTGATTTATTCACTTATCCGAACTACAGAACGTTCTCATTCAACGTTTCTCTAGGCCTTTAATTTTCAATTGATTAAACACTGAAAAAATGAAAATATTCAAATCAATTTCTTTAGTAGCGATAGTATCTCTTTTTATTATTCCTGCTTGTGATAACGCACTAGATGTGCAGAATCCGAATGAACCAACACCTGAGATTGTACTTTCGGAAGAAGGATTAAAGCGCCAGGCTACTGGTCTTTACGATGCAGGTGATGGCTGGCTGGAATGGGTTTTCTGGCAGTACCACGAACACATGGGAGATAACTCTGTTGCTCCATGGGTTAACAATAACTTCAATCGTTATCACGGTAATGTAGAGCTTATCATCTACAACGATGGTACAGAATGGAGCCCTGTAGTTCAATCTAATGATGGAAGAACTCAACCAGAGTGGCTGGAATTCATTAACGATAGAAATAACAGTAACGGTGGATACGAGCAGGAATGGGCTTGGGCTTACCAGGTTCAGAATGAGGCCAACATAATGCTGGCAGCGTTAGAGGAAGGTGTTACCTTTCTTGGTACCGAGGCAGAAGGAACAGCAAAAGCTAATGCATATAAAGCTTGGGCTCATTTCTGGAAAGGTTATTCGTATTCAAGAATTGGACTACTACATAGTCAGGGTCTGATAGTAAATGGAACTACAAGTTCTACAAATAATGACTATGTAAGCAGGCAAGCTATTATAGCAGAATCACAACGCCAGTATGATCTGGCATTAGAAACCATTTCTAGTTTTGATGCTATTTCAGCGGCAGTAGTTCCTGCAATATTCCCGACAAACCTTACAGCAGCTTCAATGGCTCAGAACATAAACACTCTAAAAGCACGAAACATACTTTTAGGAAAGTTTAGAGATGAGCTAACTGCTGATGATTTCACCCAGGTAAGAACTCTGACTCAAAGTGGCCTTACTTCAAATGATGGGGCGTTCTTGATAGACAGTGATAATGCTACTTACGTTAACACTATTACTTATCCATATAGAATGGCTATTAACTGGTCTAATCCATCAGCGAGAGTAGTTCAGGTATTGTCTAAGAATGGTGATGCTAGAAGTGCAAGATTCGTTAATAATGGTTTCTCAACCTTCCAGAACAGGGTTACTCAGCCAAACGTAAATACTCCATGGGGTGCATTGCCTCCATATGCTGGAACGAATGTAGGAGATGCTCCAATGTTCTTTGCTTCAGCTGAGGAAAACTTAATGATGCAGGCAGAAGCTGAGCTTGGCTTAGGAGATGCCGCTGCAGCAGCTACTCTTATCAATACCGTTAGGAATATGCCACTTCAACAAGCTGGTCTTCCTGACCTGGTTGCTGCCACAGAGCAGGATCTTAGAGATGAAAGAAGGGCTTCCCTTTTCATGCGCGGTCTTGCCTTTTATGATGCAAGAAGATTTAATGAACTAAAGTCTCGCGCTGATGGTGGAGGAGTTTCCGGAGTATGGGTTTACAGACTTGACCCAGTTACTCAGGCACTGGTATTGGAAGATAATTCTACAATATATTATAACTTCGTAGAATACTGGGATGTTCCAGATGCTGAAACAGACTTTAATGCTATTCCTGGAGATGGTACACCCGATGCAGGAAACTAGTTAGCATTAAGACGACTAAATAGATTTATTATTTATTCATTTTACAGCAAAAGGAAGATGCCAGTCTTCCTTTTGCTATTTTATTAAACCAAACTTATAAGCCTGATATTGAGGCTAACATGAGTAGATGCAACAAATCAATATTATTTTTATTCTTTATTCTTCTAACTATTACTCATCAAAATAGTATTGCTCAAAGCTTTGAATTAGGCAGGACAGAATATGAAAAAGGGAATGTTTCTTCGGCACTGGAAATATGGTATTCAGGCTGGGAGAAAGGAGAGAGTGATCCCAGGACAGGGTTTGAATACATCGAATTGGTTGCGGGGTTAGAACAAGATTCGCTTTATACTAAAGCAGAAACTCTATACTTCTCATCTCTGGAAAGAGGTATTGTATCTGAAAAAACAGATTTGATCAAAGAAGAGCTGTTTCGTTTAAAACCCATCATTGAGGAAAGCACTCATAAGAAATGGATGAAGCTACTTCGAAAAAAGGACGAGACGCTTTTACAAGAAATAAGAGCTTTCTGGCAAAAAAATGATCCATACATAACTAAGAATTATAATGAACGCCTATTCGAACATTGGGGTAGAGTCTATTTCGCAAAAAGGGAATACATTCGAAATAACAAAACGGGTTTCGGCACTGATGATCGTGGAGCATTATATGTTAAGCTTGGAGAGCCTAATCAAGTGAAAACAGGTAATGTCTCCTTATCAGATTATACTGATCCTGTATCAGGTGTTTCTATTCCACTTCAGAACAATCTCTATTTTAGCTATGAGATTTGGTACTATAATTTTGTTTCCTATGTTTTCGGAGTCCCTGGAACAGGTGGACCTTTTGGGCTTCAAGGCGGGATTCTCGAATTGATACCTGAAGCAGGTAATCGGCCGATCTTTTATTTCGACCCAACTGATAATATGGTACAAACTTCCAGCCAGGAAAATCGGGTCAGGAATGGTTCATCAGGAACAACTCCCACTACACAGCAAGCAAATGCAGGTGGTATCCCGGGAATGAAGCAGATATCCCGGCAGGGGGCTTCATTATTACTTCAGTACTCGGTTTTGGAGCAGGTTAATGATGTAGACCCATTTTACTTCGACCTTTACAACAGAATGAGTAGTGACTTGATACGAAGTAATTTGAATGGAAACTCGAACATCTTCAACTCAACAGCTGCAACTCAAAATATCAAATATAAAGCACGTGAAAAGAACTGGACTACTATTAAAAACCTGAACACTCCTGTAGTTACTTCAAATACCAAGCCCTTTTTTAAGGATCATGATTTAAATGTGTACTATTTCAAGCTTCTGGAAGACGAACGTTCTCCGATTTACCTGGTACTTACAGAGATTCCAAATCATAATAATGTTGAGTTTTACCTTTCACAGGAGGGAACTGAGTTAGTGAGTAGTATTATCAGAGAAGATCATTTTGTAACGTATGACAGCACCTGGAGCGAGCTGGGAAGAGAAGAATTCAGTAAAGGTATCCTATCTCCAGGGTATAGCGCTTTCGACTCCTATCTCATTAATTCCGGTGAGGGAATAGTAGTATTTCAGTCTTCATTTATTGATACCTCAGAAAGCCAAAATGAGCATATTATATCAAGTTCACAGGTAGTAGAGATTCCTGAGAGTTATTACCTGGTAGATGAGTTAGAGCAAAAAGGGTTTACAGTTAGTGACCTCATTCTGGCTAAAGATCAGGAAGAGAATCCAAATACCCGTATCCCTTTTTTCCCTAACCTGGATAATGAGTTTGAAAAAAATGATGAGGTGATAGTTTATTTCGAAACATATGGCATACCAAGAGATAACCTGTTTGAGCTCGAGTATGTAAAAAAGGGTGGAGAAAATAAGATACGTCTTGAATTTGCGTCTGAAGCCAATACAAATAAAGTCTGGTTCAAAATTGAACTAGATGATACAAGTGCTTTGAAAGGTAAACAGGAACTGGACTTTAGCTTTAGGTACAGGGGAAGGGAAGTTACCAGAACTGTTTCTTTGATTTTCAAATGAAATTTCTGAATTCCGTACCAATATAAAGCGGATTGTCACATTCTTTTTAAGTGCTTAATTGCTCAGCGTATATTTGGTGGAGCCTAGTGCCCGCCCCCTACTTATATAAACATAGATGACCACTATTTATAATAGGAAACTTAGTTACGGAGCACTGGGCTTTTTTATGCTTAAGAATCAGGTTATTTAATTAGCAGCATTTTTCTGGTCAGTAACTTATCTGGTGTTGTTAACCGATAAAAATAAACCCCGCTGGATAGAGAAGAAGCATCAAACCTTACACTGTGTTTCCCGGTTTGATACCTGGAAGTTGTAAGGTTTTGAACCAGCCTTCCATCAACTGCAAAAACATCGATGCTCACAATTGATGATTCCGAAAGAGAGAAAGAGATGGTAGTAGTCGGATTAAAAGGATTCGGATAATTTTGATATAAGGTTAGTTGACTGGGGATATCTTGTTCAGGTTCGGCTGAGGTAACAGTTCCATTAGCAAACCCTGGTGTCGGCTCATCAAAGAATTTAAAAGTATCTGAACCGTCTGAGGTTCTACCATATGAGATATCATCTGACTGAACGCCAAAACTTAGTGTGTCTACCATTTTAGTTTCCAGGATATCTTTGAAAAAGATTCCGAGCTCTTCTCCATCATTGCTTAGTCCAAAATTTGTATGTAAACGCCCTTCTTCTTCATCATTATCAGCCCAGATCAACAAGTAATCTTTTGATTTAATGACAGTATCTGGCAAAGGCCATTTCAGGATATCAGCAAGGTCATCAGTTAAATAATACCCAGACAAGCTAATGTCGTTTTCTGTTGGGTTATAAAGTTCAATCCAGTCTTCATATTTGCCCGAAGTATCTTGTATCCCTGTTTCATTATCCGCCATGAATTCATTAATCAAAATAGTATTCAATGTGTTTAACGGTTTATGAGAAATTTGACGTTCGGTATTATTTGGATACCGCCCTGTTTTTTCCTCAGAATCAGTAGCCTCCAGGTAAAAAGAAAACTCTGTAATTTCTTCAGGGAACTGGTAGTCGATAGCATATTCACCATCTTCTAGGCCGAGCTCAACAGAAAGTGTATCCGAAATTACCAATGAGACCGAGGGGACGCTCTCGTCCACAACACTGGCTCTGACAGACAAAGCCAGACCTTGCTGAGTCTGTTGAACTTCATGCCATACAGAGCGGAAGATCGGTGTAATATCTTCCAGCTCAAGTTGGTTTTTGGTAGAGTTAATTCGGGTTGTAATAAATGGTTTTAGTCCGTGTTTGATAAACCAATGCTGTGGGTTTCCACTAAGAGCCTGATCAAATGAGTTGTGATAATCAGAAAGAGAAAAGCCATAATCACGGGTTCTATATGTATCAGCGCTAGCAGCGTTTTGAACTAAAAGTTTTATTCTGTCAATCTCAGCAAAAAGAGCGTCTTCCGTAAATACTTCGCTAGTAAATTTATTCAAGTAGAAGTTTAGCCTGTTTTTGTATTCCTCTACTTCCAGTATGCGCCGAGTGAGTGGCCTATTTTGCCCTGAAGGAGCCCAATTGTTAATATCTCTGGTAGCCCAGTTTTGTCCGAGGAAATCAATACCAAGAGTATTGTCATAATCATATGGAATGAACTCAAATCGATTCTCAATAGGGTTATTATATAGGTAGAAGTTGTTTTGATTATACCAATAGTTATCCCAGTTCCCTGTGAGGATATCTACCGCCATCCAGCGAAGTAACCCATCAACATTCAGGTAGTCTTCAATTTCGTTTTCAAACCTGGTATCCGAAGCTGTTTCGAAGAACGTGATCAGAAAGGCAATATCAGAATAGTCATCTTCTTCTCTATTAGTTTTTAAATCGTAAGCCCGCCTTCCATTGCTAACGAATTTGTAGCTTTTAGGATTAGTTGTCCTAAAAGAGAGGTCAGCTGGCCAGAGGCATTTGTATAAATTTCCCGCATTACTGCCAAATCGGTCTTGTACAAACTCTTCATCAATGTGCTCAACATTTATATACAACCCATAAAACTCATCATTTATGTAAAGTCTAACATGATTTGCACGAGGTGCCGGTAGTCCAATCTCACCAAAAATATCCCAGCTTATTTTAGATCTGATTATTGAAGGGTCGTTATGTTCACCATTCAGGTTCATTTTTTCAAGACCGTAATACTTTCGTCCGCTTTCGAAAGTATTAAAAGAAACCTTAAACGATTTTTTTTGAGAACTCCGAGATGTGTTCCCTCTTAACCGAAAGCCAATATTCCGGACAGTATCTGTTTCTATTCCCTTTTTAAATATGAAGGTAGCAGGGTATTCATACTTACTTAGCTGATTGCTTGGATCTAATATCTCGTCAAGTGAATCCTGATCAATAATAATAAACACTTCCGAAAGAACGGTATCGTCAAATACCCAATCTGCATTTGATTGAGAAAAAGATTCAGCTACAAATAGAGCTGAAAAGAAAAAAAAGAGAAATAGAGTTTTCATATACGGAAAATAAAAAAGGGCGCAATAAAGCACCCTTTTTAAATGTAAATAATATCGATTTATTATTTAACCATGATAGGAACAGCAACCTTAGTTGTAGCCCAATGCAGGTTCATATGAGCCATATTATCTGTAAGGTTATCAAAGTAAATTTCGAAGTTCTCAAGATTTGAGCCTTCACCAACAGCAGCAGTTACACGAACAACATCTTTCGTTTCGTCATAAGTTGTTCCCCATTCAAACTTACTGTTAAGAATTATAGTCCACTCTTCGTCACCAGGAATAGTATAAAGTGAGTAAGAACCAGCTTTTACTTCTGCATCTCCAAACATCACATCCGTAGAAAAAGTAATTGCTGTAGCTTCATTTGCACCTGTTCTCCATACTTTGCCATTAGCCCTGTCATGGATTAGAGTACTAAGTTCTCTGCCTTTTAAACCCGGACGTCCATAAGCAACAGTTACAGTAGCTTTGTTGCTAATATTTTGGCTGATTGTAGCGCTAGGGCTTTTCCCATTTCCCATTCCACGTTGCTGAGCAAAAGAGGTGTCAGCAGAGAGAAGAATGGCAAGAGTTAGAACTGCCCCAAATTTTAATAATGATTTCATGATTCTAGTTTTTTTGGTTTTTGAGTTAAAGAATTTCTTAATAAGCCTTGAATTATGCTAACCTAACTTTGTAAAAGAGAGTTCGATTTATTTTATCAAGAGAACTTTAATGGTACTCATTTTAGTAGCTGAAGTCATCCTTATAAAATAAACACCTGTAGCTGAACTAGTAGCATTCCAGGTTGTACTATGTTGTCCCGCAGGTTTATTTCCTGAGAAAATGGTTTCCACCTTTCTTCCCAATGTTGTATAAACGGTTATTTCTACATTCTGAGCCTTCTCAACATTAAATAGAATGTTGGTAGAAGGATTAAATGGATTTGGATAAGAGCCTATGATCTCGGTTTTGTTTGGTATAGTAAAATCAATGTCTTCCTCAGATGAAGTAAGTTCAACATTGCTAAAAGCAACATTATCCCAATAATACACATCTCCATTCCCTTTGGTATTAAAGTCGAAGAAGATAGATAGTTTATCAAAGTTGGTATTTAGATTAAATGGGTTTGTTCCAGATGCTACATTACTGAAGTCGAAGACAAGTGTCTCCCATTCGTTAGCTTTGGTAGTGATTGCTTCTGTTTCTGCAGTCAAGGTTGGATCTCCATGGTCTTCTGCCTTTAAGCGAACTGGGATACCTATAGTAGGAGAATAAACTCTAACATTCATTCTAGTTTCATTAGCGTGAAATGGTATTGCATTAGCAAAGCCCAACTCAGTTCCAATCGTAGTTCCAGCCCAGGTCTCGGAATCCTGGGTTTTTGTCGTAATACCTACAGTATTGTTTGAGTTGGTTGGGTCAGCTCCAAGTTCGGTTACGTTTCCACCAAAGTCTGTCATCTCATAGCTAGTGGTTTCATTTTGGAAAGTTACCGGGAGGTCAATTTTTGATAATGCTCCTGGATCATTAAAATGTATTATATCATCGAACAGAAATGTAAAGTCATCTGAACCATCTCCAACAGTGCCAAAGTCAAACATAAATACAATTTGATCATATTCCCCGCTTGCTGCATCAGGATAATTCCACACGATCGTTTCCCACTCATTGGCTTTCGTAGTATTTACAATATTATCCGGTTCAGCTCCACTCTCACTTTCGAGCTTAAAGAGGATTGGTATGTCTGCCCGCGGCGAAAAAACTTTCATTGAAAACGAATTGTTATTTGTGAAATCGAGTTTCTCATGTAGTATAAGCTTACTACCAGCCCATGGTGCCCCATCACTTTTTATGATTCGGGCTACAGTAGCACTACTATTCAATTCGTTAGAGTGTGGGTTTACAATTACGCTGGCAGTTCCTCCGTCAAAGTCAATAAAGTCGTACGGCCCATCTTCAAAATTAATAGGTAAAGACAATTCGGGGAAAGCAACAGCGGGTAGTTTGAATTCAATTGAATAGGTTGATCTTGTAAACCCATCTGAGCCTAAAACAACGATGGTAGCTTTTCCAGGTAAAGATTCTGGTAAGAAAACTTCATAAGTGGCAGCGGTGTCGGTTGTGAAAGCAGAAATAGTTGGGCTATCTACAGTTCCGGAGTCGAGTTCAATCTCATAGTTTAAAATTTCGGGGTTAAAACCTGGAATGCTTACATCAGAAACAAGAATATCACTTAATGTAACATCTGAGCCAGGTGTACCTTCACCAAAATTTACTTCATCCCAGTAATAAATGGCTCCGTTTCCTTCCGATCCAAAGTCGAAAAAGATAGAAAGCATATCAAAATTAGTACTAAGATTAAAGGGGTTGGTACCTGGCGCGACCATACTAAAATCGAAAACGAGTTTTTGCCAGCCTGCAGCAGTGGTATTTACTTCGGTTTCTGCTGTTAAGGTATTGTTGGTATGGTCTTCTGCTTTTAAACGAACTGGAATCCCAGCTGCTGGTGCGTAAACAAGGACACTTATTTTGGTATCATTTTCAGTAAACGGAATCGGTGTAGCAAGTCCATTTGGAGTACTCATTGTTGTACCAGCCCAGGTAGCCGCACCAACTGTTTTTGTAGTAATAGCAACAGTATTGGTAGTATCATTAGGGTCGCGATCTACAATTGTAAGTGCATCTCCAAAATCAGTAAGAGTATAATCTATTGTACTATCTTGAAAGGTAATAGGAAGATCAATTTGGGTTTGAGCAAAAAGGGTGGGTGTTGAGCTAAAAAGTATAAGTGCTAGTATCCCTGTTAAATAGAGCTTCATAATAGTAATGGTTGTTAAATGTATTGAAACCTACTTTGTCAGGGCAAGGATCAGAAATAGAATTTTTGTAACTAGGCTAGTAACCTATATCAATCAATCATCCGGGAATAAGGAACGATCAATATTCGGGATCACTTCCAGCGCATTTTTATAGTACAACTTTTTTAGGACATTATCGGGCAACCCCAGGCCATACATTTTCCAGAAAGCATGGCGTTTACGGTAATAATCAAAGTACTCATCAGTACTTTCTAAAACCCTGAAATAGACATAATACTCTTCAGGTCTCCATGTATCTTTGCCAAACATTATTCTATCCTGATACTTAATGAAGAAATCTTTTGCGAATCTGGGCTGTCTACCTAACTCAGCTAATATCGCACCTATTTCTGTGAAAACATTTGGGAATTCATCAAGATGTTGGCCAAGACGATCGAGATCATTTGCCATCCAGCCCATATGAGCATTGATAAAGTTGGTTTCCGGATGTTTTCGGAAGACATTCCATTGTTCTTGGATCACAACCTCCCAACTGGGAAACCTGGTAGAATCGCCCCGATGTCGGTTAGGAAATTGCTTCATTTCTAACCAGCGTTCATTTTTTTCATCAATAGGAGCCCAAAAAATTGCTGGCTCCCCAGTGTGAATCAATACCGGGATACCTAACTCACCACACTTGGCCCAAATAGGGTCTAACCTGGGGTCATCAGTTTGAATACGGTTACCATCTGAATCAAGAACAGTGAGCCCTAGATTTTTGAATATTTTTAAGCCATTTGCTCCGTTTTCTACATCTCTAGTAAGTTGATCGACGGTTTTTTGAGTCCAACTGGGGTCATCAATATCATCAAAATTCAGGTTAGCAAAAACAATAAACCTATTTGGTGCCTGACTATTTGCGGCCTTTACCATATTACTTAGCTGGTCACCTGATCTACCACTTAGATTCACCATGACCATCATATTTAAAGTATCCATTGTAAGTGCAACAGCATGATTGTCTTGAGTAGCCATTCTCCATTGATGATTATGGACATCAATAAATGGGTATTTAGCTTTTTTGACAAAATCTCCAGGTATAACAAGAGTAGAGGTGGGATTATATTCTTCAAAACTCATTTTCATCTCAGTATCCTGAGCTGAAATACTCATGCTTATAAGAAAAAAAGAAAAGAGCGCTAGATATTTTTTCATCAATTATACTTTAAAAGCTTGATGTAAAGAACGTGAAAAGAGATTTAGTAACCAATCAGAAGTGTAAAATTAAATACTGATAGATCTAATAATTGCCCTCCTTCAAGCATTGATCGAAAGGAATATTCAGCAGCAAGCTTGAAGCCTCTCCATGGTTCATAACTTGCTTCAATATTGTACCGATTCCACCGATGAAGATCTCCGCCTAAAAATTCAGATGGGCGAATATTATCACCCGTTTCGGGATCAATAGTATAACTCTCATTGATATCACCTCCAGCATCAATGAAAATGCCATTTTCATCAAAGTAGTTCAATCCATGTCGGTTATAATCATACTGAAGTGAAATTCTTGTTCTGTGAGAGAGCCACTGTTCAATCCCAATTGATAACTCATCACCATTTGGTCCAACCTGACTACCCAGTCCAATACCTTTTTCAGAGTGTGCGTTTAATGGTAATTTGTGCGCATACAAGGATGCTTCAATTCGTTGATAATCAATATTAAGGACAGTGCCAGTTTTTAAAGCATACTTTATTCCTAGATAGCGTGCAAAAGTGCTATTACTTGCATTTCTTTTCTCCCATTTAAATATATCATCTGAGTCCCCAAGGTCATCAATAAGAATTTCTCCATAAAGTTCTAAGCCTCTAATGGGTCTTAGAACTCCTTCAATACCTGCAAAGCCGTTATCTTGATCTTGTTGCTCCCATTCAGCAATAGATAGCCTATTAACTGGATTTAAATAGGGTATCTCAATCTCTCTATTACTATAGTTGATTAATTCATAGAACCCAAAACTTATCCATTTAGCAGGTTGGAATTGTAACCTTTGATGCAAAGTATACCTACTCGGAGAGATTCTGGTGAAAGTACCAGGATAGCCTTCCAATTCTTTTGTTCTAGTTTCCCAAGACAAAGAACCTTGGATCATAGAGTATTTAAAGTATTTTGAATTAATATTTAGTCTTATCCAATCAAATGGTATCCCTTCTCGAGAGTAAACAAGATTGTTTCTGGATCCCACTCCATATTTTAATGTGCCTCGACCAATATGAAGAGACCAGTAATTCTTATGAAATCCAGCAAATGCTTCCAGATGGTGCTTATTAAAAAATTCTCCTGTGATAAATTTCCAATTTCTGCTTAAGAAAGGTAGATATCTGAAAGCTTCATCATCGCCAACTTGCACAGCTCTCCATTGTTCATAATGGTATCCGATTACATTAGAAAGAGTACCATAAGATCTTATGCCACCATAAGTATAGTAAGGAGCAGAAAAGCTTTGATCGCCATCTTCTACGAATACAGCCCCCCGACCAGGAAACCAATCAAATGCAATGGTTGCATGCTTATCGTCCCAAACATATAGGTGAGGTTCTTCATCAGAGAAGATCAAATCTTTTGCTCTGTTGTAGAATCTGCCAGACCCTTGAATGAAGGAGTTGGTTTCGTAATTTCTTAAGCTATCAACGGAGAATTCTCTAAGATAACTACGTAATACATGTTTGTCTTTTTGATTAATATCAGATTCATCAATTTGGTTCAATACTGATGTAATTTGACCCCGGGTCAAAGGTAATGCCTCATAATTATAAAACGGAGCATTTCCTCTTATTCTTTGATAGTGCATCCAGTCATAAACCTGGTGGTATACAGGAACAAGAGAGGCTTGACCAAACGAATAACTACTCCCTAAGAAAAGAACGAAAAGTGTTATTGAGAGTGTTTTTTTCAACATCTGTACCTGCTAGTTTAAAATTCAAAACCGCTTTAATGATACCCAAACTTTAGTAGTAAAAAAAAGCCTCATGAAACATTTCATGAGGCTTTTTAAATCAAGAGTTTTTTTTCAAAAGGTGTTCATACTCTTTTTTGAACTTTTTCACCTTTGGGGCAATCACATAGGAACAATATCCTGCATTAGGATTGTTTTCAAAGTAATCCTGGTGATAGTTTTCAGCTACATAGTAATTTTGTATTGGCTCAATAGTAGTAACAATTGGATCTTTCCATAAACCAGACGCATCAGTTCTTTTTAAAGAAGACTCAGCGATAGCTTTCTGTTTTTCAGAGTGGTAATAGATAACAGACCTATATTGTGTTCCAACATCATTTCCCTGGCGATTTAAAGTAGTTGGGTCGTGGGTGTGCCAAAGTACTTCAAGTAGTTGTTCATATGAAATAACATCTGGATCGAAGTGAATCCTGGCCACTTCTACATGACCTGATCTTCCCGAAGTAACTTGTCTGTAAGTTGGGTTTTCGATATGCCCTCCGGAATAACCAGATTCAACATGTTCTACTCCTTCAACTAGTTCATAGATGGCTTCGACACACCAGAAACAGCCAGCTCCAAATGTAGCAATCTCAGTTTTTTTGTTCATATCCTGTGCAATAGTAATTGTTGAAAGGCTCAAAAAAAGCCCGGTAATAAATAATTTCTTCATCATAATTTTACATCAGTTTATTTAAGTAATAATAAACGAAATACATACTCGATGAGTATCACAAATGAGTAACAAATTTCATATCTAAAATCATTCATAATGCTTTCAAAATAGGTATAAAAATGAAGACATTAAGTTTTGTATTGGTCAACGTTCTATTCACTATTTCTTTTAACCCAATACCTCAAGCCGATTTAGGGACTCAAGTTTCTTCTGAGGATACTCAGGCAATTCAGTCTCCGAATAAGATACTTGAGCTCACTTTTACTTTAGATGAAGGAGTACCATACTATTCACTATCCAGAAATGGAGTCTCAATAATTAAACCGTCTAAACTTGGGGTAAAGCTTGAGAAAGCAGACTTAAACCAGTTTTTTGAATTTGTGAGTTATCAAAAAAGGGACTCATCAAGTATCTGGACTCAGCCCTGGGGAGAGGCTAAAACGATCTCGGATAATCATACAGAATTAAAAGTTTATTTGGAGCACGAGTCTGGCAAAAGGATGAATCTAATCTTTCGGCTTTATGATGATGGACTTGGGTTCAGATATGAATGGCCTGAGCAAAATACTCTTAAGAGCTTTGTTATAATGGAAGAAGAAACAGAATTCGTATTAAGTGGAGACCATGACACATGGTGGATACAAGCCTATATACCGAACCGGTATGAGCATTTAACAATTTCTTCAAAAGCTTCAGAAGTAGATACAGCAGCTACCCCGATTACAATGAAAACAAAAGATGACTTGTACCTGAGTTTTCATGAAGCAGCACTTACCGATTATTCTTCAATGTCACTTATTAATCGGGGAGATAATAGGTTTCAAGCTACATTATTTCCCTGGATGGACGGAACAAATCATAAAGTGAGAGCCAGCACTCCATTCGTTTCTCCATGGAGAACTATCAAAATAAATGAGGCTGCTGCTGAGTTGGTTACAAATTATTTAGAGTTGAACTTGAATGAACCAAGCAGGATTGAAGATACTTCATGGATAAAACCTGGTAAGTATATCGGAATTTGGTGGGATATGCATCTAAATACCAAAACATGGAGTTCAGGAGAAAAGCACGGAGCAAAAACCGGGTATACCAAAGAGTATATAGATTTTGCAGCGGAACATGGTTTTGATGGTATACTGGTAGAAGGTTGGAATATTGGGTGGGATGGAAACTGGATCGCAAACTCAGACCAGTTCAACTTCACTACTCCTTACCCTGATTATGACCTTAATTACTTAACCACCTATGCACTGAGTAAAGGGACAAACATAATTATGCATAATGAAACCTCAACAGGTATCGAAAACTATGAATCTCAAATTGATGAAGCATTCGAGCTATACGAAAGTTTAGGAGTTAGGGCCATAAAGTCAGGTTATGTAGGTGATATGATCGCGAATGGACAATGGCATCATGGGCAATTTATGGTTCGGCATTATCGCCATGTTGTAGAAAAGGCTGCTGAACACAAAATCATGCTCAATGTTCACGAGCCAATAAAGGATACAGGCATCCGAAGAACCTGGCCTAACATGCTAACCAGAGAGGGAGCGCGCGGGCAAGAGTATAATGCATGGTCAGGTGATGGGGGTAATCCTCCGGATCATATTACAAGTATAGTTTTTACAAGAATGCTATCGGGGCCATTTGATTATACACCGGGTGTATTAGATTTACTTTTAGAAGATAACGACGAAACCCGCCCAGATAATAGAGTAAACTCAACTATTGTAGGTGAGCTGGCACTTTATGTAGTTATTTATAGCCCACTGCAAATGGCTTCAGATCTCTTAAAGAATTACGAGAAAAACCCGGAGCTTTTCGAATTTATAAAAGATGTGCCGGTTGACTGGGAATTTACAGAAGTGATTAACGCTGAAATAGGAGAGTATGTAACCATTGTCAGGAAAGATCGGAATTCAGATGATTGGTATTTAGGCTCTGTTACCGATGAGCAGGCCAGAAGTTTTAAAATAAGATTGAGTTTTTTGGAAGAGGGAATAACTTATGAAGCTCAGTTCTATGAGGATGGGCCTGATGCAGATTGGCAAAACAACCCATTCTCCTTTTTGAAATATGATCGATTAGTAACTGCTTCTAGTATCATAAACATAAATATGGCCAAAGGAGGAGGGTTAGCCGTTAGGTTTAAAGCAATTGATTAAACAGACAGGATAAATAAAAAGCCTGTTTCAGATAAAAGAAACAGGCTTTTAGGTGTGCTCACGAGAGGAGTCGAACCTCCACGGCCGTTAAGCCACACGCCCCTCAAGCGTGCGTGTCTACCAATTCCACCACGTGAGCGATAGGGGCGACAAAGATACCGATTTTGATATCCAAAATTCAATTTCTTAAATAAAAAACCCGCTCCTAAAATAGAGCGGGTTTTACGCTTATTCAGCATCAAGAAGATGCATTCTTCAGGCGTAGGCGAAAGTCTATTAAAAGACGATTACCCAGAGCTTGAAGTTTTAATTTATAATCTACTCTTCCTCAAGTTGACGTTGAGCATACTCGTTTTCGGGATCAATTTTAAGCGCTTGTTCATAGTAAGTTCGGGCTTTATCAGTTTGACCACCTCTTTTGATCATGTCTCCCATCAAAATCCAGTTTTCTGCGTCCTGGGGGTCAGCTTTTATTCGGCCAATAAGATAGGGTAATGCTTCAGCTCCACGATCGGTCATGAGCATCAACATTACTTTATTTCTATGTGCCCCGGATGAGTCTGCAAGCTCAATGGCTTTATCAAAATCACTTTCAGCTTTCTCGAGCTCTTCCTTCTGCATATAGATGTTTCCGCGAAGGTTGTAATATGCTGCATTATCATCGGCTAGTTTCAAAGAAGTTCCGATTGAAGTCAAGCTCATATCAAGTTGGTTGAGCTGTTGCATGATCAAAGCTTCAAGATAGTGAGCTTCGTGAGATTCAGGGTTTTCTTTTTGTAGCTCTCTGGCAATATCTAAACTGTGGTCAATATCTTTGTCTTGCAGAAGCTCAAAGCCACGGTTTAATTTTTCTTCAAAGTTCATTTAGGTATTTTTTTTATCTGATAAGTCTTCGTATTCAGCTTCTTCAATCTGATCAAAGTTTTTTTTACGTCCGCGGTTTGCACCACCAAATGGATTGAAGTTTTTATTTCTGCTGGTAGAAGGTAAGAACATTCGACCTAGATATCTTGTTACTACGAAAAAAAGAAAGGCGAAGAATAATAATTTTAAAACCATGGCTACGGAGCTATGTGAATGTGTGTATTTGAATGAATCGGTCTTTCAAAAATATGCTCTTCGATATACGCTAAATGATCGGGATTGTTTACAAAGTCTATTTCACTTGTATTGATAAACATTACAGGAGTTCTGCTGTAATGATAGAAAAAGTGATTGTATGCATTATTTAAATCACGCAAATAATCAGTTGTGATATGTTGTTCGTAATCACGTCCTCGTTTTTCAATATTTTCCATTAACCGCTCAACAGAGCATTGAATAAAGACGATTAGATTAGGTTTGGCTGAAATCCCAGTCATGATATTAAAAATACTGTCATACAAAGCGAGTTCGTCATCACTAAGGTTTAGACGTGCAAAAATCCTATCCTTTTCAAAAATATAATCTGATATAGTGAGCTGATGAAACAAATCTTTGCTCATCATATTTTGTTGTTGTTTGAAACGACTAGCTAAAAAAGCCAACTGGGTCTGAAAGGCATAACGTTCCCTGTCTTCATAGAATTTTGGTAAGAAAGGATTGTCTTCAAATTCCTCAAGAACTAATCGGGCCTGTCTTCTTTCTGACAGCAATTTAGTGAGAGAGGTTTTTCCCGCACCGATAACTCCTTCAATGGCAATAAAATCGAAATGATTGGGCATTGCTACCAGTTCAATTCAGTTTTTAAGATTCTTAATTTAGGAGCCTTATCTATGAGCTGGTCAATATGCTGAGCAGTTCTTGGGTCAATCCAATTTGGGAAAATATCCTTCAAAGGCTTTAGAACGAATAGTCGTTGAGCATATTCGCTATGTGGAATAATAAGATTATCTGTATGAAGCACCAAGTCATCATATGTAATTATATCAAGATCTATAGTGCGGGCAGACCATTTTGGATAACGAGAAGGGCGGCCTTGTTTTTTCTCTTGCTCTTTGATGAGTTCGAAAATTTCTTCTGGTGATAATTTAGTCTCAATACAAACAACTGCATTCAAAAAGTCATTTTCGGAAGGGCCAACGGGTTCAGACTTATAAATTCCAGAAGACTGCTTTGGCGTGTCAGATATCGAGTCCAGAAATATTCCGGCCTCTCTGAGTTGGTTATAAGGATCATTCAGGTTCGAACCTAAAGCGATAATTACCTTGGCCATTTCATAGTTACCTCTGCATATTCAGTTTCACCTTTCATTGGAGGGTTTAACTTTCGAATTGAAACTTCTAAAGATGACACGCTAGTATATGATGCAGATAAAGCTGAACCTATTTTATAGGCCAAAGTTTCAATTAGCTTAACAGACTCACCTTGCATAATTGATTCAACTATTTTCTGTACCTCTGAATAGTCTATTGTTTTTGCAAGATCATCAGAAAGCGCAGATTCCTGCAAAGAAGTATAGAAAGTCAGATCAACTTCAAAATCATTCCCTGTTACTCGTTCCTCCTCAAAGTAGCCATGAAGACCTCTGAATTTGAGGTTCTTTAGGACGAGCTTATCCATTGCTATAAACTTGCTACTTCTATCCTTTGGTGAAGTTCTTCCAAGATACGTTTATGTTTCGGGCTGGTGGTCATTCGTTCTTCAACTGTAGAGATAGCATGAATCACAGTAGAGTGATCCCGGCCACCAAAATGTAAACCAATCGTTTTTAAGCTTGACTTGGTAAATCGCTTTGATAAGTACATTGCAATTTGTCTGGCTTCAACAATCTCTTGCTTACGGGTCTTTTCACGAACTTTGTTTGTATCAATCCCGAAATAATCACATACATAATTTTGTATGGATTCAATAGAAATCTGAGTGTGCGACTCTTTAACCATATCTTTAAGCACTCTTTTCGCCATTGATAAATCTATGTCATCAATATTTTGAAGCGATGCATGTGCTAGAAGCTTTATTATGGCACCTTCCAGGTCACGAACGTTTGATTTAAAGTTATGAGCAATGAATTCGATAATATTTGGATCGATTTCGATTCCATTGTCATTAGCTTTACGCTCTAGAATTGCATAGCGGGTCTCATATTCAGGCATATGAATATCTGCACTTAATCCCCAGCTAAAACGAGAAATTAACCGCTCTTCGATATCAGGAACGTCCTTAGGAGCTCTGTCGCTACTTAGGATTATTTGCTTTCCGTCTTGATGAAGTGCATTGAAAATATGAAAGAATTCTTCTTGTGTTTTTTCTTTACCGCTGAAGAATTGAATGTCATCTACAATAAGTACGTCTATATTTCTGTAGAACATTGAGAATTCGCTTGCACGATTATTTCTGATGGCATGAACGAACTCATTAGTAAATGCTTCTGATGAGATATAAAGAACCGACTTGTCATCCCCGAACTTTTGCTTAACCTTATTACCAATACTTTGAATCAAGTGAGTTTTACCCAATCCGGTAGGGCCATATATAAAGAAAGGATTAAAGGAGTTATTTCCCGGGTTATCAGCGATTGCCATGGCAGCTGAACGTGCGAGTCGATTACAATCACCTTCTATATAGCGCTCAAATACATAAGAGCTATTTAGGT
Organism: Balneolaceae bacterium; assembly: GCA_040222185.1. Classification (GTDB taxonomy): domain Bacteria; phylum Bacteroidota; class Rhodothermia; order Balneolales; family Balneolaceae; genus JAVKDP01. The sequence goes on along the minus strand of JAVKDP010000016.1, from coordinate 2,510 downwards.
TAGAGTCGATTTTTGTTTTTCGGATACCCGGGATAACAAACGGGTTTTCAATTCTTTCTGGTGCATACTCAGGGTAGCTATGCATTTCTTGTGCCTGAACAGGAGGCATTGGACGCTGAGGAAGTCTCACAGATCTGTTATTTTCAAATTGTTCAGATTTTTCCATAAGAACGGAGTACTCAAGTTTTCCATCAGAGCCAAGTACTTTTGCAAGAGTAGAACGCAACATATTATAGTAGTGCTCTTCAAGCCACTCATACCAAAATTGGCTGGGGACCTGAATAGTAAGCGTATTGTCAATCAAACTTATCGGCTTAATAGGTTCAAACCATGATTTGAACTTCTGATAGCTTATGTTGTCCTTAATAATGTCCAGGCATTTTTTCCAAGCTGCCTCAGCCGATATTTCCTGCAATTCTTCTCATACCTCCCAGAATGATTCTAGTTGCTAGTTATCTTAGTTATCCACAGCAAAAGAATCGCTGTTTTATTGTAATCCCTTTTGAAAATGATGAATTCTTAGCGACTTGTCAAACGAGAAATATTCCCAAACACAAAAGTTATCCACAATCACAATAAACTTTTAAGTAACTGCACACCAATGGTTTGCAAAAAATTTATGTTATATATAAAAATTAACTTGACTCTTCATAACATTGCCTTAACAACCATTTTTGATCTTAATAGTCGAAGAGGTGGGTGCGAGGATTTTTTTTCCACAATTCGTGAAATGAAATTTTTTGGCAATTTCAAAATTAGAATTGCAGAAAATTTCATTTTTTTGCTATCAGAAAACGATCCCTTTTATCGTAGTCTTTTTGGATAGTTGTACTCCAGCCGGTTTGAGTAAATAACCTGGCTACTTCATCAGCATGATTTTCGTGAAGTTCAAGGAATAACAGTCCGTTTTTGTTTAGAAAAGAAGTGGAAAATTTTTGGATTGCTCCATATATATATTTTGTGCTATCACAGAATAGGGCTAACTCTGGTTCAAATTCCCGAACCTCCTTGTCGAGTGTTTCATGCTCATCTTTTAGGATATAGGGAGGATTGGAGATTATCACGTCAAAAAGAATTTTTTCTGGGGGAAAGGACGGACTATATATATCATCTTTCGCAAATGTAATATCTGTTCCATTCAGTGCAGCATTTTGTTGAGCGATACTCAGCGCTTCTTCTGAAATATCGGTAGCAAATAAATTCCAGTTTGGTCTCGAATTCTTAAGTGCTATTGGAATACATCCTGAACCAGTGCCTATATCTAATACATTAGGTGACTCTAAAGCTGCAGTTTTATCAAGAACTATTTCCATTAGTTGCTCTGTTTCCATTCTCGGAATAAGGACACCAGGTTTTACGGTAATTTTTGTACCAAAAAAATCTGTTTCTCCGGTAATATATTGCAGAGGTTCATGAACAGCTCTACGTTGGACCAGAGGCTTCAGCTGGCTTAGTTCTTTTTTTGTGATTGGTCTGTCGTAAACAAGGTATAAATCCAGCCTTTTTTTATCTAAAACAAAAGCTAATAACCATTCAATACTATATCGGGGGTTTCTGATCCCTTTTTCTTTAAAGTAAGTGGTGGCCCACTTCAGCATTGATAGAACCGTCCAATGATCTGGAGGTTTATTCATAAAGACTAGTCTTCTATTTCTTCTTCTTTATCTGCTATTAATTCTTCCTGTACAGTTAAGCCATATCGTTTTGCAAAGTCAAAGATGAAATCAATTACATTTGTTTCAACGTTTCGGTCTTCCGATAGAGAACTACCCCGAAAGCCCATGCGTCCGCCAGTTTTCTTAAGTACTACTTTATTGAGCTTTGATGAACATTCCATGATACAGGTAAGTGTAACACTAGAGTTGATTTGTTTTTCATACTCTTCGTATACAGCTACATAAAATTCGTCACTAACACCTTCAAAGTTTTTTGAGTAAAGAAATTTTGGTTCAATATCAGAGAATAGTTTTGACGACATTCTTTTTAGTGTAGCAGCAGGCCCGTAAATTAGGTAGGTGGTATGTGAATTCATTCCCGTTTTAGAACTTTAGGTAAAATGTACTTTTTTTAAATCGATGGGAAAATAACAGGATATATACTTAACACAATAAGAAAATCGATTTTTTTTCGTTGTTTCTTTGTTATTTTAATATTTGAAGCTTTCAAACCTATACTGAAATGAAAAAAACCGCTGTTCTATCAACTCTTTTGGCTCTGATTTTGTCAATCAGCAGTGCTGTAGCACAATATGGCGAACCAGAAATTCAAAGTATTGAATCACCAAAGAATCTTTTCGACGAAGGGTATAAAACGGGTTTCGGCATAGTGCTAGGGCTAAATGATTTTGGATTTGGTGCAGGAATGCAGTTTCGCAAAGGCTTAAGCTCTTATACCGAAGGATTATTTAGTTTAAAAATTGCAGGGTTACGGGATCCAAGTGAACAAACATATATTGATTATTATTTTGGAAGCCGAACAATTCCAAGTAAGTATAGAAGAGTAGTAACAAT
>JAVKDP010000015.1:0-17443 GCA_040222185.1 Balneolaceae bacterium | reverse complement strand
GGTTGTTTTCCCTTTACCAAACGGAAATGCGTCTGTGATTATGACAAAAAAAGTAGAGAATGATGGCTCTCTTGTGCTAAGTTCCGATGGGAAAAAATTTGGTGACAACGGATTTTACTTCACATTGACAAATAAAAAAGGAGAATATTGGGCCAAATTTGTAAAGTCAATGCATGAGTGGATTAAGGTGTATGAAGATGATGAAGGTGTGCTAAGAGCAGACCATAATTTAAATTTTTATGGTATCAGATTTTTAAACTTGCATTATCGGATGAATGAAAAGCGCACAAAACTTGAAAAAAAGATATTCTAGGAAATATGAAATAAAAAAGGCTTCGATTTATTCAACCGAAGCCTTTCTTAAAATCTTAAGCTAACCTGCGTAGCCTAGTCCATGTATTTATCAACAAGGGCTTTGAACTGCTCTACATTCGGCGGGTTTTTCTCGATCAGGTCACCGTTAATGAAAAAGGTTGGGGTTGAACCTACGCCCAGATCCCTACCTTCTCTACGGTCAGCCATTACGATACGGTTCATATCTGCAGAGTTCATATCTCTTCTGAATTGCTCTACATTCATCCCTATAGACTGCGCATAGCCAATAAAAATGGTTTCAGCATTTCCCCTGGACCATTGCTCCTGCCCTGTAAACATCATTTCGTGCATTTCATCATACTTGCCTTGTTTCCTTGCTGCTTCAACTGAACGGGAAGCAACTTGTGCATAGGCATGCATGCTTAGCGGAAAGTGCTTGGTTACGATGTCAAGATCATCACCATAAGCCTTCTTCAGCTCAACTTCGATATTGTGAAAATACTTGCACGCGGGGCATTGGTAGTCGCTGTACTTTACTAAAGTAACTTTGGCTTCTACTTTGCTTTCAGGAGCGCTCTGGCTGGCAGCTGATGTTTCTGTAACGGGTGTTTTGGTATCCTGAGCTTTATCACAAGCAGTTCCTAAAGCAACTGCAGCTATTAAAACGGGCAGGAAAAATAATTTCTTCATGTTCTCTTTCAATTTCTGGTGTTATGCATTAGAAGGCAATTGGTTTTGATGTACCTTTCTAAAATGACGGGTTAAAATAGTATCTATTTTATCAATAATCTCCTTTAGATGATCTTCTTTTACAAATTGGCCTAAAGAAATTCGTACAAACTCTCTCGCCTCTTCATCGCTTCTGCCAAGGGCTTTCATGGTTCGATTTGGTTCTTCGCTCCCAACCTGGCAGGCGCTCCCGGTAGAAATTGCCAACCCGGCCTGGTTACATTCCAGCATCAAAAACTGCCCTTCCATGCCAGGATAGCGTAATCCGATAATATTTGGGAGCTGATTAGGAGCATTCCCTTCTACAACTACAGTATGTTCAAGTTCATCCAATAGAGATAAAAATGAAACTCTCAGCCCTTTTAATCGCCGGGTCTCAGCAGCCATGTTGGCTATAATTTCTTTGGCAGCAGTGGCAAAAGCAGCAGCGCCGGGTACATTATCCGTACCTGTTTTAAGCTTCCTGGTTTGAGTATGATCCTCAAAAAACGGAACCCATTCAGTTTCCGGGTTTATCCAAACAGCTCCAACTCCTTTAGGCCCGTAAATTTTATGTGCCGAAATCGAAAGCGCATCGATATTCAATTCCGCTACATCGATATGTATCTTACCAAATGTTTGTACAGCATCAGTATGTAGAAGGACATCTTCTTCTTTGAGAAAAGCCCCAATCTCTTTGATATTCTGAATGGTGCCGATTTCAGAGTTCGCGTGCTGGATCGAAACCAAAAGCGTATCTTCCCGGACAGAGCTTTTCAATTCTTCTATTAAAATCTCACCTTTCTCATTAGTATCCAGCCAGGTCACCTCGAATCCCTCCGCTTCCAGCTTCTCAAATACATCTTTTACAGAAGCATGTTCAATTTTCGTTGTGATGAGATGCTTCCCTTTCTTCTTGCATCCATCTAAAAGAGCTTGTATTGCCAAAAAATTTGATTCGGATGCTCCTGAAGTAAAATACACATCTTTGCCATCCGCATTCATCACTTTTGCAATAGCCTTAGCGGAAGCTTCAAGAATTTGCTTAGCTGAAGAACCAACATCATGCAGGCTGCTGGCATTACCATAATACTGGCTGGCAACATGTGTAAAAACCTCACCGGCCTTCTCACTTAAGGGGGTTGTAGCAGCGTAATCCAGGTAGATCATCTATTATCGCTCTTATGATTTAAAAACTGTATCTTTATCGCCCTTTAAAATAGCCAAAAACAATCAGGCAAGCATTTTTAAATGAATCATATTCTGCTTAAAAAATTAGTTAGAGACGCTCTTGCTGAAGACCTCGGTATGGGAGATGCTACAACGGATTCTGTTTTCTCTGAAAATGAAAGGAGTTCCGGTTCATTTAAAGCCAAAGCTGACGGTGTACTCTCTGGTTTAGATGCCTTGAAAGTAGTGTATGAAGAATTCCCGGGAGAGGTGGAGGTTCAACTCTTAAAGCAGGATGGCGATCTTGTTTCAAAAGGTGATATCCTGGCTACAGTTGAAGGACCAGTACGGGCTTTACTTTCAGGTGAACGGGTTATTTTGAATATCATCCAACACCTTGGCGGAATCGCAACAGCAACCATGGAAGTTATCAGCTTGCTTGATGACCCAACCATATCTGTTACGGATACAAGAAAAACACTGCCCGGGTTAAGAGCTTTACAGAAATATGCTGTGCTTTCTGGCGGTGGTAAAAATCATAGGTTTCGCCTGGACGATGGGGTTATGATCAAGGATAATCATATCAAAGCAGCAGGGAGCATTACCAAAGCTGTTGAAACGGTAAGAGCTAATACCGGGCATATGATAAAAATTGAGGTTGAAACGGAGTCGAAAGAGCAAGTGTTAGAGGCTGTACAGCTAGGCGTAGATGTTATCATGTTGGATAACAGAAGCCCACAAGAAGTGAAGGAATTGGTTGAATTGATTCCTGATGAAATTATTGTAGAAGTATCGGGGGGAATTACTCCCGGGAACATTGCTTCCTATAAAGGGTGCGGTGCAGATATAATCTCACTGGGTTGGTTAACACACTCAGTGAAAGCGTTAGATATTAGTTTTAATTTAAATACTTAAGGAGGAGCATCTTCTTACTGTTTTGCAAGATTTCCTGGCGCAACATAAGATTGCAGATCAGGTCTGCAATCACGAACTTTAAGAGGTTTTAGTCTCACATTTAAAGTCATGGATGTTTTAGACATTTTAGAAATTGAATCCGAAGTATCACTTCCAAAAAGATATAGTGAATTATCTGTGGAAGAAATGGAAACGCGGGTCAGGGAGATCAAGGAGAAATTTGGATCCCGCTTGTTTATCCCGGGGCACCATTACCAGAAAGATGAAGTGATCCAGTTTGCGGACGCTACCGGAGATTCTCTTCAACTAGCTCAAATCTGTGCCAAGTTGCCAGAAGCAGAATATATCGCATTTTGTGGTGTACACTTTATGGCAGAAACCGCAGATATGCTTACCAAACCTGGTCAAAAGGTAATCCTTCCCGATTTACGGGCGGGTTGTTCCATGGCTGATATGGCCAATATTGAACAGACGGAAAAAGGCTGGGAAAAAATGCAGGAAATATGGGGCGACACTATTCTCCCTCTTACCTATGTTAACTCAACAGCTGCCATTAAAGGATTTGTTGGAAAAAATGGTGGTGCCTGTGTTACTTCAGGAAATGTGAAGAAAATGCTTGAATGGGCTTTCACTCAAAAGGAACGAATACTCTTCCTACCCGATCAGCATCTGGGCAGAAATACGGCTTTTGATTTGGGTGTTAAGTTGGAAGAAATGGCTGTATATGCCCCGTTAACTCAATCCTTCGAATATGAGGGTGAGTGGGACAATGTGAAAGTTATTCTATGGAAAGGTCATTGTTCCGTACATGAGAAATTCAATGTTCAGCATATTGAAAACCTTCGGAAAACCAAGCCTGAGATGAACATTATTGTTCACCCGGAATGTACCTACGATGTGGTTCAAGCCTCCGATTATGCAGGATCAACGAACTACATCATCAATACTATCAAGGCTGCACCAGCGGGAACTCAATGGGCTGTTGGTACGGAAATGAACCTGGTAAACCGCATCATTGCTGAGCACCCGGATAAAGAAATTGTTTCTCTGAATCCATTCATGTGCCCTTGCTTAACAATGAACCGGATTGATCTCCCTCACCTGCTCTGGAGCCTGGAGAAACTTGAACAAGGCGAAGTAGTGAATCAAATCTCAGTACCTGAAGACGTAACCAGGAATGCGGTACTTTCCCTAGAAAGAATGCTAGAGAGAAGTTGAAGAAAATTTCTGGACTACTACTCAATTTTTTAGGTCTGATCTTGGCTTTATCGGTGCTAAGTAGCCTTCCTGATATAGTCTCTAGTTTTCTAAATCTTTTCTCGAGTGATTCCACAGCACTTTCTGCCGGTGAATCTACCGGTTTTCTTGTTGGAAAAACTATAATAGCTATAGCTGCATTCTTTAGTTTCAAATTTGGAGTGAAACTTTTTACTTCAAAGAAAAGATCGCTAGACAACAATGATCAATAGTATATCTACACCCCTAGATTAACAGCATAAACTTATAGGGCCGTAAAGACTAATTCACCGATACTGGCTTATGCTTGCCCCTACTATTTAAAGTACCTGTTCATCGTTGATTCCTGAGACGACTCGTTTAAATAGTTTAACATTAAACGAACGGTTTCTTAAAGAGAGAGGTTTTATACTCCGAAACCGTTTAACATTAAACTAAATTATTATAAAAATGAGTTACTTAGATAAAATTACTGACATTTATACCCTTCTCGGAGAAGGAAAGGCAATGGATGCTTTTGAAAAATATTACCACGAAGATGTAGTTATGATAGAGGCTACAGGAGAGCGATTTGCAGGCAAAGATGAAAACCGAAAAAGGGAAGAAGGTTTCTTTGGCAGTATTGCAGAATTTCATGGTGCTGGTGTTGATGCTATTACCAGTAATGAAGACAACGCAACCACAATGGTTGAAAACTGGATGGAAGTTACATTCCAGGATGGCAATAGAATCAAGATGGCTCAAATTGCACGGCAGAAGTGGAGCGGCGATCATATTATTGAAGAACGCTTCTATTACAATCCGAACACTTTTGGTGCTTAGTCAGCAACTATTAAAAAGCCCCTTTAGTTTGAAGGGGCTTTTGATTCTTGATCTTAACCTATTCCATTTCTGAAATAAAATAGAACTAAGAGAAGAATTATCACTTCTATCAACCAAACTTTTTTAATGCTAAAGTTCGAAAGGCCAAGGATTATCTGCTCAAAAAATAAAACCATAGCATATATGAAAAATGCCATTAGACTCAGAACACCTCCAAGAGCCATCCCTCCTGAAGGGTCTACTACCAAGTAGTAGAAGCCCCCATATGCGAATCCTGGTAAAGCGAATAGCCCGACTATCAGAATTGGAGATTTAGTCAACGAATTTTTCTTCTTTTCCATCATTATTCAGACTGATTTCAAAGCACCTACTCAGTCAGATTAACAGCGAAGAGTTGGTACGGCCACGGATATGAATTCACCGGTACCTGGCTGGTGCCTGTCCACACTACATAAAAAGGCGCCGGATTATTGTTGTTTTCAGAAGCAACCAGTTCCCAGTTCTCACTTCCTTCAACATCCAGGTCTTCGAATGCTATATACCCCCCGGCTTCAGCAGCCTGGGCTCCTGTCGCAGAATCCTGGAAGCCATCCAGGGCCATAAACATAAACTGAGCATTCGGTTTTGACTCAACGTCTATAGAGTAGCCTAATTCCAGTACTTCTTTTAGTACAAAGGCCTGCATATTCTTGGTTTTATGATGAACAGTATCGTAATAGCTAATTGCATGACTAGTTAGCTCATTCTTTAAATCATTTCGGCTTAGAACTTTTACCTCACTCCCCGAAACCCTGAAGCTTATGGCTGGTGAATCGTCATCATTGTTTGATGAACAGGCGGTTAATGTGGTTAGTCCTAAAACCACTATGCATATTATTTTTCTCATCTTATTTCCCAGATTATCTCTTTTCTTGTATTGATTTCGGCCCTGAAATTATGGTTTTTTTGAAAAAGGAGCTTTATTGTTTTCGTTATTTATTTCATTAATGTCCCTTAACTCTCAGGTTATTTGTAATAGCTATATAAAGACCTGATTTTAATACAAACACTTTAATCTATTATTAGTATGACAAATTTAGACAGAGCAAATCACATGAACCAGTTAGCTTTTGAGGGAAAACTTCTTGAAGCCTTTGATACGTATTACCACGAAAACTCTGTAAAAGTAGAAGGAAACGGCGATGTTGTAGAAGGAAAAGCTGCAAATCGCGAGTTTCAAGTACAGTGGCTAGAAAGTATTGAAGAAATGCATGGTGGTGGCGTTACCGCTATAGCTGAAGACGCCGAAAATGGAAAAGTAATTGTAGAGTCCTGGGCTGATTGTACCTTTAAAGGTGGTGGAAGAATGAAGATTGAAGAGGTAGAAGTACAGACCTGGGAAGACGGGTTAATTACTCATATTCGTTTCTATTACGATTCTGCTAAAATGGGTGGATAAATTTTTCCTTTGTTTACTTATTAGTCATTCTGAGCGATAGCGAAGAATCTTAGCGGCTAATCGGCTGATAAGATTCTTCGGAAGTATCCTCAGAATGACTTTTTATGTCCTAGCCTTTCTTTAGTTCTTAGTTTTCCATTCCTTTTGGAATGAAACACTTACTACTCTTTCTGACTCTTTTTACCATCTCTTGTGGTTCTGAATCTCCTGAACAAGAAACTAAAGTCGCCTCTCCTCAATTCATTACTGTATTAGGTATTGCCCAGGATGCAGGCTTCCCTCAAGCGGGTTGTGAGAAAGGAAACTGCAATCAATTCTGGCTGGGAAATGAAGATAAGCGGCATGCTACCAGTCTTGGGTTAATTGATAAAGAAACCGGGCAAAGCTGGATGTTTGAAGCTACCCCGGATTTTAAAGAACAACTTCACACCCTGGAGGTATCTTCGAAAATGGCTCCGCTTTCGGGCATCTTTTTAACCCATGCTCATATCGGACATTATACCGGGCTGATGCATCTTGGACATGAGGTTATGGGTGCTTCTGAGGTTCCGGTGTATACTATGCCGAGAATGAAATCCTATTTGGAAGAAAACGGACCCTGGAGCCAGCTGGTCAAGTTTCAGAATATCAGCCTTGTGGAGCAAGCTCATGATTCAACGATGCGGTTGTCAGAAAATCTCTCGGTAACGCCATTCCTGGTTCCCCATAGGGATGAATTTTCCGAAACGGTAGGCTATCGGATTGAGTCTTCAGGCAAAAAAGTTCTGTTTATTCCTGATATCAATAAATGGGACGTCTGGGATAGAAGCATTGTGGATGAAATCTCTAAAGTTGATTACGCACTTCTTGACGGCACCTTTTTTGATCAAGATGAGTTACCTGGAAGAGATATGAGTGAGATTCCTCACCCTTTCATTGAGGAAAGCCTGGAACTTTTTAAAGATTTACCCGAATCAGAACGAGCCAAAATTATTTTCATCCATTTTAACCATACCAACCCGCTTATTCTAAACTCAATGGAACGAAAGCAAGTTGAAAACCTGGGGTTTAAAGTGGCTTTTGAAGGGATGAATATTCAATTATAATCCAGGATTTTAATATGAGTAATCTCAAAAATATAACACCTGTTCTTCCAGCCAATGATGTAAAAGCAGAAATTGAGTTTTTTGAAAAGCTAGGCTTTACCAATATCTATGATTCTTTGCGTTACTCTGATAAACTTGACTACGCTGTTTTATTTAGAGAAACCGTTGGATTTCATATCCAATTCCAATTTGAGGAGGACATGCCTAAGAAGAATGCCGCTCAGCAGATTAAAATCTGGGTAAATGATCTGGATTTACTTCACAAAGAGTTTGAAGAAAAGGGTTTTGAGGTTAAGCGTAGAGATAAAACTGCCTGGGGCACCAATGAGTTTGGATTCTATTCCCCAAACCACAATGCGGTTATTTTTGTTGAGAGTTTGGGGTAGTGAGTTGCCGCTGTGTAAAGCATCGTGACTGCAAAAAAGACTCCCCTTTAGGGGAGACGAATAAATCGGAAGTTCCCGATTTATTCTGAGGGGTGTTGTTAGGCTTTATAATTCTTAAGCCTAACAACACCCTCCGTCTTTTTGACAAGTCAAAAATGACACCTCCCTCAACGGGAGGTATTTCGTTACTATTGAATAATATAGCTGACTATTTATTGGGTAAGTCTTAGCAAGATTCCGAAACAAGTTCAGGATGACCTGCAGCGTTTACCTTTGTTATTCCACAAACTGAAATGTGGTAATACCTATTGTCATTCTGAGCGATAGCGAAGAATCTAAACCAAATATCAGATTCTTCGAAAGTATCCTCAGAATGACTGTAGAAGACTTCCCAAAACCACTCATCTCCCCCACTCTACCGCTCATCTTCTTTTTCTTCCGTTAATCTTCTTCTCCAATTAGAACTCTGATATCAGGAATACTTTTGTATCGAATTTTCACAAAAAGTATTCTAATGACTCGTTCACTCCTATTACTATTCATTCTATTACTCGTGCCAATAACGATCCTGGCACAATCTGATACCAGGCGGGAGGGCTCTATTACCGGAACGGTAGTGGACGCCCAAACGCTTGAACCTCTTATCGGTGTAAATCTCCTGATTGAGAAAACACTGACTGGAACTGCAACTGATCTGGAAGGTAACTTTGCCATTCAAAAACTATCACCTGGTATTTACACTTTGGTGGTTCGTTATATTGGCTTTGAAACAAGAACCATCCCAGACATTATTGTTGGCTCAAACAGAGAGCAGATTATTGAAATCAAGCTGAACCCGGCAGCAGTTCAGGGAGAAGAAATCACAGTTACTTCAGGTTATTTCTCTGAGAGCTCTACCGATGGCATCGGTAAAGTCTCCTTTTCGCCAGAAGAGTTGCGCCGATCACCGGGTGCTGCCCAGGAATTAGCTAGAGTTCTTAATGCTCTTCCAAGTGTTGCTTCGAGAGGTGAAACAAGCCAGGATATGCTTGTCCGCGGAGGTAGCCCCACGGAGAATGGATATTACATCGATAATATTCCTTTACCTGAAGTTCGTCATTTCAGAACCCAAAGCGGACAGTCTAACGGCCCCATTGGTCTAGTGAACACCGAACTAGTATCTGATATTGAATTTGCTGCCGGGGGCTTTTCATCAAAGTTTGGCAACCATCTTTCTTCCGTTTCTGACATTTCGTACCGGGATGGTAACTCAGAACGACTTCGAGGCGACCTTGGGGCAAACCTTGCTGGTTTTGTATTTAACCTGGACGGGCCAGTTTCTGAAAATACTAGCTTCCTTGTCTCAGCCCGGAGAAGTTATTTAGATCTTATCGCCAATGCCATCAATGCCGGTGGAGCTCCTTCTTTTGCTGACGCACAGGCAAAACTTACTATTGAACCGAACAACCGAAATAAAATTACTCTCCTCAACATCTATGGTACCAGCTTGTTTGAAAATGATATTGAGGAAGCCTTTGATGAAGGTTTTGCGGATGCTATTTCTAATCAAAACGATCAAAATACTACCGGATTAAACTGGCAGCACTTATGGGGAAAAGGATATACTAATACTTCACTTTCTTATTCAACCAGAAGGCAGGAACAACTTCTTACCGACGTTTTAACAGAAAACACTGCACTTGATTTCGATTCCAGAGAGTCAATGGCTGTACTTCGATCAAACTCCTTCTTCAGAATTAACCCAAAGAATAGTGTTGAGTTTGGACTTGAATTAAGAGCTGAACAAAATGATTATGACTACTTTATTGCTGCGGAAACCAATCAATCTGGTGAAAACCGTCCCGACTTCACACGTGATGATAATGTAAATGGTAGCCTGAGTTCTGCTTTCGCTTCCTATACCGTTCAACCGAATAGTAAACTTTCAGCCACTTTTGGGTTAAGATCTACCTATAACTCTTACAATGAAGACCTGAACCTGTCACCGAGGTTTAAAACCCGGTACCAGGCGACCAATCGATTAGGCTTAAGCTTTGCTACAGGAATTTATTACCAGGCTGTTCCCCGATATTTGATCTCTCAAAATGCTTCACTGGCTGATTTAAAAAGTACCCGTTCGAATCAGTTTGTACTTGGAATGGATTACTTACTCACCGATGATACCAAGCTGACTATTGAGTTGTATGACAAAGAGTACCGGAATGCCCCCATTTTGCCAGCCGTCAATTCCGTTGGAGACCGAAATTACATCCTTGATGCTTTCCAGCAATTCTATGATGTACTTGAAGATAATGGAGAAGCTTATTCACGAGGAGTTGAAGTTCTTATTCAAAAGAAGCTTGCGGTCGACTTCTACGGTATGATTTCTGCTTCTTATTTCAGGACTGAACATAAAGACTACACCGGAACCTGGCAGGAACGAAACTATGATAATCGCTATTTATTTAGTGTGATTGGTGGATACCGTCCGAATGATTTATGGGAAGTAAGTGTGCGTTGGAGTATTTTAGGTGGCCGGGCTTATACTCCGGTTGACGCTGTTGCTTCTGCAAACGAGAATACAGAAGTACTCGATACATCGCGATTTAATGAAGAACGTTATCCGGCATATCATTCTCTTTTCACTCGTGTTGATCGCCGCTTTTTTATGAAAAGAACCAATATTGTAGTATTCCTTGAAGTATGGAATGTATACAACCGCCAAAATGTGGAAACGGATTTCTGGAATATTCAAACTCAGCAAGTTGACCGTGCTACTCAATTTAACCTGCTTCCTGTAAGTGGCTTTAAGTTTGAATTCTGATCCTTTTTCCTGATCATCATCCCATGACCCAACCAATTTCATATTCTTCTATCGAAACCCCGAAAAATTTCCTGAAGATGCTGGTTGGGTTCTGGGTTTTTTTAACCTTAACCCTTGGGCTTACAAGTACTCGGATCTTCAATGACCTCATGCCGCCGGATACGGAAACTTTTAAAGGAGATGGCTTCCTTTTCGCCGGGATCTATGCTTTCCTCTTTTTGTTCATTTTTGGAGTCACCTGGAAACCTTTGTTAAAATACTTTCCTCTCCAAAAACCCCGGATGCTGGTGTTTCATGCTCTGGCGCAGGTCGTAAATTCAATTCTAGGCTTCGGGCTTGGGTTTATCCTGACAGGGGCACTTCATGCATTTATTTATGACCAGGCAGAAATGGACACATCTAAATCTGAACTTGGGCTTTCCATAATTGCATTGATAAGCCTGGTTGGAATCTTAATGACCAATGGTTTTTTCTATGCATCAGCGTATATGCGACGATCTGTTGAAGCCGATAAGCGCAGGGTCGATTCAGAATTAAGCGCGCTAAGAGCTCAAATCAATCCACATTTCTTATTCAACTCATTAAACTCTATTGCTGCCCTAATCAGGATTTCACCTAAAGAAGCCGAAGCTGTTACCGAAGACCTTGCTGATGTATTTAGATATACGCTCCGTGCCAGTGATCATCCGTCTGCGACTTTAAAAGAAGAACTTGAAATAGTTCAACTCTATTTGAATATCGAAAAGGCTCGATTTAAAGAGCGATTGACAGTACAGCTAAATGTGCCGAAAGAACTACATTCAATTCAAATACCAGTTCTCACCCTTCAACCATTAATTGAGAATTCTATCAAACATGGCGTTAGTAAGAAAGAAGGAAATCATATTGTGTCTTTGAATATCAATCTGAAAAATAAAGCTCTTGAAATCAGGGTATCAGATACCGGGCCAGGATTTGCACATCATAATTTTAGCAAACTCTTAGAACAAGGAACCGGGCTTTCGAATGTATTCCAACGGTTAAAGCTGAACTTTGGCGATGAAGTTGATGGAGCAATTAGTAATGAAGGACTTATTCTGCGCTTCCCTTTGGATGAAAAAGAAATCAAAACCATACAGCCAGCTGCGTTATGAAAGCTTACCTGGTAGATGATGAACCGTTGGCAAGAGATCGTCTTCGTTCTTTAATTGATCACTCTGGTGATTTCCTGACTATTATTGGAGAATCCGGACAAGCTTCGGAGGCTATTGAACAAATCAACACACTGAAGCCTGATGTTGTATTTCTTGATATCCAAATGCCAGGGTTGGATGGTTTTGATGTGGTATCACTGCTTGAAAACCCCAAACCCTACATAGTATTTGTGACCGCGTATGATCAATATGCTATAAAGGCTTTCGAAGTATTTGCACTGGATTACCTCACCAAGCCTGTACGCCTGGAGCGACTTCAAAGCTGCTTTGACCGACTTAAAAATTTATCTAAGCTCAAAAAAGCGCAGGAAGACTCTTTACAAAAAGCGATTGACGAAAGAAAGGAAAAGCCTCTGCATGTGCTTACAGCCAAAAAAGGTCGCGGCATCCATATCCTGGATATAAACGATGTATTATATATTGAAGCAGATGACAAATTGCTTTTTGCCTATACCAGTGAAAATCGGTTTAGAATTGAAGGCACACTGGAGGGGCTACATAAAAGACTGGATGAAGGACGATTTGTACGGTCACACCGTTCATTCCTGGTAAATGTTAAACACATTAGCGAACTGATTCCCTGGTTTTCGGGAACCTATGAACTTAAACTTTCGAATAGTTCCCAGATCCCTGTTTCCAGGAGAAGGGTGAAAGAGGTTAAAGCATACCTGGGAATCAAATAAGCACTTGAAATAAATATGTATCAAGTGTTTGAGTAATTTCGTAGGATTTCTAGATGTCTTAAGGTTTCTTCATTTTTTGGGACATTGGCTAAACAATGACAAATTAATGTTATGAGTTTTTTTACCGTATTTTTGGTAATAGGATTATCGTATTCTTTGTTAATCCTCATAAAGTACCTGAGCGCACTTAATAAAAGAAGGGTAAAAGATCTCACTATCTCAATACTCATTGCGATTCTATCTGTAGAGATTTTTTATGGTGTTGTATTTAACTCAGGTTTTATCCTGAATTACCCTTTTTTGATTCGATTGAATACACCAATTATTCTATTAGCAGGCCCTGCTGTTTATTTTTTATTCCGATCAGACTTAGACCCGCACCTTCGGCTTAAATGGGCACATTCTCTTCATATAATACCCTCCCTTGCATGCTTCTTATATTTTACCCCTCTATATGCAGAACCTTCATACAGCAAAGTCTTATACATTAAACAGTTGTATTCAGGTCTTGGTTTTGACTCACTCTTATGGGGCGGTATTCGCAGAGTTCAACAATTTGCTTACTTATTTGTAATCTATTATTTGCTATCGAAATCTTATCACTGGAAGGGTATCAGGCACCTATTGTTCAAAAGCCCTGTAAGTTTTTACGTAATAAGCTTCTTCAGCTTGCTTTGGATTACCAGCATACTTCGATACTTCTTAGGGTTTACCTTATTTGCAGGAAATATTGATCTGGGCATTCTTAGTATTTTTGTAATTGCCCTTACTATTTATTTGTTTTCGTTATCCAAAGGTACTTTTGGGACTAAATATCATAGTTCCTCTCTATCAATGAATGATAAAATAAACCTGATGACTATAATCAGGAAGCATGTTGAAAACGAAAAGCTCTTTCTGGATGCCTCTCTTTCTCTTCCGGGTCTTTCAAAAATTACTGGCATACCCGTACCCAAAATTTCTCAGACTATTAATCAGGAGCTAGGATACAATTTCAATGCTTATCTCAATCATCTACGAATAGAAGAAGCCCGACAAAATTTAATCCTATCCAAAAATCAACATCTTACAATAGAAGCAATAGCCAAGGATGCGGGCTATGGCTCTATCTCCTCCTTCAATACTAATTTTAAAAAGCTTATCGGAACTAACCCTAGTGAATACAGAAAAAGACTAATCCTATAAATATTGCTAGATTTATAATTCTGGCAATACAACTCCCTGTAAACCCGCAACACTCCTGCGTTATTTGATTATACTGCTCTTACAAGTTTACAGTGCCTATTCGAATGAAATACATTCTTACACTTATTTTAATCCTATCAGTATCCCTAACCTCTGCTGCTCAAGTTGATAAAACACACTTGACTGAATTTACAGATTCCCTTTTTACTCAAGCCGTTGATAGCAATTTGATTCCTGGTGGGGTGGTCGGCTTCACAAATAGTTCCGGCTCCTTTTTTTTAAAAGGCTATGGATTAGCAAATGTTGAACTGGGTACTCCTATATCTATTGATTCTACCCTATTTCAGTTGGGGTCAGTTGGTAAAGTTTTTACAGCAATAGCAGCATTACAACAGGTAGAACAAGGCCAGCTCAATATGCATACTGATGTAAATGAATATTTGGATGTATGGAAAATTGAAAACCCTTTTAATACCAAACTTAGCTTATTCCATCTGCTCACACATACTGGAGGTATAAATGATCGGGTTATTGGGTACCTGGAGCCTTCTGAGACAGAAGTGCAGTCTATAGGAACACATCTAAATCAATATATGCCCGGACATTTCGAAGCCCCGGGGTTACATATCAACTATTCGAATTATGGTTATGTTCTTGCTGGCCACCTTGTAGAAAGAGTTACAGAACAGCCATTTGAGGATTACGTAAAGGATCACATATTCTCTCCTTTAGGTATGAACAACTCTTCTTATTACCTGCCGGACAACTATACTTCGAACCCTGCTTATGCTCGTGGTTATCAATCAACTGCTATGTTTGTTGAAAAGAAATCTTATCCGAGAAGCGCGCTACCAGCGGGTAGTATCATTTCAACAGGTGAAGATATGTTATCATTCGTACATGCTATTCTTACTCGTAGCGTTTTACTTAATTCGGATTCTTACTCCTCAATGTACACTCAGCAGTTTACCAATCATGAGTTCCTTCCTGGATATACATTCGGGTTCGAGCAACTATTGGAAAATGGATACTCAGGAATTGTTAAAGGAGGATCGGTTCCTGGGTTTTTGTCGATAGTGGCCGTGATGCCCGAATTAGACCTCGGATTATTTATTAGCATTAATACCGAAACAGATAATTTCCTGGAAAGCTTTTGGAAAGACTTTTCTGATGAGTTTCTACCTGAACAAGTTAATTCAAATACAATAGAAGACGTACAGATCATCCCCTCTGATTATACTGGTGTTTATCGAAATAACAGAATGAGCCACAATACTATAGAGGAACTTTTTTCAACCTTCCTCGGCAATTTCGAGATATGGGAAAATTCTGATGGTAATCTGGTTGCATACCATAATCAGGCTTTGCACGAGTATATACCCATTTCCGATTTAGTATTTAGAAACTCAAAAGACCCTGATATTTATATTGTTTTTAAAAGAGACGAATCAGGGCATATTTCTCGAATGTATCGAAGCATTAATATTGCTGGTGTACAAGTACCTAATAGTTATAGAAAAGCTAAATGGTATGAACGCACAAGGTTTTACAATGATGAATACCCAATAGCATTGGTCCTGATCCCAATATATTTATTAGCACCTTTAATCTGGTTTATTATTTGGGTTATACGACGCCGAAATCCTGCCTTTTATATTGATAAACAAATCTCATGGTACTACCATATTCCCGCATATATATTCGCTGTGTTGTTTATTTGGCATATTGTAGGTTTTTTTATCCCTCTTTTACAAGCTGTACGAGGCTTCGATATAGCCTTTGGATTAGCTGATCATTTGTACATCTATAAATACCTGCACTGGCTCATGGTACTGACTGTAGCAGCTCTATTGTATTTCAATATTCGCCTCTGGCGAGGAACAGGATGGTTGATAACTAAAATTTATTATTCTCTATTCACGATTATAGGCTTTTCTTATATCCTGGTACTATATCGTTGGCACTTTTTAAGTATGGCTTATTAATTGCCATAAGTACTTACCGATCGAATAAACGAACTCTCCGATTTCTACGAATGTTTAATGGAATTCGAGTATAACGAACCGATATCAGCTCAGGATTTGACCTACTTACTACTTCTGAAGCTGGTACTGAAGCTTATGTGAAAGCAAGAGGCTCAGTATTGCGAAAGAAGTAAAAATGAAAAAGCCAACTTGTAAGCTTGAGGCGTTGGTTGTAAGAATGTCCAGGTTCAAAGCTATGTTTTCAAGATCAGCCAATTGTTCAGAGATAATCCCGGTAAAGCCAATAAAAGCCATGAATATTGCAACTACCATTACATCGGCCATAGACCATTTGGAAGTTCTGAAAACCAGGAACTGAATAAGTTTATTCTTTTTGAGATCGTCGGAATAAAGATAAGCCAGTGATGAGAGTAGTTTTGAAAGCGGAAAGATGACACTGAATAGAAGAACCAGAAAACCAACCAGGACAACATCTATCTTCTTATTTGCAAGCATAAGGCTTACAACCTCCAGGATGCTCTTACTTTTAAAATAGAGTACCTGGTCTGTGAATTGTATCGACTCTCCCAATAGCTGAAAATTCATTTCAGAAACCCGGGCATCAATATTAATCATGGGGAGAAGAACTCCCACAGCCAATAATATTCCACAAATAATAGTAAGAATGGTGTATTCGATGATCTCTATATCTTTGGTGAAAGCTGTTCCTATGAATAGCCCTATCACCAACGTGAAAAGAATCATCGAGTATATACTCCGCTGGCTGCCTAGTACATCTATTTTTGTGGTGAGAGCTTCGATGGCAAGCACTTTATTCTCTACACCTTGCTCAGCCAAAATCTCGTCATGTAAAGAGTAATCTATTTCTGAAAATGTGGCTTCGGAATATTCATTCATTTTTTTAAACAAATATTCTTTTACTCGTTCCCGGTTTTCCGGGTCATTCATAAACTCAATGATGCTTTCTGTAATCGCTGGAATCTCTTCTTCCATATGCCCGAAAACATCAAAAACCGAAGCCCCAACCCTCTGAAGAATACCTTTATTTTCGTCATAGGCCTCTTCCAGTTCGGCGATGGTAGTCTCCAGGAAACCTGCAATCTTTTCCCTTATTTCGTCCTGGTTAGTATCCTCTAAATCAAACTCATTTATTCGTTTGGTAATAATTTCGGATAAGATGTCCTCCCACTCATCTACACTAAACAAACCGTACTTCACTTTCGATAGCTCGATCAAGTCCTCAGTTAGTGCTCTTTTTTTTGACTCCAGATTATAGATCGCTATTAGTGAAGACAATACTCCAATCAGAATAAATAACAGAATGACAACCCGAAATTTTCCCAAATCAGCTTATTTTTGAATTTATTTAAACAGCAGCTTAACTCTACTGATAGAGTTTTTACACATCTCCAGCCTGAAAACATCTAATCCTCATACGAGTGCTAAATATCGAAATTAGCAGTGTAAGAATAGGCATAAAACCTTGACGATTCTTGTCCTACCTTGTTGCATTAATGAT
>JAVKDP010000014.1:0-10335 GCA_040222185.1 Balneolaceae bacterium | reverse complement strand
GTGGACATTATGATTCTTGAGCTTGGTGGAAATGACGGGCTTCGCGGTATAGATCTTTCCAGTACAAAGGATAACCTTCAACAAATTGTAGATAAAGCTTTGGCAAAGTATCCCGATATGGAAATAATTATAGCTGGCATGCAGGTACCACCAAATCTTGGGATTGAGTACACAAAAGAATTTCGGGAGATCTTTCCAACTCTTGCTAAAGAAAATGACCTCCAATTAATACCCTTTATTCTCGAAAAAGTGGGTGGAATTGCAGAACTAAATCTACCCGATCAAATCCACCCAAATGCTGAGGGTCATAGACTGGTTGCTGAAACCGTTTGGGAAACTTTGTATCCAATCTTAAAAAAATAGCATCAAGAAGATGTTATTTTTTTATCGAGAAATCGATAGAGATAGAAGCTGTAACTCCAACCGTTTGCCCAAAGTCCATCATGCTTGATGGCTCAGAGAATAGCCGGGATTCAGCTGCATCATAGTTACTTTTATAAGCACTAATTTGGTAGTCAGAGTATGAAATGGTTATTACTTCACCAAGCTCGACCCCAGAAGCCTTTGCTATAGTTGAGGCTCTTTTTTTTGCGGCATCAATAGCAGAAATCAAGGCCCGATCTTTACCCTCAGCTATCTTAGAACTTGAGAAGCTGCCACTAAACGAATCAAAGTTGTTCTCAATAAGTGTTAGCTGAATTTCCTCGTAGATATCGAAATCGCTGAAAGTAACAGAAACCTGCTGGTTTGTGGTGGACACCATACTTTTTCCATTATCGCGATAACGCTTATTGATCCTGATGGGCTGATATTTAATATCCTCCTCCTTAAGATTGAACTTTTTTAAAAGGTCAGCGAGCAGCGTTTCCCTTTCTTTATGTAAGCCGAAAGCTTCTCTCGGAGTACTTCCCTCTGCATTCAGGTTTATATTGAAAACTATGAGATCAGCAGGTAGTTGCTCTGTGGATGACATATGAATGGATATCTTTCCCGGAGAATTGAGCACTTGTTGTGCTTGTGCTGCACACCCCAGGCCAAAGAATACTATAAGTGAAAAAAGTAAAGATTGTGTTCTCATCTTGATAAAATTGTGAGTTTTAAGTTCTTTGTAAAACATAAAAAATGGATATCTATTGCTCAATCAGGAGTGGAGTAACTATAGGTATTATTTTGGAAGTCCATTGTGAATACATTTTACCTGAAGGGTGAAGCTCATCTTCTGCAATAAGGTCTGAATTAGTTTTAGCATCTTCAGAAATGGGAGTAATATTTACAAACGGAATTCCATACTCAGAAGAAATCTGTTCTGCTAGAGCATCATATTCCAATAACTCAGTTCTGATTCTATCCTCGCCCTTTTGTATTCCAAATGGAGTAACGCCATAGTTTGGAATTGAAACTACAAACACTTTTGAAGAGTCTCCGCCAGCAAATGAAATAGCTTGTTCAACTAATTCACGAAATTCAGACCTATATATATCGATGTCATATCCCCGATATTGATTATTTACACCAATCAATAAAGAAACAAGATCATAGGCTCCACTAATTTCAGTTTGTGCTATACCGTCTTTTAGCTCGGCAGTTGTCCAACCGGTTTTTGCGATAATAGTTGGCTTTGAGACATTAATTCCTTTTGAGGATAGAGAATCAGCAAGCTGAATTGGCCATCGCTCATTTTCCTGTACCGACTCTCCGATAGTATAAGAATCGCCTAATGCAAGATATGTGTAAGAGTCAGGGGAACTATTTAGTGGTAAGTTTGTCTTTGTATCTCTGGCGGTGCACGAGCTGATTAAAAAAACAGCAGTGAGTAGTTTTATTGATGTTTTAAGTGAGTTCAAGGAAGTAGTTTTTAAAGTTGAGCAGGTAGATATATTATTTTCTTCTAAAAAACATCATATAGTGCTTGTTTTTTTATATGTTTGCTCGCCAAAAAAAATAATGGAAGCGCTTGCATTAACCCTTAAACAGGCTTTTCTTACTTAGGTTGTATATGGAATATATAAATGTGAGGCTCTAGAGCTTAAAAATAATATCAATAACGAATCAGGATCAATATGAGTAAACAGATACGGAGGCTATTATTCTGCCTAATTCTCCTTTTAGGTTTTGGACAGACAATAGATGCGGCTTCAAGCCCATTAAATGATGTCACAGAGGTATCGGGGAAAGTAGTAGATGTTAACGGGGAACCGTTAGCAGGCGTAAATATAAAAGTAAAAGACAAGATAATTGGAACTTCAACTGACGCTGACGGGAATTTCACCCTGAGGGTTAGCCAGAATCCGCCACTTACATTGGTATTTTCAATCGTAGGTTTTCAATCGAAAGAAGTAGATGTCAACACAAATTCTGAAATGAATATTGATGTTGTATTAGAAGAACAAACCATCTTTGGAGACGATATAGTTATTTCGGCATCGAGGGTTGAGCAAAGCATTCTAAAATCGCCTGTTTCTATTGAAAAACTTGATGTTTTGGATATACAAAATGCTGCTTCAACAGATTTTTATAGTTCAATTGGGAACTTGAAAGGGGTGGACTTTAGCACTCAAAGTTTAACTTTTAAATCCATAAACTCTCGTGGATTTGGTGCAAACGGAAACACTCGCTTTGTACAATTAATTGATGGGATAGATAACCAGGCTCCAGGTCTTAACTTTGCTGTAGGTAATATTGTAGGTATCTCAGAATTGGATTTAGAAGGAGCAGAACTTATACCTGGTGCTGCTTCGGCACTTTATGGTCCAAATGCATTAAACGGAATCTTACTTATGAATAGTAAGAGTGCTTTTGATTACCAGGGACTTTCTTTTGGTATCAAAACTGGGGTAAATCACATTGATAGTGATCTTGAAGACCCGGCGATATACCAGGATTATGGATTTAGATATGCCAAGTCTTTTGACAATAAATTCGCGTTTAAGGTGACAGGATCTTACTTAAAGGCACAAGATTTTATTGCTCAGGATTACAGAGATCAGTCAGGCATTATTGAGCGTGGAGCAACAAGCAGAAATGGTTCAAGAACCTATGATGGTCTTAACACATATGGTGATTTCTTAGTACCTATTAGTGTAGTTGCAGATATAGCAATTGCAGGTGGTGGTGCTACAGGAGCTCAGGTTGAAGCCTTAAGATCTTTGGTGCCAAATGGTGAATCAGGTTTATTTACTCCTACTGGCTATACTGAAGACTCCTTTGTAGATAACACTACTGAAAGTTTAAAATTCGGTACTGCTCTGCATTACAGGTTAACAGATGATTATGAGCTTGTTGGACAATACAATATTGGTTTGGGAAGTACAGTGTACACCGCGAATGATAGATTTGTATTAGATGACTTTAGTATATGGACAGCCAAGGTAGAACTTAGAAATCCTAATTTTTCGTTGAGATGGTATACTACTCACGAGAACTCTGGAGATTCTTATGCTGCAAATACGCTTGCTTCATTAATTAATCAGCAGCTTTATCTCCCAAACTATTTAGGAGCTTTTCTTGGAGCCAGAAGTCAGGGAGCAACTGTAGATCAGTCTCATGCTGCTGCACGAGTAGCAGCTGATGCAGCCCAGGCACAACCTGGTAGCGCTGAGTTTGATGACCTGGCTGCTCAATTAAGAGATACTCCTATTTCTGAAGGAGGTGCTAAGTTCCTGGATAAGTCTACTCTTAATCATTATGAAGGTATTTATAATTTTGCTGAGCTTATTGATCCGGAAACTGTTCAACTTATTGGTGGCATGAATTATCGTTCATATTCATTGAATTCGGAAGGTACTTTATTCGCTCTTCAGGATAATGGTGATGAGTTTGGTATCAATGAATGGGGAGCTTATATGCAAGCAACCAAAGAGTTACTTGATGGTAGCTTAACGCTTTCTGCTTCGTCCAGATATGATAAAAACGAGTATTTTGATGGCCAGTTCTCCCCAAGAGCTTCTGCTATCGTTACGGTTAACGATAACCACAACTTCAGAGCGTCGGTTCAAAGAGGATTCAGAATCCCAACTACACAGGATCAGTTTATTGATCTGGATGTAGTTTCAAGACGTTTGGTAGGTAGTAACCCAGCACTAGTTGACAGGTACAATTTTGAAACCAACCCGGTATATACAGGTGTTGATGAAGCAAGAGCAATTCTTGCAGGTGGTGGAACCGCTCAACAAGCTTTTGCTCAGGTGGAAAGATTTGATTTCGAAGATTTTCAACCAGAAAAGCTTACCACATTTGAGTTGGGATATAAGGCATTAATTGGCGAACGTCTATTTGTTGATGCATATTACTACTTCAGTAACTACACTGACTTCATCGCTGAGGTTACATTTACTCAGGGTGTCCCTGCAGGGCTTACAAATGAGCCTGGTGCAGAATACACTGGCGCTAGTGAGCCTGGAAGTGAAGCGTGGAGACAATCAGTTGTAACAAGGCAAGATCCTAACGATGCAAGTCAATCATTTGTAACTCAATCTTATGGATTTGATATCAATGCTGATGGTAATGTTAGATCACAAGGGTTTGCAGTAACAGCTGATTACTCACTTAACGGTGGTTACACTATTGGAGGTAATATTTCTTATAACAACCTTATTGATCAGGATGATTTAATTGACCAGGGCTTTAGAGCAAGCTATAACACGCCAGAATGGAGATACAATGTTAAATTCCAAAACAGGAAACTAACTGACAATATTGGGTTTAACTTAGTGTACAGATGGCAGGATGCTTACTTATGGGAGTCTGCCATTGGAGAAGGGATTATACCAGCATTTGGTACTCTTGATGCTCAGGTAAGCTATAAGCTTGATGGCTTCAACTCAATATTGAAAATTGGCGGAAGTAACATCTTAAACGAAGGTTATACTACCTCTTTAGCTAATCCTCAATTAGGAGCGATTTACTACATATCGCTTACTTTTGATCAATTCCTGAACTAAGAAAATTAATAATACTATGAAGAATATTTATAAATCATCACTATCTGTTCTAATAGCGGGTGCATTAATTTTATCTTGCGATGGAATTGAAGACTCTTTAGTTAATGACAGGTTAGAAGAAAATCCGGTGGCAACGGTTGAAGCTAATGCTGGTTCTGCAGATTTCAGCAACTATGTTGCCATAGGTAACTCACTTACAGCTGGCTTTATGGATGCAGCATTATACTCCTCAGGGCAGGCTAACTCACTTGGAGCTTTATTAGCCTCCCAGTTTGCTTATACTGTTGATGGAGATTATACTTTTGTACAGCCTGATATTAACTCGGTAAATGGATACAATACCAGTTTAAATACAGGAACAGGTACAGTTTTTGGACGATTTAAGTTGGACACAAATATCCCTGGGCCATCACCTACCATTAATGGTGAAGCAATTGGCGCTTATACCGGGCCTTCTGTTAATAATTTTGGCGTTCCAGGAATTGTTGTAGGTCAGTTATTGATCCCTGCAACAGGTGGGCCAGCAAGTCCTGCTAATCCCGCTTACAGTCCTTTCTATGAAAGATTTGCCAGTGCACCAGGTACTTCTACAATAATAGGAGACGTGATAGCAGCTGACCCAACTTTCTTTTCATTATGGATTGGAAGTAATGATGTACTTGGATACGCAGTTGGTGGTGCGGCAAACGAAGCTATATTAACTTCTACTGTCGACTTTGAAACACAATATAATGCTGTTATTTCAAGTCTTATGAACAACACTACAGCTGATGGAGTGGTAGCAAATATTCCTTTCTTTTTAGGGTTGGCATACTTCCAGGCGGTTCCTTACAATGCGATACCAATGGATGCGGCAACAGCGGGAGCAGTTAACGCTGGTTATGCTGATTATAATAATGGGCTAACAGCAGCTGTTGGAGGAATGTTAATTACACAAGAAGAAGCAGATCGCAGAACTATTAATTTCGAAGCTTCTGCTGGTAATGCATTTGTAATGGAAGACGAAAGCCTGACTGATCTTTCTGGATTAGGGCTTCCAAACCTGAGACAATCAGAACCTACAGACCTTGTTGTACTTGGTGCTGCATCAGTTTTGGGGCAGGACCTGGGATCCGGCGCTGTTGGAGTACAAGCTGCGGCAGGAGATAACCTTGTGTTAACTCCGGAAGAGCAGTTCGTAATTGAAGCCAGCCGTCAGACTTTTAATGGAATTATTGGTTCTATAGTTGCAGCAAACTCTGATCGAATAGCATACTATGACGCTGGTGCTACGACAAGTGTGTTTTATGATTTATTTGGATTAAGTGATGGCGTTCCTGGTATTACAGTGGATGGGGTTGACCTAACTCCTGATTTCGCTCCTACTGGTGTGTTATCAACTGATGGGGTTCATCCAAATGCACGAGGATATGGAATTTTAGCAAACGAATTTCTATCTGAAATAGAGTTTAAATTCGGTGCCATTTTCCCCGGAGTGAATGTTCTGGATTTACCAAGTGTGACCGTTTGCGGTGTTGGAGATTGTGCTTCAGAGCAGTAAACAGTTCTTTTAAAGTTTTGAAAGCCACCTTTTAGCAAAGGTGGCTTTTTTTGTTTTATTAAGTTATTCAATAGAAAAGGGTAACTTTGTCATCATTAAAAAAATGAAGTGTACTGGCATCATATTTGCTAAGTAAGTGATGGATAATAATTATAGTTAATCAAGAAAATGAGCGCTGAAGACATTAAAGAAGCTGAAGAAAAAACCAACGAAGAAATTGTTGATGAAGAGGTTGTAGAAACTGCAGAAGTATCAGAAACTGAGACAGCAGAAGAAGTAGCTTCCGAAATAGAGGTTGATGAACAAGAAGTCAAAATTCAAAAGCTCGAGCAAGATCTTGCAGATGCAAGAGATACTGTTCTTAGAAAAGCAGCCGAGCTAGAGAATGTTAGGAAAAGAGTTCAAAGGGAAAGGGTAGCTTTATTTGAAGATGCGAAGATAGCAGCATTGGAGGATTTTTTACCTATTTCAGAAGATATGAAAAGGGCATTAGGCGCTGTTGAAGGAAACGAAGTAAATGAAAGTTTTCTTGAGGGTGTGAAACTTGTGGCTAATAAGTTCGAAGAGGTTTTAGCGAAGTATGGTGTCGAGAGTATTGACGAAACAGGAATACCTTTCGATGTAAACCTCCATGATGCGATGCTGCGCCAACCCGCGCCAAAAAAGAAGATAAAGAGCGATACCGTATTACAGGTGCTGGAAAGTGGTTATCGAATTGGTAACAAGGTTATCAAACACGCAAAAGTTATAGTTAGCGAGTAAGGTACTTATGAGTAAAAGAGATTATTACGAAGTTTTAGGTGTGGGCAAAAGCTCAAACGAAGCGGAGTTAAAGAAAGCTTATCGCAAGTTGGCAATGAAATATCATCCTGACAGAAACAAAGGGGATGAAAGTGCTGAGCTAAAGTTTAAGGAAGCTGCTGAAGCTTATGAAGTACTGAGAGATCCTCAAAAGAAAGCTCGTTATGATCAGTACGGTCACGCCGGAGTTAATGGACAAGGCGGATTCGGTGGTGGCGGAGTTGAGTTTGACATGGAAGATATTTTCAGCCGCTTCGGAGATATTTTTGGTGGGGGCTTTTTTGGTGATGATGTATTTGGTGGTGGAAGAGGCCGCTCAAGAGGTGGTCGGCGGCAGCCAGGTACACCAGGGTCTGATATGAAAATCAGAATGCCTCTAACGCTGGAAGAAATAGCCTTTGGAGCTGAAAAGACACTTAAAGTGAAGAAACAGGTTACCTGCTCCACTTGTACCGGGACTGGCGCAGCTACCGATTCAGACTTTGAAACATGTGGTACGTGTAATGGGATGGGTGAAGTTCGACAAGTTACCCGAACTATGCTTGGCCAAATGATGAATGTACAAGCTTGCCCTACTTGCCAGGGAGAAGGTCGAATCATAAAGAATAAATGTAACACCTGTTCTGGTGAAGGGCGTGTAAAAGGCGAAGAAACTATCAAAGTAAACATCCCGTCAGGTGTTTCGAATGGTAATTACATCACCCTACGCGGGCAGGGAAATGCAGGACGACGTGGCGGTGCTGATGGTGATTTAATTGTTCTCATTGAAGAAAAAGAACACGAATATTTTGTAAGAGAAGGGAATAACATTTATTACGAACTTTCTCTAAGTATCCCTGATGCAATACTTGGTACAGAAGTAGAAGTACCAACTCTGAAAGGGAAAGCCAAGCTAAGAATTGAAGAAGGAACCCAGCCCGGAAAGCTACTCAGAATGAGAGGTAAAGGAATTCATGGGTTGAACAATTCAGGTGAAGGGGATCAATATGTTCGGGTAAATGTATATATCCCTCATACATTAACTAAAGAAGAGCGAGATTCAGTTGAAGCTTTAAAAGGAGCTGAAAACTTTGACGCCTCAAATCAGACAAAAGAGGAAAAAGGTTTCTTTTCAAAAATGAAAGATGTATTTGGCTAAAGAGCTTTAAAAAAGCATTTTGGGTTTATTATCCAAAATGCTTTTTCTATCTGGTTACATCTCTGAACTCTTCTTTATTCCTTCTGAATACCACCCGCGCATATGGGCAAAGAGGTAATATCTTTAAGTTTTTTTCACGTGCATATTCTACTGAACGAAAAACAAGCTGCTTACCAAGGCCCTTGCCTTTATATTCTTCTGATACTTCTGTATGGTCAAGAATAATTCGATAATCTCCGTTTTTTGAATAAGTAAGCTCAGCAATCCTTGTTCCATTTTCTTCAATAAAGAATGCGCCTTTGGTATTTGTTTCTTCGTGATTAATGTTCATTTTAAGTGCGTTTAAGTCAATGTTCAGATAATAATACATGATTCCCAACAGGATAGTTCAACTTATTTTTTTCTCTGCTCTGATATTTCAGAATGGAAGTTTTTCACAGTTCCAGGATGTAAAACCTGTGAAATTGGAAGCCTATAACAAGATTGATAAGCTTGCAAGAAATGAAGTATCAGGAATTGTTAAGAGTAAGATCAGGCAGGATACTTATTGGGTACATGGAGACTCAGGTACAGAAGATAAAATATTTGCTATCGATGAAGACGGAAATATGATAGAAGATGATTCTGACTTTAAAGGAACAAAGGTTGACGGAGCTAAGAATAAAGATTGGGAAGACATCGCCACTGGTACTGATGGTACCCTAATTATTGGTGACATTGGAAATAATTGCTACTGTAGAAACGATTTGAAAATATTCGTTATCGATGAACCCAAACCAGACGATAAGTCAGTAGATGTAGCTCGCGAATATAGTTTTAAGTATCCCAAAGAAAATGATATTACAAGCTTCTTTTTCAAGAAAAGTTTAAATGCGGAAGCGATATTTGTACGAAGGGGAAAGATTCATATCATTTCTAAGAATGAAAGAAATGGAGTTGCCAAATTATTTCGTTTAGACGATCCGAATCCAAATAAAGAAAATGAACTGACATATATAGATAGCTTTGATCTCAATATTTCGGTTACAGCAGCTGATATCTCTGTAGATGAATCGCAGGTAGCTGTGCTTACAAAACGCAGTATATGGCTATTCGAGCCAGGAAATGCAGAATCTATCTTTACAGGTAAAAAATGGTGGCTTCCTATAAAAGGAATACAACAGGTTGAATCCATTACTTTTTCAGGTGAAAACCTGGTTATAGCTGAAGAAAATGGAGATTTGTATAAAGTACCTATATCCAGATTAGTTGAATACGACTAAGAGGGAGAGCGCTTAAACTTCCCCCAATCTGGGTTTCTTTTCTCTAAGAATGCCTTTTTTCCTTCTTCGGCTTCTTCTGTCATGTACGCAAGCCGCGTAGCCTCACCTGCAAAAACCTGTTGGCCTACAAGTCCGTCATCAATCAAATTGAAGGCAAATTTAATCATTTTTATCGCAGTTGGGCTTTTACCAAGAATTTCCTGTGCCCATTCATATGCGGTGTCTTCCAATTCATCGTGGGGGATTACAGCGTTCACCATACCCATTTCGAAAGCCTCCTGGGCACTATAATTTCTTCCAAGGAAAAAGATCTCACGGGCTCTTTTTTGGCCGGTTTGCCGTGCAAGTAAAGCAGAGCCAAAGCCTCCATCAAAGCTGGCTACATCGGCGTCGGTTTGCTTAAAAATAGCATGCTCTTTACTGGCTAAGGTCAAATCACAGGTAACATGTAAACTATGGCCACCTCCAACCGCCCAGCCGGGTACAACAGCGATAACTACCTTTGGCATAAAGCGGATTAACCTCTGGAGTTCCAGGACATTTAATCGAGGGATGCCATCGTCAGCTTTATAACCGGTTTTACTTCTTACGTTCTGATCTCCACCTGAGCAGAAAGCATATTTTCCATCTTTACTAGATGGACCTTCGGCTGAA
>JAVKDP010000013.1:0-25362 GCA_040222185.1 Balneolaceae bacterium | reverse complement strand
AACTTTTTCATCTACGGCAAGAAACCAATAGAAGAAGCTCTAATCAACAGAGTGAAAAAAGTTGACAAAATCTTTATTAAGAATTCTATAAATCAAAATTCTTATAAAGAACTTCATGTAACCGCTTTCAAAAACCAAATACCTGTTGCAATAGTTCCTGAACAAAAACTTACCAGTTTAGTTGGAAGAGTGAATCATCAGGGTTTTGTTGCATTACTGAGCTCCATCGAATATTTAAGTTTCTTTGAATGGATTGAAAATATTGATCTCAGCACCAATCCTGCAGTGCTGTTATTAGATGGAATCGAGGATCCACATAATCTAGGAGCGATCCTCAGAACCGCCGCCGCCGCAGGCATTTCCGGTGTGATAGTACCAACTCAAAATCAATCTCCTGTGAATGCAACTGTTTTTAAAACTTCTGCTGGTACGGCAGGAAGAATACCTGTTATCAGAGTGCATGATACTAATCAGGGTTTCAAGGATTTGAAACTGGCAGGGTTTTCAATCATTGGATTGGATATGTCAGCTGAAAAAACAGTATGGGAAACCGAATTCGATAAACCAGTTGCCTTCCTTATAGGAAATGAAGGTAAAGGTGTTAATAGCTCTTTTATCAAGAAGTGCGATGAGTTGATAAAACTCCCAATGCAGAATAATGTAGAATCTTTAAACGCTTCCGTGACGGCTGCTTTGGTAAGCTATGAATGGAGAAGAAGAAAATAGTTATTAATGATACAGTAAATATTTTTCTCTCTTCACTAAGTAGTCCTCAAATGATTCTCCCCATATGTTAACATCTGCGTTTTCAAAAACTCTTTTGGTACCAGTTAATAAATAAAGAAATTCTTTGTATTCTGAACCCTCGGTATTACGCATCATTAATTCCATAAGGTCTAAACCAAAGCCGACAGGATCGTTGAAATCCTCAGTAATTGAAATAGATACCCCATGAGATTTTAGGTTTTCATGCTTAGGGCTTGACGCTTTACCTGGAATGGTTATAGGTGTGAAAGAAATTGTATCCATCTGAACTGAATATTTCTCACTTAGCTCTTTGAGTTGATCCAACTCTATATTTGTATTTGGATCTCCTATAGTCAAGAACGGATCGCTAGTTCCCCTACCCTCAGATATAGTTGTACCCTCAAACAGGCAGGTTCCTAAATACACGAAAGCATGTTCAAATGTAGGGAGGTTTGGAGAAGGTGGAATCCAATTCAAACCCGTTTCAGTCCAGTTCATTGACCTGCTCCACCCTTCAGATTTAATAATTCTGAAATCAGGAGCTTCTTCTACATCCAACCAGCCTTCACTCACTGCCATATTTGCAAGTTCACCTAAAGTGAGTCCGTGTGCGATTGGGATTGGATATGCTCCTACAAATGATTTGTATTCCTCTTCGAGAACCCAGCCCGATACATAATCACCACCAATCGGGTTAGGCCTGTCAAGAATCCAAACCTCTTTATCAAACTCAGCGCTTGCTTCGAGAATGTATTTCATGGTGGTATTGTAGGTATAGAATCTTGCTCCAACATCTTGCATATCAAAAATGAGCAAGTCAATACCTGCTAACATTTCTTCAGTGGGTCTTTTAGTTTTTCCATACAAAGAGTAAACTGGAAGACCTGTTTCTTGATCGATCCCATTCTTAATTTGTTCACCGGCTCCCCGGTTACCTCTGAATCCATGTTCTGGAGCAAATAATGCAACCACATTCACATTCAAAGCAAGAAGAGAATCCAGAACATGTACTTCTCCTATTCTCGCTGTTGGGTTCATTACTAATCCAACCCTCTTATCACTAAGCTCATCAAGATGCTTCTCGATCATAACTTCCGCGCCAGTTTTAACTGGTACTTTTTCCTGCTGACTGAATGTATTACAGCTTGCTATTAGGAAGAGGGTAATTAGTGATACTATTTTGTGCATTGTTGAATTTAAGAATCGAAATAGGTTTAACAAAAAAAGCCCGGCTTTAGCCAGGCTTTTTAATTTTAAAAGAAGATGGGAACTTACTTATGCTCTGTTAGCAACTACATCAGATTCTGCAAAAAAGTAAGCTGCCTCGATTTGTCCATTTTCAACTGAATCAGATCCATGAATGATATTCTCACCCAGGCTGTCTGCAAACTCAGCTCTAATTGTACCAGCCTCAGCTTCAGCAGGATTCGTAGCCCCAATAAAGGTTCTGAAATCTGCTACTGCATTCTCTTTTTCTAAAATCATTGGAACACATGCTCCGCTACTCATGAATTCGCACAACTCTCCGTAAAAAGGTCGTTCTTTATGAACTGCATAAAACCCACCTGCTGTGTCGGCAGTTAGCCTGGTTAGCTTCATTGCCAGGATAGTAAAACCAGCATCTTGTATTCTTTTTGTAACCTCGCCAATCAAGCCTTTTTTTACACAATCAGGTTTGAGAATCGTTAATGTTCTTTCTATTGCCATTGTTTAGTTTTATTAAAATTTTGTAACAAGCATTTTGAGGAACCCTCTTTGAAATGCACGCCAAAGATACGGTTTGATTAAATAACTATCGACTCAAGTACCTATTCAATATTTTGGAAAAAGAAAGACAACAAATTCAATTTACATGGTCAGTTCAGCTTACTGCGAGCGCTCAAAAACTATGGCCTTTCGTATCTAATACGAATATGTTGTTTAAGCTTCTTCATTTCCCATCAGTAAAAAAAACAGCACTAACCCGCTCTACACCAAAAGGGTTTGTTGAAGTTACGAATGCCAGGTTAAGTTCTTATTTAACCTGGGAGCAAGAGCCATACGTTTGGGAAAGCCCTTATAGATTTGGAACCAACCGTTATTATAAAACCGGTTTACTTAAAAACCTACGCTACCTGGTCGATTTAATTCCCAATGAAAAGGGAACTATTGTAAAAACCAGCCTCTGGGTTACACCGAGTAAAAACTATTTATTTTTGTCTCTCAAATTCTTTTTTGAGCAAATTCTAAAGCGAAAATACTTCAGAATTCTAAAAAACTTTGATGAGTGCGCGGTTAAAGAAGTATTACCCTATGAATTAAACTCTTCAGATGAACTAGCTCATGGTGCGGAATCAAAAATCCGAAATATGACTAAAGAACTGCTTGTTCAAACCAGGAGAAAGCGCATCATAAATCATTTGATTAAATATATAAAAAGTGCGTCGGATGAAAGCCTGGTACGGATCCATCCATTCATGTTGGCCGAATATTGGGGTGAGAAAAAGTATTCCGTACTAAATGTATTTCTCCACGCAGCTAAAATTAACCTGCTCGATTTTAGTTGGGATGTATGTTGCCCAAACTGCAAAGCTCCCAGAAATAACTTTAGAAAACTGGTAGATAGTAGAGCTAATTTATATTGTGAAGAATGTGATATTGACTATGAATTAGACTTCAATAAAAACACACATCTTGTATTTACTCCACATCCCCTAATAAGAAAGGTTTCAGATCGAAGATTCTCTTTTGGAGACCCCCAATCAATGCCTCATAGGGTTACTCAACACTTCATGAATATAGGAGAAAAGAAATACCTGAAAGTGAAACTTGAAGAAGGCACATATTTATTTAAAAGTCATAACCATTCGGGAGAGTTGGTTTTGCATGTTCGTGAAGATGGAGTTGATACTGCTTCTATTTTGCTAAGCGATGAAAACTTCAATAACGAAGAGATAACCATTTCAACCAAACCTAACCTAACTATAGCGAATAATTCTTCAAAGAAACTGGTTTGTTTTCTGGAGAAGAACGACTGGAAAGAAGAAGCTACCTATGCCAGTGAAGTTAGTTCTGCGCTAGATTTTAGAAAGCTATTTTCTCGTGAAGCTATTAAAGAAGGAACGAATGTAAGGGCCAATGGGGTAACCATGCTTTTTACTGACTTAATGAATTCCACTGAGCTTTACCGCCAGGAAGGAGATAACTCTGCAATTGGCAGAGTTATGAATCACTTTAAAATTATACAGCAAATTGTAGCTGAAGAACGTGGTGGTATTGTTAAAACTATTGGCGACTCTGTAATGGCGGTATTTAGAGAGCCCGTTTCTGCTCTTAAAGCCGTTGAGCGTATCCAACAAATTTTCACTACCTCTACCACAATGGGTGATTCCTTTAAGTTAAAAGCCGGGGTTCACTATGGTGATTGTATGGCTGTAAACCTGAATGGAAGAACGGATTATTTCGGAACTACTGTTAATATTGCAGCCCGTTTAGTTGATGTAGCAAAAGAAAAAGAAATTATTATTTCTGAGTCTGTATATAATCATCCTGACGTTAAGCTATATCTGAAAAAGAACGAAGAAAAGTTATTTATCAAGGAAAACCAGATAGAACTGAAAGGTTTTGAAGACCAGGAGTTCAGAGTAAAACAACTCCGCCTGGAGCGTCCTACTCTACGATTAGTGGTTTAAATTTTTGCCAGTATAATCTTTATCTTCTCTAAAGATTACTTCCACTACTCACTCTTATTCACTATTTCATGGCTAAAAAGAACCATCACCCTTCTATTGCTGATTCGATCAGCAAAATGAAGCCCAAGAAGAATATAGCACTCATAGCTCACGATCACAGAAAAATGGATTTGCTCGACTGGGCTGAGTACAACAGAGAACACCTTTCAGGTCACAACCTATTTGGCACCGGAACTACTGGATCATTGGCTGCAGAAAAACTGAACCTGCCGGTTTATACATTCAAGAGCGGTCCGTTAGGAGGAGATTTACAGATAGGCTCTGCTATTATTGATAATGAAATCGATATCATGATCTTCTTTTGGGACCCACTGCAGGCACAGCCACATGATGTAGATGTAAAAGCCCTATTGAGGATTTGTGTGGTATATAATATCCCACTGGCGTGCAACCGTTCTTCAGCAGATTTTTTGATCTCATCACCTCTTATGGAATCTTCCTATGAAAGATTTATAGTAGATTATAGTCAACGTTTTAAAGCCGACTTGAGTGGGAAATAAACTAGCTAACGAAAAAAGTCCGTACTTGCTCCAGCATAAGGACAACCCGGTTGATTGGTACCCCTGGAGTGATGATGCTTTTGAAAAAGCAAAAGCTGAAAACAAACCGGTTTTTCTTTCTATTGGTTACGCTACCTGCCATTGGTGTCATGTAATGGCTCATGAGAGTTTTGAAGATGATGGAATTGCAGACCTCCTCAACAATGCCTTCATCAATGTTAAAGTTGATCGCGAAGAACGTCCGGATATTGACTCTACATATATGACGGTTTGCCAAATGCTTACCGGGCAAGGAGGTTGGCCTCTAACCATAGTAATGACCCCTGAAAAAGAACCATTCTTTGCAGGAACCTATATCCCAAAGGAAGCACGTTTCAATAGAATTGGTTTACGACAACTCATTCCTGGTATTCAGGGAATGTGGAAGCATGAACCAGGGAAAATCAAAAAAGCCGTTGATGGAATTAAGGATGGTTTCGAACGGGCTCAATCCTATGAATCAGGAGATTTCCCCGGAACTGAAGCGATTGACTTTGCAGCTGAGCAACTTGTTATGCGATTCGATCCTGAACATGGAGGATTTGGCAATGCACCTAAATTCCCTTCTCCTCATAACCTGATGTTCTTACTTAGACAATGGAAACATACTGGAGAACAACGTTTTATAGATGGGGTTACTGAAACGCTAACCGCCATGCGCCTGGGCGGAATCTGGGATCATGTAGGATTTGGATTCCATCGCTATTCTACTGACCGAAAATGGTTACTGCCTCATTTTGAGAAAATGCTTTATGATCAAGCCTTATTGATGATGGCTTACACCGAAGCTTGGCAGGCCACTCAGAATCCGTTATTCAAGCAAACGGTATATGAGATTTCTGAATATGTATTCCGCGATTTAACTGGCATCGAAAATAATTTCTATTCTGCTGAGGATGCTGATAGTGAAGGCGAAGAAGGGAAATTTTATGTCTGGGAAACTTCAGAAATTGAATCAGTCCTGACTAAAAAAGAAGCTGAATACTTCAAATCAACCTTCAACCTCCATAAGGATGGTAATTTTGAAGATGAAGCCACCAAAAAACTAACCGGGCAAAATATTCCACACCTCAAGGATAACCCTGAGGGAAATCTTTGGTCTGGTATTCGTAAAAAACTGTTTTCATATCGTGAAGAAAGAATCCGACCGCTCCTGGATGATAAAACCCTGACTGACTGGAATGCACTCATGATTGCTGCCCTTGCTAAAGCCGGAGCTGTATTCTCTGATACTGATTTTATATCCCAGGCTGAAAGAACGTACGAGTTTTTAGAAAAGAACCTGGTTCAAAATGATCAACTCTATCATCGTTATAAAGACGGAGATACTGCTATCACTGCTTTTGCAGATGATTATTCTTTTATGACCTGGGCTGCTCTTGAGTTATATGAAGCCACATTTGAAACCGATTATTTAACTAAAGCCCTTAGGCTGAATGAGCAATTCATCAATACTTTCTGGGATGAAGAAAGCGGGGGCTTCTACTTTAGTGTAAATGACGCAGACCAA
The DNA here is from genome assembly GCA_040222185.1 of Balneolaceae bacterium. Lineage (GTDB taxonomy): Bacteria > Bacteroidota > Rhodothermia > Balneolales > Balneolaceae > JAVKDP01. The sequence goes on along the minus strand of JAVKDP010000013.1, from coordinate 18,835 downwards.
CCCTTAGGACGACAGAAACAGATTTATGATGGAGCAATTCCATCGGCCAATTCCGTAGCAATGCTAAATCTATTAAAACTCAGTCGAATTACCGGAGATACCAAACTGGAAGAAAAAGCGAATGCCCTTGGCAAGTTTTTCTCTTCTGATTTAATTCGTTCAGGTTCAAGTACTACAATGAGTATGATGGCTTTACAATTCTTATATCATAACCCGAAAGAAATTGTAATTGCTGAAGGTGATGACTACTCAATACAACTTATATCGGATCTTAGAAAAACATTCATCCCGTCAAAAGTCCTCCTATTCAGACCTCTTGATAACAACGATGCTATTTTTAAACAAGCCGATTTTATAAAAAATCAAACGCCGAAAAACGGAAAGTCTACCCTTTACATTTGTTCGAATTATACCTGTGAAGAACCAGTAACTGATTTTATACAAGCTTTAGATAAGCTCTAGTATTTCAAAACAATCCGATTTTCCAGAACGTCCATACATAACTGTGTATACGTTTGTTTATTTAGATTACAAACTTAGATAGAGATTTTGACTGCCTATTGAGATAGGCAGCCTTTTTATTCAGACGGAACTAAAAGAATAGTTGATATAGAAGCTGGAGCATTATATCGAATAGGCGCTAAAGAGCTTCCCAAACCGGAGTTTACGTTCACAAGAAAGCTCTCTTCCTGGTAGCTTCCGGCTACATATTTCGTTTCCATATTTGCCGGGTTTACATCATAAAAGAAAAAAGGAAGTACGATTTGTCCTCCATGAGTATGCCCTGCAAGAAAAAGATCATATCCATAACCCTTTGCAGAAGCCGCCAATCGCTCAGATGGTTGGTGAGACATCAATATCTTTACATCAGCATAGGTGGAATCACTTAAAACGGTATCCAGAGTTTGTGAGCTCACTCTCCTGCTATATGCTTCTGTTATCCCGGAAACCCGAATCTTAAAACCCTTTATTTCAATTATTTCATTTTGGTTATCCAGAAGTGAGATACCTTCTTCCTCCAACTCGTAAGAAGCTAGTTGAGAACCTGTCCATATATCGTGATCTCCAAATACGGAAAATACTCCATGAGCACTCTGGATCTTCCCCAACATCTCGGTAGCTATGGGAATATATTCCACTCCTTCCGTGATTAGGTCTCCTGAAAAGATTACGATATCGGGGTTTTGGTCATTAACCAGGTTGATATAGCGAAGCATCTTTTCTTCGTTTGTTAATTCATCTGCCTGGATATCAGAGATATGAACGATCCTTATTTCTTCGTTATCTGCCAAACCTGCAATTTCTACCTCAACTGCTTCTTCAACTACAATTTTTGAAAAGTCTATAACAGACTTTACTCCAACGAATAATACAACGAAAACTACAACTCCTACCCGAATGTAAACCAGCCTGGATTTTATCCTCTGATAGAAGTCAGCCATTCCAAATCTTAGAATAAGATGAATTATGACAAATAATAAGAGGCACCAGAAAAGCTGAGTTATTAATACCATACCAAACCAGAAATAAACTGAAAGCCATAACTCCTGGTTATTATAACTTATATCCATTCCACCATAATGCCAGATCACGCCATATAATGGATAGGCAAGAAACGAGAGTAATAAGTATCCTAACCCCTTTTTTAAGTATATGTACTTTTTGGAGCTAAATGGCCGGAAGATTGCCCAGATTCTCCACCATACAAAAACCGCCAGGGGTAATACCATGGCGGTTGCTATAAAAGAAAGTTTTAAGAAATACGGCATCTACTGAGTTAGTTACCCATCATCATCTTGAAAATCATCTCCTGAAGGCCTACAAGATCAACACCCGCTGGAATCTCTACCATCGCTTTTGCGATACTGGATTTATTTACATTGGTAACTTCCATTATTATGTTAGTTTCACCGTCTTCTGTAACTTCAACCAGCATAGGGAAATTTTTGGATTTGAATTCTTGCGTTAAACGGGAAGCTGAATCTTTCATATTGTCAGGAACGTTCATCCACGGCTCTGAAAGCATGCCCCAGTTGATGTCTATTTCCGAAGTTAGCCAGATAGAAAGGGTATTAGAATTATCCTCATTCATAACCAATAGTTCTGTACAGTCAAATCCCATAATCTTACGGGTTTTATTCGTGTAAACAGTATTCGGATTTACATTCACCTCTTTATCTTCGTCGCCTGCCATCATACCCATCATGGAAAAAAGGCCTTCTAATTCCTCTTTTGTGAACTGAAGTGCTTCTTTCTCCCCCATCATTACAACAAAGTCTTTTTTGTCATTTCGAATAAGAAGACCACTGGCATCAAATGAACCATCAGAAAAACTATATGTATCCTCTCCTTTTATCATAATTCGGTTACTTGTAGAATAGAGATTAATCTCACTTACATTCTTATTTCCATTCTCTTCCCCGTAAACCTTCATTGTAACCTGCCCTTGAAACTGGGCTTTTGCGGTCATAGAAACCATCATAAAACCAATCACAAATGCACTAAATAGTATCTTTTTGATCTTCATATCTTCGTTTGTTTTGTTTTAAACATGCTTGTTGTAAACGTAAGTACTACTGACTTGTTACGTGATCTTATGCAACTATAAGATCATCTAATCCAACATTAACTTTTTTGATCCATCCACCGGCAACTACATCATCCCCTTCGTAGCACACAACTGCCTGCCCCGGTGTTATTGCTTCACGCCCGGTCGGGAAATGAACTTTGATTTCATCATCCCCGGTTTGAGTGATTGTTCCAACAGCACCATCATCGTTATATCGGATAGCACCAGTAATCTCCATATCAGCTTTTGGGATTCTGTCGTATTTGATCAGGTTAATTTCCCTGGCTAAAAGAGTAGAGCTTATCAGGTCTTTCTTCTCTCCGATTTTGATTGTGTTTGTGTAAGGATTGATCTCAGTTACATACACTGGTTTCCCCATAGGCAGATTTAATCCACGGCGTTGCCCGATAGTATAAAAGGGATATCCTTCATGTTCTCCAATAATATTCCCATCCTGATCAACAAACTTCCCACCACTAACCTTTTCTTTAAGTCCGGGCACTTTATCTTTTAAAAATCTCCTGTAATCGTCATCAGGCACAAAGCATATCTCATAAGAATCGGGCTTATTTGCCACATTCAATAATCCATGATCTTCTGCTATTTGTCGAATTTCCGGTTTTGAGAATTCACCTAGTGGAAAAATGGTTCTGGCCAGATGTTTTTGTGCAACGCCCCAAAGTGCATATGACTGATCTTTCTTATGATCCAGTCCCCGGGAGATGATATGACGACCATTTTCTTCACGAACTTTGGCATAGTGACCTGTTGCGATAAAATCGCACCCAAGGTTATCGGCTCTTTTTAATAAAGCAGCCCACTTGATATGAGTATTACACAATACACATGGGTTTGGAGTTCTTCCTTCCATATAATCGCCTACAAATCGGTCGATTACCCAATCCCCGAACTCATCCCTGATATCTACAATGAAGTGCTTAAAGCCATGGTTTACAGCAATATGACGGGCATCGTTCATACTCTCTACCGTGCAACATCCAGTTTCTTTTCCGTTATCTCCCCCGCTGCGGTGGTAATCCCAGGTTTTCATCGTGATGGCGATGACTTCATATCCTTGTTCTCTGAGCATTACGGCAGCCACCGAGGAGTCTACTCCTCCACTCATCGCTACTAATACTCTTCCTTTTGTACTCATTCTTATACTTCAATTTTTTCTGAGCATAAAGATAAGGCTTTTTTTTATGAAGGACGATGCCGGCTGATTGTTAATGATTATGGATGGGATAGATTTTTGTTTTCTTTGGATTTTATTCATTTAATTGAATTCAACTTAACTATGCTCTGATGTTTTGTATCGGAGCAAAACTATTCCAATTAAGTGAGGAAAAACCATGAAACTGATTTCGGGTTCTTTTTTTATTAATAAAAGATTGATACCAGGAACAATAATATTCATTTTTAGTCTTATTGGATTATTGTCAATAATCATGGCATTTGTAAATAATACGATTCAATCAGTATTAATCTTTCTATTTCTTTCTCTGATAATAGGGCTGTTGAATTTCTTTTTGTTTAAGAAGTTGGTGTGGGAAACAATAGATTACGTTTATGATGAAGACTCCCATTTACGTCTGATTAAAGGTGATCAAGAGGACACTATCTTACTTAAAAACATTCGCTCTATTAGATACCCCTTTATTAAAACAAACCCGCCTAGAGCTATTATTGAGTATTCAGTTGAAAATGAATCATCAAAGGAAGTAATATTTCTGCTACCATTTTCTACTTTTTTTTCATCAAACTCTATCGTTGAAGACTTAAATCGTAGAATAGAGATATTAAAAGCGAATGATACTCATGGAAATAATTAACCATCAGAACATATACGACTCTTCAAGCATTTGAAAGTCAGTTACCTATATAAGAATGGATTCGAAAAATATCTATATCGCTTGTTCAGCTATGTTGCAAAAAGTTGAATGGGAAAAAGTATCTGATCATAGTGAATGGTACTATATTGGGGAAGGTGTAGAATTCAATTCTGAATTTGTTCAATCTCGAATAAATGACTTCTTTTCTGAAGCTCTACTTTACTTAGTTACAGACAGACATCAATCAAAAGAAATTTCAAAGGTGAATTCTATAGAAGAAATTCGGAGTGCACTGATTGAGTTTCAAGAACCTACTATTTGTAATAAGAAATTTAAGCGATTCATCACATTTAATAGAATCGGTATCGCAAGACAAGGTATATTCGATAGCTAAAACATTACTTAAATGGATTTAAAAGGTTTATTGCCGAAAGATAAACATGACATTCAAGCTGTTGAGCGCTGTATCAGTATTGGATTTCCAAAGATTATACAAATCTTACCAGAACTGTTGACCTGGATTCAGGATATGAATTGGCCTGTTGCTAAGCTTCTGGCTCCATTTCTATCAACAATAGCTGATCATCTTGAAACTGAAATCAGAACGATTCTTCAAGGTGGTGATGAGACCTGGAAATATTCATTAATGACAGAAATAATAGTTAACTCTTCACAATTAAGGGCAAATCTTAATGACGAACTTTTAAGATTAGCAGAAAAACCAACCGAGTCTGAGCAAATTGAAAAGTTAGATTTGATTGCAATGGATATTCTTAGAAAATAGTGTAGCCTTTAATTTACTTTTGCATCCAGGCAAAAGTAAGTGGCCTCTTATTGAAGCGAATGGAGCAACACTTAAGATCCTGAAACAAGTTCAGGATGACAACAAATAAACTACATTGCATAAATAGATTTTTTAATATACTTTGTATTTAAAAGTACTTTGCATGAATAAAGAACACAATTACATTCAGGACATAGCAGAAATACGCTCCATGATGGAGCGCTCTTCTAAATTTCTTTCTCTTTCAGGATGGGCCGGAATTCTGGCAGGAGTCTATGCTTTAGCGGGAGCCTTTACAGTAAATAAAGTCTTTGGCTTTAATCCTGACAGCATCAATTATACATCCTCTGACTTACAAATGGTAATCCTTTCAGCCAGTATAGTATTGGTACTCGCTATTGGAACAGCTGTCATCTTTTCCCAAAGAAAGGCTAGCCAAAGTGGTGAAAAAGTATGGAATGCAGTATCGAAGCAGCTTATCTCACATGTAGCTGTTCCATTAATTGCAGGCGGAGCTTTAACACTAATATTACTTTTGAAAGGGCTTATTGGATTATTAGCTCCACTGACACTGATATTTTATGGCCTGGCATTATACAATGCAGGTAAATTTACTTTTGATGCTGTAAAGTTTTTCGGTTTAATCCAGGTTGGCCTGGGATTGATCGGCTGCTATTTTGTTGAATATGGACTAATACTTTGGGCATTTGGTTTCGGAGTACTTCATATTGTGTATGGTGCTTATATACATTTCAGGTACGAGCGGTGAAAGTATCCATCAATGGTTTGCATAAGGCTTTTGAAAGCCGGGTAAGGCTTGGAATTATGTCGGCATTGGCTGTAAATGATCGTCTTGATTTCAATTCGTTAAAAGAATACCTGGATGTGACCGATGGCAATCTTGCTAGTCACATTAAAAACCTGGAAAAAGAAAAATTTATTGGAGTTAAGAAATCGTTTATAGAGAAAAAGCCAAATACTACCTACTTCATGACCAAAGCAGGGAAAAAGGCATTCTCGGAACACCTTGAAGTACTGGAAAGTATAATTAAGTCACAGAAATGAACATGGAAACTGACAACACAAACAAGCCAGGAGTAAATCGAAAACTGCCATTAATCATTATTGCGGTTGGAGTTGTACTCATGATCTTAATGATCATTTTTGAAGATGAACCTGGCGGAATACCTGTGCTGCTAATAGTCTTTGGTATTGGCTGGCATGTAACTACCTGGCTTAGAAGTAAATCACAAAGTAACTCTGAATAGTATAAAAAAAATTTACCCTATCACTTTGAATTTCAAAGTGAGTTAACCTAATCAATAAAATCAAAAGAGATAACACTATGACAACTGATAACAATATATACCAACCGCTTATCTTACCAACAATACTAACCATTACTATACTACTCATCCCTTTAATTGCTATGCAGTTTACTGATGAAGTGAATTGGGACCTCATTGACTTCATTATCGCCGGAACACTTATATTTGGTGCCAGCCTTAGCTATACTTTTTTAACAAGGAAATCAGCCCAAGCCGTTTATAGAATTGCTATCGGCTTTGCTCTTATCTCGGGCCTTCTTCTAATCTGGGTGAATGGAGCTGTTGGGTTAATCGGATCTGAGAATAACTCTATAAACCTGTTGTATTTTGGAGTGCTGGGTATTGGTGTAATTGGTGCTTTAATCTCCAGGTTTAAATCACTTGGAATGTCATTTACTTTATTTGCAATGGCAGTTGGTCAGGCTTTAGTGGCAATTATCGCATTGATCTCTGGCATGCACCTGGTTACGGGTAGTTCAGTCACTGAAATCCTGGGAGTGAATGGATTCTTTATTATGCTGTTTGTTATAGCGGGCCTGCTTTTTCAGCATGCAGGTAAGAATGAAGAGAGCGAGATAGAGCTCTGATGATTTGTATATGAGTGAGTACCCTATCAACACAAAGAATCCTGAAACTAGTTACGCCGATATAGAATGACACTAAATCAAAAACAACAAAAGGATTCAAAAAAAAGAATATCAGGATTTGATGTAGTCGCGATTATTTCCTCATTTGGAATGATAGGGTGGAATATTACTCATTTTTTTGGTGGAATGATTTTCTACTTATTTGTAGTAAGCTACCTTGTAGTTCCTTTAATAATCTTATATCTGATTTCAGTTATTGAAACCTTTATTTCAATCTTTCGACGTAAGACATTAAAGGTTAAAATCGTTTCCCATTCAGCTGTAATCCTAACGATCTTAGCCTTTAATCTTTATGACTCAGAATTGTTTAAATCGAAAAGGTTAATAACTGCTACTATGGCTGATGATCTTTCTCACCATACTTTAATATTCCGAGAAGATGGTTCTTGTGAACATAAACTTGTTGGTATGTTCGCATATTCAGAGACTTACTTTGGTAAGTACATCATAAAGGACGACACCATATCTTTTACTAAGAAGCCATACAATAATAATTTTATTCCCGATACAATGCTTATTTCGCAAACAGATAATGTCATCTACATAGAAAAAGATGCTAATGGTAATTTTCGAGAAGTAAAAGAGTGGCTAAACCATTTTAAAATTCAACAATAGAAAGAGAGTCTGAGCCAGCTTGTAAGATCCTGTCCTTAGGACTCCTTGAGAAAAAAAAGTTCAGGATGACCTGGATAAGGACACATCGAGAAATGTAGTCCAAAGCTTAAACAGATTCCGGGTCAAGCCCGGAATGACAACAATTTTAATTTAAACTCTAAAAACAAAGAAGACTATTCAGCCTTCACCAACACCAGCCAATCTTTATCTCTTCCTGAGGGTGGATTTCCAAGCGATACTTTCTTCCCGCCATCTACTGAAGTAACTGAGCCTTCTTGCAAGGCTCCTCCCTCTTGTGGGTTAAACCAGGAGACTGAATAGGTTTTATCTGTTCCTGATAAATCAAGACCTGCATTTACCGGGCTTCTCATATACACAGCGTATACTTCTCCTTCTTTAGCAAAGGCGGTTACATTTTCTCCGGTCGCTAAATCATTTGCTCTTCTCATCTCTTGAAACGGCAAATATTCATAGAAGAAATCAATAGCCACTTTGGTTTGTACCCACATATTATGCCTGCTTCTCATATCCTCATTGGAAAGATCACTGGTCGGGGCATTATTCTGCCATCCAAAATACCAGTCAACTCCGGCTCCCCCTGTAAGTAATGGCTCCCAAAGTACTTCCATTCGAGGTTCATCATGTTCAGGGTCTTCACTATCTGGACGTGTTCCATACTCCCAGCCTAACGGTTCATCTATTGCAAGTACCCACTTCTTTCCTGCATCAACCGATCGTTGCAAATATCTTGCTGTTGTATCTGCATAGTTATGATGTGTTTGAATCGACATTCCATCGTACTCATCGGTACCTAATAACGGAGTAAAAATAAGATTCAGGTGATGCTCCGGAAATGTGTGTACTACCAGGTGATGATCGTATGGATCCACATCTTTGATATACCGGGCAAATTTGATTCTCTGCTCATCAGTGTTTCCTATTTTATATAGCTCGTCTGGTTCTCCATCGCTCCAGCCATTTTCTTCACCAACGTTCCAGCTTACTCCCAGGTTATGGCCAAAACGAGCAATCATCTCGCGATAAAAAAGCTTTCTTGATTTAGCGAAGTCACTTCCTTCTCCTTCAAATACTTCGAGGAAACTTTCATTTTCTGTTTCTGAGAGAAAGAAATCACGCACTATCCCAACTTCATCCATATAATCAAATACAATTTCCCATTGAGAAAGCTTACTGACATCGTAAGTAGTAACCGCTTCGGCTTCAACCCAGGGCCACACGTCATTTCCGTCACCATGAACGTTCATAAGCAATAAATAAAACGCATTCACCCCCGTATTAGATAAGTAATTCAGCGCTCCAATTATTTCTGTTCCTTTTCCGTTTTGCCAATCCGGATCACCTGCCTTCCAGTCATCTTTATGTGGAGCATAGGCATGTAATTGGTTTTCTCCCAGTGCAGGGAAATTGGTTCCACCAAAGTCTACCGTTCCATCAAAGTCCTCATAAGCCAGGAAGTTCTCAGGACTACCTGCTCCCCCTTTTATAAAGAACTCTTTAGAACCTGCAAATTGGAGATAATGCTCATTTACATATTCCAGACGCCCCTTTGTTCTGAGGTCTTTTGTAATCTCTTTCGAAGCACGTTCCGTCACTATAATTGATCCGGATTCTCCATCAAAGTACTCAGCACTTTCTCCTGCATTGGGATCAAGCGATATTGCTATATCGTCTCCCTTTCTGAATGAAGCAACATATATCCACTCACCTGTTTCGTCAGGGCTGAAGTTCACCTTCCAGATATTTCCTGACGCAGCACTTGTCTCAGCCGCATCTCCATCTGCTGCGAAATATCCAGGAACGTTATATACATTACCTGATTCACTGTTTATGAAGTGTACATCCAGCCTGTAGTCTAAAAAAGTATCTTCATTTTCTGAAAGCTCGGGGCCTTCGAATGAGATGGTGACTTTATCCCAAAGCTCATGGCTTGTATTTGCTGGCTCATTGCATCCAGTAATTAATAAAGAAAGAGTTAAAATCAGGGTGTTGAAGTACGCTAATTTTTTCAAAAGACGATGATTTATTCCGGGTTTATTTCGCGCGTTAAGATGTTCAAAAAACGGCATCCTAGCAAACAAAAAGAGCTTTTATTTAGAAAATGCAGGTATAAACTAAGAGCAATTTTTGCTCAATACAGGATGAACCTATCCTTTGATTTCAATTTGCATTCTGAATAAGATTTCAGCTCGGCTTTCTTTTCAGAAAACCTTACAATCATACGTTCTATTAATTATTAATCCATTTAACACTCATGAAGAAATTCTCATCCTGTTTTTTGTTTATCTCTTTGATCACAATTAGCATCCATGCCCAGGAAGCTAAATATCCGATTGTAAAAAACTTTGGCGGTATTTATGAAATTGCAAATGCGCTAAATCCTGATGCCGAAATTGAGTATAAAATTGCAATAGACTTGAAGACCCTACAAAGAGATAAGGAGAGCATTAACCCCGGTTTAAATAATGTTGCACGGATGATGAATCTTCATGGACTAGGTGGTGTTAAACCTGACCACATGAAGGTATCTGTAATAATACATGGCGGTGCCACAGATGTGATTTTGACTAATGAAGCATATAAACAGCGTTATGAGCTGGATAACCCAAACATTCCGTTGATCTCAGCTCTAAAAGAAGCCGGAGCAGAAATCTATGTATGTGGCCAATCTTTATTGGGGCGCCGGTATGAACATGACCAGGTTAATTCAGAGGTAGTGATTGGTCTTTCTATGCTAACCGTATTTACGACTCACATGCATAATGGATTTGTGCCATTGGTTTTTAATTAACTGGTTAAAAGCTACCAAACTCGACTGTTTCCAGATTCGTCATCAAAATTTTCCAGTGCTTCCCAGATATAGTCGACTACCTCAGTATAATTTTCATTAATGAGACTATTTACTGTGTCAGGAGTAATGAAACCTTCGGGTGTTCTTTCCTGGTACATAGCCATATATGTTATCATACTTGCTAAATAGTAAATAGTGGGTCTACCATGAGGAGCATCATCTTCGTATAAATCAACAAAAGGAATATTACATAAAACAGTTTCTTCTAATAAACCTGAAATAATAGGCCCAACAGGGATCATTCTGACATTTTGATTTGGGCGCGCAGCAAGTACTTCATCATGATAATCAATCCACCAATCATGAAATCCTTCAGTTACACTTGAATTATAGGTGCTGAATTCTTGTGCAGTTGGCGGAAATGATGATATAAAAGGAGCCATATCCGGCCAGTTTTCATAAATATAAATTTTTATTCCAGGTTCCTGTTCAGTAACCCAGTCCGTAATTGTTAATGTAGATAGTAATGGCGAAGTATCATTTGCATCGCCGTCATAATTTGTTGTAGCTGGTTGGTACTGAATAAAATTTCCTGCAGTTAACAAGACCGTATTGAAATCAGCTTCCGAAAACTCCATAACATCAGAATCCCATGCTCCTGGTACAATATCAAAACCCCACTGAGCTGTGGGCGGCAAATCGTCATGCTGTGGAAGAAAACCATACTGCCCACTTACACTGTAGTCAACATCTGCTTCTTCCGATAATAAAAACATCCAGTGTGGTACCGAGGTTTCATTATTTACAGTTGGAACTGTTGGGATAGCATGGTTTATCAGACTATGCCCAAATATATATGTCTTTAACCCTGTTTCCGGAAGAGTATCCAGAATTTTTTCTTGTTCTGATTCGGTTTCTACAATAGATGAGCAACTTAGAATGAGGAGTAATAAAAGATATGCGAACTGCTTCATATCAGTACTTATTTATGTGAATAGTTATCGGTTCATATTATTGAAGAATACTTACCAAATGAAATGATCGATTAGGTCATATAAAGGTATGGCTTCCAAAGGTCCTGGACATTTCCGTTATAATCCCTGAAAAAGGTAATTGGTATTGGCCGATATGGTTTTCTTGCCAGGGGCATATTCGCTTCTTGTGGAGTCATGCTGCCTTTTTTGACATTGCACTTCTCACAAGCTGTTGCAAGGTTTTCCCAAACATCTTTGCCTCCCCTGCTTTTGGGTTGCACGTGATCTATGGTAAGATCCGACTTCTTGCCGCAATACTGGCATGTAAAGTTATCACGGCGCATCACATTTCTGCGGGACAGCACTATTTTTGTGAACGGAATCCGAATGTAGCTACGCAAACGAATCACTGACGGAAACTGGTAAGAATCCCGGGTAGTGCGTAGTTTTTTTTGCGGATCATCATGAAGAAGCTCTGCCTTATCCAGAAAGATAAGCTTCATAGACCGTTGTATTGAGCAAATGCTCAATGGCTGATAATCTTGATTTAAGACAAGTACATTCGCGTTCATTTCACATCCAGGGTTAAGGATTAAATTACTATTCTGTAAACAATTTCTTTCTTGGAGAACGCAGGAATATGAACAATAAATACAGCCTGCTTAATTCAGGCAAGCCCTAGTATGATGTATTTTCACCAGAATTTCAATAGCCAATAAAATTAAGTAGTTCTTCTCTTACGTCATCATTTATTGAAATTGCCAGGAGTATTGACACCAATAGCCCGAACAAGGCATACAACATGTCTTTACTTATCATTCTAAGGACTTTGCCAATAGGCTTTCCCATTTCAAGGCTACTCATGAAGCTTATACCTACCTCTCTACCTGCTAATAAACCTAGAAATACCCATGTTGTACTCATCGGTACAGTGCTCACTGTAAGTTTATATATCAACAGTAAAGAGTAAACGAAGTCAATAATCGTAGCAGACCTGATATCAGTAACTCTCGATTTTTCAGTTACAATTTGTTGAATCTTATCCCCTCTCAGGTAGAATAGTACTCCTAACCCAAAGAATATGAATAGAGAAAATCCCAGGAATTGGATCAGGCTCATTGAGCGTGGAAGATATACAGCGATATTTGCTGCGTCCTGCATCACCCATACAGCCCACAGCGATCCTGAAGTTAACCACTGTATGGGCAGCCAATATGGAGCCGCTTTAGTACCTGAAAATTTCTTTTCGAAGCCTTTTGTAATTAAAAGCCAGACAATTAACCCTGCTGCAAAGGCCAGGAAATATCCACTTAAACTTTTACCAAGAACTGAGGTGATACTACCAGCATCGGCAGCAAAACAGCTAAGTAACAAGAATGTGGTAGAAACCGGCATTCTCATTCTGGTAAGGATAAGTAGAAAAATGGGAGCTGCAACTTGAAGAAAAGTAAAGTTCGTGGGTGCCTGGTCAAAACCTTTTGAAGTAAGGCGTTGGTAGCTCACATCTCCGTCAAAAATAATAAAGCTTATACTTACTGTAACCAGAAATATCCCACCAATATAAAGCCATAGAGCCCACCATTTTTTATCCTGGTTAGAAGCAAGGAACGTCCCTATAGTCTGAATGCTATCATTGGCTATTGCTGAGTATCCTGCAAAAACGAAACCTACCCACATAGCTATTTCTGCATATGGAAATGAAAGCCCGGCTATGAAGAAAAATATCCCAATGAGGCCTATGAATATCCTCTCTTCTTTAACAATTGTGTAAAAACTTGTTGGGAATAAACTTTCTAAAAAACTACCGGGAGTCCTGGAATTAGAAGCGTCTTGCATTCTGGTGTGCTGAAATTCAGATTAACAGTAGTAGGGTATCAAATTTATATTAAGCCATCATTAGGCGATCATTATCTAATCTGTTTTCATTAAGGCTACTTAACTTGTTTCTGGTATCTGAAAAGCATAGTATTGTCTCCGAATTATCGGGAATACACCTAGTATATGAGCCTTAAAAAGAAGCTGGTTTTAAAATCTGAATACGATGAACTGGAGCGTGTTGAAGGGTTATTGAATGACCTGCAAAGCGAACTTGGTTTTGACGATGAGTTTTATGCTCGCCTGATGCTTACTGTTAGTGAAGCCGCTACCAATGGAGTGGTTCATGGTAACCAGTTAGATGCATCTAAAGTAGTAACCATAATTGCTGAAAGTAATGGTAGTACACTTGTCATTTCCACCAAAGATCAAGGCGATGGTTTTGATCCGGAAGATGTTGCAAACCCACTTGAAGAAGAAAATCTTTTGAAAACCAGTGGTCGTGGTGTTTTCTTGATGGGTGAATACGCTGATGGGGTTGAATATCTTGAGAAAGGAACAAAGCTTGTACTGAGCTTTAAATTGCCTTGACTTACTATTAAGTGTGTAAAGTATTAAATTTTAGGCACTTATTTAATAAATCATTGCAAGCCTTATCATTCAGTGAAATTTTCATGGCCTAACTGCGAAAAAAGATTCAACCTAAAACATCTTTTTTTACTAAGTGAAAAATCTACAATAAAGTGTTCCAATTGTGGACGTTTAAGTACTCCTAAAAATCTTAATAAGTACTACTTTTTATTTTCCTTTTTAGCTGTTTATGTAGTAGGTCAGTTTCTCATTTATAAAGACTTTGATTTTGTTATTATACTTGTGTCTTGTACTATCGTTGGCATTACTTCCTACCTTCTATCTCTCGTTTATTGCTTCTTTACGGTGGAGTTTAAATGAGTGATTTGGCTCCTGAAGATCTCTTCCAAATAAAATAAGCCGACCCACTTTCGTGAATCGGCTTAAAAGGTCATCTAAATTTAAAAAAGATTAGTTTAGCTGAGCATCAAGTTGTTTAGCAAGATGAGTTTTTGGAACTGCACCTACTATTTGATCTACAACCTGGCCATCCTTAAAGATTAAAAGTGCCGGGATACTGCGGATTCCGTATTTAACAGAAACTTCAGGATTTAAATCCACGTTTACTTTTCCAATCTTTGCTTTGCCTTCGTACTCGCCCGCCATTTCTTCAACAACAGGACCGATCATACGACAAGGTCCACACCATTCTGCCCAGAAATCAACCAGAACAGGATGCTCTGAGTTAAGTACTTCTGTTTCAAAATTGCTGTCAGTAAATTCTACTGTGTTTGCCATGACTTATTACCTTATTAATTAGTATTAAATATTCTTTTTAAAATTCGATACAAATATCGCTCTTTTTAGACTCCAATATCACATTGTTTATCATTATAAACAGTATTGCGTTCCTTTATAACGATCTGGCTTTAAAAGCTTTTAAGGCTTGTTTTCTACAATAGTGATTATTTCGGTTCTAATTTTTCTAAGACGAAAGAAAGAGTTCAACTGCATTCTCACCTAAAACCTTTCTTAGTCCGCTCAACAATTCATCGTTTGGTTCAACTACAAAATTCCTGATGTTCATCTTAATAGGAGCTTTCGCCTCACTACTGTGTACCGCCAGCTTCACCATTGTAGTACCTTTGTTTAGCTGGAATAATTATACCATCTGGTACAGGTCATCTTTTGAAAGCGACTCTGTTTGTATGTTAAGCCGTAACCTGAGTTTATCTTGAAATTTCTCCCGCAGGTTTTCTATACGTTCCATATTCGAAACAATAATACTGTTCCCTCGATCGCGAATACTATACTTTGCAGTGATGTAAACCACATTATCTACTTCAAGGAGAGCATTAAACTTATCGAACTCGTTGCTGAATACACATACTTCCGCTGATGAGTGTAAATCTTCAACCATTAGAAAAGCAATGGGCCTGCCCTTCTTATCTGTGATTTGACGTTTTCCTGTAATGATTGCTATGAAACGTACTTCCTGTTCATGCCGGAGTTTACTGATGGTTTCTTCTTTTAGATTCTGCTTCCCGAACAAGCGTATATCTTCTTTATATTTGTTCAAGGGATGCCCACTCAGGTAAAGCCCTATCAGCTCTCGTTCATTATTCAACCGCTCAATATTACTCCACTTTGGAACGGGTTTGAGCCTTGGCTCCTGGAGTACTCCGTTACCGCCAGCCCCACCAAACAAGTTCACCTGATTTAACCTTTGCTCCTCTTGTTTTCGCGAGGCGTAAGATAAAATATCTTCAACACCCATTAGCAATTCCGCCCGGTTGTCATTTAACTCATCAAAGGCTCCGGCTTGTATCAAGCTTTCCAGTGTTCTGCGATTACAAACTTTCAGATCTACTCTTGAAGCGAAATCGAATACACTTTGGAATAATCCATTTTCTTCTCTCTCAGCTACAATATGGGCTATGGCTGATGAGCCCACACCTTTTATGGCAGACATTCCGTACTGGACTCTACCGTCTTTAGCAGCGAATTTACCACGTGCCGTATTGATATTTGGCGGGTCCATCGGAATTCCCATCTTCTGGCACTCTTCAATAAATGAAGCCACCTTTTTGATGTCGCTCATGTTATGAGTCATCACAGCTGCCATATACTCTGCAGGGTAATTTGCCTTAAAGTACATCGTGTGATAAGCCACTACCGAGTATGCAGCCGAGTGAGATTTGTTAAAACCGTATCCGGCAAACATGGCCATTTTATCAAAAACTTCTTTGGCCGTTTTCTCATCATAACCCAGGCCTTTTGCCTGTTCCACAAATTTCTCCTCTTCTGGTGGCAGGAGTTCCGGCTTTTTCTTACCCATAATCCGGCGAAGTACATCCGCTTCTCCAAGTGAATAACCACCCATTTGCTGCGCCACTTTCATGATCTGCTCCTGGTAGATCATAATTCCATACGTTGGCTCCAATAGGGCAATCAGATCTTCATGATCATATTCGACTTTTTCACGCCCGTGTTTACGATCAATATAATTTGGAATGAACTGCATTGGTCCGGGACGGTACAAGGCGTTCATTGCAATCAGATCATTAATATCTGTTGGTTTGAGGTTCTGAAGGTGGTTTCTCATCCCTTCACTCTCAAACTGGAAGGTTCCCAGTGTTCCGCCTTTCTGGTACAGCTTGTATGTCACTTCATCATCAAGAGGGATATCATCCAGGTTATATTCTTTCCCATGGTTCTCTTTTACGTATCCAATAGCTGTCTTAAGAATAGAAAGAGTTTTCAGGCCCAGAAAGTCCATCTTTAACATTCCTGCGTACTCAATCACACTTCCATCAAACTGGGTAACAGTAAGATCTGCATCTTTAGCAGTACTCACTGGGATGAACTCAGTCAGGTCATCCGGCGCTATGATTATACCTGCAGCATGAATCCCGGTATTTCTAACAGAACCTTCTAATACATGAGCCATTTTCAATGTCTCAGCTTCCAGTCCTTCACCCGCTTTTATTTCTCTAAGTTCTTTTACTTCTTTAAAAGCAGCATCAAGTGATGTGCCCGGACGTTCAGGAACAAGTTTGGCAAGGCGATCAGCATCAGAGAGCGGGAGATCAAGTACACGGGCAACATCGCGCACGGATGATCGCGCAGCCATTGATCCAAAAGTAATAATATGAGCTACCTGGTTTTTCCCATATTTATTTACCACATACTCTATCACTTTTTGACGGCCGTCATCATCAAAATCAATATCGATATCCGGCATGGAAACACGTTCCGGATTCAGGAAACGCTCAAAAAGAAGGTCGTACTCTAAAGGGTCAATATTTGTGATCCCGGTACAATAAGCTACTACGGATCCTGCTGCAGACCCACGGCCAGGCCCCACATACACACCCATATCCCTGGCTGCTGCTATAAAATCTTGTACGATCAGGAAATAACCCGGGAAACCCATGTCTTTAATAATCCCAAGCTCTAGCTCAATACGGTCTCTCACTTCATTCGTAAGATCGGGGTAATGCGTTTTTGCCCCTTCCAGCGTTAAATGCCTTAGATAATCATCTTCTGTTTCAAAACCTTCTGGGATATCAAATTTTGGCAGGATTACATCTTGCTGGAGTTTGATAGACTCTACCTTATTAACAATTTCCTGTGTGTTGGCAATAGCTTCCGGCATATCAGGAAACAGGTTCTTCATCACTTCAGTATCCTTGAAGTAAAATTCCTGGTTTGGGAAACCCCACCTGTAATCTTTGCCCCTGCCAATAGGAGTGCTTTTCAGTTTCCCATCGTCAATACAAATCAATGCATCATGTGCTTCAGCATCTTCTTGCTCAAGGTAGAATGCATTATTTGAAGCAACTAATTTCACCCCATATTTCTTCGAAAACTCTCTGAAAACCTCGTTTACACGCTGCTCATCATCTAGTTCATGATTTATTACTTCCAGGTAGAAATCATCACCAAATACTTCCATCCACCATTGGAGCTCTTCTTCGGCAAATTGCTCGCCTTTATTCAAAATAAGATCGCCAAGTAAACCTCGTGTTCCCCCACTTAAGCAAATTACATCTTCACTGTATTGCTTGATTACTTCTTTATCGATCCTTGGGAATTTGTAATAATAACCTTCTGTAAAGCCAATTGAACAAAGCTTCGCCAAGTTTTTATACCCATTCTGATTTTTAGCCAGCATCGGGATTTGAAATTTATGATCCCGGTGTTCTCGTGTAAATTTCTTTTGGTGGCGATCATCTACTACATAAAACTCACAACCCACAATCGGTTTTATACCTTCGCTATGAGCTGCTGATACAAATGCGAATGCTCCATACATGTTGCCCAAATCGGTAAGTGCAACTGCTGGCATTCCTGATTTCTTGGCTTTGGCAACAAGTTCTTTCACTCCCGCTGTAGCCTGAAGTACTGAGAACTTGGAATGACAGTGCAGGTGAGTAAAGACTACATTTTCATCTAGTTTAACTTCGTCACTCGACTCCGTTAAACCTTCCGAAGTACTCTCTTCTACTGTCTCCTCTTTTTTTTTGAGCCTTGATGGTGAAACGAGATCTATGTAGTTCTCCCTAACCATATAGCTCGCTGAGGACTCATAGAGTTTTGCATCAAGAGGAAAGTTCACTTTGATGTGTCCTAGCCTAACCAGTTCCAGAAATGCACGGGTAGTTGCCTCAACATCAGCTGCTGCATCATGAGCATCTTCAAAACCTTTATCAAATAGTTTCCAATGCAACTCAGAAAGTGTTGGCCATTTATAGCCTCTGTTACCAGGTATCTTACAAAAGTTAGTCCCTTCATCTTTTGTATCAATCTTGGGAGTATCCATGATTGATGAAGGAATCTTTTTTCGAAGAAACTCAGCTCCCATTACACTTTCATCAAAAGACACATTG
>JAVKDP010000012.1:0-2333 GCA_040222185.1 Balneolaceae bacterium | reverse complement strand
CATTCGTGCAGCAGATTCTGTAACAAGAACACTTGTGTCCGAATCGGCTACATACTCCTCTGAGAAAAGTCTTCCAGCAACTAGTTTCATTTTAAACACATCCATGAATTCATAATCCATGCTATTGAATCTGACCGTCAGCGACTGATCATCTGGTGCACCATAGCGTTTGATTACAGCTTTGTATTCGCGTTGTTTGCCTGGAATGGTCACTGAGGCGGATACCGCACTTATCGATGGGTCTTTTTTTACTTCATCTCTAAACACATCAATGGCTGAGTTGAATGAGTTCCTGTCTAAAGGAGTAATACCCGGACGTTCCACCACCATCACCTGATCGATATTCATTCCAATATCTCGCCCCATCATAAAATTGAGCTGCTGATAAACAATAAACGTTCCTGCTATCAAAGCTACGGAAGCAGTAAATTGAATAACCACCAGTGTTTTCCTTAACAAAATTCCGCTAATACTATTTTTGAGTTTTCCCTTAAGTATAGTAACTGGCTTGAAAGAAGACAGAACCACAGCAGGATAGAACCCAGAGAGCAGCGTACCCAGTATCCACAATGCAGCGCACACTATTAAGAACCATGGTTGTATCAAATAATCGAGCGTGAGTGATAGCCCGGATATAGAATTAAAATAAGGCATGGTAACAGCAATCAACCCTAAAGCAATCAGAAGAGATAATAGATTAACAACTGCTGATTCTGCGAGAAATTGTGAAATCAATTGCCCCTTAAAAGCTCCCATCACTTTTCTTACTCCAACCTCCCGCGCACGCTCCATCGCTTTGGCTGTGGACAAATTGATGTAATTGATCCACGCAATTATCAATACAAAAACTCCTATGATGCTCAAAAATTTTACAATACGCTGATCACCATTTGGTTCTGGTTCTTCCGCCAGTCGAGAGGTCAAGTGTATATCTGGTAAAGGTTGCAATGACAGCACGTCCTTCTGATTTCGCTCTGCCTGATCGGGTTTAAATTTTGAAACAATTCCTGTAAATTTTGACTCTAAAATTTTAGGATCTGTCCCGGGCTGTACTTTAATAAAAGTATACATGTCTTTTCTTTGCCAACTTTGGCCATACCTTTCAGGAGCCCAATCCCCTCTGCCAAACAGGGTTTTATAAGAAAACAAAACTTCATATTTCAAATGTGTATTAGCAGGCAGATCTCTAAAAACTCCTGTCACCCTTACTAGCTCATTATTATAATCATCATCCTGCATCCGGAGCGATTTTCCTAACGGATCTTCACTCCCAAAATACATCTTGGCATACCTTTCAGAAATGACACATGTATTAGGTTCACTTAAAGCACCTTCAGCATTTCCCAATACCATTCCGTAGCCCATCATAGGAAGAAAAGAGGAATCGGCATAAAGAAAACGCCTGTGCTTAAATGCTATAGGCTCTGGCAGCGCATCATCATTGGTGATGATAACATTGTTCTTATAACCCAAATTATACAATCGAGCATAGCCCGTCACTTCGGGCAATTCATCTGTCAGTGCGGGACCTACTCCAGGATAGTTCTCAGCGCTGGATACCAGTAACTCATTATTGAGAAATGTTTCAAGCTTAACCCTATAGATATTCTCATTACCATCAATAAAGTTTTCATAACTCGTTTCAAATTTTACATAAAGTGCAATGAGCAGAAAAACAGACATACCTATGGCCAGCCCCAGGATATTCAGCCCTGAAAAGAATTTGTTTTTGGTCAGACTTCTGAATGCAGTGAGTAGTAGATTTCTAATCATAAAGAAGGTATTTATAAAGAAGACTCCAATTTTTTAAAAAGGTTTCTTATCAATACAATTAAATATCAATCCGCAAAAAACAGCGGGTACAACATCAAATATTTCTCAGATTTATCCGGTATCGGACAGTGTATGGCTCCGATCATCTATCTTTGTTGTCCAAATGAGCATTCAAGAAGAACTCTTACATACCCTTTCCCTCATCCGCTTAGAACGAGCAGCTGATTTGGAACAATATCGGCAAAAAGTGCTCCTGACTCCTTTACACAAAAAAACAAAAGAGGGCATAAGTTGGTATCCGGTAAAATTGAAAAAGGATTATATCGGTACTGGTGAAAGGCTCATTATAGAAATAGAACGTACTACAGAGTTAGAGCAATAGCATGTATTTCAAAGTGGAAAGATGGTAAGCGTATTTAGTAATGCTAACCAAAAACCTGAACGAGATCATCTAGGAGGAGTCATCAACTATGTTCGTGACAACCAAATGATCATTACACTTAATGCTGATGATCTGCCAGATTGGATTGACCATGGGTTACTGGGTGTGGATGTTATGT
>JAVKDP010000011.1:0-61766 GCA_040222185.1 Balneolaceae bacterium | reverse complement strand
CTCAGGAAAAGACACGGACAGTGAAGCAAGATTAGCTGCTGGAGATTTAGAGTTCCAGAACAACATCTGGTTTGGCTTTGCAGCAGGCAACGATGTACAGTCAATTGCAAACGATGTGGACTATGTAGAAGCATATCTTAATGATGCAGCCAATGCTAACGTTATCGGGGATCCATTATTAAATGGAACTGATCGTAACGATGCAGGAATGGCTTTAGATCCTCGTCCAAACTTGAATGGTATTGCTTATGATGTAGCAAGAAAAGACATGTCATCCGATGACTTCTTTACTGCAACAAGCTATGTTGGTGCATTTGGAGCCAGCTTATGGATTGCAGGATGGACTGCGTTAGATGAGCATGGTTACTTAAGAGATGGTGGTGTTATCAGCCCGGTAGAAGGTGGAGAAGATCTTGATCCAACTACAATCTCACTGGATCAAAACTATCCGAATCCATTCAACCCATCTACTAACATCAATTTCGCTCTTCCTTCAGCACAGAGAGTGACATTGAAAGTATATGATATGCTGGGTCGCGAAGTTGCAACTTTGATCAATAACGAAAACATCGCTGCCGGACAGCAGTCCGTAACATTCGATGCTTCAAACCTTTCAAGTGGTGTTTACATCTACCGATTGGTTGGATCAAATATAGCGTTAACTCGCAAAATGACTTTGATAAAGTAGTTTTTCCTACTCAAAAGAAACGTCTCACTTCATTGTGAGGTGTGCTGATCACAGGGTGAGCTCTAAGGAATTAGAGTTCACCTTTTTTTTTGAGATTATAAAAACAAAGTGCTTTTTGGAACCCAAGTTGCGTTCTTATGGTTTGGTAAATTCAATCAACAAGGAACACATTTTGATTTTTGTAACACGTAAAGCACACTTTAACGCTGCCCATAGATTAAATAACCCCGAGAAATCAGCTGAGTGGAATCAGGAGACCTATGGTAAATGCAACTATCCGAACTGGCATGGACATAACTACTTAATTGAAGTAACTGTAGCAGGTGAACCAGATAAGGATACAGGATATGTAATTGATCTTGGGAAACTCAAATCCATTATTAGAGAAAGGATTACAGAGCCATGTGATCATAAGAATCTTAACTTAGATGTTCCCTTCATTCGGGGCATCATCCCAACTTCTGAGAACCTGGTAAAATTATTTTTTGAGGAATTAAGAGAAGAGGTAGAGCAAGCATCTTCACAAGGAAGTAAGCTCTATTCCGTTAAACTATTCGAAACCGAACGAAACATAGCTGAATATTGTCCTTATCGGTGGATTAAATAATTATTTAATGAATACTCCAAAGCATGATCTCAAACAATATTAATAAATTCTACGACCCTACATTTACTATTACAGAAGAGTACAAAGAATCATTACCGGATTTACAAAACGGACCTTCCTCACTCATCGAAGGAGCAAATGTACCAATCCAGCAAGTCGGTATTTCAAATTTCAAATTACCACTTCAATTTAAAACGCGAGATGGAAAACCAATAACTCTCGAAACCTCTGTTGATGGTTATGTCAGTCTTGATGCCAATAAAAAAGGTATCAATATGAGCCGGATAATGAGGACTTTCTACAATTTTAAAGACAGGGTGTTCTCCCTGGACTTATTAGAAGAAGTACTTAAAGCTTATAAAGAAGACCTGGAAACACAGGAAGCTTTTCTAAGACTGTCTTTTTCCTATCCTATGTTGATGGAAAGTCTGCGTTCGGATATGGAAGGGTATCAATATTATGATGTTTCTTTCGAAGGCCGATTAGATAACTACGACCGTTTTCAAAAACACATGCACCTCAGTTTTGTATATAGCAGTGCATGCCCGTGTTCATATGAACTGGCAGAACATGCCAGAGAAACAAGAAATGTAGCTGCAATTCCTCATAGCCAACGCAGTGTAGCGGATGTAACTGTTGCACTGAGAGATGAGTTTTTTGTTGAAGACCTGGTTCAGGTATGTAGAAATGCTTTGAAGACGGAAACGCAGGTGATGGTGAAGCGTGAAGATGAACAAGCGTTTGCTGAATTAAATGGCACCTATCAAAAATTTGTTGAAGACGCAGCCCGATTACTTTACGAAGAGTTGGATACATATAATAGCATCCGTGATTTCGTTGTTCGTTGTAATCATATGGAAAGCCTGCACAGTCACGATGCTGTTAGCAGAATCTGTAAGGGATTACCAAACGGCTTGAGATAATTCTAAGCCATTGTAGTCAGTAATTATTTAATTACTGACTACAATGGCAATCCATCGTTCATCATTAGATATCGCTAAACGGCTTATAGTATCGTATTTCCCAAATAGCTTATTGATAGTGAAGTTAATCTTCCAGTTATAAGGTCTGTCCTTATGCCCGGGGCTCTGGTTGTTTCCATAGATAAAGAATTCCGGGCCACCCATTAATATTTTGGATTTATTCTTCCAGACATAATCTTCACCGCCACCGTATGTCTTGGTGATGGTTCGGAACGATTTACTCTCTGGATTATACCCTTTAATAACCCATTCGTTTGGAGTAGTCTTGTCTACAAAGCTGATTTCATTAGTTCCGGGAATTTTATGGAGTGAGCGTCCAATATTTGAGGCAATGATTTCCCGATCCCCGTTTTCTAAATTAAACTGTACGAGGGTAGAAGGGTTTACAGAATCGCCCAGCACAAACGAAAACAATGTATTTTCATCATACCATACATGATACCCGATAACTTCATCAGGGACCACTACTTCCGGTTCCCCGCCTTCTAATGGGTATTTCCAAAGAAGTTGTTCTCCATCGGGCTTTAAGATGATGGTAGAAAAATGAGTTCCATTTGGCATAACAATAGGAGAGTATTCACTTCCCTCGGAATTTGTTAACCAGGTTTTGGTTTTAGTCTTGATATCATAGAGTACTACATCTGTTTGTCCATTTCGGGTAGACGAAAATAAAACTCCTGATCCGTCCGGTAAAAAGGAAGGTTGATTATCGTAACCTGGATTTGAGGAAATATTCACCAGGTCTTCAAGGCCATGCCCAATAAAACTGAGATAAACTTCAGTCTCAGGTTGAGCTTGTACATTACTTAGTAAGAATAGTGCTAGTAAAAATTGGGAAATGGTTTTCATATTGATAGCGGTTAGTTTTTTCTTCCAATTTTATTGATGATTTTCATTGAAACAGATATCGTTTTAGTACCGGGCCAGCAAGACATTAACTCATCCTGGATCAGTTCAACAGGATCAGATTGAAACTTAGTTATATAATGTTGTACTGCTGACCAACTTCTTAAATAACCTATCATTTGATCAAAAGTCCAATCGTACTTCATATAGGTTTCATTGAATTCAATCTGTTTGAAAGGAAAAGGAATGGTTGAATATTCATCTTCGATAAACCTTCTTTCCGAATCCCAAAAATCTTTTAAAGTACCGGAGTAAAAATGGGAGAGTATAGTATCTATCTTTGTTCGGGTTTCAAGAAGCGGATATCCAAAGATCGCAATAACTCCATCTGCTCTAAGTACACGATTCACTTCTTCAAAGAAGGCATCAAAATTGAACCAATGAATAGCCTGAGCAACTGTGATAAGATCAACGGTAGTATTTTCTATAGAAGTTGATTCTGCTGGTTCTTTACGATACTCTATGTTTTGAATATTCGGAGCATGAGACAACTGATTACTACTGATATCTGTTGCGATTACTTGTTTGAATTGCTTAGACAGGATTTTAGCTACTTGTCCGTTACCAGTACCGCAATCCCATGCTATATTCTTTTCTGAGACAAGGGAAGTGATTTGGTCAATAAACCCTGAGGGATATGTTGGTCTAAATTTAGCGTAGGTCTCTGACTGTTTAGAGAAATTATCCTTCATTTTGTAGTTCTTTTCATTCTTGAAAACGGAAAGTTACTACACCCGGTTTTAGGGTTTTCCCGATCTGGAGCTTGTATGGTCCGTGCTGAATCAGCTGAGGAAGCGTTATAAGCAGTCATACAAAATCCCCACATAAACGGCTCCATACCTTCAAAAGTCATCCAATCGATTCTGGTATAAAGTAATGGATCGTATTGATTCAGAGAATCGTTTTGGCCTATGAAATATCGTTCTTCCAGGTTCCATTCTGAGATATGAACGATGGTGTGCTCTTCCATAGTAAAAAGAGAATCACTAATGGTATAAGTGATCCCATAATCGTCTTCAAAATTGCCCAATAGAATAGAAGGGGGGCTACCCGGTACCGTTGGAGTTTTTGGTTCGGAGCAGTTGATCAATATGAAAATGGATAGAAAAGCTAAAATTCGCATAAATGGAGTTTAGTTTTTTGAGCTTAGCATAGCAAGCAAAAAGGAACTCCATTTATGCATGAATTTATTCTAAACGAGTATCAGCAAAGTAATGCATGGCATCTCGCAGAAACTTGGATAAGCCAACTTTATGTTTATCATAAAACTCAGTGAATCTGGAGTCATTTATATACATATCAGCTAAACCTCTATAAACCTCAGCTGAGGTTTTATAGAATTTCTCATTTGTAGCGTGATGCCTCATTATGATAGCTTGAACTTTTGCACTCTCAACAGGTAAATGCATGAGCTCAGCTAGTTCCTTAGCTACTGCTTCCTGTTCTTCCTTAACTGCTGCAAAATCGCCTTTAGTCATTTTTTTGATGTTCTCATTTGACTCGGCTACAACATCTTTGTCGTACTTTTCATCTACCTCTTTCTTCCAGGCGTCGATTTCTTCCTTAGAAAATCCTTCATATAGTTCACTCTCGGTAACCATTTCGTTTTCCTCACTTAATTGTTTTACTGTTTTGTTTATTGTTTTCAATAAATCGTCAAGCCTGCTCTTTCGCTTTTTAAGCTCTATCCTCTGAAAAGATAAAGCCTCAATTAAATCGAATTCCGGATCATCCAGGATTCGTTGAATTTTCTTTAAAGGAAAGTCCAGTTCTTTGAAGAAAAGTATCTGCTGAAGCCGATATAGTTCAGCCTTTGTATAATAGCGGTATCTTGATTCAGCTCTTTTTGCTGGTTTAAGCAATCCAATCTTATCATAATGATGTAAAGTCCGAATGGATATACCTGCAATTTTTGCTACTAAGCTTACTGAATACTTTTCCATGAAGATTTATTTTTTTGCTAAGTTAGGCTATTACGTAAGGGGAGAGTCAAGTACATTTTATTAAATATTTTTTTTAGTCTAAATCATCAAGTTAAACCAATGAAAACTATTCTTTTAAAACAGGTGATATGTTGTACCTTAAGCCATGGGGCTTGCACGGAATAATCAATACTGGTGATAAAACACTTCGCTTTTTTGCTATGAACTGGATGTTAAGAGATTGAAATTAAATATCTTACAATAATAGTTTTCAGGTTATGTTGTGTTAACACTATCTGGTTATCTTAAGTCTTTATTAAAATCTTAGACTACCATTCTATGAAGTTATTACGGTACAGCATTCTATGCCTATTTTTAAGCGGAATTTTCTCAATCTCATCTCAGGCCCAGTTTTTTGAAGACTTTGAAGACGGTGAAAAAACTTTTTATGGAGGGGCTTCTGTAACGCTTGCAACCGGTGCATGGTTTCTTGATGATGCATTATTAGGAAGTTTGGCGAATGATAAATACAACGGTAACCAGGGCGTTCGAATGGATCGCCGTGATGGTAAAACCGGAAACATTTATATGCAATTCGATAAAGCTAATGGTGCAGACGAGATCTCTTTCTTTTTTGCTAATTATGGCAGCAGCTCCGGAAATACGCTCCAGGTTCAGTATTCAACAAATGGAGGTTCAAGCTGGACGAATATTGGTGATGTTTTAGAAGCTACAGGTACACTATCACAAGTTACCATACCAGTAGCTGTAGATGGTAATATCCGCTTTAAGTTTGTTCAACAGGCTGGAACCGATCGTTTAAATATTGATGATATTCGAATAACTGATTTTGTGGTTGCACAGGATGGGGCAACAATTTCAGTAACTGCAGATGATGAAGCAGTAAGTAATGATGGAGCTATTTCATTTCCGAAAACATTGGTAGGAAACCCAAGTAACAAGATTATAGAAGTAAAGAATGTAGGTGATACTACACTGAATATTTCCCAGGTTTCGATTTCTGGATTTGGATTTAGTATTACAGATCTAGCTGATTCAACATTGGAATTCAATGAATCAACAGAGCTTACGCTCACATTTGACCCTATAGCGGCAGGAGCTGCCCAGGGATCGCTTAGTTTTACATCTGATGATCTGGATACTCCAACGTTTTCAGTAGATCTACAGGGAGAAGGTTTTGAGGATGGAGATATCATTACTATAGCGGAAGCGAGGGAATTACCCCTTGGTACAAGGGTTAGTATTACAGGAGTGGTAACCGTAGCCGAAGAGTTTCGTGGCCCAATGTATTTCCAGGATGCTTCGGCGGGTATTGCCTGGTTTAATAGTGATATGAGAGGTGAAGGAGATGCTTTCTTACTTGATGTAAGCCGTGGAGATTCAATAGTTATTAGTGGTGAACTTGGTGAGTTCAGTGATTTAGTACAAATTGTTGGTACTGATGTGGATTATGAATTCTTTGAGTCTACAACTGAGATTGAACCAGCGTCGATTACACTTTCGGAAATGAATTCAGGTGATTACGAAGGACAATTAGTATCTATTGAGGTTTCAATTGATAATCCCGGAATACTACAGGGGAATACTAACTATACTATTAACGACGAATCAGGCAGTGGGCAGATGAGAATCAGTGCTTTTTCAGATATAGCTGGTTCTGATGCTCCTGAAGGCACAACAGTGATTGTTGGTGTGGTAGGCATTTTCAGTGGAACATATCAATTGCTTCCAAGGGATCTGGATGATATCGATGCAGAACAAACTGTAATTCCAGGAGAAGACATTCCAATGGATGAAACCTTCGATATCGTTACCTGGAACATAGAATGGTTTGGATCCGGTGGAGGGGGTCCTGATGATTTAGCACTACAGCTAGAAAATGTAAAGACGGTTATCACAACAATCGATGCTGATATTTATGCACTACAGGAAATCTCAAGTGAATCACAGTTTGAGCAACTTCTTAGTGATTTAGATGAGTACGGTGGGTTCAGGGCTTCTTTTTCTCAAACCCAAAGAACAGCATACCTGTTTAAAAGAGCTACTGTGGATTCATTAGACTCCGGGTTAATAACATCAGGTATGAGTACAGAGAACTGGGCCAATGGTCGTTTCCCTTTGCTATTCCATTTCTCTACAGAGATTGGCGAAGGAACCCAGGAAATATACATGTACAATATTCACTCTAAAGCTTTTGGTGATGCAGCTTCATATTCTCAACGCCTTAATGCTTCAAATGAGATGAAAGCATACCTGGATGGATTTAGAGCTTCAGACAATGTAGTTCTTATTGGAGATTATAATGATGAGATGGAAACCTCTATAACTGGTTCTGACGATTCTCCATATAGAAACTTTGTAGAGGATGAGGATTATTTTGTTGTTACTAAAGCCCTGGAAGACAAAGGCTTTAATTCTCAGTCTAGCGGTTCGTTTTTAGATCATATTACATTCACTACTGAGTTAATGGATGAATACTTTACAGGAACCGAGAGGGTTGAAAACACTTCTTACGTAAGTAGCTATCTAAGCACTACTTCAGACCATTTCCCTGTTTGGACCAGGTTTTTCATTGGAGAGCCAATCTCAAATGAAGAAGACGATAACAATATCCCTCAAACTATAAGCCTTGAGCAGAATTTCCCTAATCCATTCAACCCTAGTACGGTGATAAACTATACCCTTTCAGCGAACTCTTTTGTAAGCCTGGAAGTGTATGATTTGATGGGTAGAAAAGTATCAACACTTGTTAATGGCCGTCAGGCAGCAGGCGCTCAGCAAGTTACTTTTGATGCCAGCCAGCTTTCCAGCGGTGTATACATTTACAGATTAAATGCTGCAGGTAAGCAACTCAGTAAAAAGATGGTCTTAGTTAAGTAAGAGTACTTTTATTAGAAATAAAAAGGGATTGAAGTTTGTTCCAATCCCTTTTTTAAATTCCCTTATCTTTCAGTTCAATCAATTTCTGATACGTGAACATACGCCTCGAACAAATAAACCCGATAATTGGGGATCTTTCCGGAAACAAAGAACTGGTTCTAAGTGCAATTGAGAAGGCCGAAAAAGACAAAGTAGACCTTCTTTTGCTGCCTGAGCTAGTAGTATGCGGGTACCCTCCATTAGATTTAATGGAGAGAAAAGTTTTTCGCGAAATGTGTTACCAGGTGAATCAGGAGATTATAGCTGCCACTAAAGAAGTGGTGGTAATATTTGGTTCTATTACAAAGAATATGACCGGTGTTGGCAGAAGCTGTTTTAATTCAGCGATTATTGCACAGTATGGTTCTGAGATTAGCCGGGTACATAAAGCATTATTGCCTACTTACGATGTATTTGATGATTTGAGATATTTTGAACCAGGTACTGAATTCGAACCGATATTAATTCATGGGACTCCTTTCGGAGTAACAGTATGCGAGGACATTTGGTTTAATGATAATGAAATCCAGTACCACACTTATGCTACCAACCCGGCTGAAATACTTGCTAAAAAAGGAGCAAGGGCGATTATTAATATCTCGGCTTCTCCATTTACAAAACGGAAGCCAATAACACGTGTTGGAATGCTGCAAAAGCATGCCCGTGAATTAAACCTTCCTTTATTTTATGTGAATCAGGTAGGAGCAAACACAGAACTGATTTTTGACGGAGATTCTCTTGCTCTGGATGCTTCAGGGTTTATAGTTACCAGGGATCGAAGATTTGAATCTACTTTTGTTGATGTGAAATACGATTCTGATTCTCAAACTCTGGATGCAGGAAAGTTTGCAGATTGTGAAAGAACAATCCCTAATACCACTGAAACGATGTTTAATGCCCTGGTGCTTGGACTCAGGGATTACCTAAGAAAATCAAAACTAGGCAATAAAGTTCTTCTTGGGTTAAGTGGAGGAATTGATTCTGCTCTAGTTTGTGCAATTGCTTCAGAAGCATTGGGAGCAAAGAACGTGCTGGCAGTAACTATGCCGTCTGAGTTTTCAAGCGAAGGAAGTGTGAGTGATTCAGCAAAGCTGGCACATAACCTGGGTGTAGAACTTAAGGAGATCGCAATTAAGCCTATCTTTGATTCATATCGTTCACAGCTTGAGCCATTATTTGATGGTACAGAATTTGATGTTGCTGAGGAGAACCTGCAAAGTCGTTCGCGTGGTGATTTATTAATGGCAATTTCTAACAAATTTGGTCATATGCTTCTGAATACAGGAAATAAATCAGAGACTGCAGTTGGTTATTGCACACTTTATGGTGATATGGCCGGTGGTTTAGGAGTTATATCTGATCTCTATAAGACAGAAGTATACGAGATGTGCCGTTGGTTAAATGAGGAATACTATCAGAAGGAAGTGATTCCTGATGCGATACTTACTAAAGAACCAAGTGCAGAATTGAGGCCTGATCAAAAAGATTCTGATTCTTTACCAGATTACGGAACTTTAGATGCCATTTTGAAATACTACCTTGAAGATCAACTATCAAGAGAAGAAATAATAGGCAAAGGCTTTGAAGTAGAAACTATTGACAGAATACTTCGTCTTGTAGATCTGAATGAGCATAAACGTTATCAGGCGGCTCCCGGTTTAAAGCTTTCGGCAAAAGCCTTTGGATTGGGAAGAAGATGGCCAATTGTTCAACGTTGGACAGGACAAGAGCAAAAGCTCACTTCTGACAAGAAAAATTTAATCGAAAAATAAAAGACAAATTCCTGACGCTTTTTTGTAAAAAAGTGCGTTAGTAGCAGGTCTTGACGGCTTGGATTCTTAATTTAAGCTCAGAATCATTACATTAATTAAAATATAATCTACCCGACTCTATGATGAAGAAGTTACTATTTGCCGGTTTTTCGCTTTGTTTTGCGGCAACTGGACTAGTGAACGCCCAAGACAGTACAGCTTCTATTAAGAATAAAGAAATGCCTGTTAGGCTGTTACCTTATGCAAGCCCAATGCAGGGGGTTAATAATGCGGATACCATTTTGAAGCAGCCTGCTTTAATAGAACTTGATACCTTTCAAAAAGATATCATCAGCAGGATATCAGATATTTACAGGCTACACATTGCATCTCTTGACGCCCAGGTAGCTGACGACCCAATCCAGGCAGAAACCTTCATAAATGATGCTGTAACTGCTTCTCAGGAACTGCTAGATGATTACCCGGAAATAGTAAGCGACAGAAGATTTGGAGAACTATCACGTGCTGTTATTGGTGAATACCGGAATTTTTATGGAATTACTGATTCCGAAAATGAACCTGAAGGCCAGATTTTTACAATCCAGCAAGAATTCCTCGATGATGAGACTTTACTAGCTGAAGATTTTGATTTTCCGAAAGAAGCCAGCCTCCAAAAAACACAGGTTCCTCTGATCCAGAACTCGCAGGTGAATCGTCATTTGGTGTACTATACAATACGAAGGCCTGAAGTCATGGAGACCTGGAGAGAAAGGGCTGAAAAATATAAGCCAATGATGGATGAAATCTTCAAAGAGGAAGGTCTTCCACAAGAACTTGTTTATTTATCATTTATCGAAAGTGGAATTAACCCAACAGCACGTAGTTGGGCTGCAGCTGTTGGAATGTGGCAGTTTATTGCAGCGACAGGTAGAGTGTATGGCTTAGAAATTAACTGGTGGGTTGATGAGCGTAGAGATCCGGAGAAAGCAACACGGGCTGCTGCACGCCACCTAAAGGATTTACATAATATTTGGGGTGATTGGCACCTTGCGATGGCTAACTACAATATCAGTCCCAGAGGTTTAAACCGAGCTATTCGCCGTGCTGGTGGTGTAAAAGATTATTGGGCTGCATATCCTTATTTGCCAAGAGAAACGAGAGGTTATGTTCCTGGTTTCATTGCTACTACAATGATCAATATGAGTCCTGAAGAATTTGGCTTTCGAAAAAATTATGGACAGGAAGCTTATTCTTATGACTTAGTTGAAGTTGATGGTTTGATGCCGTTAGAAGAAATGGCCAAAATTATCGGAATTACAACAAACGAGCTAAAAGAATACAACCCGGAGCTATTAAGATGGGCTACACCTCCGGGCAATAAGTACCCATTAAAGATACCAAAGGGTAAAAAATCAGAGTTTTTAGCTGCTTACGATGATATTCCAAAAGAAAATATAAGCCAAAGCATTACCATGCATACTGTTCGCAGTGGAGAATCAATTGGTTTAATTGCAAGGAAATACGGAACTACTGTTAGTGGTATTTTCGCAAGTAATGAGAATCTATCTAATACCATTTATCCAGGACAGGTATTAGCTGTTCCGTTACCGGCAGGAAGTGCTTCTAAAATTGCTGCGAACAGGCCTACGAATCAGCAAAGTGGTACAAATACAACCAGGTCTTCGAGTTCATCTAATGTTAGCATTCCTGCAAACTCTACATTGTTGAACTATAAAGTTAAGACGGGCGATACTATCGGGCATATTGCTGAGTGGTATGATGTTAGAGCCTGGAATATCAGAACCTGGAACGGAATTGGAAATACGATACGATTGGGACAAAACATCAAGGTGTACGTTCCCAACTCTCAGAAATCACATTATGAGCAGGTTAACTCTTTATCATTCCGTGAGAAACAAGATATAGAATCACGT
Organism: Balneolaceae bacterium; assembly: GCA_040222185.1. Classification (GTDB taxonomy): domain Bacteria; phylum Bacteroidota; class Rhodothermia; order Balneolales; family Balneolaceae; genus JAVKDP01. Next base: position 50,035 of record JAVKDP010000011.1, on the reverse strand, counting down.
CAAAAAAGAGGTGAAAATGTCTTTTTAGCATCATCAACCAATACTGGTAGCGATGGTTCCGTTAGCTATACTGTTAAAAGTAATGATACATTAAGCGAAATTGCGGAATCATTCGGAGTGTCTTTATCAACACTAAGAAGGCTAAACAATATTAGTGGTTCACGAATTTATGCAGGTCAGGTTTTAAAAGTTAAATAGGAAGTAAATTGAAAAGATCAAGAAAGGCATTAGTACTTATTTTAGTTAGTACCGTTGCAATAGTAACCATCGGTTTCCAGCAAGCCGATATTTATTTCCTGATCAAAAAGAACTTTTCCATTTTTAGCAAAGCTTATGAAAATGTAGCTCTCGAGTATGTAGACGACGTTGATCCCGAGCTTTTAATGCGAAATGGTATGGAAGCAATGCTTGAAACGCTTGATCCATACACTGTTTTCTACAATGAGTCTCAAAATGAGCGGGCTGAGATATTTTCGCGAAGTAACTATGCCGGAATTGGACTGGATGCAGGTTACCGGGATGGGGAAGTTGTTGTAGTTGCTCCAACAGAAGGAGGACCTGCTGATAAGAAAGGAATTCGTGCTGGCGATATCATACTAGCTATAGATGGGGTTTCAACTCAAGGCCTTCAACCTGATGAGGTTCAAAACCTTACAATGGGAGAAATTGGTTCCGAGCTTACTATTTCAATTAAGAGGTTCGGATTTGAGCAGCCCCTGAACTTTGTTTTAAAGCGGGAAAGAATCGAGATACCGAATGTAACTTATACTGATCTGATTGGTGAAAATGAGGAATTTGGATACATAAGGCTAGCTCAATTTGGGCAGAATTCAGCAGAGGAAATCAGAAATTCACTGATTGAATTGGGTGAAGAAAAAGAAATGAATGGCCTGGTAATTGATCTAAGAGACAATCCGGGTGGTATTTTACAAGAAGCTGTTGCCATCATTGATAAGTTTGTAGAGCCCGGACTTACTGTGATCGAAACCCGTGGTAGAATTGCTGAATACAACCAGGGATACGAGACAAGAGAACCTGTAATGTTTGATAAGCCGATTGTTATACTTGTTAATGGGGGAAGCGCTAGCGCTTCAGAAGTTGTGGCAGGTGCTCTTCAGGATTTGGACAGGGCAGTAATTCTTGGAGAACGAAGTTTTGGGAAAGGTTTGGTACAGATAGTAAAGCCAATGCCTTATAACACCTCTCTAAAAATAACAATTTCAAGATATTACATACCCAGTGGTAGAAGCATTCAGTCACTTGCATACACTCATGAATCGCGAAATGCTTCGATTTCACGCGAAGAAACTGCAAATAGAGTATTCAGAACCAGGAATGGGCGTAGTGTAAGGGAAGGGAGAGGTATTGAACCTGACCTTGAATCAGAATCACCTTCACCGGAATTAATAGAGATTGCATTGTACCAGGAGGGAGGATTCCTGGATTTTGCAACAAAGTTTGAGGCAGAGAACAGTACTTTTACTGCTGATGAGTTACCAGAAGATGTTTACCAATCATTTTTGTCGTTTTTAGAGACTAATGAGTTTGATTTTAAAACAGATTCTGAATTCTTGCTTCAGGAGTTGGGTGATGAGTATAATGATAATGATGAAATTTCCAGTCACCTGAACTCAATAAAAGATATTATTCAAAAAGAGAAAGAAGCTCTTCTTAAAGAAAATGAAGAATCAATTCGTAGGACGCTTTATTTGGAATTAATATCGAGGTATAAAGGTCAATCGGCCAAAACAAAGGCTGCACTTGAGTTTGATAAACAACTAAATGAAGCAATAGAACTTCTTTCAAACCCAGATAAAATCTCCTCAATTTTGAATGGTCAGGGATAGTGCTACCCAAAGCCGACCTTCATATCCACACAAACTGCTCTGATGGCAGATTAACTCCTGTAGAAGCTGTAGAGTTAGCTTCTGAAAAAAAGTTGGCTGCACTTTCGATAACCGATCACGACACCTTTGACGGTTATTTTAAGGGTTTAAAAAGAGCCAAAGAACTAGAAATTGAACTTATACCCGGTGTTGAAATAACAAGTTCTTATAAGAACAGGGAATCTCACATACTGGCATATTATTTTGATGTAGATACCTCTTATTTTGCTGACTTCCTGCTTTCTCAAAGGATCGCGAGGAGGGATCGTATTAAAGGCATCATTAAAAAGGTAAATGATGTAGGAGTAGATATTAATTATGATGAGGTGAGAGCAGAAGCAAATGGCGCAAATATTGGACGCCCGCATCTTGCTAAAATCCTTATTCAAAAAGGCTATGTAAGTAGTATTGCGGATGCTTTTAAGCGATATTTAAGCACTGAGAAACTTGGAGAGATTGATAATAATTATCCTGACTTTGAAGAAGTTATTCAGATTATCAAGAATGTTGGCGGGGCAAGTATCCTGGCACATCCATCCAGGTTTTATTCAAAATCAGAGATCGAAGAGTTTGTAGAAGCTGGTATTGATGGAATTGAGTGTATTCATCCAAGCCATAACTGGAAGATGCAAAAGGAATACACTGAGTTTGTGGAACGAAATTCATTGCTACTTACAGGAGGTAGTGATTATCATGGAGGTAAAGATCTGGCATATACTCATTTAGGAGTTGTATGTGTAGCATCTAAGCATTGTGCTAAAATGAAAAGGATGACAGATCAGAGAAAACAATTAGTTGAAATAAAGAAATAATATGAGTGTTAGAATTATTGAACCTGTGGCTGAAGCTGGGAATTCAAGAATTGGGATTGTAGTTGCGAAATGGAATTCATCCATTACAGAAAAAATGTTAAATGGGGCGTTAAAGGTCTTATCTGCTGCCGGAGCTTCTGATGATAATATATTGGTGGCAAGATGCCCCGGGGCTTTTGAAATTCCATTAGCTGCTCAGTATCTGATTACAGAACAAGGGGTAGACGGAGTGATAGCACTTGGGGTAGTAATTCGCGGAGGCACTCCTCACTTTGAATATGTTTGTGATGCAGTTACAAGTGGTATTACAGAGCTAAATTTGAAGTACCAAAAACCGGTAGCTTTCGGAATACTCACCACAGATGATGTTAAGCAGGCAATGGATAGATCAGGTGAAAAGGGGAACAAAGGTGGAGAAGCGGCGTTAGCACTACTTGAAATGCTTGATTTGCAAAGAAAACTCTCAGCTAAATAAGTTTAGTTTACCTTGATTAAGGATGCCTAAAGCGCTAATTTTGGGGGCTGAAAATCAACCATAAAAAACTGTTGAAAGAGCTCACACTAACAAATACAATCCAAAGCCAAAAGGATAAAGAAAGGCAGAACCTGATGAAGGAGTCAGGAGAAATTCCTGAGCACATAGCCATTATTATGGATGGCAATGGCAGATGGGCTAAAAGCCGTGGAAGTATTAGGATTCATGGGCATAAAGTTGGGGTTGATTCAGTAAGAGATATAACTGAGGCATGCGCTCAGATTGGTGTTAAATATTTAACTCTTTATGCATTTTCTACTGAGAACTGGGGTAGACCATCTGCCGAAGTTCGCGGTTTAATGAGAATTTTAGTCTCATCTCTTAGAAAGGAAGCTGATAATCTTCACAAGAATAATATCCAGCTGGTAACTATCGGGCAAATGGACCGTTTTCCTAAGGATTGCCAAAAAGAGCTACAAGAAGCTATAGATCTTACAAAAGATAATACCAGATTGCAGCTTTGCTTGGCATTGAGTTATTCAGGACGATGGGATATTACCCAGGCAGTTAAGAAGATATCTCAACATGTTAAAGAAGGGAGACTTGATCCGGCTCTTATTAATGATCAAATGATAAGTGATCACCTTTCTACAGCGGCTTTTCCTGATCCCGACCTGATTATCAGGACAAGTGGCGAGTACAGGATTAGTAATTTCCTGCTCTGGCAGTTGGCGTATTCAGAGCTTTATATCACAGAGCAGTATTGGCCGGACTTCAGACGCAACGAATTGTACGAAGCTATAGCCTCTTTTCAGAAGAGAGATAGAAGATTCGGAAAAGTTGAAGTATCAAAAGACGAAAAAGGGCACTCCACCCGTTTACTCAAAAATAAAAATATATAACTGGCTAAAATTAGCGTGCTTACTTTGTCGAAAAGAATTTTATTTGTACTACTATTAGCGATCGGGGCTTCCATTTTTACTGAGAATATTGAAGCACAAGAAATCGAAATCACCGATCCCACTCTCATCACTCCGCAACAATACACAATTCTTGGTATCACTGTGCAAGGGAATGAGTTGACAAGATCCCAATTCATAATTAACGCCAGTTCCTTAAATGAAGGAAACACAATTACCTATCCTGGTGATGATATTACTGAAGCCATTAAGAGGTTATATCGTGTGGGTTTATTCTCGGATGTTAAAGTATTTATTACCGAGCAGACTACAACAGGATTAAGGTTAGTTATAGAAGTTACTGAGCAACCAAGAATGCTCGAGTACAAGATTGAAGGTGTAAAGAGGTCAGAAAGGAGAGATCTCAAGAAAGAAATCACCTTATTAGCAGGAACAGCCATAACAGACGCGAATGTTGCGCAGGCAAAAAGTACAATTCAAAGATTTTTTAGAGAAAAAGGATTGTGGTTCACAGAAGTAGAAGTAGAAGTAGAACCTTCTGAAATAGAGAACAGGTCTGTTTTAACCTTCAATGTTAAGAAGGGAAAGAAACTGGAGGTAAAGGATATAATTTTTAATGGTGGTGAGTCATTTTCAGATCGAAAGCTTAGAAAAAAGATTAAACCGTTAAAGGAAGATGCTCCGTGGAAATTCTTGTCCAAAAAGACTTTTAAAGAAGAGAATTTTATTGAAGGTAAAGAGAAGCTTCTCACATTTTATAGAAATAACGGTTTTACGGATGTAAGAATAGTATCCGATTCAGTTTGGGTATTTGATTACAAAGGAAACAAGCAGGGAATAAAAGTTCAGGTTAATATCGAAGAAGGCCCTCAGTATAAAGTGAGAAACCTTACATGGGATGGAAACTCTGTATACACAGATGAACAACTAACAATATCCCTCGGGTTTGAGAAAGGTGATATCTTCAATCAGTCAAAGTTTGAGGAAAATCTAAACTTCAATAAAACCTCTACTGACGTAACCAGTTTATACCAAAATATCGGATACCTGTTTTTCAATGTATTCCCTACAGTTACTAAAGTTGGTGAAGACTCACTGGATATCCATTTTGAAATTTATGAAGATGAGATCGCTTCGATAAAAGGCGTTTCATTCTCTGGTAATACTCAAACACACGATAATGTTGTTAGACGAACTCTTAGAACGGTTCCAGGTAATACTTATAGCCGTGAAGCAATAGTAAGGTCAATTCGTGAGCTTAGTACTCTAGGTTTCTTCGATCCGCAGAATATTACACCAGATGTAGTTCCTAATGCACAAGAGAAAACAGTAGATGTTACTTATCGTTTAGATGAGTCTACCAGTACAAGTAACTTCGAATTTTCAGGTGGTTATGGTGGTAGATCAATTGGAGCAATTGTTTCAGCCAGGCTTAACTTCAATAATTTTTCTCTAAAACGAGCTTTAGAGGGTGACTTCACACCGTTCCCGGCTGGTGATGGTCAAACTTTATCACTTGGAGTTCAGGTAACGGGTACAGGATATCAGAGCTATAGTTTTGGTTTTGTGGAACCTTGGCTAAATGGTAGGCCAACCTCATTAGGAGTTAATTTCTCATACAACTTCATCAACTATAATAATTCAGATGAGCGTAATAAGTTATTTTCAGCCAGTGTTTCTCTTGGTAAGAGATTGAAATGGCCTGATGACTATTTCTCTCTTAGAACCGTAGCCAGTTACCAGTTATATGATGTTGAAGGAACAGTTTCGTTTCTTGCTGAAGGTACTTCAAGTATTGTATCTATAAAGCAGGTTATTGAAAGGAATTCTCTCGATAATTTTATTTCACCAAATTCAGGTTCAAAGCTGTCCTTATCAGCTGAGCTAGCTCCTCCAATTCCTGGTTTCTCCGAGTTTTATAAAATTAAAACCGACTTCCAGCATCACGTTCCTATTGTTGGCAAAATGGTGTTAACAAGCCAGGCGAACTACGGTTTCATCGGGTACTTAACCAATGATAACAGAAGTAATTTCCAACGCTTTTTACTTGGTGGTACTCAGCTACAACAGAGACAGAGTTTCTTATACGACAATATTGATCTTAGAGGCTACCCGGGTGGTTTAGCTGAAAGTATCGCACCTGTGGTTGACGGCGAAAAAGTTGGTGGTCGTTTATATTCTAAATATTCTTTTGAAGTTCGATATCCAGCTGTTAGTACCGAGCAATTACAATTGATTCCATACGTATTTTTTGATGCAGGTAATGCATACCAGGATTTTGCAAGCTTTGATCCATTTAATGTGAAACGTTCAATCGGTCTTGGAACCCGTCTATTCCTTCCTGTTCTTGGCTTGGTTGATCTTAGCTATGGATACAGACTTGATGGTATTCCGAATCCTGCGAATCCAAATGGCTCAGTATCGTCTGGTCAGTGGGAATTCCTATTTAACATTGGAGCTCCATTCTAATGAAGTCACTATCAAAAATACTTTTCCTTATTGCACTTGTATCGTCTCCGGTGCTTGGGCAACAGAAGATTGGTTTTTTCGAGTCTAACTATATCCTTTCTAACATTCCTGAATATGCAGGGATTGAGCAAAGGTTACAGTTATTAAGTGATGGCTGGAATGAAGAGATAAATAAAATGGATGAGGAAATCCTTGCTTTAGAGGATGACTATAAAGCCAAAGAGATTCTTTATACAGAGGAAATAAGGACTCAAAAATTAAATGAGATCAGCCAAAAGAAAAAGGACAGGGATGCGTTCTTAAACCAGAAGTTTGGTCCTAACGGGGAATATTTCCAAAGTCAGAATAACTTACTTGAGCCCATTCAAAGACAGGTTTTTACAGCAGTGAGAGCGGTTGCCGTTCGGCAAGGTTTCGATTTCGTTTTTGACCGTTCAGGGGATATTTATATGGTTTATGCCAGAGGGGAATGGGATTTGAACGAGGCGATTTTATTAGAACTAGGAATAGAAGTAGAGTAAGTAATTAAAATAAATAAGCAGTATTATTTGCTGCATTAAAACAAGTGGATATGAAGAAACAATTTTCAATTTTAATATTAATGTTAGCCTTTGCTACAAGTGCATTTGCACAAGTAAAAGTTGGCTATATGAATCCGGGAGAAGTTCTGGATCAGCTAGAGTCAGTTTCAGAGGTTGAGACTCAAATCGATACTCTTATCGCCCAGAGAGATCGCGAACTGATAGCAAAATCTAATCAGTTACAACAAGATTTTGCGGTTTATGAAGAAGGAAAAAGCGTTCTATCTGCAGAAGCCAGAGCAACTAAAGAGCAAGAGCTTTTAGACCGAAACGAACAAATTGAGGCGGATAGAGAAAACTATCTGAACGAAATCCGACAAAGAAGAGCACAACTTATGGAGCCAATTATCGGGTTAATGGACCAGGCTATCAAATCAGTATCTATGGAGCTCGGATTGGATATGGTCTTAAATGAAATTACTTCCTATGGAGATGCGATTATTTTTTACTCAAGTGAGGAAAAGTTGAACATTACATCTTTAGTAATAGAGAAAATAAAAGCGGAACAATAAGAAAATTCATCGAAATACATACTTATGAAAACAATGATACAAAGAGTTACACTTATCCTGGCATTAGCATTTGTTATAGTAGGATTTAATGGAGAAACTAAAGCTCAGGAATTAAAAATCGGTTATGTTAATCCACAAGCGATTTTGGCTAACATGCCTGAAATGAAAGCGGTTCAGCAGAGGTTGCAAAACTTCACTCAACGCAAGCAACAGGAACTGGCTACTAAAGAGCAAACATTCCAGGCTGAAGTGGCAGCTTACCAACAAAAAGCTGGTGTTATCTCTGAAGAGGCTAAGCAAACTGAAGAAGCACGATTAGGACAGCTTCAGAATGATTTACTGGAAGCTCAAAGATTGGCAGAAGAAGAGTTACAAGCCAAAAGAACAGAACTAGTTGGCCCGCTATTAGAGCAAATTGGTAATGCAATTGATTCAGTTGCTTCGTCAATGGGGCTTTCATATGTACTTAACACTACAACGAGTACTGGTGATCTTGTGATTCTTTATGTGTCAGAAGAGTTCTCATCAAAGTATGATATTACTGATGAGGTAATGGAATCCTTGGGTATGTTCTAAATCAACCTATCAGAAAGAACTTGAAGCCGGTGTAAGCAATTGCACCGGCTTTTTTTATTTCTGGTTTCAGTTCAATCCTTGTACTATTCCGAAACCCAACACTTCAATACTTCGTTATTTATAATCCAAAGGTAGGGTCTTTGCGAACCGGTCTTCCGACCATGGCCCGAAAAAAACTACTTCTTTGGTATTAAAGATGCTTCCATAGTCGTCTACTATAATTAGACCAAGAGAGTTATTAACCCGAAAGCTACTAAGTTCTACATGCGAAGCTATTTCTCCTGATCGCTTGTAGTCAGGGTCAAAAGCGACACCAAAATTAATATTTTCTACTCTGAAGACATTGAAATTGTCTCTTATAAGTTCCCACTGACCTGGGAATTGCCGACGGATTAACTCTTCTTTTTCAACTTTTTCTATAACATCGCTATAGGGTAGAACTACAAATTTATCGTTCTTTAAATTTTCATCAATTAGACTTATGAAAAAGTGTTTGGAAGACCCTTTATAAGCCTTTTCTCTATTACTTTTCCACTTCCTTCTTGTACTTCTCTCTGGGTTTGGATCAATTTCTTCAAATCTTGAGTAAACATTCCAGAAACCCGAATGATCATAAGGGTTAAAAATGATACTCTGCTGTTCAATAGTAACGTAGTAGCCTAGTGAATAATTAATGATTCTGATCGGTTCTCTAAATGAAACAATAACTTGAGTTCTGCCTAGCCGTTCAAAATCGATCGATTCTGGATTTTCGATCTGAACTTCATTGGAAAATGTATCCCATCCAATAAAAAATCTTCGAAAGTCAGCATATAGTTCTTGCCACTCTTTATCTCGTTCAGCAGAAACCTGTACTTCATTCAGCTGAAGTAAAGTCTCTTCCAGAATAAAAGTGAAATCATATTCTTTGCCTTCTTCAAGCAGAACGATTTTGCTTTGACTTTCGAATCCTAAGAAGCTAGCCGTGATATCAAATTTCCCCTTTAAGCTGGTTTCGAATTCAAATTTTCCATTACTATCAGTAGAAGACCCGATACTTGTACCGGAAATATAGACGTTTACACCTGCCAAAGGTTCATTGTCTTTAGAGGCGAAAACTTCTCCTCTAATGGTATTGACTTGTGCTATTGTTGATCCACTTATTGAAATAAAGAAGAGGGTGATGAAAAGTGCAGTGGATAGGTTTTTCGCTAATAAGACTATTTTTGAAGGATACATTTCTAATCTATATTAATTCTATCGTTAATAGAATTAATATATTGACTATAATATGGAATGTCTATTTCACATTCTTACGTCTGTTTTTGATATAATCTTCAAATATATATCCACCCAGGTTATCCAGCGAAGCGAAGTAGGCTTTGCCTTTATTAGCTTCAGTCATCTCCCGTACAAAACTCTGTAGATAAGGGTCGCTGGCAATCATGAAAGTGGTAATAGTAATTTTGTCTCTACGGCATTTCACTGCTTCGTCGAGTACTTTATTTACAATTTTTCTATCCAGCCCAAAGCTGTTTTTATACAGCTTTCCATTCTCGATCATACAAGATGGTTTACCATCTGTAATCATGAATATCTGTTTATTCGCAAGTTTTTTACGTTGAAGGATATGCCTTGCTACTTCTAACCCTTGCTTGGTATTTGTGTGGTAAGGGCCAACCTTTAAGTAAGGCAGGTCATCAATAGAAATTTGCCAGGCTTCATTTCCAAAAGCTACAATATCCAAGGAATCCTTGGCATAGTTATTCATAATCAGTTCTGAAAGAGCCATTGCCACTTTTTTCGCAGGTGTAATTCTGTCCTCACCATAAAGAATCATTGAATGGCTCAGGTCGATCAAAAGTACAGTAGCAACCGAGGTGTAATGATCAGTCTCATATACTTGCAGGTCATCCTCATGCAGGTCAAACTGATCGATAGAACTGTGATTAAGCATGTTAAGCATTGTACTTACACTATCAATCTGGCTTATGTCATCTCCTTTGTTCCAACTTCTTGTTTCAGGTTGCCTCTCAAGCCCTTTACCTGTGTGCTGAGTCTTATGGTTGCCAAAACCACCTTTGTCCAGATTTTTAAAAATTTCTTCTAAAGACTTTTCGCGTAAACTGCGTTCTGTTTTTCGTGTGATTACAACCTGATTGGTTTCTTCGTCTGTTTCGATGTAGCCTCTTTCTCTTAACTCATCAATGAAGTCTCCCATTGAATATCCATCATCAAACTGATTCGTGATCTCGTATTCCTTATCGAGCTCAGTAAGCCACCTCAATGCCTGTGTAACGTCCCCGCTCGAAATAGTAAGCAACTGCTGGAACAAGTCCCATAGCGTATCAAACGGCTTATTACTTTTTGATGAGTTTATTGCCTCATCCCATTCGGAGTATTTAAAATGCATAGTGTTGGTCTTTTAAAATAGAATATAAGTTTTGCTGAAACAGTTCCATAAAATTGAGATATGTGTATAGACTTTGCATCTAAAATTTAGCTAAACTTCCAGAATGAGTAGAACTGAATATGAAGAAAAACTCTGGAAACAGGGCTTTAACAGAGTGATGGGATTAGACGAGGTTGGCAGAGGTTGCCTGGCCGGGCCTGTAGTAGCTGCAGGAGTTATTATAGAACCTGGTACAAATATTGAAGGGATACGGGATAGTAAGAGAATAAATGACAAAGAAAGGGCAGAGTTAGCGACCACAATTAAACAAAAGGCACTTTATTGGACGGTAAAGGAGGGAAGCATTAACGAAATTAATAAGTTGAATATACTGTGGGCGTCTTTGCATACTATGCAGAAATGTGTAGATGAGAATGGAGCGTCGCCTGACTATCTGCTTGTGGATGGAAATAGATATATAGCTTCCTTAATCCCCGTTAGTTGCATAGTTAAAGGAGATGATAAATCTATTAGTATTGGAGCCGCTTCTATATTAGCAAAAGTATATAGGGATGATTTGATGAACAAGCTGGATAAAGAGTTTCCTGAGTTTGGTTGGTCTACCAATGTTGGATACCCAACCCCAAAACACAAAGAAGCTTTGCAAAAGCATGGTTATACAAAGTATCACAGAACAAGCTTTACCCTGGGTACTTCCAGAAAGTACAAGCAGTAATCTACCTGTAAATACTAAATTCCCTCTTATGAAATTCCATATTCAAACAAATGGCAAGCATCAATGTGTTTGTTAGAAATGCAGAACCCCCGTAGCTTATGAAGGGAAGAGGGATACCGATAACAGGAAGTAATGCAGTAGCACTTCCGACATTTATAAAGAAATGGATAAAGAATACCGAAGTTACACTCACAGTAACGAGCTGAGCAAAAGGGTGTTTATGGTTTCCTGCAATACTCAGAAGCCTGATAAAAAGAAAAGCGAAGGTTAAAACAACAAGCCCCGCGCCGATAAACCCAAACTCTTCTCCGACAACACAAATTGCAAAATCGGTCCATTGTTCTGGAAGAAATCTTAGCTGAGTTTGCGTTCCTTCCAAAAAACCCTTTCCGGAAATCCCACCAGAGCCAATTGCTGTTTTCGCCTGGATAACATTCCAACCGGCACCGGTTGGGTCAAAATTTGGATTAGTGAATGACATAATCCGGGCAATTTGGTGAGGTTGTAATACGCTACTTAAAGCAAGTTGAACTCCAGTAACTGTGAGTATGCCGGTAATTATAGATGTAACAGTTAACCAGACTCTTTTTTGAATCACAAAGATCAAAATACTCAACAGAAGGGCTGCTACCAGGCCATAACCCCATCCAAAGACGGTGAAGTAAAGAATAATTGCTGGAGAGATAATGAACAAAGAAACACCGTAAGGCAAGCCAGACCAAAACAGCATTACTGGTATGAGGGCTATAAATATTATTGCAGTTCCAAAGTCGTTTTGAGCAATTACCAGGGCAATAGGAAGTGCGATGATAAGTACTGAAATTAATGCAGATCGTATATTTTCAGCTGAGATATTTCTTCTACTGGTCAAATAATTAGCAACTGCCAGAATGGTCGCTATTTTCATTAACTCACTACTCTGAATTCCAAACGGGCCTATCTTAAACCAACTTTTCGCACCATTTATTTCAGACCCAAAAATCAGGGTCAGGATCATAAGTATGATACAAAACACATAAAAAAGGTAAGAGAACTGGATGAAGTTTCGGGGAGAAATAAACTGAACAACCAGCATTACGATAATTGAAACAATAACAAACCCCAGCTGTTTGTAGAAATTGGATTGTATATAGCTGGGTAAGAATTCAGAAACGGGACCCTGAGTAGCACTATAAATAGCTGTTAATCCAACCATAGTTAAAATAAACCATCCAAAAACTATGGGCCAGTTAAAGTCTTTCGGGTTACCCATTATTCAGCTCCTTGAGAATTATCTTCTTTAGGTTCCCAATTCAAAACATAGTTTAAAACATGATTTCTTTGTACATCACCTGTGAGATGTTTTTCAATCATAAGCCCGGCAATTGGTGCTGCGGAAATGGAAGCAAAACCAGCGTTTTCCAAAAAAACAGTCACAACGATTTCAGGTTTGTCAAAAGGAGCGAAAGAAGTAAACCATCCATGACTAAATCCATGTGGGTTTTGTGCAGTTCCTGTTTTTCCGGCTACTTCAATTAAATCGTTCTTGACATAAAATCGACCACTTCCTTCTTCAACAACTCCTCGCATCCCGGTCTTTATTACAGACAGATAATCAGGTCTTACCCAGTCAATTTTCTCATATACAATTGGAGTATAATTAACTGCTCCATCCTGAGAGCGAACAGAGCTTACAATGTGAGGTTTGATTCTATTTCCACCATTGGCAATGGTACTGGTCATTTGAGCTATCTGAAGGGGAGAAACTGAAATAACTCCCTGTCCGATACCCAGGTTAATTAAGTCGCCTAATCCCCAGTTTCTTCTTCCAAACCATCGGTCCATGAAAGCACTATCAGGTACGATTCCCTGGTTTGCACTGGGTAAATCAATAGAATTGGGAACACCAAGCCCAAAATCTTTTACCAGATCACTCCAAACATTTATTTGACCCTGAGTACCAATTTTGTCCATTAATGCGTAGAAATAGGTGTTACTGGAATAAGTGATAGCTTTCGAGAGGTCATAGTCACCAAGGGGGGCAATATCTTTATATAACCTGCCTCTTTGGTACCCGCCCGTATTACGACTTATAGTTTCTGGAGTAACATGTCCCAGATGCAATCCAATAAGTCCCATTAGAGGCTTAAAAGTGGATCCAGGCGGTTGTCTGCTTGAAATAGCTCTATTGTATAAAGGCCTGGTTGTATCTGTATTAATATCAGCCCAGTATTTACGGTCTAATCTCCCGGCTAGTCTGTCTACCTCATAGTAAGGTGAACTCGCCAGAGCAAGGATTTCGCCAGTATTCGGGTTCATGGCGATAATTGCACCACTTTTCCCTTCCATCAGGGTTTCAGCGAATTGCTGTAGTTCAGCATCTATAGTGGTAATTATATCATCTCCCTGTATCGGGCTGCTACCTGATCTTTCACCTTCATATAAACCAAGTGATTGGCCAAAGGCATTAACTTTTAGGAACTCAAGCCCAAAATCGCCACGAAGTGTGTCTTCATAAATAAGTTCAAGGCCACTTTTGCCAATCTTGTCTCCCAGTCTAAGGTCTTCATTAGATTCATAATCCTTCCTGTCTGCTTCTCTCAAATAACCGAAGATGTGTGAAGCTTTCATGGAAGTTGGGTAGTGTCTCTTACTTTCGATTTGATGACCTACACCAGGCAATTGCCATGTATTCTCTTGTATTTTTGAGAATGTCTCAAAATCAACATCGGTAAGCAGGGGAGAAGTTCTATAGCTGGAATACCGAAAAGCCTCATCAACTCTCTTAGTGACTACACTGTCTTCAACACTAAGCAGTTCGGCAAGCAAAGGGATTTTCTCTCTGTCAAAATTTGACGGAGTGACTGTAATTGAGAAGATGGGAGCATTATCTACAATAAGGGTACCATTCCTGTCATAGATCAACCCTCTGGCTGCTGATACATATTCCTGACGGATAGAATTTTTCTGCCCCAGGCTCTCATAGATTTGATACTGAACAATCTGGAGATAGAAAAACCTGCCAAGTACAATTAAACAAAGCCCGATCATGATAACCTGCAGGGCCCTAATAGAGGTAGTAGTTCTATTTATACTGTTCTTATGCATAGAATTACTTCGCTTTAAAAACAAAAATTAAACAACCAACAAAAGAGGTATAAATAGCATTACCAAAGATCATAGCCAGCATGGAGTAATTTGTTACATAGGTATCAAAAAAACTACTTAGCCATGCAAAAATTATGTTATGTATCAATGAACCAATAAGTATTACAAAGAAAATCTGCCATACGAGGAGTTGGTTCTCAGAACGTTTCTTAATAAAGCTGTAAGTCAGGAAGACAAATAATGTTTTAGAAAACATGAAAATACCCCAAAAATCAAAGAAAGCATCTTGTATCAAACCAAAAGCAGCTGCGAGTAACAGTAAAGAAATACGATTATATTTTGAAGTAAGGTATAGGAGGTAGAAGATTATCGGATCAGCTGATGTTCCGAATATAGTGAGATGCTGAAAAAACAAAACCTGGCTGAAAATGAAAACCAAGCCTAAACCAAAGTCTTTGAGTACCTGACTGTTCATCGGAATAGCTCATTATAGCCTTGTTCAAGGCTTTGAATTGAGGTATCCGGCACGAAAGTAACTACAAATCCTTCACTCACTGTAAATAATGAAGTGAAAGGTGTGAGATAAATTTTTTGCGTATCCTTCCCTTCTTCCGGAACAGTTCTGACGACAGACCCTATAGGAATTCCTTCCGGGTATTCATTTCCAAAACCGGAAGTTTCAATTACAAAACCTGAATCAACAGGAATTGTTTTAGGCACAAAATCCATAACCAACTCAGAAATATTCTCACTATCCCAGGCTACAATACCAGTTGATTGTGTTTCTTGAATTTTGGCACTTACCCTGAAAAGATTATTGAAGTAGGGCATTATCTGGGAGTAGTTGGAGCTGGTGAGTACAACCTTTCCAACGAGACCATCAGCAGTTAATACGGGCATTCCAACTTCGATGCCATCAGTAGATCCTGCATCTATGGTAAACGTATTATTCATTGCATTAAGCTCTTTTGTTACAAAAGTAACAGCCTTCAATTCAAAGGTACTTTGCTCTTTTAAG
Organism: Balneolaceae bacterium; assembly: GCA_040222185.1. Taxonomy (GTDB): domain Bacteria; phylum Bacteroidota; class Rhodothermia; order Balneolales; family Balneolaceae; genus JAVKDP01. The sequence continues at coordinate 34,592 of JAVKDP010000011.1, read as the reverse complement.
CCAAGAAGATCTCTGAGTTCTTTATTCTCTTGTTCAATAGATCGAAGTCGGCTTAATTCGTCTTGAAGTAAAATATTTTGACGCTGTAGGTAAGTATTAGTACTTAGGGCTTGTCGGTAAACTCTGATATTGGAAAGAGGTTCTTCAAGTATACTTATAAAAGCAATAGATACTTGTCGAATATTATTTATCCCACCTTGATGTCTTTGTATAGCGATTGAGAGCGCGCAAATAAGAAGAAGAGCAGTTACAATGTAATCAGCAGCATTTTCAACTTTAAAAACTCGAAATCGCATTCAAACCAACTCCGTTAGGAAATTACAGGGCGATAGTATTCCAGATTCTCCAGTATAGCTCCGGTTCCTCTAACAACAGCGGTTAGTGGATCTTCTGCAATATGAACTGGTAAGTCCGTTGTTTCCATGATAAGTTTATCAAGGTTCTTTAGGAGTCCGCCGCCACCTGTAAGCATAATGCCTCTGTCCAGAATATCAGCGGAGAGTTCCGGAGGAGTCTGCTCTAATGATTTGGTTATTGACTCTACAATCGTATTAACTGACTCAGCCATTGCTTCACGAGCATCTTTAGAAGTAATGTGTCTGGTTCTTGGAACTCCATTCACAAGGTCACGACCCTTGGTGATCATTTCAAGCTCTTCATCAAGAGGAGCTGCAGATCCAATCTCACACTTAATCTTTTCAGCAGTTCGTTCACCGATCAGTAGGTTATGGTTTCTTCTGAAGTAGTTGATGATATCATCATTAAGTTCATCACCACCTAAACGTACTGACTGTGCATATACAATTCCAGAAAGGGCAATAACTGCGATCTCGGTGGTACCACCTCCGATATCAACAATCATATTTCCAACAGGCTCATGTACATCTAACCCAATACCAATAGCTGCAGCCATAGGTTCATCAACTAAGTGTACCTGCTTTGCACCAGCGTGTTCAGCACTATCTCTAACCGCTCTTCTTTCAACTTCTGTAATTCCACTTGGTACACAAATAACCATTTGACGTGTTGTGGAATACCACTTCACCTTCACCTTCTTGATCATACCGCGGATCATCTGTTCAGCTACCTCGAAATCGGCTATTACACCATCTCTCAATGGACGAACAGTTCTGATCTTTCTGTGTGTTTTCTCATGCATCAACCTTGCCTGATGACCGGTAGCAACAGGGATATCCTGTTGGTTTAGTGCAACAATAGAAGGTTCGTTTAATACGATACCTTCTCCACGAGAGTAAATGAGAGTATTTGCAGTACCTAAATCAATTGCTATATCAGTGTATAGAAAATCTAGTAAACCCTTTTTAGGTTGTTTTTTATATGATTCAGGTGAAGGGATGCCAAACCGATCAGACATTTTTAGTGGTTATAAAGTTGAAATTGGTGCTGAAAAAATTTTGGTTGGAAAATACACTTTTGAAACCCTATTTGCGAATGATTAAATACACAATAAATTTTAATTACAATTAGTGTTTAAAATGCCTTTTGCCGGTAAAAATCATCGTGAGGTTTAGTTCGTTTGCCTTGGCAATAACTTCCTCATCCCGAATGCTTCCGCCAGGCTGGATAACTGCTGTTGCTCCAGCTTCTGCAGCAGCTTCAATTCCATCAGAAAATGGGAAAAAAGCGTCTGAAGCAATAGCTGATCCATTTAAATCAAGACCTTCTTTTTCAGCTTTTGCAACAGCAATTTCTGAAGAATCTACTCTGCTCGTTTGCCCTGAACCAATCCCTGTAGTTTTACCATTCTTGGCGTACACGATAGCATTCGATTTTACATGACGAACAACTTTCCAGGCAAAGAGTAAGTCTCGCCATTCTTCTTCCGTAGGTTGTCGGTCTGTAACAACCTTAAACTCATTTTGTGCAGAAGGTTCCAGATCAGCTTCTTGTTTTAATAATCCACCAAATATGGACCGGAAAGTAACATTGTTTGAAGAATCAAGGGGCTTGATAAGTTTGATCAAGCGTCGGTTCTTTTTTTGCACTAAAAGTTCTTCTGCCTCTTTAGAGAAAGAAGGGGCTATGATGATCTCAGTAAAAATCTTATCAATTGATGTAGCAGTCTCCAGGTCAAGTTCCTGGTTAACAACAACGATTCCTCCAAAAGGAGATACAGTATCTGTACTAAATGCCTTCTTATATGCTGAATTCAAGCTGTTACCAATACCTACTCCACAAGGAATAGTATGTTTAATAATGACGCAAGCTGGTTCAGAAGTTCCAAAGTCTGAAATAATATTCAGTGCTGAATCTACATCAAGGTAATTGTTGTAGCTCAATTGTTTACCGTGGAAGCAGTCGATGAACTCTGATTGGTTGCCATATACTGCAGCTTTCTGATGAGGGTTTTCTCCGTATCTCAATCCCTGGGATAAGGGAAGTGAAACATTGAACTGATCTGATGTGTCTCCCTCTACAATAGAATCGAAGTAGTTTGCAATAGCAGAGTCGTAGTCAGCTGTCTGTTCAAATGCAGATTTTGCTAGCTCTTTTCTAACCGGAAAAGAGATCTCCTGCTTGTTGTTTAATTCATCAATAAACGATGAGTATTGATCAGGAGATGTCAGAACACATACATGTGCAAAGTTTTTTGCTGCTGCTCTGATCATAGTAGGTCCGCCAATATCTATGAATTCGGTAGCTTTAGCTGGGGTAATACCATCCTCAGAAACCGTTTGTTTGAAAGGGTAAAGGTTAACTACAACCAACTCAAAGGCATCAATTCCTAAACCTTTAATTTCTTCAACATCTGGTTGATAACTGGTTCTGGCTAAAATCCCACCATGAACATTCGGATGAAGTGTCTTAACTCTTCCATCAAGGCACTCCTGGAAGCCTGTGACCTCAGAAACATCCTTCACATCAATACCAGCATCTTGTATTGCCTTTGCAGTTCCACCAGTAGAAATTAGTTCAACTCCTGCATCGTGTAAGCTCTTAGCGAGAGGTATTAGTCCTGCTTTATCTGAAACAGACAGCAATGCTCTTTTAATCTTTAATGGTGTTGTAGGTAGAGATGAGAGAGGTTGTAAAGCCATTAGTTTTCGTTGAGTGTATTTAAATATGTTTCGATTACTTTTGGATAGATGAGGTGTTCTTGTTGTAACACCCTGGCAGCAAGCTCTTCAGGAGTATCAGAGGCTAGTACGTCAACTGTTGCCTGTTCTAAAATCGGTCCTTTATCATATTCTTCTGAGACTACATGAATTGAGCATCCGGACATGGTTTCTTTAGCCTCAAGCACCGCTTTATGGACATTGATTCCATAGAATCCTTTCCCGCCATATTTAGGAAGAAGTGATGGGTGGATGTTCAATATTCTATTTTCAAAAGCTTTGATTATAGAGGCAGGAATCTTACGGAGGTAGCCTGCCAGCGCAATCAAATCAGTATTCCAGTTCTCTAATTGAAGGAGCAGCTGACGTTCATAGACTTCATATTCATGAAATTCGGTCTCAGAAATAACCAGAGTAGGAATTCCATGCTTTTCAGCTCGTTCAAGAGCTTTTATTCCGCTTTTATTTGAGATAAGACCTGCAATATGGGCATGTAAACTCCCATTCTGAACAGCATCAATAATTGATTGAAAGTTTGAGCCAGAACCTGAGGCAAAAACAACAATATTTTTCAAGCGAACCTTAGTTAGTAGTTTTAGAAAAGCTAAAAACCAAGATATGAAATCTTTTAGAGTAAGAGGAGCGAGGTTTAAAGAATTTCTTAGCTGCTATTGGAGTTAGATGATGAGCTTTGAATCCTGAACACCTGGTAATTATTCAAACTCCAGGTAACCTGGTTAATTGTGATTTTAATAACTGTAGCAATAGGTATTGCAATCAACATACCAAGAATACCAGCTGTTTCAGCTCCAATGAGGATGATAAATAGAATAGCTACAGGGTGCATATCAGCCGATCGTGAAAAAAGAACCGGTTGAAAAACAAGATTGTCAAGCATCTGGACTATGAAGATCGCAATCACGCATACCAGTACAAGTGAGAAGTCACCCGTTTCAACTATGGAGATTGAGATTGATAAGATATAACCTATGATAGGTCCGAAATAAGGAATTGTGTTGGCAATCCCTACAGAGATACCTACAGATAAGGAATTATCTAAACCGGCAATACTCAATGTAGACCATGATGATAATGCCACTAAAATACTTTGAAGTAGTACACTTCTAAAGTATAGACCTAATCTTTTTTCAATCTTATCGATCAAAGTCAGTGTTGTTTCAAAATATTTGTTTGGTACAAGCCTTAGTAAGTCACGGCGAATTTTACTTCCATCTTTCAAAAAGAAAAAAGCTGCGAAGGGAACTACTAATACAGCAGAGAATATATTTGTAAAAAGTCCTACAGCATCACTCAGTACCACCGAGAGTTTACCAAGGTCAAATAACCCCGCAACAACTCCTGAGACATTATCTTGTAAAAAACCTTCCGGGATAAATGAGTAGTCAGTAGATAACTTTGTCTCAATTCTGCTGGCTATCATTTCAATATTATCGATAGTCAGGTTATTCGTTAATTCCAGCATTTCTTCAACAAAAAGAGGAATTATGTTTGTTGAAACATATATGAACAGAAGAATCATTGACGAAAGAGTGAGCGTAATAGCAATTGTTCTGTTTAGCCCCATACGTTGCAGGCGATTTACCAATGGGTCCAGAATATAGCTCAGAATCATAGCCAGGATAAGATAAGCTACCAGAGTACTATAGTTATACAGAATCACACCTATTATGAATAGAGCAGCTGCTCCAAGAGCGAATCGTACAACACGTTCTAAGGTTATGTTTCTCATTTTTCTATTGATTCTATCAGTTTCGGCATCAGCTTAAGAATGATATTCGAATCACACCCTTTTAGCAACTAAAAAGTGAGTATCAAATAAAAAGTTGATACAAGTCTATTACAAAATTACATTATATCAGTTTATAGGTTAAAAAGGGGTACAATGAGATTATTGACAACATTAATTGTTAGTATTTTATTAGCATTTCAAGTTAGCGCTCAACAATCGGGTAAAAAACTTAGTTCTACCACTTATGTAGTAACCAGTTCTGGAGATGAGCCAGATTCTGATTTAGAAGATGGGATTTTTGATCCTCCTACATTAAGATCTGCTATTGAAAACGCGAATAAAGTATCTGGTCTGGGTATTATTTCTTTCTCAGGAATCACAAGTGTTCTACTAACCAATACTCTGCCAGCCATAACAGAGGAAATTAATATTGATGGTGATCTGCCTAATGGTGGAAGAATCATAATCGATGGTTCAGGCATTGCATCTGATATTGACAGAGGATTGGTTTTAGGTATTGATGCCGAGGGAAGTCAAATATTTAAAGTTTCCTTGGTAAGCTTTGACTTGGGAGCTATTGGCGTTTTTGCAGATTTTGTCTCGATTGATAGTTCTTTTATAGGTACTGCAGACGGACAGATTGCTCAACCAAATGGGGATCAATTTGTACCTCAAACTACACCTGCAATTTTTATTAAAGGTGATCAAGTTAATCTTACTGGAAATGTGATTTCTGGAAATTATGGGTATGGCATTCAAATAAGCACTTTGAATGATTCTCTTGTAACAACTATAGAGAATAATATTATTGGTCTGGATTCTTCTGGAAATACACATTTAGGAAATTCATCTGATGGAATACACTCAAATACGGGTATTCAGGAAATTAGCGGAAATGTCATATCAGATAATGGTGGGCATGGTATTCGGATTGGAGGAGATCAATACGATGCTATTGAAGAAGTTCTGATTAGTTCAAATATCATTGGGCTCGATAAAACAGGTACCAAAGAAAGGGGAAATGAGTTTTCCGGGATTTTATCCGAAAGGGCTTTAGTAAGAATTGAAGGAAATTATATAAGTCATAATCTAAACGGAATTGATTCGAGAGGAGATAGTGTAACGATTAGAAATAATTTCATAGGTACTGATATTAATGGAGTGATAGATTTTGGCAACGAAAAAGCTGGAATAGTTTTAACAGGTAATCATTCTACTATCGGAGGTGATGATGCGGAACAGGATTGGAATCTGATTTCGGGTAACGATGAAGAAGGAATCCTTGTTACTTCAAATTATAGTACCATAAAGAATAATTTTATCGGTGTAAATGTTTATGGAGATTCAGCTCTAGCGAATAATTTCGAAGGGATAAGGATGCAAGGGAGTAACACAGGAATCAATGTTATTACCAATGTAATCTCAGGAAATGGTCGAGACGGAATTGAAATCGGAGATACGAACTATGAAATATTAATCAAAGGAAATCTTATAGGGACAGATGATACTGGCACAAAAGTAATCGGTAACCTTGAAAATGGAATTATTCTCGAAAATGGAAGTAACGTCGAAATAGGTGGCGATGAAGTTGCGAGTAGAAATATTATCTCAAACAATGGTTTATTCGGAATACAATCCTGGATTAGCACAACTGAACTTGATACACTCGACGAAATAAATATCCAAAATAACTTTATTGGCCTCGATAAGTCTGGAAGCATACCCATGGGTAACAATTTATCAGGAATTTCTTCGGCAAGTTGGAAGTCGGTAATTTTTGACAATGTTATTTCAGCAAATAAATCTTCCGGAATGTCTATTGAAGGGCAGAAAAACAGGATATATAGTAATTTCATAGGGTCTGATTCCACAGGATCTATTTCTATGGGGAATCAAAATCATGGTATTGAGTTAAAAGCCGATTCAAATTTCGTAGGAACTGGTATTGATAATTCCTTTGGAAATCTAATTGTTGGTAATGGTTTTTCCGGAATTCTGGTATTTAGCTTTTCAAATGGAAATTCGATAGCAAACAATTTAATTGGAATTGATTATAACGGTACTGCCGGATTAGGTAATTTTCATAGCGGAGTAACCTTGGGTACAAATAGTTCGGGTAATGATATTTTCAATAATGTAATTAGTGGAAATAAACAACACGGTTTACGGCTAATTGGAAATAACACTTCTACTAGAATTACTACCAATTACATTGGTACTGATATCGAAGGCAAGGGGTCAATTCCAAATGAACTGAACGGGATACTAATCAAAAATGGAGACGATATTGATATAGGAATACCATTTTTTGGATATGGAAATGTAATCTCAGGTAATGATGGATATGGAATAGAACTAGAAGGACACAATCAAAACCTAACACAAAAAGGGATAAGGATAAGAAATAACGAGATAGGAGTTATTAGGCATGGTGTTACTTCTTCAATGAATAGCAGAGGAGGAATTAAGCTTAGTGATTCAAGAAAAGTTACAATAGGTGGGAAGTTAGATTCTTTTGAAAATAATGTAATCGCCGGAAATGATACTGTTGGTGTATATATTGTGGATACTTCTGTTTTTAATAATCTGCCCCCAGATTCTATACTCATCCTTGGGAATTATATAGGACTCGATGAAAGCCTGAATTCAATCCCTAATAATGGATCGGGCATAGTTATTGATAATGCTTTTGAAGGAGGAAAAGTTTTTATAGGAAAGGATTCTTTAGCCCAAAGAAATATAATCGCATTTAATGAAGGAGACGGAATAAGTGCAAATGGTAAACGGGTTATATCAATGGAATTTAATGAATTCTATGACAATGAGTATTTGGCTATCGATCTAGGTTTTGACGGCGTATCATTAAATGATGAGGATGACTTAGATGTTGGAGTTAATAATGGGATCAATTTTCCAAAAGTTACCAATGCAACTTATAACAAAGTGGATGAACTTCTAACACTATTCGCAAACTTAGAAACAGAGCCAAAAGTTGAGCAATACTTTATAGACTATTATTACAATCAAGAATGTGATGCGTCTGGTTACGGAGAAGCAAGATATTATATCGCAACCAGGGAGGTCTTTACGGATGTAGAAGGATTTGCAGAGAATTCATCAATAATTCCTCTTCCTTACTCAGAAATTGATCACCTTGAGGGTATATATATAACCACCAATACTTATAGCCATAAATCAGGAACCTCTGAATTGTCAAAGTGTTTTTATTTAGCTTTAGAAGGATCTGGTGGGAATCGACCTGATTTAGTTTTATCAAAAACGGATAGTCTGGAAACCGTGGAGAGCATAGGTTCGTTACCTAGTTTTGAGTATACACTAATAGTAAAAAATATAGGCGCAATAACAGCTAATGAGGTTACTGTAACAGACTCAATACCCGAAGTTTTCACTGTTGGTGATATATCTACAACAAAAGGGGTAATAAACTTAACCGAATCTGTTCTTACTGTTGAAATAGATTCCTTAATGGCTGGGGATTCTCTAGTGGTTCGGATTCCTGTTGAAACTGGGCAGGAGGGGATTGTAATTAATAATGCATATGCTTCGACAATAGATGATGAGCCTAATCTTTTGAATAATGTAGATTCAGATACTACTGAAGTAACAATTTTAGTATCAGTAGAAGAGGAAAGAGAAGTGCCTACTGAATATTTACTTCACCAAAACTATCCAAACCCTTTTAATCCGAATACAACCATTAGCTATGAGGTTCCAGAGCGTGCATATATAGAGGTTATTGTTTTTAATTTACTAGGGATGAAAGTGGCAACTTTAGTTCAAGAAGTAAAACAGCCTGGCACTTACACGATAAATTGGGACGCTAGCGGTTATGCAAGTGATTTGTATTTTTATAGGTTGAAAGCAGGTGGATTTATTCAAACCAAAAAAATGACATTGATCAAATAAAAGTAATTTAATTATTTGATGAGATTAACTTGAGGAAGGATTTCAGATGGTTGATATCCTTTTCGCAACAGAAAAGTGAATATTTTCTTTTTCCGTTTTTGGAGATCGGCTTCTCTCTCAAATTTTCTCTTATTTTTCAAAATCAGTTGCTTAATTGCATTAATACGATCATTTGAACTGATTTCTTTAAGAGCAATACTAATTTCCTTTTCAGGGATGCCCTTGCTAAAAAGTTCAGATTTAATCTTATTAATCCCCCATTTATTGAACTCGAATTTGTCACGGACAAATTTCTTAGCAAATCCAAGGTTATCGATATACTTCTTTTCAGCTAGTTCATCTAGTACTTCTTCAATACAATTAAGAGGATAGTCTTTTCTCTGGGCTTTATCTCTTAACTCATTCCGAGCATGGTCGCGCCTTCCAAGTAGCCGCAACATATACTCTCGTATAGCCCACTTGTCTTCTCTCTCTAGAATTTCGTTAAACATTGAGGGCGACAGAGTAGCACCTTTGCTTAAGCTGAAATGAACCAGTGTGGAGTCAGATACTCCGATGAGAAATTGATCTTCTATAAAAATCGAATACCTGAATGTATTCTTCTTCTGTACTTGAATTGAGGAAATGGAAGAAGGAAGCAGTTCAAATACTTCCTTCTTATACCGTTCCTTTTTAAACTGCTGCTGTTGCAATATCAGTTACTTTTGCGGGCTCTGTTCCTTCTTCAGGGACAATTCCTTTTAACATGTCTCTAACCATTAGCTCTATCTTGTCGCATAGTTCAGAATCCTCTTCCAGGAATTGCATTGCTGAATCAGCGCCCTGGCCAATAGGTTCTCCTTCATACCGGAACCAGCTTCCTCGTTTCTGAATGATATCATATTCTACAGCCAGGTCCAGGATTTCTGCGATGCGCGAAATACCTTTTCCATATAGAATGTTGAATTCTACCACTTTGAAAGGAGGGGCTACTTTATTTTTAGCCACTTTTACTTTGGTTCGGTTACCAATTACTTCATCAGCTTTCTTAAGTGCACCGATTCTACGTATATCAAGACGAACTGAGGCATAAAACTTAAGAGCGCGTCCACCAGTAGTAGTTTCAGGGTTACCAAACATAACACCAATTTTTTCACGAACCTGGTTAATAAAAATACAGGAAGTAGAAGTTTTATTTACAATCCCTGTAATTTTTCTAAGAGCCTGAGACATTAAACGAGCTTGCAGACCCATATGTGAATCGCCCATTTCGCCTTCAATCTCTGCACGAGGTACTAAAGCGGCAACGGAGTCAACTACAATAACATCTAATGCACCTGAGCGGATCAAAGTTTCTGTAATTTCAAGAGCTTGTTCACCACTATCAGGTTGAGATACCAGGAGTTCTTCAACATTGATTCCAAGTGCTTTTGCATACCTTGGATCGAAAGCGTGCTCCGCATCAATAAATGCAGCGTAACCACCATTTTTTTGTGCCTGAGCAATCACCTGGAGTGCTAAAGTTGTTTTACCACTTGCTTCAGGACCATAGATTTCTGTGATACGTCCTTTCGGTACACCCTGAACTCCAAGAGCATGATCTACCATGATAGAACCTGTGGAAATTACTTCAATATCCTGAGCAGCATTTGCATCACCCAGCTTCATGATCGTTCCTTTTCCGTGTTGCTTTTCAATTTGCCCAACGGCAATGTCGAGTGCTTTAATCTTATTATTGTCAGCCATTATCTTATGCGTTCTTTTAAAATTTATTTCCTGCAAGGTAAGTCAGCAGGGTGTCAAAACGTGTCACATATAATCCGGTAAGAATATATGTTCAATTTATGTAATAGCAAAAAGAATTTTATTCTAAATTCTCAAGTATACAATCCAGTAAATTGAAATTTGACACTTTACGACAAGTGTTTTTTTCTGTAGGAGCGAATAAAATGAGAATCCTTACAAAAATTATTTTTCTGGCAAATAATCTAAAGGAAGCATGTCAGAAACTTTTTCAAAACCCCAGTATCCGTCAAAGATTATAGCTACAGGATCATAGATGTAGCCTGATTTATCTACTAAAACGGTATCCTGTGTGATAGTAAATGAAGAGTTTTGGAATTGGGCTTTATTCTTTGGTTTATCAGCAAATGGAGATTTGGTATAGTACAGATAGGATCGATCTTCCTTTTCTGCTTCAAAGGTGACATTAACAAAATTCATAAAACTGAACATATAGGTAGTACTGTCATAAGGCGTAAAGAATCGGTCTGAGCTAACTGTGTCTTTTGATACAAAACGAGACCTGTTTTCTCTTTTCTCTCCACGGATTACAAAACTATCTTCAATTTCGGTTCCATTAATAAGAGATTTTGTGAAATGAAGAAAAGATCCCCGATAAGCTTTTTCTCTGTTATTATCCCATCGGTTATTAATTCGTTTCCTGCTGCTTGTCATTAATTCGAATAAAGGCCTGCCGAAAAAGAAGGAAGCATTTTGTCTGTAGTCTATCACAAAATAATCGAGATAATAGTAAATGATATAGCCCAGACCTTTATTCTCAATGATTAACCTGTCGCTTGCCGTAGCAGTGAGTATTGATTGTTCCGGCTCAAAAAAGAAGTTTAGTACTTCAGGGTTTTTGATTTTTGTATCATCTGAATAAGGTCCTGCACCAATAAAAATTTTGCGGAACTGTTTGAAATTGGCTTTCCATTCTTCAGGATCAGGTCGGACTGTCACTTCATCTAATTCATAAACTTTTGGATTAAGAATGAAGTTATATCGTGACTCTAGTGAATTTGTATTGATAGTATAGGAGGCAGTTTCGAAGCTCAGAAAGGAAACGATGAGCTCAAAAATACCTTCCGGAATATTGTTTAGTTGAAAAATCCCGTTTTCATCGGTTGTAGTTCCAATTGTTGTTCCACTCAGGAAAACCTGTGCAGCCGCAACAGGTTCATTATTAGAGTCTATTACAGACCCATTTACACTATATGTGGATTGTGCATAAAGTTCTTCAAAGCTAATTAGCAGCAGGAATGCTAATAAAGAAAGAAAAAATCTAGAGGGCATTAATACTCAGTTTAAGTTCTCCCATTACTTCTTCAATTTGTGCTTCTGTTGTATAAGGAGCAGGACCAAATCGTAAAATCTGGTCACGAGCATCAGTGAATATTCCACGATTCAACAAATCTGCTCTTAACTCTCTGGCTTTAGGTGAAGTAAGTGACAGAAATCCACCATTTCTGGACAGGGACTCTGTATGGGTAAGCTTAATTACTGATGGGTCAAAATCCTTTTGAAGGAATAACGATCTGAGGAGACCCACCTGGTCTTGATATTGCGATCGGAGAACCTCAGGAGTTAACCCTTGTTCGTTAAAAAATTCAACAACCTTAGCTGCACGGAATTGAGAAGACGGATCATACGTGGCACTTGCAAAGCGTTGATCGGAGTGATCGTATTGAATCGGGTCATTGTTTCGGGGTTTTTCGAGCGTACTAAAGGAAGCAAACCAACCTGTTATCACTGGGCGCAATTCACAGTCTTTTGGGAATCTTAAAAAGCAATTGGCTTCACCCCACTGCAAATACTTATAGCCACCAATTAAAATGAAACAGTCTTCTAGGCCTTCTTCGCGAATCGATAAAGGAACTGTATTTGTACCATGATAATCATCGATAATTACAGGGATGCCATGAACACGTGCTGCAGCTGCTATCTCAGAAAGATGAGCGTTTACCAGGCTGGTTTCAAAATAAACCCGGGAGAGCATGATGGCTGAAGTATTTACATCGATTTCTTCGATTATGCGTTCTCCAAAAGCTGGGTCAGGGTTTACAGGGACCCGGACAATTTCGAGGCCTTCTTCTTCTAGTCGGGTAAGCTGTCGGAATAAAGAATGGAATTCTCCATCCGTAGTAATAATCTTGGGTTTATTTTTTAAATCAAAACTGCTTAATAAGCTGACCATCAGGAAATGAGTACTTTCTTCTCTGCAATAGAATCCATCCGGATCGTCATAATAGTTTCGCAAATAACCGCGAAGTATTTCTGTTTTCTCAAACGCAGCTTCCCATTTATTGTCTACCATTTCCGCACACACATGGAAATATTCAGATTGACCTTCTAATGCAACATCTGGCCAGGCCTGATGAGAATGTCCCGTGAAAAGAAGGCGTTCTGAAACTCTAAAATGGGAGTAGTGAGGTATAAGCTTATTAGCTAACTGATCTATTTCTGACATGAGCGTTAATTAAAATTCTGATCGTATTTCCCAAAGGTCAGGAAAAATGGAATGATTGGTCGTCTTTTTGAGATAGGCCACTCCGGGGGAACCGCCTGTTCCTTTCTTTTTCCCAATTGTTCTTTCAACCATTTTTACATGCCGGTAACGCCATTCCTGGAGCCCTTCATCAAAATCTACAAAAAGCTCACAGACTAAAGCTAACTCAGGCTCAGTTTGCATAACTTCAATTAGTACTTTTTGAATTTCCTCGGATGGATTAAATATTAACCCAACCTCGTTTTCCCGCTTTGGTTTAATAGAGAATCCTTTTTTTGTAAGATAGGTTCCAAAGCTTTCCCAAAGTGTATTTTCTTCCATCCGTTTGGTCAGGATATCCAGGTGATGAGGAATATCTTTATGAGCTTCAATCATAACAGGAAGCCTCAAACCACATAGAATTTCAACCTCTCTGAATTGCAAGGACTGGAAACCACTTGATTGACCCAGAAATGCTCTGAAGCTGTTGAACTCAAGAGGCGTCATAGTTTCAAGGATATCTACCTGCGAAACCAGAGTTTTCATAATTGTTAATACTCTTCTAAGGGTTTTGACAGCACCCCAGGTATTTCCGGCTTCGAGTTCTTTCTTGAGTTTTCCAAACTCGTGCAGTATTTGCTTAAACCAAAGTTCATACGTTTGATGAATTATGATGAACAACATTTCATCATGCTCAGGTGGATCAGACTTTAACTGTTGAAGGTCAAGCAGTTCGTCAATTTTCAGATAATTTGTATAAGTAATTTTCATAGTGACTCCTTGTGCTGAATGATAGTCAGATTTATGATTATCTTGTAAGAAAAAAATGAGCGTATTAATAGCAGATTCCGGAGCTACAAAAACAAGCTGGGTACTTCTATCAGGGGATAGCAGAAAGGAAATTCATACCAAAGGACTTAACCCGCATTTATTGTCTGATAACGAGATTGAGCGGATTCTAGCTAGCGAACTTTTATCTGAAGTTGGAAACTTAAGTATTGATCAAGTCTATTTCTATGGAGCTGGGTGCAAGGCTAAAGAGCAGGCTCAAAGAATTGAAGTACAGTTAAAGGCTAAATTCCCAGAATCAGAAATACGAATAACTACTGATATAGAAGGAGCAGGCTTAGCACTTTTTCCAAAGAAAACAGGAATACTCATAATATCAGGAACAGGTTCAAATGCGGGGCTTATGAGTAATGGAAAGCTTATTCATAGTATGAATGCTGAAGCTTTTCCTAACGGTGATTTTGGAAGTGGCAGCCATATCGGATCTTTGATATTACAAGACTATAAGAAGGGAACGCTACCGACAAGCATAAAAGATACTCTGGATAAAGCGCCAGAATTTAGTACTAATAAGAGTATATCAAAGTTACTGGCGTCAAATGCTCTAAAGGAAGTAGTTACTACTACAGGTAGTTTAGAAGATAGTCTCAGCAAAAAGTATGTTGATGATCATGCGAGGAGTTCTATCAAACTATTAGCAAACCAACTATGCTCTTACTTCGGTGCATCAATATCTCAGAATCATGTTAAAATGATTGGCACAACGGCAGTATATTTCGAACCTGTTTTCAGGGAAGTATTTAAAACAGCAGGGATTAGATTATCAGATATTGTACAAGACCCTATGGAAGGCCTGATTAATTACCACACAATTAATTCATGATTGATACGCATTCACATATTTATCTAGAGCAGTTTGATGAAGATCGGGAAGAGGTTTTTGCCCGGGCAGTAGAAGCGGGGATTAAATCCATCTTTATGCCTGCCATTGATTTTAGTTCCATTGAGGAAATGGAAAAATTAACATATCCAGGGTTAGAGTTTTTCAAAATGGCTGGTGTTCACCCTTGTGATGTATCAGAAATATCCCCGGAATTTCATAAAGAACTGCTCGAATATTGCTCTAAGGATGATTTTTACGGAGTTGGTGAAACAGGCCTTGATTATTATTGGAGTACAGAGCGTGTTAAAGAGCAGAAGGAAAGCTTGAAAATTCATTTCGATGTAGCCAGACAAACCGGAAAGCCAATAATTCTTCATAACCGCGAAAGTACAAATGACCTGTTGGATATAATGGAAGCAGAACAGGATGGAAGGGTAAAGGGAATCTGGCATTGTTTCAATGGTTCAGTAGAAGAAGGGAAGCGAGCGATAGATTTAGGATTTCATCTAGGAATTGGAGGTGTTGTAACTTTCAAGAATGGAGGAGTTGATAAAACAGTGGCAGAGTTACCTTTGAAAAAAATGATATTGGAAACCGATGCTCCTTACCTGTCACCAACACCGAAGAGAGGAAAACGAAATGAACCGGCTTTCATGAGGTTTACGGCCCAGCGATTAGCCGATATATTTGAAATTAGCATAGAGGAAGTGGTAGAGAGCACAAGTGAAGTTGCTAAAGGGTTGTTTGGAATAGATTAGGAAGTATCTAATCATTAATTCACAAAATCTTTATTAAACTTTCACTCATTGGTTTACGTAGTTGATGATTGTGAATCTAAAACTAAAATTGAGAACCATGAATAGCTTACTTACTAAACATTCTCGTATAACAGCTTTATTTGTATTTCTTGCTGTAGTACTTACTTCATGTGCACAGGCTGTAGGTATTGACCCAACGGTAACCGCTGAGCCATATGGTTTTTTTAGTGGACTTTGGCACGGATTTATAGCTCCATTTAGTTTTTTTGTTAGTCTGTTTGTCGAAGATGTAGCTCTATACGCTTTCAACAATACAGGAGGCTGGTACGATTTTGGGTTTGTGCTGGGTGCAGGAATACTATTCGGTGGATCTAGAGGAAGAAGAAAAAAGCGTAAGAAGGAAAAATAAGAGTTCTTTAGCTTTACTCATTTTTTAATAGTAATACTGGATTTTGCCTAGCAGCTCGAAATACTCTGATACTAACTGTAAGAACACAGGTTAAGAGCATTAAAACTATTGATAGAAAAGTAATCCAAGCATTACCAGCAGCATACGTCGACCATATGAGGTTCATTAACTGAGGTATAATTATATAGCTTGCAATTGAACCTGAAGTTATTCCTATAAGTAAAATGAGTAGATAATCTTTGTTGATTACTCTAGCAACTGAAAGCGTTGAGCTACCTAATACTTTTCTAACTCCTATTTCCTTCATTCTGGTAAAAAGGTTAAGCGAAACTAGTGAATAGAAGCCAATCATAGACATAATCGCTGCTATAGAACCCATGAAGGTCATAACTTTTAAAATGATAATATTCGTCAACTGAGCTTCATTTCGGGCATATGCTCCGGGTCTGATATCCCGAATATCCTCATTGAAAAGTTCTTGCCACGTCAACTTTATTTCTTCGATTACTGAAGGAACCATGGTAGCCGAGGTTTGAGCGATTAAATAGTTATACTCATTCGGCTCTTTCATACGAATCCAAAGAGGTTCTATAGGACTGTTGAAAGCATCAAAATAAAAATCTTTTACAACTCCTATTACAAAGTAGCTTAAGCTGTCTTCATAAATTAATTCTTTACCAATAGGATCTTTCCACCCTTTGGTTTGAACAAGTTTTTCGTTTACTAGAATACTATTTCTAAAATCCGCTGTTCTTCTTTCGTCAAAATCCCTTCCTCTAATCAATTCTAACTCAACCGTTTCCAGGTAGTTTGGTCCAACATCTAACCCTACGATATCAAACTCTTCGCCCTCATGTTTTACTTTTGCTGTATGATGACGTCTTCCAACATGGTCCACACTCCCGGCAAGTTTCTGAATACGAGGATTCTTTTCGAGTGCATTCAACAGTGGGGAATATGCTTCGCTTTGGTTTCTAAAATGCACAACAATGGTTTTTTCTGTATCAAATCCTAAATCAAGACTATTCTGGTATTGAGCATTTAAGACAAAAAAGATACTAGCTGTAATGGTGAGCATGGAGAATGCAAATTGGCTGGTAAGTAAAATCTTGGTTAGACGGCCTACCGATTTATACTTTAAGCTTCCTTTGAGAATTTTAGAAGGTTGAAATTTACTGAGATATAGAGCGGGATATCCACCAGAGATTATCCCAGTAGCTAAAAGCAGTCCAAAAAGGAAAAAGTAGAACTCGATATTATTTGAAAGTACGAGTTCAATATCCAGGAAGGGGAGTAGTTGATTGAATTCTTTTGCCAGATACCTCGAAATCGGTATTGCAATCACAATAGCCACCAGGCAGACGAAAATACTTTCTGTTAAGAATTGGAATATGACCTGATTTTTTTGCCCTCCCATAACCTTCCGGATTCCAATTTCTTTTAAACGACCAGACGCTGAAGCAATCGATGTATTAGTGAATGTCATACAAGCAATAAGAAGAATAAGGGCGGAAACAATAACTGGAACAACCGTCATAGCTAATGGAAAACTAACTTCCATTGGACCTATTACATCGTTTTCCTCTGCTCGTAAAGCCATTCCTTTTAATGGGTCGAGGTAATAGCCAGGTACTTGTTCACCTTCAATTAACGGAGTGTTCCTGGAAGCAAAATCCTGTATTTCTTTTTGGATACTTACAAGATGTGAAGAGTTACTAATAGTCAAAAAAGTTGTACCCAATTTCGACCATTCGTTCGTAATGCCATGATCAGGAAAGTTATCAATGTTAGTAAGTGCATCAATCTGGATGCTTGAATTAGAAGGTATTTTATTGAAAACACCCTGAACTGTTAATAAGAGTTCCTTCCCTTGATCGATATGTGTAAGGTGTTTCCCAAGTACATCTAAGTCACCGAAAAGTTTTAAGGCCAGGCTATGCGAAATAATTACAGAGTTCCTATCACTTAGCACACCTTTATTACCTGAGATAAGCGGAAATGTAAAAATGTCTAGAAAGTTTGGGGTCACATAACTCATACTTACATTAAAGTAATTTTCATCTATAGCAATGCTTCCATACCCCTCACTGTAACGAATTACATCATCTACGTAAACTAGTTCTTTTGAGAATTCATTTATCGGGGCGGGGGCTAGCCCATAATTTCTAAATCTGGAGCCGTCTTCTTGTGAGTAATTAATTCGATAGATCGAATCAATCTGCTCATGATGCTCATCAAAGGTAATATTATGTTGATAATTGAGATAGGCAACTATACAGCAAGCTAAGCCAATGCTCATACTAACAACATTAATGCTAACATAGGTTTTATTCTTATAGAAATTCCGAAATGCTACTTTTCTATAATTATTTAGCATAACCGAGGGCCTTAATGAAGGGATAGCAAACTTCTTTATTACAGAAGGGCGTATGAGGTGTATCACTTCACGGATATATCTAAAGGAAGCATATCGAGAGCCCTTTTCTTCTAAGTTATCCTCGAAAATTTCCTCCAGGTCGCCTTCTAGTTCTTCAAGAAGTTCAGGAGCACAGAAAAAATGCAGAAGTTTTTTGAAGAAACGGGGAGGCCTGGTTTTATTTGGTAAATCGTTATCCATATTGGAAAGAAGGTTTAATAGAAGTGATAAATTTTTCCCTAACACTCTGAGCTTGTTTTAAAGCTGATTCACCGGATCCAGTGATTGTGTATACTCTTTTTCTTCTACCACCTCTTTTATTGGTAGCTTCAGTGAATTTTGAACTCAGGTACTTTTTTTCTTCAAGCCTGCTGAGAGCAGAATGTAAAGCCCCTCTTGTTATATCTCTTTCAGCAAAATCTTTTATCAATTTTTGAATGGCGACCCCATAAGCCTCTTCCTTTAGGGAGAGAACAGCTAATAATACGAGCTCCTGAAATTCACCTAGATAACTTCCTTTCATAGTAAAATCTTATTTGTTTCTGGAATGAATACGAAATAAGATATATATGTTTCATAAATGAATACAATATATTTTTGAAAGAATGATTAAAGAGAAATAGGGGAGAAAAAGTAGTTGAGCTAATTAACTGTTTTAGAACTATTTTTTATATACTTCAGTATCAAGCTTTTCCATATAGATTTCAGGTTTAATCAACTTGGTAAACCCATACTTTTCATATAGCCATTCTGCAGTACTGGTAACAAGTATCCAGCGTCTTAAGTTTTGGAGTTCTTTATGATTCATGATTATTTCCATGAGCCATTTACTCAATCCAAGGCCTCTGTATTCAGTTATAATAAAAACATCTCCCAGGTATGCTATGGTTGAATAATCCGAAATAATTCTTGCATAACCGATTTGTCTATTATCATGGAATAGCCCAAAATTCAGTGAATTTTCTATGGATTTCTCTACAAGTTCATAAGGGATACCATTGCTCCATCCAGATTCATTAGTTAGAAATTCATGAATGAATGGAATATCCAGATCACTTTTTTCAGTAGATACTATAAAGTCATCTT
The DNA here is from genome assembly GCA_040222185.1 of Balneolaceae bacterium. Taxonomy (GTDB): domain Bacteria; phylum Bacteroidota; class Rhodothermia; order Balneolales; family Balneolaceae; genus JAVKDP01. Next base: position 15,251 of record JAVKDP010000011.1, on the reverse strand, counting down.
TTAGATATTTCACAGAGTCTAATTGGTAGAATTTATAATTGCTTTATTAGTATTTCGCTGGGGTACCTGCAGGAGGCAATGAGTTATTGATGAACTCACGAATATCATCATTGGAGTTTTTTAAATCCTCTGCTCTTAAATACATCATATGTCCACTTCTATATCCTTTGAAAGAGAAACGATCCTTCATCTTTCCACTCGGGTCTATTTGCCACATAGTGTATTTGGCATCAAAATATTTTGTTGCACCATCGAAGTAGCCGCTTTGTACCATAGTATGCAAATATGGGTTCTGTGCCATCGCCTGTCTGAGGTTTTCACCAGTGTTATTATTACTTCTGTCCCATGGGCGTACCGGGCCAAACATGTTGTATTTCAGATCGGTATTGAAGTTCAGGTGATTTTTAAAATAGTAGTTCACAGCAGGAGTAAAGGAGTGTAACCACGAAGTTAGTTCAGAATTAAAATCGGGACTATCGCCACCTGTGGTTCTATCAAGTCCTTTGTAGCGTGAATCGAGACGCCCTATTGTGTTTCCTTCATCCCGAAGAAGTTCTTTCCAGTAAAAGGAGGTAGGTACATCAAGATTATATTGAAGGATAACTTCAGCTGAGATTCCTGAGAAACGTGCCATGTCATCAGCTGCTTCTCTTTTTTCCATATCCGTTGCAAAACCACCTTTCGCGATAATTGGCATAAGCTCGTTTAAAGCATATTCTTCAGCCAGAGGTAATACTTCATCTAAATCCATTGCTTGTAGATCGGCTGGTAACCTTTTGTGATACCATGCCGCTGCAGTAAAGTAAGGTAGCCTTAAAGAAGCACCTAGTGGTCCATCTCTACGACCAGAACTATTATGAATTCCCAACTCAGTAGGTGAAACAAGGATTACTCCATTTAAATACATCCATTGCCTTCCCTGGAGCGCCAGTGCCAACCCCGAAACCCGGGTTGTTCCGTAACTTTCTCCGATTAAATATTTTGGAGATCTCCAGCGATTTACCCTGGTAACAAATATATTAATCCACTTGGCGAGGTAGTCGATATCCTGGTTTACACCAAAAAAAGTGTTTTTATCTATTTCATGGTCAAGAATACGAGAATATCCTGTATTCACAGGGTTAACAAACACAATATCAGCCACATCTAAAACGGAATGTGGGTTATCTTTAACACCATACGGTTGGATTGGAAACCCTTCATCATCAATTCTTAAAACTTTAGGTCCGGTATATGCCAGGTGCATCCAAACAGAAGCTGAACCAGGCCCGCCATTGAAAGAAATCATCAATGGCCGACGGGTATCATCTGACACATCCGTTCTTCTGTAATAGGTATAATTCAAAGTAGCGATTGGAGTGTGTTCATCATCTCCAAAAACAGGTTGATATCCCGTTGTTGCAGAATATGGTACTTTCTTTCCATTGATTACAATTTCATCAGTTGTTGTAACTGATCGATCTGCATCCATTGGAAGTGTGAAGTTCTGGGCAAGAACAGGGCATGAGAGAATTACTAATGAGACAAAAAGAGTGCTGAAGAGGCTTTTCATAATATTTGCTAGTTAGTTAGAGCAACATAAAATACTATAGCAATGGGACTCTTGCAGACGAATTGACAGACAGTTACAAAGTTTAATTTATTAACTCATCCAATTATGTTTGTTCTTTAAAAACTCAGTATCAACCCAGGAAGTTAGCTCCAATTTCAGGAATCAGCACTTTAGTCTCGGTATGTTCTTCCAAAGTTTCTTTGAATTCATTTGGATCAACTTCGATTGGAGTCCACGTTCCATAGTGGATAGGAATTGCTAAGTCAGGATCAATCATTTCGACAGCCAAAGCTGCTTCTTCAGGGCCCATCGTAAAGTGATCTCCAATAGGGGCTAGCACTACATGAGGTTCATAGAGTTCTCCATATAGCTCCAGATCACCAAAAATGTTGGTATCACCCAGATGGTATACACAAATATCATCTTCAAAAGAAAGAACCAGGCCAGCCGGATCACCAGCATATTGCCCATTATAAGATGAGCTGTGATTAGCATTAACCATTGTGACGGAGAAGTCATCAAAGTGTACTGATCCTCCTTTATTAAACCCGATACCCTGATCAGATGAAAGTCCATCGTTTGTCAGCAATCCAATAAGCTCAAGTATAGCAACAACCTTGGCTCCGGTTTGTTTAGCAATCTCAAGCGTGTCGCCAACGTGATCGTCATGACCATGAGTGAGAAGTATATAATCAGCTTCAGAAACTTCTTTTAAATGATCCGGTGTTTGTGGATTATCTTTCAAGAAGGGATCGATGAATATAATATTTCCATTTGGGCTTATTAGCTTGATGGCTGAATGCCCCAGCCAAAAGGCTTGTACTTTTGTTTCCATTTTTTTTCTGCTGAAGTGCTAAAGTTTTCGTGATAAATAAACAAAGCATCACGTTACTTCCAAGCTTTAAAGTAATTGTTATGTTATCTTTATAAAAATTTAAGGACGCAATGGGATTCTTCGATAAAATTTTTGGCAGTGATAAGGAAAAAGAAGAAGAAAGGTGGTACGAAATTCGGACTACCCAGGAAATGGATAATGTGATCATGGCTTCTTCTGAACGACCACAGGTAATTCTTAAACACAGCAATAGTTGTGGTGTAAGCTTCTTTGCAAAGCAGAACCTGGACAGTATCCCATCTGAGAAGCTAGAAGATGCAGATCTCTATATTATAGATGTAATCAGGTACCGAGATGTTTCCTACTACCTGGCTGATAAATTCAATATTCGCCATGAGTCTCCACAGGTTTTTGTGATCAAAGATAAAGAAGTGGTTTGGAATGGTTCACACGGAAGAGTGAATGCAGATAATGTGGTACAGAGCTTAACTATAGCCTGATTCTGCTAGCAAGTGCAATTATGCTCTTGGGTGAAATTCTTTATGTACCTGGTGCAATAGTGACCGATCAACGTGAGTGTATATCTCGGTAGTTAGAATAGAAGAGTGGCCTAACATTTCCTGTACAGCTCGTAAATCAGCTCCGCCTTCCAATAAATGAGTGGCAAAAGAATGTCGAAAAATGTGAGGGTATACTTTCTTTTCTATATCAGCATCTTTGGCAGCCTTTTGAACAATATTCCAGATGCTCATTCTGGTTAATGCTCCGCCTCTTTGATTTAGAAATACTTTGTTTTTCGCTTTCTCTGCTTTCTTAGGGTTAAAAAAAAGAGGGCGAGCCGTTTCTATATACAGCTCTAATGCTTCTTGTGCAATTTCACCCACAGGTACCAGCCGTTCTTTGCTCCCTTTTCCAATTACACGAATGAAACCAATCTCAAAGAACATTCTATCTGTTTCCAGGTCAGTAAGTTCACTGACCCTCATTCCAGTTCCATACAAACATTCCAGGATTGCTTTATCCCGAACACCAGAGGGCTTGTTAATATCGGGTGTATCCAACATTGCTTCAATTTCAATCGGGTCTAGAACCTCAGGAAGCTTTTTTGCCTTTTTGGGGAGCTCAACAAGTTCAGCTGGGTTTGCAGATGCAAAACCTTCAACTGTAGCAAATTCATGAAAACCCCTAATGCTCGAAATATTTCTGGCCAGGGAGCCTGTAGAAAGGAGTTCATGATCTATTAAATAGTCAAGAAAGCTTTCTATATGATCAAGAGTTACACCACCAAGGCTGGATATCTTTTTTTCTATTAACAAAAATTGGAGATACCTTTTCAGGTCATGTTCATAAGAGGCAATCGAATTTTCGGAAAGGCCTTTTTCCAGCTTGATGAATTGTATATATAAATCCAACTCTTGCTTAAATCGCACAGCTATTCAGATGATTCTTCAGTTATCTTTTCATTAATCTGTCTTTCCTGCTCCTGACTCTTAAGCTTTTTATCCTCTTCCGGGTATTCAATTCTACTGTGGTAAACACCTACTAAAATACTTAAGAAGGTTTCTTTAATGACCTGTAAATCTCTAAAAGTAAGCGGACAATGACTTAGCTGACCTTCTGATACTCGGTCTTCTACCATTCTGTTTACCAGGTTTTCTAGCTTGCTATAAGTAGGATTTTTCATAGCCCTGGAAGCAGCTTCTATACCATCGGCGAGTAACAGAATTCCAGTCTCTTTGGTGGTTGGGAGGGGGCCTTCATATCTGAACTGATCCTCATTCAGAGTATCTTTCAAGTTGTCATCTTCTTTCGCTTTTTCGTAGAAATATCGAATAACCGAAGTTCCATGATGCGTTTCAATAAAGTGAACAAGAACCTGGGGTAAACCATACTCGCGAGCCATTTTTACGCCTTCACTAACATGGGCTTTGATAACCATAGCACTCATTTGTGGCTTTAGTTTATCATGTTCATTAGCTCCGCCACCCTGGTTTTCTACAAAATATTCAGGCTTAATCATCTTTCCAATATCATGGTATAAAGCTCCAACCCTGCTAAGTAATGGATTTGCATTTACAGCGGATGCGGCTGCTTCAGATAGGTTAGCTACCTGTAAACTATGATGGAAAGTCCCTGGTGCTTTAGTCATCAACTCTTTCAAAAGAGGTTGATTGGTATCTCCAAGTTCAAGTAGCGTAAAGTCGGTAGTAACACCAAAAAGTTTTTCAAAAAGAAGGATTATAGGATACGTGAAAAGGATGAATACCGAATTAATAGCTATATACATCAGGTATTGTGTGACAACATCCCAACCTTCCATTTTGGCAAGACTGAAAGCTCCAAGCGAAACTACATAGGTTATAAAGACAATTCCCGGGGTTGTGAAGAAAAACTGAGAACGATCTTTAACGTCCCGAACCGAAAAAACACCCATTGAACAAGCAGCGATAGTAGAAATGGTAAATTCGAAGTTGAAACCATCTACTAAACCGATTAAGGATGCTAATGTAACAGAAGCTATGATACCAACCCTGGAATCAAAAATTATAGTAAGTATAATTGGGGCTATTGCAACAGGAATGATGAGAGGGTGTGCAACATCAATATTGAGGATTATAGCTGTTGCTATATTTACCAGGCCAAGTGTAAGGAATACAAGGAAAAATAATCCATTGTGACTACTAATTTTCTGCCTGTATAAATATAAATACATAAAGAAGACGAGGGATATAACGATAATTAGTATTACCCCTCCACTAAACCGCAGCCATCGCTCCAGGTTTGAGGCATTTAGTGTTCTGGCTGAATCCAGGCTTCTCAGAATATTAGCCGTTTCCTGTGACACCATATCACCATTTCTGATGATTACCTGGCCCTGGGCCATAGCACCTTTAGTTTCTGAAATATTTGAAAGTGCTTCTTCAACCCTTGTTTCCCTACGTTCTTCAGAGTATTTCAGGTTTGGAGCAATAACTTTATTGTAAAGCTCAATCGAAAGCTGCGACAGCTCTTCATTGAAAACCCTGTTTAGCTGGAACTGGGAATATTCGTTAGCTTCTCTCAGATCTCTTATCCTGGCAACGTTAATCGATTGTTCGGTACTTTGAGCAGGGTTTAAAACTGTGATCTGATCAGCACTGAGATTCACTTTGTTTACATCAACGATTCCCTGGGTTAATAGTTGATCGATCAGTGATTCTAATTCTTTCTTTACAATAACACCTGTAAATCTATCATAGGGTAGGCTCCGGTTCTGGACATCATGATAACTAGTCAATAACACGTTTAGCGATGTTTCTGTAAGTCCTATATTTGAAATGGTATATTCATTGCCAAAACGTAAACTGTCATCCAGGGAATTCGGATTATTTGCTTCTTTACCCGATTGCCAGGTGTGATATGACTCCAATAATGGTTGGATGGTCCGATATAATGAATCTAGACGGGTTTGAATAGCAATTGTTGAGTTTGCATCAACTACAAAAATGGGTGGAATCTGTTCTCGTACAGTTGCTTGTTCAGCTTCGATTTCATCAGCAGTTTTCTTGAGAGCAAAAGTAAAAGGGGCTGTTAAATCATTAGCTCTCCAGGGCTGCCCAACGGTATAATTAAATTCTGAGTTAATAGAAGTACGGGGAAGAGAAAAAACAGAGATAAGTATGAAGCAAATAAATATAAAAGCCCTGATATATGGATTTCTTTTGAGAGAATAAGCTTCCTTCTCCTTTTTCATTTTTTCACCAAGAAGAGGAGTCATTTCCTTTTTCTTGCGTCCTAAGCCAATTTTTTCAAGAAAACTCATTATCGAATACGGGGTTTTTTTCTAAAAAGAAGTTTACTAACGGTAAGCTAATTTACAAATCAATTATTTGGAGCCAGTATTAACTTAATTAACGATCAACCGACTTCATTTCTTTTAAAGAAATCTTTCCCTCATAATAAGCTTTCCCAACTACCACCGCTTCGATACCAGCATTATCTAATTGCAAAAGATCCTGGAGATTAGAAACACCACCAGAAGCAATTAATCTTATATCAGGAAACCTGGACTTTAAGTTAGTATAAAGATCAAAGTTTGGCCCTAACAATGTTCCATCTTTAGAAATATCGGTACACAAAATTTCATTTAGTCCATACTCCTGCATTCTGGTGACGAAAGAGTCTACTGACTCAGCAGCTGTTTCTAACCACCCAGCATATGCAATTTTGCCGTTTTTTAAATCCATTCCCAGGATAGACTGTGATGGATTTTGTTTAAGAAGTTTAATCCAGTCAGCTTCGTTTTTGATGGCCATTGAGCTACAGATAACTTTGGATAATCCCTCATTTAAAAGATATTCGGCATCTTTAAATGTCCTGATACCTCCGCCAGTCTGAACTGATACTCCCAATTCATCTATTATTTGTTTTATATGCGGCAAATTGATGAATCGTCCTTCCTTTGCTCCATTCAGGTCAACAATATGGATGTGTTCAAATCCTGCGTCTAAAAACTCTCTTGCCTGTTTCAAAGGAGAATCGTTGTAAACGGTTACTTCTTCATATGAACCTTTGTGAAGTCGAACACATTTTCCATTTAGTAAATCAATTGCAGGTATTACTTGCATAATCAGGTTTTAAATTTCTTGTTCCTTGTAAGCCAGTTTGAGGAAGTTTTCTATGATCTTTGAGCCTGCGTCTCCTGATTTCTCTGGATGAAACTGAACACCCACGTAATTGTTTTTGGCTACTACAGCTATGAATTCAGTGATATAATCACATGTGGCTAATGCAAACTCATTGTTTGGAGCGTAATAACTATGTACAAAGTAAAGGTGATCTTCCTCACTAAGGCCGTCCAATATGGGATGCTGTTGCTTATTATTCAAAATATTCCAACCCATATGAGGTACTTTCGCCAGTGTTGAGTCAAATTTTTGTAAAGACCCGGGGATTACGCCCAACCCTTCGGTATTTCCTTCAGATGATCGTTCGAACAAGAGCTGCATGCCAACGCATATACCAAGTACAGGTTTTTTAGTATTAATAAGCCACTCGTCGATCTTGTTTTCCTTGAGCGATTCCATTGCTGTCCATGCGTGCCCAACTCCAGGGAAGATTACGGCATCAGCCGTATCTAATTCCTCAGATGTTTCTGCGAGAAAGTAATCAGCACCGAGCCTGTTTAATGCGTTAGAAACAGAGGTAATATTTCCGGCGCGATATTTAATCAATGCGATCATTTATAGAGACCCTTTTGAGCTTGGGATTTTATTCTTAATTCTTGGATTCTTTTCGATGGCCATTTTAAGAGTTCTTGCAAATGCTTTGAAACAGGCTTCTACTTTATGGTGATCGTTTTCTCCAGTAAAAGAAAGGTGTAGTGTTGCTTTAAGGTTCATTGCAAGGCTATAGAAAAAGTGCTTAACCATTTCTGTTGGGAAATCTCCGACATATTCCCTGGTAAACTCACCCTCAAAAACAAGGTAGGGACGCCCAGATAAATCCATTGATACAGTCGCCTGAGCTTCATCCATAGGTAGCACAAAACCATATCTGTCAATACCTTTTTTATCTCCCAAGGCCTTGGTTATAGCATCTCCCAGAGCGATAGCAACATCCTCTATAGTATGATGTTCATCAATTTCTAAATCACCATCACAGGTAAGAGACAAATCTACTAGCCCATGTCGGGAGATTTGTTCCAGCATATGATCAAAGAAGTTTAAACCGGTTTTAATATCAGACTCTCCGGTACCATCCAGATTTAATTTAATAGCTATATCAGTCTCGCTTGTTGTTCTTTGAAGTGTAGCAGTTCTGTCTAAACCATTTTGGTAAGATTGGTAAAGACCAGGTAAGTCAAACCCTGAAGCGAGTATAATCTCTCCAAACCAAAAAACGATCTCTCCGGTACTTTTATCCTTAGAGATTAACCTTTCTGCATCATTCTCTTCAAAATCTGAAAGTAATTCTTCATGATTTAGCAAAGCCAACTGTTGTTTGGAAATTTTTGTGCTGTCTAAAGAAATCGAATGACCCTCTTCTTTAAAAAGCGGAAGAATGTATAGCCATCCTTTTGGAAGAAAGGTTTTAGGTTCGTCACTAATAAGTTCAGCATCAATCCAAAGGTTCATAGCAGGATAGTATTTGATATTGGTGTTTTAATATTCATTATTCAGCAAGCACTTTTTCTAAGACCTCGAAAAAACGATCATTCTCAGCAGGTGTTCCTATAGTTAACCGTAGGCAGTTTTCACAATGTGGTTCATTTCCACGGTATCTTATTACTACCCCTCTTGCTGCAACTTTTTTGTAAAGTGACAGAGCTTCGGGGATTCGGAAAATCAAAAAGTTTGCATCTGATGGGTATACTTTTTCTACCTGCGGAATAGCATTTAATCGCTTGATTATCTCTTCACGCTCATATTTGATCAGGTTTACCTTTGCTTTCATGGCGTTGGTATTCGCAAGGCCCTTTAGGGCCACTTGTGAGGTAAGTTTATTCACATTATATGGGGCTTTAACCTTCATCATATAGTTTATGATTTCAGAGTCAGCCATTGCAATGCCAAGGCGGATTCCAGCCAGCCCAAAAGATTTAGACATTGTTTGAAGTACAACCAGGTTGTTCTTTTCTAACACATCTTTAGCCAGGCTATTTTGCTCGCTAAAATCTATATAAGCTTCATCAACAACTACAATCCCGTTAAAGTTATCTATGATTTTCGATATATCTTCGATCTTGAGATTATTAGCTGTTGGATTATTAGGAGAACAAAGAAAAATTATCTTTGTGTTTTCAGTTACTGCGTTCAGAGTTTCATCTACTCGAATCTGGAACTCTGGTGTTAGTAATACCTCATCAACAGTTATATCATTGATGGCGGCAGAAACTTTGTACATGCCATAGGTGGGAGGGAGGATTAGAATCCTGTCTTTCCCGGGCTGGCAAAAGATTCTGAATAAAAGATCGATTGCTTCATCACTTCCTACTCCTACAAAAACATTTTGGCTTTTAATTCCTCGAAAATCGGCAATTTTGGAACGTAACCTTTCCTGGTATGGCATAGGGTAACGATTCAAATTCAAATCATCTTCAAAAGGAGCTCCAAAGCTGTTCTCATTAGCATCTAACAGAATACCAGAGTCAAAATCATCTCGAGCACTTCTGTAGGGCTTTAAATCCAGGATATTTGGACGAATCAGGGAATTAAGATCAATGACTTTTTTCATTGCAAGTCCCTCAACCTGATACTCACTGCGTTTTTGTGTGCGTCTAATCCTTCCAGTTCAGCAAGAACTTCAACGGTTGGCCCAATATTTTTGATTCCTTCTTCTGTGAGAGTTTGCATTGTGATTGATTTCAGAAATGAGCTAAGTGAAACACCACTATACATCCTGGCATATCCATATGTTGGGAGAGTGTGATTTGTACCGGAGGCATAATCTCCAACGCTTTCCGGGGTGTACTGTCCAAAGAAAACAGAACCAGCATTCAGGATTTTTTCCTGGTAGTTTTCAGCGTTTTGAACATTTACTATTAAATGCTCAGGAGCATAATCATTAGAGAACTCAAAAGCCTCATTTATAGATTCAACAACCAGAGAGAAGCTATTTTCCAGAGCTTTAGCTGTTATTTCCTTTCTAGGTAATACATCAAGTTGAGATTGTAACTCAGATTTCAAAGTTGCTAAATCAAACTCAGCAATTGCTACCAGTACAACCTGGCTATCTTCTCCATGTTCAGCTTGAGAAAGCAAGTCAGCTGCAACATAGGCAGGATTAGCCTGCCCATCAGCGATCACTAATACCTCTGAAGGTCCTGCTGGCATATCGATGCTTATTTGTGCTTCACTGTTCTGCAGAATCATTTTTGCAGCTGTTACAAACTGATTTCCAGGTCCGAATATCTTGTCAACTTTAGGAACGGTTTCGGTTCCAAATGCCATAGCAGCAACAGCTTGTGCACCTCCGGCAAGCAGAATGGATTCTACTCGTGCTTTTTGTGCGATGTAAACGATTTCAGGGCTTACCGTTCCATCAGCTCTTGGTGGTGTAGCCAATACAATGGTTGAACATCCTGCAAGCATTGCAGGAATAGCAAGCATCATAGCCGTGGAGGGAAGTATTGCTGAACCACCTGGAACGTATAACCCCACTTTTTGAATAGGCTTACTTACTCTGCGGCACAACACACCAGGCATTGTGGTTACAGATAGTTCTTCAGGGAACTGAGCTTTATGAAATAGGCTGATATTATCAAAAGCAGTGTCGATAGCAGACTTCACTTCATTGGAAAGTGTAACCTCAACATCTAGTGGATTAATTGTGACTGAATCAAGGGTTACTCCGTCGAATCGTTGTGTTAATTCTCTGAGTGCTTTATTTCCCTCCAATTCAACCTGTTTGAGAATGGGTTCTACAGTCTCAAAAATTGTTCCGAAATCTATCTTAGGTCGCCTAAGAAGAGAGTTCCGTTCTTCTGGTGATAGATGTGAATATTGATATGATTTCATTTTGGATAAGAATCTTCAACTTAATAATTAGTTACAGGATCATGCTTTCGATTGGTAACATAACAATATCAGAAGCACCAGCGTCTTTCAGTTCTTCCATTACTTCCCAGAACTTATTAATCGGGATTACTGTGTGAATGGCAACCATATTTGATTCAGCCAATGGGACTATGGTCGGGCTTTTCATTGATGGAATAATACTTTTAATAGTATCAATTTCGCTTTGTGGAGCATTCATCATTATGTAACGGCTTTTCTTTGCCTGTTGAAAACCATCGATACGTACAAGGAACTTTTCAATGAGCTGTTGTTTCCCAGGGGACAACTCTTTATTCGTTTTGATGAGTTTAGTCTCAGATTCAATGATCGTAAAAAGTTCAGTAAGTCCATTGGCGATCAGGGTTCCACCCGTTGATACCAGGTCGGATATCGCATCAGCCACTTCTAATTGCGGTGTAATCTCGACAGCGCCTGAAATCTCTACGATTCCAACATTGACATCTCGTTCTTTAAAAAATTTCCTGGTTAAAAAAGGATAGCTGGTGGCAATGGTTTTGCCTTCAAAGTCTTTAGCTTCCTGCAGATTTCCATCTTTTGGTGCAGCAATAGATAGTCTGCAGTTTCCATAGTTTAAACCACGTAAAACGCTTACATCAGCGTCTTTTTCATAGACTTCATTTGCGCCAACAAACCCCAGATCACAAATTCCATCCTGAACATACTCCGGAATGTCATCGTCTCTGAGAAGTAATAACTCAATGTCGAAATTCCTGGTTTTAACCATCAAGTTGCGTTTATAATTATCGAAATCGATCCCAATGCCATGTAGCAAGTCGATCGTTTTTTCAGTTAAACGGCCGCTTTTTTGAATAGCAATGCGTAAAGAAGTCGAAGAATCTTTCGTTCGGTTCATCAGTTCAGTAAGTGTAATTGGATTGTGTGGTGTTGAGGGACAAGAAACTTAGGTCGGGATGCAGAATATTAGTGCATATGATGGTGACCACGATGGAAACCATGAAAAGTGTGATGGGCGTTATAAAGTTTTGCTAAGTTCACAGCACAAATATAGTCATAAGATTAATTATCAGGAAACCATTTTTCTATTTTTTCTATGATTTCGTCTCTCTTAACTGGCTTGCTTAAATAATCGTTCATGCCAGCCTCAATACATCTGTCTCTGTCTTCTTCCATAGCATTTGCAGTCATTGCAATAATGATGGGTTGACCAGGCTTGAATTCCAAATCCCTAATTTTTTGAGTGGCTTCTAATCCATCTAAAACCGGCATCTGAACATCCATTAGAATTAAATCATAGTACTTTTCATCTAACTTTGATATTACATCAACTCCATTATCCACAATTTCTATTTGGTAGCCAATACTCTTTAGAAGTCCTTTGGCAACAAGTTGATTGGTCTTGTTGTCTTCAGCCAATAGAACTGAGATATCTTTAGGCTCGTGGGTTTTCTTTGCGCTCGATTTAGGTGATTTTTTTGAATTTCCTTCCAGTGCTGTAGTCAATACACTAATCAGGTTTTCTCTTTTTAAAGGGCGTTTGATAGACAAAGAGTTGACTTTTTTGAGATCCGGCACCTTACCAAAGGGAAGCATTTTGATTAATGGTATTTGTCCCGTTTTTAAAAGTTGCTCAAATCCTTCTTTAACAGAGTCCGTCATGTTACCAAGTAAGAAATCTTCAACTAAAATAAGATCTACCGCAGGAACGGCTTTGATATTAGCTATCAACTCTTCAATAGTTTGAAAAGCATTGACATTGAAGCCTAAGGACTGAAGTTTTTTTCTAAGGTACTTTCGGTGAGATGCATTCTGGTCTGCAAAAAGCAGTGTTTTATTTTTGAAAAGAGAAGCGTGTCGCGGTGACTTTGAAATGCTGGCGGTATAAGGTAGACCTACTACAAATTTGAAAGTTGAACCTTCGCCCGTAGTGCTTGTTACTGATACTTCTCCACTCATTAACTCAACAAGGCTTTTAGTGATAGTAAGACCTAACCCAGTGCCACCATAGTTCCTAGTTGTGCTTGCATCAACCTGGGAGAAAGAATCAAAAATATGATTGATCTTGTTCTCGGGAATGCCAATTCCGGTATCAATTACTTTAAAGTTGATTATTGCTTCAGAGGCTAATTTTTTTTCGAGCGTAATCTCGATTACAACTTCTCCAACACTGGTAAATTTAATAGCGTTATTAACCAGGTTAACCAAAATCTGTTTTAATCTGGTAGGGTCTGCATGCAGAACAGGAGGAATCTCTTCATCTATATAGTAAATGAGCTCGATATTTTTTTCCTCTGCTTTAAGTACCAGCAGGTTAGCTGTCTCAGAAACCAATTCATGTAAATTGATGGGCTGAACTTCCAGCTCCATTTTTCCAGATTCAACTTTAGAATAGTCCAGAATATCATTGATGATATGTACAAGATCGTATCCACTTTTATGAATAGTCTCAATAAATGTAAGCTGCTCCTTACTGGGATTAGTTTCTTTTAGAATCTCTGTCATCCCGATTACTGCATTCATCGGAGTTCTTATTTCATGACTCATATTAGCCAGGAACATTGCTTTTGCTTTTGTGGCTGACTCGGCAATTTCTTTTTCCGCTATTAGTTGTTTTTGAGTTTCCCTCAACTCGGCATTTTTTTCTGAAAGATCCTTAGTTAAACGCTCAAAATGGTCAGCTTTTTTAAGTAAAAGCTTTTCGATCTGGTGTTTGGTAAGAGTGCTAACACGATCTTCATCCATCAATTTTTCAGGGAGCACGGAAATGATAACCTGAAATGAATCCAGATTGATATAGTGATTAGCTAATGCCCTTTAAGCTTTATCATAGCGTTTTAGAGCGGTTTCCTCTCCGAGTTTTTCAGCCAAAATATTAAAACAATGAAAGCTTAGCTTTCTCACAAAGTGAACCCAATCACTGAAACCCGAAGGGTTAAAGGTAACATCATTTAAAGGGTTTTTTCTGGGGAAGGCATTAGGAATATCATCCACATATTTTTTTAACTCCTGAATTTGCTGGCTTCCGCTTTCTCCTAATAGGTCAGTAAGGCCAGAGAGAACTTCAAGTAAGAAGGTTCTACAAAGTTCAAACTCTTGTTCTTCTTCTTCCTTAAAAATGAGAGCGAATTTGGGTATCGATAATAACTTTGCATACTGAACTTTTACAAGAGAGCGTAACTCTTCTTTTGTTAGGTTAAAGTTTGTATCAATATCAGTCAGGTATTTTTCAGCGAAAAGATAACTTTCAGCAAGTTTTTCTCTTCTCTCAGCTCCACGAAGTGAGAGGTAGTTATTAATGTGCACAGTAGCTGCATTGGAACCTGTATTAGTTCCAATCCTGGAGAGAAGAAATGTAAAAAGTGCATCAATGCTTTCATCAAAAAAAAGGTTCTTAGACTTAGCACGTTCCTTTTTCTTAAAGAAAGCAAGAATGCTTCTAAAGAAATTCAAATTAATGTATCTAAAAGCCTGAGCTAACAGGCTTTAATGAAGGAGAAATTAATTCTTGCTGGCTTGATATATTTTGTAGAAGCCAACAGAAGATAGTCCCCATGTTGTCATAAGAGCAATAAACCAAGCTACTTTCCCTAAAGGTTGAGATAATAACCAGTCAAAAATATCGAGCCCAAAGATGCTTGTGATCTGAAGACTTAGATGGCCTACCGCCATTACTAAAAACCCCCAGGCTAAGTAAATCATTCCTGTACCAAATACCCCGCCTTTTAATGTTCTTGCTGTTTTAAAACTGTATACAATACAAACTAAAAGAAATGGAAGTTCAAGAATTCCAAACCATTGCGTAAACCCTAATTCGTGCATAGTACCTTTTTTGTGTTAGTTTTGATAATTGGAATGAATATATCATAAAACTTTTAGATTAATTCTACAAATCGATACCTCATTAGCTTAGAAGAAGATTCGCATCAGAAATGTGTAATATTTATTTCGCAGAAAATATTAAAATGTAATTATTTAGTGCTTCCCAACTCTTTGAAGGAGTTATTAAAGAATAGACATATTTGACTAGATTGCATGAGGTATATACTAAGTTATAGTTGTATAATTATTAGTGTAGTTTTTAATAGTTTTCATTACAAATCGGCATTAGGGCAAAGTCAAGAATATCCACCTTCTTTTATAAACGAGGGCTTTTTATACCAGAACTGGACAACACAAGATGGGTTACCTGTAAACTCAGTTTCGTCAATTGTTCAGTCCAAGAAAGGGTATTTATGGTTTGGTACAGAAGATGGCTTGGTACGTTTTGATGGGATACGATTTACGATTATAAATAACACAACTCATCCGGAGTTGAGATATAATAGAATCATAGACATTACTACATTCG
>JAVKDP010000010.1:0-24416 GCA_040222185.1 Balneolaceae bacterium | reverse complement strand
TGACGGAGAAGGATCTACACAAACTAGTTTATTGGTTAAGTTTAGTTGTGCAGATTCTTCGCTTTCGCTCAGAATGACTTATTAAAAAACTATGACAGAAACAGAAGTTAAAACAACCTATAACCAACCCGATGCAAGAGGATACTTCGGAGATTACGGCGGGAAGTTTGTACCCGAAATCCTGATTCCTGTAGTTCAGGCTCTGGAAGCCGAGTATCTAAAAGCTAAAGATGATCCTGAATTCCTTGATGAATATCATTCGTTGTTAAATGAATATGTAGGTCGCCCAACCAAGCTTACTTTTGCAGACAGACTAACTGCTCACTATGGAAAGGCTAAGATCTACCTCAAAAGAGAAGACCTTTGCCATACGGGTGCTCATAAGATCAACAATGCTATTGGGCAGATTCTGCTAGCCCGAAGAATGGGTAAAACCAGGATTATTGCTGAAACGGGAGCCGGGCAGCATGGAGTTGCCACAGCTACAGCATGTGCAAAATTCGGAATGGAATGTATTGTATACATGGGTGCTGAGGACATGGTTCGTCAGAAGCTCAATGTAGATAGAATGCAATTACTAGGGGCTGAAGTGAGATGTGTTGAAAGTGGTTCTAAAACCCTTAAAGATGCGACCAACGAAGCCATTCGAGACTGGGTTACCAATGTTAATAACACCTTTTATATCATCGGTTCAGTGGTCGGGCCTCATCCTTACCCGATGATGGTACGGAATTTCCATCGCGTAATCGGAGATGAAGCAAAACGCCAAATCCTCGAGAAAGAAGGAAGGCTACCTGATTATCTTATCGCTTGTGTAGGTGGCGGATCTAATGCTATGGGACTTTTCTATCCCTTTGTAGAAGATAAAGATGTAAAAATTATTGGAATTGAAGCCGCTGGCTATGGAGTGGATTCAGGTCAAACCGCGGCTACTATAACAAAAGGTACTCCCGGTATTCTTCATGGGTCCTTGAGTTATTTACTGCACGACGAAAACGGACAAATTGAACTGGCTCATTCTATTAGTGCTGGCCTGGATTATCCGGGCATCGGACCTGAGCATTCTTATTTACATGATTCCAAAAGGGTAGACTATCACTCTGTTACGGATGATGAGGCTATGGAAGCTGTAAAACTGCTATCCAAAAAAGAAGGGATTATTCCTGCACTGGAAACAGCTCATGCCTTTGCGTGGTTAGAGAAACTTATGCCACAGACCAATGAAAACGAAATTATCATCTTGAATTGCTCGGGTCGTGGAGATAAAGACATGGGTACTATTTCAGAGAATTTATAATGAACAGAATTACAAAGAAATTTGAAGACAAAGGCTCAGAGAAACTAATGAGCCTGTTTTTAACAGCAGGGTTTCCGGATTTGGAATCAACTGTTGATCTGGTATTGGGTTTTGAAAAGAATGGAGCAGATGTTATTGAACTGGGTATCCCATTCAGCGATCCTTTAGCAGACGGGCCAACCATCCAGTATTCGAGTGATATTGCTATATCAAACGGTATCTCAGTCGACAAGATTTTGGAAATGGTTGCTGAGATACGCAAACACTCAGAAATTCCCATTATCCTAATGGGATATATGAACCCGGTATTGAGATATGGCGTTAAAGCTTTTTGTGAAAAAGCATCCGCTGTTGGGGTAGACGGATTAATCCTTCCTGATATCCCTGTAGAAGAAAGCGGATTGATAGAAGAATCCGCGGAGCAGAATAACCTTCCCATTATCTACCTTGTGGCTCCTAATACTACTGATGAGCGCATGAAACTGGCTGACCGAAAATCGGATGGTTTTGTGTACTGTGTTTCAGTAACAGGAGTAACTGGTGCCCGCGATGGAGGAGAGGTTTCAAAATCCGTAGCATCATTTATAGAACGAGTGAAAACTAATGTGACTATGAACCCCGTTATGGTTGGGTTTGGGATTAAATCTTATGAAGATGCGCAGAATATCACATCAAATGCCGATGGCTTTATTGTGGGAAGTGCCTTAATTGATGTAATCAGAAAATCGTATCCCGAGAACAATTGGAAAAAGGACACTTTTTCTTTTGTACATTCACTAAAATTTGGAAACCAGGAACACGTATGAAATTAAATAAACTAGCACCCTTTTATCTTTTAGCAACTATTTCAGTGCTAATGGCTTGCAATATCGATTACAGAGAACGGGCTAAAGGGAATATCCGTGAGGTGATGGTAATCATGGATTCAACACAATGGGACAGTCAAACTGCGGAAGCTATTCGAAATACGTTTGGCAAGGATGTACGCACACTCCCAAGTATGGAATACAATCCAACCTATGACCTCGTTTTTACTGATATTCGCTCAAGAAGTCAGTTAGAACGAATGAAGAGCATGAAGAACGTAATTTTTGCTGCTCCAATCGATGATGAGTCAAATGTAGCTGCCCAGGTTCGTGCTTTCCTGGATGATGGAGTAGAATCAAGAGTTAGATCAGGTGAAAGTTTTGCGTTTCCCATTAAAGACCAATGGTATAAAGATCAGTATGCTTTGATTCTAAGTTCCAATTCTGATTCAGCACTGGCTCAGAAAATCCTTAATTCCGAAAGAGCTTTAATAGACGATATACTGGAAAGAGAACTCCAGCGCTGGACGTACGAGGTGTATGAAAAGAAAGAACAAACTCAGTACTCTGATTCACTTTGGCAGGATCATGGGTTTATGGTGCGCATTCAGCATGATTACATGAAAAATGTAGATACACTCGATTTCATAACTTACCGCAGGCCTTTACCAGAAAATGACAGGTGGATGTGGGTGTGGCATAAAGATAATGTCACAGACATCAGTTTCCTTGATAATGACTGGATCAATGCTACCCGTGATTCTTTAACACAACAGTATATAAAAGGAAGTAGAGATAATTCATATGTATCCACGGAATACAGGAGGCCGGTAGAAACCAGCACTTTCCAGTTAGGCCGTCTACTTACCTATGAAACACTGGGAACCTGGCAAATGATTAACGGGGCAATGGGAGGGCCTTTTGTGAACTTTACCTATTATGATCCATCTACTAATAGATTATTCATGGTTGAGTATTCTCAATTCGCTCCATCAGTAAGAAAGAAACTACCTTTCGTGCAACAGTTCAGAGCTATGGGAAGAACCTTTAAAAGTGATTCAACCTGGATTGATACAGGCTCATAACCATTTTGAAAGACAGGACAGACAAACTCTCCTTTCTATACTCAGCTCTTGAGCAAAGAAAGGAGGAACATAAACTTCGCGAACTTGTCTCAGCTTTACCTGTAAAAGGAACGTCCAAAGTTCTGGTTGAAGGGAAGGAGTTGATCAACTTTTGCTCGAACGATTACCTTGGATTATCCGATCGTCAGGAGGTAATCAATCGCTCTATTGAGTACACTAAGGACTTTGGGGCAGGTTCTGAAGCATCCAGGTTAGTATCCGGTACATTAACTATTCATAAAGCTTTAGAACAGAAGCTTGCGGATACTTTCGATGTAGAGGCTACATTGTTATTTAACTCCGGGTTTCAGGCTAATACAACTATTATTTCCAGCCTTGCAGACAGAAACTCGTTAATCCTGGCAGATAAGAAGTGCCATAATAGCCTTATCCAGGGTGCTATCTTAAGCAGGGCTGAATTCAAGCGGTTTAATCATAATGATTATAATCATCTTGAAACTCTTTTAATGCAGGCTGAAGAAAAGAGTTATAATAGAATCTGGATCATAACTGAAACTGTTTTCAGTATGGATGGTGATCTGAATGACCTGGATGCGTTGATTTCGCTGGCTCAGAAACATGATGCACTTTTGTATTCTGATGATGCTCATGCATTAGGAGTACTTGGTGATAAAGGACTCGGCTTAAACTTTGGAAGAGAAGGAATTGATGTGAGTATAGGTACATTTGGTAAAGCCTTTGGTTCATTCGGAGCTTTTATAGGATGTAGTAAAGCAATTAAAGAATTCCTGGTTAACTTTTGCCCTGGTTTTATTTATACCACTTCATTACCGCCATCAGTAATAGGAGCTTTGAGCGCTTCACTGGAACTAATTCCTGGAATGGAAACAGAACGGAAGCAATTGCTGGAGAGGATTTATTCAACAAGAAGCGCTCTAAACCAAATGGGTTACGACACTGGGGACTCAGATTCTCAAATTATCCCGATTATCATTGGTGATGAAGAAGAGACCTTAAAACTCTCAAAGTTTTTGTTTGAAAATGGAATATGGGCTTCGGCCATCCGTCCTCCAACTGTTGATTCGGGCAAATCCAGGATCAGGTTAACGATTACAGCTAAGCATTCTCAAAAAGACATTGATAAACTACTCGACCTATTGAAACAATGGAAAGCAAAATAGAGATACTGGCTTTTCATGGGTGGGGATTTGATGGCACGTTCTGGGATTCATGGAAAGAAGTGCTTCCTGATGAAGTATTGCTCAAACCTGCTGACAAGGGTTACTTCGGAGGAGAGTTTAATCCTGAATTCTCAGAAAATGCGAAAGCAAAAGTCTTATTTCTTCATTCATATGGGGTTCATTGGTGCCCGATCGAACTATTTATTCAGGCTGACTCCATTGTGGTTTTCAATGGGTTTAACTCTTTTCATCCATTGGAAAGAAGAGAAAAAAGTAAATCCAAGAAAGTGTTAAGCCTGATGGTTAAGCAATTCAAAGCCAACCCTAAAAGAGTTTTACAAGCCTTTCGTAGTAATTGCTTTTATCCTGAAACCTCAGCATCCCAGGATTTTAACTGGATGAATACCACAAAGTTAAAAACAGACTTGGCTTCTCTACATAAGACCAGGTTAAAGCTGCCTAAAGAATTCTCTTCAAACTGGGTAATACTGGACTCGTCCGAAGACAAGATTGTACCAGGTTCGAGGGCAAAGGAATTGGATACTCTAGGAACAGTTAATCACCAAAACTTTGAAGGCTGTGGACATGCATTACCAGTTGTAAATATTTTGGATTGCTGGTCGTATCTGTGTGCTGTGATTCCTATTTTCAAAGAGTATGGAGATCACACAAAGTAAAGCCGGTTTTGGTTTAGAAGTCGCCAAAGAATTCGGGCAATCAGTACAAGACTATCACTCAAAAGCAGTTATCCAAAAAAAAGTAGCAGAAGGGCTCATTGTATCCCTGAGACCCTGGAAAGGGATTATTCCAGCAGGGCCAATACTTGAAGTTGGATGCGGGACCGGCTTTTTATCAGAACAAATAGTGCAGGAGTTTCCATCAAGGGATATTCATATCACAGATGCATCTAAAGAAATGGTCGCTTTTACAGAACAATCTATTGGTAAAGCTGGAAACCTGGACTACTCAGTGTTAGATGTGAATGAAATCACAGACACAACAGAAAGGTATGCGCTAGTAGTGAGTAATTTTTCGGCACAATGGTTCTCAGATACCGCAATTGGCCTGGAAAAATTAAGCTCTATGTTACTCCCTGGTGGTTTACTATTGGTCGCTTTCCCGGGAAACCAAAGTTTTATGGAATGGTATGAATGCTGTTTAGAGTTAGGGCTGCCATACACTGCAAACCCTTTGCCTGATATAGAAGAAGTGATTGTGAAGCTTTCGTTAGGGCCGCTACAGATCGACTATTATGAGAATGACCTTTTCCAGGACTTTGACTCTTCGCTCGACTTCCTGAAGCATATCAAAGAGATTGGAGCCGGAAAATCTGTTACCGGGAAATCATTAAGTATTAAACAGCTCAAATTGCTCACAGAGTTCTGGGATAAAAAAGTAAATAATAAAGTGAAAGCTAAATGGCATATCGCTTATTTAGCTGCAAAAAAGGATATGGTTTGATTGAGTTTCCTAAACAATTCTTTGTAACCGGAACGGATACCGATGTTGGTAAAACAGTAGTTTCAGGGCTTTTAATGTCCGGTTTAGATGCTACTTACTGGAAACCTGTACAAGCCGGCCTTGATAAGGAAACGGATACGGAGTTTGTTCAACGTGTTTCAGAATCAGCAGACAATGTAATTATTCCTGAGTTATACAGACTTAATACTCCCATGAGTCCACATGCAGCAGCAGACATTGATTCTATTAGTATCTCACTGGATGATTTTGCTTTGCCGGAATTCAAAACCAGGCATCTTATTGTTGAAGGGGCAGGAGGTCTTATTGTTCCGATCAATTGGGATGACACCGTGCTTGATTTGATTGATCGATTTAAGCTCCCTGTGCTCCTTGTAGCACGAAGTGGACTTGGAACCTTGAATCATACACTTCTTTCACTCCAGGCTCTTAGAGAACGAAATATCAACGTATTTGGAGTGGTTCTGAATGGGCCTTCTCATCAAAGTAATAAAGAAACGATAGAACACTTTGGAAAAGTAAAGGTTTTTGAATTAGGCGCTATTGAAGAGTTTACTAAAGAATCACTATCTGGAACTTTTAAACAAGTATTTGGGAATTAAAGAATGAGTAAGAACATTTGGCATCCGTTTACCATTATAAAAGGGACTCCCGAGCCTCTAAAGGTAGTTAGTGGACAAGGAGCTTACATCACTCTGGAAGACGGGAGAACCGTTCTGGATTGTATTTCGAGCTGGTGGGTAAACCTGCATGGGCATTCTCAACCTGATATTGCTAAAGCTATTTATGAACAAGCTCAAAAGCTTGAACATGTAATCTTTGCAGGTTTTACTCATGATCCTGCTGAGCAACTAGCTGAACTGATTACTTCAAAACTTCCTAAGAACCTGAATAAGTTATTCTATTCTGATAATGGCTCTACCGCGGTTGAAGTAGCTATGAAGATGGCTTACCAATACTGGAAGAACCTGGGAGAGTATAGAAAGACCTTTATTTGTTTTGAAGGTGCTTATCACGGAGATACATTAGGAGCAATGTCGGCAGGGGAGCGTTCTATTTTCTCTGAGGTGTTTAAAGAACTTATGTTTGATGTAG
This sequence comes from Balneolaceae bacterium, assembly GCA_040222185.1. Classification (GTDB taxonomy): domain Bacteria; phylum Bacteroidota; class Rhodothermia; order Balneolales; family Balneolaceae; genus JAVKDP01. Next base: position 17,473 of record JAVKDP010000010.1, on the reverse strand, counting down.
AAGTGCTTCCTTTTCCTGAAACATGGATCGGAGATCCTGACCGGGCAGCTAAGGAAGATGCGATCATTGAAAAACTGGAAAACCTCCTTGATGAAAACCCTGATAAATATGCTGGTATCCTGATGGAGCCGTTAGTTCAGGGGGCTGGGGGAATGAGGATGTGCAGCGAGGAGTTTCTTCAAAAGATTCATTGGGTAAACAGGCAGTTTGAAGTCTTGCTGATTTTTGATGAAGTAATGACAGGCTTTGGAAGAACTGGCGATTATTTTGCATGTTTAAAATCCCAGGTTGAACCAGATATTATTTGCCTGAGTAAAGGGATTACAGGTGGCTTTATGCCTTTAAGTGCAACGGTTTGCAGCGATGATATATATGAGAGTTTTAATTCTGATGAACCTATTAAAACCTTCTGGCATGGGCATAGCTATACAGGTAATCCTTTAGGTTGTGCAGCCGGGGTAGCGTCCTGGAAATTACTTGTTGAAAACGATCAATCATTTATGGAGATGGAAGAGACTCATCTCGAGAATTTTGAACGGTTGAAAGATATTCCACACCTCAAGAACTTCCGTGTAAAAGGAACAATTGCTGCTATGGATATCATAAATGAAGATGGAGAGGGATATCTAAACCCTATTGCACAAGAGATTAAGAAAGCATCTTTAGATCTTGGTTATCTTATCAGGCCACTAGGAAATGTGGTTTACCTGATGCCTCCTTACTGTGTAACTAAAGATGAGTTAAATGGTATTTACGACGCCATTATTGAACTTGTGTAACGCCTGGCATCGTAAAACTTAATCAATTCCAATGTTGATTTGGTAATTGTACCCTATATTATTTCATCTAACGGGGAATAATAGGAATTGGGTACAACTGCTGAACATATCTCATCATTACTGGATGAAGCTTATGAAGCCAGGATTAACGATTTAAAAAAAAGTGTTGATCTTACAAATGAAGCTTTAATCCTTAGTAAAGAAATTGACGACAAAGCTTTAATTGGTCAAAGCCTAAGTAAGCTGGCTCTTTTTAGGATGATTGTTGCTGACTATGATGAGTCTATGCGATTATCGGAGGAAGCTATTTCTTATTTCGAAGATCTTGGTGATGAAATTGGGGTAGCAGACGCAAAGTATAATATCGCCGGGATTTTTTATAAAACCGATAACCTGCATTCCGGGTTAATGTACCTGATTGATTGTCTTCATATTTATCGGAAACATGACAATTATCACCAGCAGGCCCGTGTATTAAAGGCTCTTGGTACTATTTATGAATACTTTGGAGATGAGAATCGTGCTGTAGAAACGTACCTGGAATCTATTAAGCTATCCAAAAAAGCCAAGGATCTAAACCTTGAATCCAATGTTTTAAATCCACTTTCGGGTATTTATTTGAATAGGGGGCAGACGCCAAGAGCAATGAAACTAATTCAGCTCTCTATCAAAATAAAGGAACAGACAGGTGATATTCGAGGCCTGGCTTTTGCATTGTACGGTAGAGGTAAAATATATACTTCAACAGGCGACTACCGCAAAGCTGAGAAGAACTTCCTGGATGCGATGGATATTCATAAGGAAGCAGGAGAGAAGCTTGGCGTGGGCATGGTGTATCACAAGCTTGGATACTTGTACATGAAATGGGGTAAGAACCAGCAGGCTAAAGAACTTCTCAAAAAAGGTGCCGCTTTTGGTGAGCAAAAGAACATCGGCTTAATCAATTTTAAGTGTAATTATCTTTTATACCAGATTTATAAAGAAGAAGGTGATTCAGATGAAGCACTCAAATACCTTGAAATTTACCTGGCCGAAAAAGAGTCTATAATCAATACTCAAACTCTAAAAATAATAGAGAGTTATGAGATTATTACGAAGATGGAGAATCTGGAAAAAGAGACTCGCCTTCAGAAAGAAAAAGCGGAAATTATAGAGAAGAAGAACCTCGCTGAACATTCAGCCAGGATGAAAGAAGAATTTCTATCTACTATGAGTCATGAGATCAGAACTCCGCTCAATGCTGTGATTACAATTTCTTCTATGCTTACCCAGGGTAAAAGCAGTGAAGACCAGCAACTAATAGATACACTTAACTTCTCTGCCAAAAACCTGCTCTATATCATTAATGATATCCTGGACTTCACTAAACTGGATTCAGGCAAAGTGATCCTAGATAACAGGCCTACCGATTTTAATTCGTTACTAGAGAATATTTGCAATACCTATGATAGTTTAGCTAAAGAGAAAGGTATTGAGTTAAAGCTTTCAGTCGATCCTGAAGTACATAACTCATATAAACTTGATGAAACCAAGTTTTCGCAAATAATTGGGAATCTCATAAGTAATGCCATAAAGTTCACCGAAAAAGGAGAGGTAAAGTTTGAGGTAAAAAAACTTTCTTCAGATGAAAATGGAAGAGATGCGATCCTGTTTAATGTAAAAGATAGTGGGGAAGGTATTCCTTTTGAATTCCAGGAACAGATTTTTGAGAGTTTTTCTCAACCCAAAACAGTTAAGACTCGTAAAGCTGGAGGTTCTGGCTTAGGACTGGCAATAGTTAAAAAGTTAGTGAACCTATATAACAGCGATATTTCAGTAATTAGCATCCCGGGCAAAGGATCAGAGTTCTTTTTTGAGCTTAACCTCGAAAAATCCAGGAAACCAGATATTGAGACTATCATTCCTTCCGAAGTACTGGAAGGTTTTTCCATTCTATTAGCAGAAGATAACCGTGTAAATGCAATGGTTCTAGGCAAGCTTTTAACGAATTGGGGTGTAGCATTTGATCATGCTAAAAACGGGCTGGAAGTAGTTGAAATGGCTAACTCAAAAAGCTACCAATGTATTTTAATGGATATCCATATGCCGGAAATGGATGGATTTGAAGCAACTAAAAGAATCAAGAAAGAAAAGGGGGTTAATCTGAAGACTCCGATTTATGCGCTAACTGCAGATGTTACCGCAGAACAACAACCTGACTATCTCTTATTCTTTGACGGCTTTCTTCTTAAGCCTATTGAGAAAGAAAAGCTTTATGAAGCACTGTCAAAAGAAAAGCTAAAATTAGCTGGCACAGATCAACATTAGTGATTTTTTAATTCTTTTCTGTAAGATTTATTCGATACTTAATAACCGACTCTGTATCTGTTTCTTCATTCTTTCTTTTGCTATACAGATATCCATTTTTGATATCAAAAATCTGTTGTTCTCTAGGAAGTAAAAGTTTTGCATGGAGCTCTCCGGATTCTTCGAGAATCCACCATTCGTAACTTTCGCGTTCTTCTCCGGCAGGTATAGCTACCCAAATCCTGTTTTCATCATCAACCCTCATATCTTCGGAGATAGTAAACGATTCAGGCACCTCTATATCATTAACCTTGAACACTTCCATGATACCGCGTGTTTTAAACTTCAGTGTTTTAGCAAATTCATCGGGATTAAACAATGCTCCTTTTATCGGGTAATAAATAGCAGATTGGTAAATGCCATTCGCATCATACTTTTTGATCAGGAAATCCTGTGTCCAGATAGAGTATAGATCATCTTCGTTCGACAATGCTATTACAGTTCTTCCCATATAAGGCATCATATTAAAGCCAGCAGTTATTGCAGTTTTCCTTTTTGGGAATGTCAGAGGTTCAAAATCCAGTACATTTCCATCTGTGTCCATCAACAGGGATTTTATTAAGTGATCATCCGCATCACCGAATAGTGCAAGATGATTTCCGTCGTTCCTGGTTTTAATTTCCGGAAATCCTAAACCCTGAACGAACTCATGTTCCATGATAGCCCATTGCTCAATCTGAGTCGATCGTTCAAAAGAGAAATCGTCGGCATTGTAAACGTTCAAACGCTCATAAGTAAAGTCAACCAAAAACACTTTACCAGCTTTAACTTCAACAATAAATAACAAACCATACTCGCCAGGTTCTTCACCCGGGCCACCAATTTGAGTGTGATATGATCCGTCAGCGTTGTATACATGCAACTGGCTCAAATAAGGAAATGTCCGGGAAAAGTCGCTATCTAGAATGATGACTTTTCCTTGATCATCAACAGCAGAACGTTGAATTCTTGAGAACTCAGTTTCTCTTGGTATACTAAAAACCTGCTCCTGGATTAGTTCAATGGAATATCGGGGTTCAGAGTCTCCCGCAAAAACTGTAACATTCTCTAGCTCCTGGATATGCTGAGGGATATCTTCCAGAACTCGGAACTGTTGAGATTTAGAATCATCAAAATCATTGGATTTATCAGAGCATTGGATGATAAACGAGAAGAGGAGTATGCCCAGAGTTAGTTTTTGGAAGTATTTCATGTAGATATAATAAAGCTATAAGTAGTTGAATACTAACGCTCATACGCATTAATGATCTTATCCATCATTGCATTTGTCTTTTCATTGACTATCATTCGTTTTGGATCAGCTTCGAACCAACTTAATGTTCTTTTTATCCCTTCACTAAATGGAATAGTAGCAGTAAATCCAGGGACAAGACTTTTGATTTTTGAGTTATCAAAAATAGCACAATGAGATTTATCTCCCCATAATCCGTCTTTTTCGCCTGGTACAACGGAACTGATAAAGTCCGAAGTAATATGAACTGCATTTAACTCAACCCCAACAGCACCTGCTACAGCCTGGTAGATTTGATTCCATGTTAATACTTCGTCTGATGTAATATGTACTGAATGGCCAATTGCCCTTTGGTTACCAATTAATCCATTAAAGCCTTTCGCGAAGTCTTCTGAATGTGTTACCGTCCACAGAGAAGTTCCATCGCCCTGGATAATCACTTTTTGACCTTTTTTCATGCGGTCAATAGCGGTGTATTCAGTCCAGCCTCCAATAGTTAAAGGAATGGTTTTATCATAAGTATGAGAAGGGCGGACGATGGTAATTGGAAAATTATATTCCTGGTAAGCCTTCATTAGCTCATTTTCACAATCAATTTTATCCCTTGAGTATGCCCAGAACGGATTATAAAGTGGAGTCGATTCTGTAATTATTGGGTAGGTAGGGGGCTTTTGGTATACAGAAGCAGAACTAATAAAAATGTACTGTTTTGTTTTCCCTTTGAACAGTTCTATATCAGACCTGATGTGACCAGGAATAAATGCGATCCAGTTTACAACAACATCCCATGTATGGTCTTTTAAAGCCTTTTTTACTTCATCAAAATTGTAGATATCACCAATAATAGTTTTAGCACCAGGAATTTGAGTTCCTGATGTACCTCGATTTAATAAGTACAAATCAATACCCTGCGATACTGCCAGTTTACTTGCTTCAGTACTTATATTTCCAGTTCCACCTATGAATAAAACTTTCATTGCCACTTTAATTCGTTGATTATTTAATTCTCTGTATAAGCTGTGATATCCTGATCGAGCTTGGCCGCATATCTCTCGAAGAGCTCTTTTTTATAAGGAAGCAGGTTTTCCATTTTACCCGTAATCATCTCTTTAATGAGCCTGTTACTTAGAATAGCCGTTTTGGTGTATTCACCATATTCCTGGGCTATTTCAGTTTGAATTGGCTTAAACACAGACTTTTTGATGTAATTAATTTTGTTCTGCTCGGCCTTATACTCTAGATATTCCTCACGAGATAACGTTTTAGAAGCCTTTTCAGTTTTTGATAAGCCCAGGTCTTCTGCTTCAGATATTGCTTCCGTTAATACTTTATTAGCACGGGTAATATACTCAACGGTTTTAAGCTTTCTGTGGATGGACTTAATATTATTCCAGCGATGAATCTTCCCGGGCGTTTTAGCTACATCAGATAAAAACTCTTTGTCAATAATTATGAAGCTGGGACGCTGCATCTGTTCTGCAATACTTTCACGCCACTCCATAAGGCGGGTAAAAGTATGCCATTCAAATTTCGAAAAACCATTTTTATCTTTTTCTTTTAAAAAGCTGTTGTGGTTAATATCGTTATAATTGGCTGACTCGAAATGTTCATTCTCTTGTTCAATCCAGCTCTCGATATTCTTTTCTTCGATTCCTGCTTGCAACAGCTTCTTCATCTTTAGAAGATATATTACATCCTCTGCTGCATAATTAAGTTGATCGTCAGATAAAGGTCGTTTAAACCAATTACTTTGTTGAGAAGATTTTCCGACTTTTATACCCGCGATATCCAGTAACAAATTTGTTAATGATGCAGGGGGGAAGTTCAATAAAGAGGTAACAATACTTAGATCATAGATGTTTTTGGGAGCGCAGCCTATCAAGTGTAATAACCTGATGTCTTCTCCAAATGAAAATACAACCTTCTGTATGTTTTCATTTTCTAAAACCGGAAATATGGATTCGATAGCAAGTTCAGTTTCTATCGGATCGATTAAATAGCATTCTTCATCTGAAGCAATCTGCATTAAGCAGAGATTGAATCCGTATCGAAACCGATTCTTATCAAATTCCAGGTCAACTGCAATCTCGGATTTACCAGAAAGATGTGTAATACAGTCTTGCAGCTCCTTTTCTTCTCTTATATAAGTTATAGTCACGTAGTAGTTTTATCGATGTAATTCATAAACATTTGGCTTAACCAATTTAGTTAACCCATTATACCCTAAGCCGGAAACTACATTTTTCATTCCTGAAATCACACTTTCAAGTTGAGCATTGGTTCGGATACCAGTTACTGCACTTGCTACTGCTGGATGTTGTAATACAAATTGAAGAGATACTCCCACAGGATTCCCAGCCTTCTGAACAGCATTCTGGAGTTTTTCTACTTGCTCAGCAGTGTATCCAAAGTAGTCTTTTGGAGCTTTATCGACGAGCATTCCTTTAGCCAAACTACCTCTTGTTATAACTGAAATTTTATGTTCATGAAGGAGATCAAGAGATTCTTCTTCCGGCCTTCGATCCAGTAAACTGTACTGCATCATTACAGATGATAATTTTGACTTTTTTACCCATTCACGTATTACATTCGGCCGAATTGAAGAGATTCCATACTCCCGGATTTTCCCTTGTTCTTTTAATAATTCGAATGCTTCGATGGCTTCATCAATTGGATCTTCAATGGTTCCCCCGTGGAGTTGATATAAATCAATATAATCTGTTTTCAACCGTCTCAAGCTTTCTTCAACAGCCTTTAGAATATGTTTCTTTGTAGGGTTCCAGTCCCAGCCAGAGCCGTCTTTTCGCCACTGATTCCCTACTTTAGTGGCAATAATGACATTATCTCTAACTGGTCTCAGCGCAATACCAACCGTTTCTTCATTCCAGCCTTTATCATACAGGTCTGCAGTATCAAAGAAGTTAATTCCTGACTCATAAGCCTTAAGCAGGAGAGCAGTATTTGCATTCTGATCAGTACCAAGTGACATACAGCCAAAACTGATCTCAGAAACAGATAAATCAGACCGCCCTAAAGATCTATAGTTCATTTATCATGTTTAGCGATTACCCAAACAGCATGAATAATGCCCGGGAAATAACCAAGTAAAGTGAGTAAGATATTAAGCCAGAAAGCTCCTCCTAAACCGACAGTTAAGAAAACCCCTAATGGAGGGATGAAGATGGATACTATTAATCTGAATAGACTCATGACTGAGAGATTGAGTTAGTGATTAGAACGAAGTTACGGAATAAAGGGTGGAAGGTTTAGTTTTTCTGGTATCAAACTACTTCCTGAACCTATCATCAACATCAAGGGCTTCAAAAAAATATGCTCTCAATAAATCTGATTCAATCTCATCAATAGAAAAGAAAGTTTTTATGGCCACACTTTTGCGGGTTCCCATATTCAAATATCCTGCAAAGTCATTAATTAAATGACCTGAAGTGAACCCTAATTGCACTCCATTCCGCTCAACTTTGCCCCAGGGAACAGATGCAGGCCAAATAAAACATACTGTTCTGTTCCTTTTAAAAAATGGGACATTGTAGGAAAGCTTTTCCTTTATATCAGGAATACACTCAAAAACTAATCGTCGTAATTCTTCCACAATTACAAGTTCATCCTCTGGTAGGTAGTCCAGGAATTCATCGATTGAGTTGAAGCTAACATTCTGAAATTTGTTCATGCTTGAATATTAAGAGTATGAACAAGTAAAATAAACACGTCATCCTGAACTTGTTTCTCCCATGGAGTCCTACGGACAGGATCTTAAGAAATAGCTTGGAAATTGTACAAAGATCCCGGATCAAGCCCGGGATAACCTGATTTAAATGAGTAAAGATTTTAAATGTGAATTTGTATTGCTAATCAATACTTTGGGCGAAATTCAAAACTCATTCATATGGAGACTCTTATGAGAAAAACTGTTTCTTTTGTTCTTCTTTTCTTGCTGTTCTTTACTTCATCAATACAAGCTCAAAATAATCCAATTGTTGTACCTCTTTGGGAAAACGGAGCACCGGGTTTTGAAGATCGAAAAGACGAACCTGAGCAAGCAGCCGATTGGTGGGTAAGAAATATTCATAACCCGACAGCCAACGTATTTCTGGCCGATCCCAAAACTGCAAATGGAACAGCAGTTGTAATTTTCCCTGGTGGCGGACATATGAACCTTGTTTATAACTCTGAAGGAGTTAAAGCGGCAAGGTTCTTTAACTCAATTGGAGTTACCGCAATTGTAATAAAATATCGTTTAGCAAGGGAAGAAGGGTCACCATATGAACTTGAAACGCATAATGCCCAGGATGCCCACCGTGGAGTTCGGATTGCAAGAATGAATGCAGAAGAATGGGGCTTTGAGCCTGACAGAATTGGAATAGTAGGTTTTTCAGCTGGAGGAGAGACCGCAGCTTTAGTAGCCTATGGAGACGGAACAGAACATCAAACAATTGCGGATGAAGTTGATAAGATTAGTTCATTGCCAAATTTCCAGGTATTAGTTTATCCGGGGCCACTTTTTGTACCAGATGCAGTTTCGTCAAGTGCTCCTTCTACTTTTGGCGTAGTTTCAAATAATGATGAATGTTGTTCTGAGCCAATTATCAAGCTTTTGTTGGCTTATCGAAAAGCAGGAGCTCCGTTTGAAGCTCACATTTACGCTCATGGAGATCACGCATTTAATATGGGAGATAGATCTGATTTAGAAGGAATAAGCTCGTGGTCGGGCAGATTAGAAGCCTGGATGAAAGACAGCGGGTTGCTGGAGAAGAAATAAATCAGTGCAAGCTATTTCACACTTTCGTAAATCACGAACTTCGAGTTTTCAGCAACAATCCTGGTTGAAGTAAACAAAGGCTCCAGGTGTGTTTTAAAATTCAAATGTTTGCTTGCTACTGATTTGAACTTCCCACCACTTTTTAGGCATCTGTGTATCTGTTTAAAAAGCCCAACTGGAATTTCAATATTCGTTTCGAACTCAAAGTGGAAGGGAGGATTCGAAATAGCTAAATCTATGGAATCAGATTCAATCTCATCCAGGGTATCGTTGTAATAAAAGTGTATCTTTTTGTCCTTAAGGTTCAGTCTTGAAGACTCTATTGCCAGATACGAATCATCTACGAGATGTACTTCAGCATCCTCTTGTAACGCTTTAGCGGCTATACTCAACACACCATTACCTGAACCAATATCCAGAACTTTATGATCGGTATTTTCAACCGTCAAATGGTCAATAAAGAATTGAGAAGCATAATCGATATTATTCGAAGAGAATACTCCGGCATACTGCTTAATTTTAACAGGTCCGGTCTTTTTATGATCAAATGAAAGAGAGTGTTCTCTCTGAAAATTAACTCCGTTTTTCTTCTTTTTAAGGATCAGTAATCTCGATTTTTTCCATGCAAGGCTTTGGTGAACTTCTTCAAAAAATAACCCGGCAACTTCCAAAATCTTTTTATTGAAATACTTGGTCATAAAACCACAGACTACTATTCCATCATCTTGAAGTACTGAATAAACCTGATCCAGATAAAGACCAAATAGTTCTGTCGATTTAGGAATTTTTATAAGGCTGATGTTTATCGGTTCGGTTAGTTGTTCCAAAGGATTTACGAGCTTTGAATCATCAAATAGTAACCCATTCGTCTCATAGTTTAGCTGTATCGCTTTTTCCTGACTTTTATAAGCTACAACCTGGGTTGGATTATGAGAAGCCAGGTTCGTAGCCAGGTATCCAAAGCGATCATTAGAAATGGAAAGCCCATTAATATTGATTTTTTCATCCCGCAAATAGTTCAGAATGAACATATCAGCAGCGTTCCAGGCCTGCAATGAGTTCAATTTAGTAGCAGGGTAGCGGGTAATCGTTAGTTTTTTATTCAAAGAAGGCACCTTTTTGATGGAGTTCAGAACATCAAAGATAGGGCTTAACTTTTACAATCTTGTAGCTCAGGAAGATTTATTTGAATACCATACCTGCACGAGTCCGTTTTCATATGATTCTGTTTTGATATGTTCTAGATCCTGGGAAGGCCTACCATCTTTGAATAATCGTATTCCACTACCCAGAAGTACAGGAAGTACAGAAATGATGTATAAATCAATCAGCCCGCTCAAAGCAAACTGTTTCACAACTTCAGCACCTCCATCTATGAAGATATCACCCGAGTTTTCTTGTTTAATAGAAGAAATTAAATCGGGTAATGACCCATTATAGAATTCAACATTTTCATCTTTACCTGACTTTGAGTTTGACAAGACATAGCATTTCTCTTTTTTATGAGGCCATTCAATATCAAAACCCTGGATAATATCATAGGTTTTCCGACCCATGATTATTGTTCCAACTTTTTCAATAAAGTCATAATACCCATAATCATCAGGACCATCATTATAAGCTTCAAGAAAACTCAGATCATTGTCTTCTGTAGCGATGTACCCATCAAGGGTCATTGCTATATATAAAATACTTTTTGGGGTGCTCATAACATCAGAGTTTCTCTTTACTATTTATTGTTCTGTCAAAGTGTTTTAATTGTACTGTCTCATCTTCAATCATCGAGAAATAACTAAGGCATATCTCAATATTCATTACTTCCTTGGATGCATTAACAGCACATTCCATATTTTTCCAATGTACAATATCCAGCCAATCATTTGCGCCTGATCTAGCCTGTTCCCTTGTAATAAACCCAGGGAAATCTGATAGCACTGAATTGATTGCTTTACCCGCTTCTATTAGTTCTTTGTCAGTAAACTGGTTTTTCTTTTTGAATTGCACCAGTTCGATAACCATTCCATCTTCCATTTTGATCCTTTTATTGTATTTGAAGTTTAAATCAAAATTAAAGACCGGTACTGACAACCTTATGTCAGTTTATTTAAAATGAAATTAATTTGATGGAAGTGGATTTAAAGTATAGGTAGTATCTGCGTTTTTAAAACCTTCAAAAAACTTTGGAATAGCCCTTAGCGCGTAGCTATTTGAGGAATTGAAAAGAATGCAGATTCCCAATTGGTTCTCTCTATCGAATGCAATCTCGCTTCTGAATCCATTCACATAGCCACCGTGATAGATAATCTTCTGACCGTCGTTGTCCAGGATTCTCCAACCCATACCGTAATGCGATTCGTTAACGCCTTCCCAGTAACGGCTAAACCTTCGGTTACCGATAGTTACTACAGGCTCAAAAATATAATCCAGTGCTTCATCTGAAATCACTTCCGGGTTATTTCCAGTGAGGAGTAATAACCATTTTCCCATATCGGAAATAGAAGCATTTATTCCTCCGGCTGAAATAGCATTGTAATACTTCCTGGTGATCGGAACAGGAACCAGTCCTCTGCGCCGTGAATGGTAGAGATGGGGCAAGGCTTTGTTCTCATTTTCTCTTAATTCATTGCGTGTGGAAGAAGATTGAGTCATTCCAATCGGTTCAAATAATTCCTGGTAAAGCAAACCAGAAAAGGTGGTATCGTATTTTGATTCTAATACTTTCTCGATAACAGCATAAGCGGCATTTTGATAGGAGAACTGAACTCCTTCTTCGCTAATCAGTTCAACATCTTTAAGCCGGGGAATAATCCTGTTTAAAGACAGACCGTCTTCAACAAGGTTTGTATAAGCGTGACGTGGCAACCCGGTTGTGTGAGACAATAAATGCCTGACTTGCGTTCGTTCTGTTTGATCGGGATCATTTAATCCAAAATCCGGAAGGTGAGTTGTAACCGGATCTTCCCAATCAATAAAGTCTTTATCCACAGCTGTACCTGCTAATACTGAAGCAAATCCTTTAGAAACACTTCCTAACCTGAATACCGTGTTAATATCTACGGAGTCCTGAGTACCTCTTTCTTTAACCCCGAATCCATTCTGGTAGATAATCCTGGAGCCTTTTACCACTACAACTGCACCACCAGGAATACCTTGTCGCCTGAATTCTCTCTCAAACTCCTGGTCAAAATCCTTGAGAAACTGGGTTATAGAGTCGCTTATGAAGGGTTCAATCTTTTCGGGTTCAATTGGTTTGGATTGAATTTCATTGCATGAAACATAAATTCCCGATAAAAAAACGACAAGTAAAATTGAATAAAGACTTTGCTGCACTAACCCAGTTATGTGTAAAATTTCAGGGCTAAGTTAAAAATTTCATGAATAGTATTTACAGGAATATCTTCATTAGGATCAATTCTGAAAATTTTCATTCTCTTACGGTCGCCAGTCTCTAAAAGAGGATGGTTAATGCTCATTCCTTCAACGATAAGTATGTAAGGATAACCGGTTTTTTTGTCTGTCCACAGATAGCAGAAATGCTTTTTGCCTAATACAAAGCAGGGCATACCGTACTTGGGAACATGTTTTAACCTATCATCGAAATCCAGGATTATATCTCTTAGTGCATATGAACAACTCCTGGAGGGCTCTTCCTGTTTTTCATAGAATGAGCTAAGTGTTGGGTGCATATATTAATTTATTTTGTGTTTCAGCAGCCATGTGTATACATCATCACCTTCGTAAATTCGTCTCCATGCATCATGACCCATATCTTCATGAATAGTAAAGATAACTTCAGAGTGCCCCAATTCTTCAAGCAAATTTACTCCGGCAAAAAAGTATTTTTTATCCACGGTTTTATCTCTTCCTCCTGCAAATACCCAGACTGGTAAATTATGTTCCGCTATAGTAGGCATCAACGATGGATGTCCCCAACCAACAACCGGATTAATAGCAGCAAAGCGATCAGGATAATGACTTCCCATGTACCATGTCCCAAACCCTCCATAACTTAAACCTGAGAGATAAACTCTCCTGGAATCACTGTTATAGTTCTCCAGAACATTATCAATCATTCCCAATAAGTCGTTTTGAACTCTGTCCCAGCCAAACTCACTAAGAGGTAATGTTTCACTGAATTCAGTTATATGAGTTTCTCCACTCATTGGATAAGGAGTGCCAAAATCAGGCTCTCGTTCCGGAGTACCTACTTCCAGCCTTTGTGGTACTTTTGAAACATCCCTGTTGGTTAGGTAATCGATACCTAAAGTGTCTAACCCAAACATATGAAGCTGAGGGACAATCAGGATAAACGGAAGTTCTTTTTTTTGAGACCATGCTTCAAAGAGTGGTCCATGAACCATGGTAAATGGAAGGTCTTCTTTTGCATTCCCACGTTCACCATTTCCATGAAGAAACATCAGAACAGGCCATGTTTTATCTGGCCCAGAATCGTAACCAACAGGTAGGTATACATAGTAATCACGTTCTGGGCCTCCGAGCTCGCTTACATATGAAATGCGTTCAAGCCGATCAGGTGAAGGTTCAGAGCTGCATGCTGAAAAGAAAAATACAAGTAACAGTAATATAAGTAGAGGTTTCATAGTGGCTCCTAAAGATCATTGAAAGAAGAGGAAAGGGTCAGGTACTTCATTGAAGTTCATCTAGTTAGTTTATTCAATGAAAGTAATATGGAGGAATAAAACTAGAGGAAATTGTTATTCAACTCCTTGAGACGAATATTAACCGAAATAAGTGAAGGTGTAAACCATTTACAAATTCCTCATCGACAAGCTGAATGCTACTTCATATATTCGGCAACATTATAGTCGAGATTACACACTTCCAATATTATGCAACTTACCAAAAGAGCCCTAACTTTTATTTTTGCAATTTTAACTGCTTCTAATTTTTCATATGCCCAGGCACCCTTAAAGTTGAATGCAGCTGAAATTAAGCAAGCTCTGAATAAGCTTGAAGTATTAGGAACAGTCCTGCATATAGCTGCTCATCCTGATGATGAGAACACTCAGTTAATTGCCTATATGGCAAAAGAGCGAAACCTGCGAACTGCTTATTTATCTATGACCCGGGGGGACGGTGGACAAAACCTGATTGGTACAGACATAAGAGAATATCTCGGAATTATCAGAACCCAGGAATTATTGGCTGCAAGGCGACATGATGGCGGAGAACAGTTATTCACCAGAATGAACGATTTTGGGTATTCCAAAAACCCTTTTGAAACGTTTAATGTTTGGGGAAAAGATAACGCACTTGCTGATGTAGTTTGGAACATCCGAAGGTTTAAGCCTGATGTCATCATATCACGTTTCGATACAACCCTTGTACAAGGAGGGCGAATGCATGGCCATCACACTGCTTCAGCCCGTCTGGCTATGGAAGCCTTCGATCTAGCTAACGACCCAAATGCATTTCCGGAACAACTTAAATATGTAGAATTATGGCAACCTAAGACTCTTTACTGGAATACCTATAGTTTTGGAAGATCTTTTTCCTCTCCATTTAAAGAGGGTGATGAAGGTATTTTTGCAGTGGATCTTGGAACTTACAATGAACTTCTTGGCAAGTCTTATGGTGAAGTATCAGCAATTGGTCGTAGTGAACATAAATCTCAAGGCTTTGGAAGAACCGGTTCAAGAGGAGAGAATCGAACACTTATGTATCTATGGAAGGGTGAGCCCGGTACTCAGAGCGATATCTTCAGTAATATTGATCAAACATGGAACCGTGTAAAGGGAGGGCAAGCTGTTGGTGCATTAATTCGTGAGGCTAACCAACTATTCGATTTTGAAAATCCTTCTGCCATTGTTCCTTTATTAATGAAGGCTAGGGAACAACTAATGCAAATTGAAGACCTGTATTGGAAAGAGTTAAAACTAAAAGAGTTGGACTTGGTGATAAAATCGGCTATGGGTTTGTATTTAGAAGTAGCCGCTAGGAATTTTAGTGCAGTTCCTGGAGAAAATGTTCCAATTTATTTCGAAGCCGTAAATAGGTCGGATATTGATGTTACACTCACATCAGTTGAGATTCCTGAGCTCAACAGAACTATTAATTTAAACCAGGCATTACTGGATAATAGCCGCTTGAGGAGAAACGATACGCTCTTGATCAGTGAAAATATGCCTTATTCTCAACCATATTGGCTGGTTGAGGAAGCTGAGTTAGGTAGATACCGGGTGGAAGATCAAATGGATGTAGGTTTACCAGAAAATACTCCTGCATTGAGCGCTGTTTTTAACCTTCAGGTTGATGGTAAACCATATAGCTATAAAACAGGTATCATTCATAAAACTACTGATCGCGTAAAAGGTGAGTTTTACAGACCCTTTGTTATTACTCCGCCTGTTATGGCCAGCATAAAGGAGGGTGTACTTATATTTCCTGATAATGAACCTAAAATGGCAAATGTAGTTGTTACTTCAGGGCGTGATGATATAAAAGGCACAATCAAATTGGCACTACCTGATGGATGGAAATCGAACCCTGCCCAGGCTGATTATACACTATCTGGCAAAAGCGAGGAGCATACCATTGCATTCCAGGTAATTCCTCCTCAAAAACAAGAGGAAGCATATATAGGTGTGGAAGCTACATTTGAAGGAGCGACTTACGATCGGGGTTTTAGAATCATTGAGTATGATCACATCCCAATACAAACTGTATTTCCAAAAAGTAACACAAAAGTAGTTCGTGTCGATTTAAAAAAAAGGGGAGAACATTTGGGCTACATTATGGGCTCAGGAGATGTTATTCCTGAAAGCCTTGAACAGATAGGGTATCAGGTAAACATTATTGACCCGGAAACCATAACCGCTGATAATTTAAAAGCGTTTGATGCTGTAATTATTGGTATCAGGGCTTATAATACACTGCCTCGAATGCAAGTGATTCATCCTATACTCATGGATTATGTATTCAATGGTGGAACAGTTATAACTCAGTATAATACTTCGATCAGGAATGTTCCTCTGGGTCCCTATCCTCTTGAAATCTCTCGAGACAGGGTGGCAGTTGAAGAAGCTGAAGTTACTATACTGGCACCTGATCATCCCATTATAAATGGCCCCAATAAAATCACAGCCAAAGATTTCGAAGGGTGGGTACAGGAGCGGGGGCTCTATTTCCCAAATAGTTGGGATGACCGATATATACCTATCCTGTCTAGTCATGATCCGGGTGAACCTCCAAGAAATGGAGGTCTTCTGGTTACAGAATACGGGCAGGGATATTTTATTTATACCGGCTATTCCTGGTTTAGAGAATTGCCAGCAGGCGTACCAGGTGCTTTCCGGATTTTTACAAATATGATCTCCATTGGGAAAGAGAACCCAGGTACTCATTAGGTAATAAAAAAGATTAATTGCGATTCAGTTTTTAGAACCGGAAACGAGTCTAAAAATAGACTTTAGTTTTATGTCGTTTTTCTTAACAAGACTCGTTTGGTCTAACAATTGATCTATATCCCTATCAATGGAAGAAAAGAGTGTCTCGGTAATAATATTCAGTATTCTTCTTATAAAGCCGGGTTGGGTACCAGCAGGTACAAATTTATCAATAATGGTAAACCTGCCATTTGGCTTTAATACCCTTGCTGCTTCATCCAGACATTTCACCGGATCAGGAATAACAGCAACTATTAAATGCAGAATCACAGCGTCAAAGTATGCATCAGAATATTCCAGTTCATGAGCACTCATTGTTTTCGCCTCTACTGTAATTCCAATGTGCTCGGCTCTTCTTACTAGTCTTGAAATCATCCCAGGTGTAATATCTATCGCATGGAGCTCATAGTCATTGTTTAAATGGTATAAGTCCAACCCTGTACCTGCACCAATAATCAATACTTTATCTTTGGGTTTTAGCTTTAGCCCACTGATAGACTGCACGCGATAGGGTCTAAAAAACAAATCAACTATATCGTAAAAAGGCTGATAAACAGAGTACCGAATCTTATTCCAGGTATTTGTATTGAATGAAGGAGACATATTCTAATTCAAATATGCCTTGATTATATCACCCCAGATTTTATATCCCTTTTCATTCATGTGTAAATTATCCTCTACGAAAATATCAGGGAGTGGAACTCCTTCAACGTTTAACATTGGATTCCATACATCTATAAATGCTATGCTCTCATTAGTTGAGGAATATTCATTTAGCATTGCATTGAGTTCTTCATACTGCTCCTTAAAACTCCATCTTGAAATGCTTGGTTTGGGAGAGATTAAGCAGATTTCAACATCCGGATAAGCTTCCAATATTTTATTTACTACCTCGATGGTTGTATCAAGAATATCTGAATTCTTTTTTGAATCA
>JAVKDP010000009.1:0-10160 GCA_040222185.1 Balneolaceae bacterium | reverse complement strand
ACGTTTTATTTTTAAGCGCAAACTTCAAAAATGGTACATACAGCTCATCACGCACATAGAACAACTTGTCCTCAATCCAGTTTTGAACTCCCTTCCGCTCTGCGGTTTTGTCCTGGTGAAGATCTTTTGAATGGGCAAGGTGAGCCGGCAAAAACAGGAATACTTCTATCAAGGAAACCAATAATGCTGCCGAAACCACAAAAGCAATATCACTGAAGAAATCACCTAACTGCCCATCTACAAAAAAGAAGAAACCAAATGCAATACAAGTAGTTAGGATTGCAGAGGTAACTGAAGGGACAACTTCCATTGTACCTTCAACAGCGGCTTTTAGTGGATGTAACCCCTGCTCATATTTCTGATAAATATTCTCTCCTACTACAATCCCATCATCAACCAGGATACCTATCACTACTATCATACCGAAAAGAGAAATTACGTTAATCGTAATTCCGTAAAATGCAGCAACCACAAACATTCCCAAGAAAGAAACCGGGATTCCCAGGGCTACCCAGAAAGCCAGACGTATTCGCAGAAACAAGCCCAGCAGAATGAATACCAGTACTACACCAAGCAGTCCATTATCAGTAAGAAGCTCAATTCTTTCAACAAGCGAAATGGTAGTATCATCCACCAAAACAGCTTTAACCGTATTATTCTGCGTATTGAATTCTTCGATATATTCTTTTATAAACTCTGAGGCTGCAAGTATGTCCTCCTCGTTGGTGGTTGTAACCCCTATAAATACAGCCGGAACTCCATCAAGTGAACCTCGATTCGTGTCTTCACTGAATTTATCTTCAATTGTGGCTACATCTTCAAGGCGAATGATGGTCCCGTTTGGTAGCGCACGAAGTACAATCTCATTAAAACCTTTGGCATAATAACTTCTTTCGTCAACTCTGATGGTAAATTCAACGCGCTCTCCTCTAACAATACCGCCTGTAGTTCTGATATTGGATGCTGCTACTGCGCGGCTTACATCAGCAAAAGTAAGACCATATTCACGAAGCCTGTCTTCACTTACACCAATTTGAATTTCTGGTTCGGTGAAACCACTTAACTGGAGCTGAGAAAGCCCTTTATAAGCCAATAGAACATCTTCAAAAGCATCAACTGTACTTCTTAGTGTTGAAGGAGAAACATCCCCTGTAAGAGCGATTTCCCCAACACGGTTCACTGGTTCTTGTTTAAATACCACAATCCTTTCCAGATCAGTCGGAAATGAGCTGATTTTATCAACTGCATTTTTTACTTCTTGCAAAACGATATTAGGATCGCGGTTTGGTAACAATTCTACTGTAACAGAGCCAAAATTTTCTCTTGAAATAGATGTCACACGATCTACACCCTTGGTACCTTCAAGGCTTTCTTCAATTTTAAGAACTACCCCTTCTTCCACTTCACCCGGAGATGCTCCAGGGAATGTAGCTTCGATATTGATAAATCTTACGTCTTGTTGAGGGAAGAATGAAGAAGTCAGGCTGGATCCAGCTATCAGCCCAAAAAAGACAAATAACAGTATTCCCAGGTTAACAAGAATTACATGCTTTGTGAAATATTGAATTATTTTTCTCATCAATTAGTCCTGCCGTCAGTTTTTTAAAGGAGCAACTTTAGTTCCTTCAAAAGAAGGCGAACGGAACTCATCGATCACAAGGTCGCCAGCTGAAAGCCCTCTAATAATCAAACTGTCTTTGATACTAGCAAGAACATCAACTGGCTTTATGACTGCAATGGAATCGCTGGCAACAAAAACCATATTGCTTCTCACTATAGATTTACTGGCCACCTTTTGAGCATTATCAAAAACCTCTCCTGCAATAGAACCAGATACATATTGGCCAGCCAAAACATCACCATCCTTAATTTTCAAATAAATCAATAAGGTTTGTGTAGAAGCATCAATCCTGGAATTGATTCTGGCCACACTTGCGTTCAGTGTTTGTCCTCCATTTCCTTCAATCATAACTAATACATCATCACCCTTTACGATGAAAAAACGATCGTTGGCATTGATGGAAGCTTCGATTTCATAAGAACTCGTTTTAGTAAACTGCCCGAGTTTTTGATTAGCACGCACTAAAGTTCCGGGATCGAGCAGGTTTTCCGTAACTACACCTGAATAAGGGGCTTTAATCTTGTATTTAGACAAACGGATTTCACTTTGCTTGATTCCGAAATAACTGGCATTAACTCCTCTTCCGGCTAGAAACAGGTTGAACTTCTTGTCATCCGAAGTCGGTAAAGCTTCCAATTCTTCTTCTACATTTATATTACTTAAATAGGTAGACCAGGCCTCATATTCATCCGGATAATCAATATTGATATCAGCCAGGATTTGAGCTATCAACGATTGAAACTGTGATTTTTGGTTCATCACAGCTTGCTTTTGTTCCCTGTCATCTATTTGAATAAGTACTTCGCCCTTTCTGAAGTAAGTGCCAGTTTTAAAGACTTTACTTCCATTAAAAAGGTTTCCTGAAACTTCAGCAAAAAGTTGAATCTCATCTTCAGGAACCACTCTTCCTGTAAAAGGAATTTCAGAAGTTATAGAAGTTGGATTAGCTTCTATTACAGGCACCCCAATTGCTGAAATGCCGTTCCCAATTGGTTGCGGATCTTCTGCAGGCCCCGATGCCAGGAACCTGAATAGGAAAATGGCTCCGATAAAAATCAGTATGCCAAGTATTACTGTTAGCTTTCTATTTGTCATTTTTGTGAGTTGTGAGTAATTAAATTTTATCAACATTCATATGCTCTTCCGCTTTCATCAATAAGTTTTTGAGCTTTAATCTTAAATCCGGAACATCTTCTTCTACCAGTCCAAAAAACTCTCTTTCATTCCTTTTCATAATAGAAACCGCATCCATAAGTAATTCTCTACCGGAATCGGATAGGCTTAACAGTGTAACCCTGGAATCCTCTTCGCTTTTAGTTTTGGTAAGTAACTCCGCGTCTACCAGTTTACTAACCAGCTTTGAAATCATCATCCGGTCAATCTTTATTTTCTCGGCAAGATCTCTCTGGATGACGTACTCCTTTTTGTGATTAAGCCATTCAGTAGCTGCGAGTGTGATTAACTGAGTATGTGTTAAGCCAATTTCCTGGAGTGACTGGTTTACCTTCCTCACCCAAAGCATATTGATTTGCCAGAATAGGTATCCCAGCTTCTCTTCTGGGTTCGGAAAGAAATCTTTAAAATCTTTTTTTGCCATAACTTTGTTGTTGCGACTACAATATTAGCTATTAATTGTTGCAACGACAACAATTTCTTATAAATAATTCCCGGAATCAGAATTTTTTTCTATCACCTAAACTTTACTATTATCCTTTCGTAATTGTGCAGCATGAAAATTATCGAAGACGAAAAGAAAAATATCATCACCGAGAATAGTAAGAAGTATGCTTCTCAGCTTTGGGGTCTAATTAATCAGCAAATTGAACAACGCAGTTCAGAGAATATTACTGACTTAGAACGTTTACCCCCTCCCAGGGATGAATCGAAGCATAAATGGCTTATTAAGCTCTTGTTTATCTTTCCTGTATTTTTACTGATAGGTTTTCTCTCATCTTTTTTTTGGGATTTCAATGGGCTAAGCAGCACTTTTTTTGGTTATGAATTCTCCTATCAGGGATTGCTTAGAATACTGAGTATTAGTGGGCTTATTGGTTTCCTTACAAACTGGTTAGCTATTAATATGCTTTTTAAACCAGCTCAAAGACGGCCTATTTTGGGCCAGGGATTGATACCTGCCCAGAAAGAACGCATAGCATATCGATTAGCCAGGGCAGTATCAGAGGATTTAATTAACCCTGAGATTATTAAGAAACGCATCCAGGAGTCACAGGCTATTACTAAATACAGGGAAAAGGCTACCGAGTACGTCAAGAGTATAATTGATGACCCGGGATTCAGAACTGATCTTAAAAAACTTGCTGTTGACTATGTTGATGAGATGATTGCAAAACCCGAAGTAAGAAGCTCAATTGCTACTACCATAATCACACAGATTGAAGGCTCAATCGAAAAAAATTCTTTTGAAAGAGTAGCATTAAAGGCTTACAGTTTCCTCAAAGGCCAGGAAATGCAGGACCTGGTAGAAGAAGCATTAATACAATTACCGGGTGGGGTTGAAAAAGGTCTGAATAAAATGGACGACTTCCTCGATAAGCTTCCGGAACGTATTGATGATCATAGTGAAACCATTGAAGACTTTGTAACTTCCCTCCTCTATAAGCTTATAAATCAACTTGATGTGCATGCTTTGGTAGAAGACAATTTGCGACAGTATGATGAAAAACGCCTTGAGAAACTCATAAAGAATGCCAGTAATGATCAGTTACAATATATCCAGTATCTCGGAGCAGTATTGGGAACCCTTGGCGGTTTTATTATCTGGGAACCTGTAGCCAGTCTGATCATTCTTGGATCTATTATTGGCATAACCATTGGAGTAGATTTCTTACTAATACAGTTAAAACCTTCTGAGTAATATTTATTATTTTATTTGAGTTAGGGCATTAAAACATAAACTCAAATATTCACAAGAATGAATCTTGCTGCTAAATCAACCTCACTCTTTCTAATTCTTTTAGTACTTGGGTGCTCCTCATCAAAAGAACTTTCAACTTCAACTTCTGACACTTCATCAAACACGGAAGAAGTTTCAGATGCTTCAAAAGAATTACCTCTCACTCCTTCAAAAGATTGGCATTTATTATCTACCGCCAAGAACCCTTATTACGGTGTTGGAGTTGAAAAAGCCTATGAAGACCTATTAAAAGATAAAACTCCAGGAAGAGAAGTTGTTGTAGCTATAATCGACTCCGGGACAGATATTGAACATGAAGATCTATCCGGTAATGTATGGGTAAATGTTGATGAAATAGCCGGTAATGGTATTGATGATGATAATAATGGCTATATAGACGATGTACACGGCTGGAATTTTATTGGCGGCACAGATGGTAAGCATGTAAAAGATGACACCTATGAACTTACCCGAATCTATGCCGGACTCAATGCAAAGTATGAAGATGTAGAAGCTGAAGATGTTGGTGCTGAAGATCAAGAAGAGTTTGAGTACTTCCAGGAAATCAAAGCAGCGTATAACGAAGAGTTCATTGATGTTCAGGAGAATCTGAATCAGCTAACCCAGATTGAGCAGGCTGTTAATGCCTCCAAGCAGTTACTTGGTGAAAGTAACATGGACTCGTTGTCAACTAAAGACCTTGAACCAAGTTCATTAGATGGCCCCTATCTTCGTCAGGCAAAACAACTCATGACTGCCTTAAAAGATAACGGTGTGAAAGAAGGAGATCTTGAAGAAGCGCTTGAACAATATCAAAGCCTGGCAAATTACGGCTTAAACCTTGATTTTGACCCAAGACATATAGTTGGAGATGATTATGAAGATCTCACTAACCGCTTCTATGGCAATAGTGATGTAAGTGCAATCAGAAATGAGCATGGAACGCATGTAGCTGGTATAGTTGGCGCCGTTCGTAATAATGATCTTGGAATGGACGGAATAGTGAATGTAAAGCTGATGATTGTTCGCACCACTCCAAATGGAGACGAAAGAGATAAAGATGTCGCAAACGGGATACGTTATGCCGCCGAAAACGGAGCTGATGTAATTAACATGAGCTTTGGTAAAGGGTATTCGCCACAAAAAGAATATGTTGATGATGCAGTAAGATTTGCGGATAGCCTCGGTGTATTGCTAATCCATGGCGCTGGTAATGATAATAACGATATTGATACCACTGAATCCTTCCCAAACAAGTTCTACAAAGGCGGCGGAATGGCAACGAACTTCATGACGGTTGGTGCTACTTCATGGACTCCTGGAGAGGAGATTGTAGCCGTATTCAGCAATTATGGTCAAAACAATGTAGATATCTTCGCTCCAGGTGTTGCAATCTATTCAACCTACCCTGATAATGAATACAAGGAAAATGACGGAACAAGTATGGCTGCTCCGGTTGTAGCTGGTGTAGCTGCCCTGGTTATGGCCTATTATCCAGAACTTGATGCAACCCAGGTAAAAAAAATCCTGATGGAATCCGTAACTATTCCTTCAACAACTGATGTTGTAAGGCCGGGATCTGAAGAACTCGTTCCGTTTTCTACACTTTCGGTATCAGGAGGGATTGTGAATGCTTATGAGGCACTAAAACTGGCTGAAAAAACAGTTAATGGAAACTAGGTAGTTGTGAACAGAGCCGCTTCTTTTGATGCAGTTATAGTTGGCTCTGGCCCTAATGGATTATCAGCAGCTATTCTCCTGGCGCAGAATGGGCTGTCGGTAAAGGTTATTGAGGCGAAAGAAACCATTGGAGGCGGCACGAGGACTCTTGAGCTTACAGAGCCAGGTTTTTTACATGATGTTTGCTCCGCAGTTCATCCTACTGCTCTTAGCTCTCCTTTTCTAAGAGCCTTACCTCTTCAACAATTTGGGTTGGAATGGATCCATCCTGAAGTACCTGTTGCACACCCTTTGGAAGATGGACAAGCTTTTACTGTTTCGAGATCACTGGATGAAACTTTACTTGGTTTGGGGAAAGATTCAAGAAGTTATCAAAGCCTGTATAAAAGCTTTACAGATAATTGGGAAACGCTTTCTAATGACCTGTTCGGAACGCTCCGTTCTGTACGTTATCCGTTTTCGATGGCTCGTTTTGGTTGGTATGGGATGTTCTCAGCGAAACACCTGGCTAATTCTCTTTTCAAGAATCCAGAACTCAAAGCTTTTTTCGCTGGCATGGCTGCACACAGTATTGTTCCTTTAGAAAAAGCATTTACTGCTTCGTTTGGGATAGTACTAGGTACTAGCGTTCACTCTGTAGGCTGGCCGATAGCTAAAGGTGGATCTGCATCGATTAGTTATGCGATGGCAGAGTATTTCAAATCACTTGGTGGCGTCATTGAAACAGGGAATATGATTACTTCCGTAGCTCAAATAGAAGAATCAAACGTCATACTCTTCGATCTTACACCTCATCAGATAGCAACCATTGCTGGTTCAAAATTACCACCAGCTTTTAAAAGCAGGTTGGAGAAATTTCAGTACGGTCCAGGAGCATTCAAAATTGACTGGGCATTAAGTGAATCTGTTCCATGGCTAAATGAAAAATGCAGGAAAGCCGGAACTTTGCATTTAGGTGGCTCATTGGAAGAGATTTCATTTTCAGAACAAGAAATCTGGAAAGGTAATTATCCTGATAAACCTTATGTGATCATCTCACAGCCTAGTGTATTTGACAGTTCAAGGGCTCCTGAAGGCAAACATACCCTTTGGGGTTACTGTCATGTTCCAAACGGCTCTGAAGAAGATTGTACCGAACAGATAGAAAATCAAATTGAACGTTATGCGCCTGGTTTCCGGGATACTATTATCTCGAAAAACACAATGACAGCTACTCAGTTCCAAAGCTATAATCCCAACTATATTGGCGGAGACATAAATGGAGGAGCTCAGTTCTTTAAACAACTATTTGCCCGACCGGTACTGAAATGGGATCCATATGCTCTCCCGGCTAAAGGTTTATATATTTGCTCTTCCTCTACCCCTCCCGGAGGTGGAGTTCACGGCATGTGCGGATTTCACGCTGCCCGTTCAGTTCTTAAAAATGAATTCGGGGTTAAAGAGATGTGAAATTATGAATCACGAATTTTGAATTAGGTGACTCACCAAATTCAAAATCCTTCAGTAATTAAAGATTAAAAATTGAGTCCTTGTCATTTCTCCCAATTTTTAATTCTTAATCTTTAATCCATATTATCACTCTTCACATACTGAAAGACCAGCATTTTGATAAGCATTCTCTTGAGTCGCTTCGTGGAAGATGGCAATCTTGTCAATACTAAAATCCTGAGAACGCCCACTTAAATAAAGAGTATGAGTACCAGCAGTTAGTTCATAACTTGCATCCGAAAACACATGATCAACATCCTGTCGAGAGTTCCAGTCCCATTCTGCTAAAGTATGGTTGAAGTTTTTTCTCCACTCAGTATCATTCATTTTTAAAAAGATATCATTGCACTCAGTGAAATCTTCACAAGGATGATAATTTCGGATTTTAACGGTATACGTTCCTTCGTTTGAGACTTTAAATGTATAAGCGAGTAAACCCTGACTATTTGGTTCTACATTCGTCGGGAGCGTCCATGTCAGATAACCTTCCCCTGAATATCCCTCAACACTGGTTTGCAGTTCCCAACCTTCAGAAATAGTAACATTTTCAGCTTCTATAACTACTATTCCATTCTTTTCGAGAAAAATTGGATTTTCGCCACATTCAATCTCTGATTCAGTAACCGAATTAGAACCGCAACTAATGATGAATAGCAGAAGGAAAAGTAATTTCATAGTAAAACTTTTGATTTGAGTAAGTAAATCGATTTTTAAGCAATCTGATTTTACAAATCATTGGCCATAAAGCCTACTAAGTTCCTACAGATTTCAAATACTTCCTTAAATCAGTCTCATTTGGGAGATTCAGTTTCTTCTTGAGCCTGTATTTGGCTTGATTCACACTACGGGGATTAATATTAAGAATATTGGCAATGTCTTTATTCCGAAGATCCATTTGTACCAAAGAAGCCAGGCGTTCATCATTTTTAGTGATATCTGTACAGCTTTGTCTTAATTCCATAAAAAAGCCGGAATTCACTTGTTCAATTTTCTGGAACATCTCTTCTTCAGCCTCTACCAGATTTACATTATGGTGAAGTGAGTCAACCAATACGTTTAATTCCTTTTTAGCTTCATAGCTTTTTACACTTCCTTTTATTCCTTCTAAATTCTCTTTAACAGAAGACATAAAATTATTCTTCTCTACCAGGAGAACTCCATACTGTTCTAATTCCCGTTTTACTGATTCAAGTTCAATTCTTCTTTCCTCGGTTTTTCTACGTTGATATTGCCAAAAAACAAATATTATGACAACGATAATCGAAACTCCCAATATGACTGCTATGGTGAATTTCAGGCTGGCTGCTTCGGATTCTATCTCCAATAACTGAATTTGATTCTCTTTTTTCTCGGTTTCATAAATGGTTTCCAACTCAGCAATTGCTTTGGCATTCTCTTCCTCGTATAAACTATCCGATAGTGCTTTAGCCATTTCCATGTATTCAAAAGCTGCATTGTTATTACCCAACTTTGCTTCTGTTTTAGATAGCATACCTAAAGCATTCGATTTTAAACGATCAAACCCGGCAAGATTCTCTTCTTCGATTGTGGAAATTAAATCCGCCAGGTAAACTTTGGTCCTAGAGTAGTTTTCAAACTGATATTCAATCCCGGCCAGATTATACCTGATATTAATTGCCAGCCTGGTTGATTTTAGCTGCTTAGCGTAACCAAGTGCTTTTGTATAGAATTCTTTAGCAATTAAATCATCTTCTGACCTGTCATAAATACGACCCGCCATATTATTTAAATGCATGGCACTTACTAAATCAACGTAATTCTCTAGCTCTTCTAACCCCCGCTCGATATACACAAGAGCTTCTTCATCTCTATCAAATTCCATTAATGATTGAGCAATCGCTGCTGAAGTAACCGGAATTTTATCCCTTCTTCCAATAGCTTCATATATCTCTTCTGATTTCAAAGTACGTTCCAGGGCTTCTGAAAATAATCCCTGGTCTATATACATTTGGCCAATATTGAAATAAGTAAGAGCAAGACTTACAGAGTCTCCTAACTCCTCGAAAATCGGAAGTGTATCCAACAGGTAAGTAATGGCTTTCGCATGTTGAGTTTGAATGGCGTAGATAGTCCCAATTGAAGAGTTTGTCCTTGCCATACTATGAAGGTCACTAATCTCTGTAAACAGTGATAATGCATTTTCCATATATATCAATGCACTATCAAGCTTCCCCTGAACCGCATAAGAAATCCCCATATTTCCCTGAGCTCTCGCTTCCAACCGTGTAAGCCCTAACTCTTGTGAAATTTCAATGGCCTCACTGGCATAAGCTCTTGCTAAAGGTGGATTACTCCGCCCCAATAAACTGGTAAGACTGTTTAGATTCTTAACCCTTGTAGAGTCGAGTGTTGGGTTGGTTTAAAAATGAATTGTAAGTGTGTCGAAAAGTGGTTTTTTTTTTGCATTATCAGGATAAGTTAAAAAAAAGAAACAAA
>JAVKDP010000008.1:0-23173 GCA_040222185.1 Balneolaceae bacterium | reverse complement strand
ATTGTTTTCCACCTTTTAAAATACCTACACAACCGGTTTCAAGTGGGCTTTCGTACGGAATACCCAACTTGTCCAACTCTGATTTTATAAACTTAGTAGTTTCAAATTCTTTATAGCTTACTTCGGGATGTTGATGCAGATATCTTCTTGTTGAAATCATATCATCATGATATTGAGTAACAAGATCCAATACTTGTGATTGCAGAGACATTTTATGCTGTTTTTTATAGTTAGCTAATTATACGAGTTATAATAGTATTCTGTAACTTAGCATTCTACTGCTCGTAGTTTGTTTTGGACTTTTAATTTTATGTGTAGAGTATGAAGAAATTTTCGTGGGAAATCATTGTAGCTGGTTTACTTTTTATATTTGTAGCTCTCTATCTAATCGGAAAGCCCTCGAAAGAGGAAGCTGAATCTACGGCTGCTGTAGCTGTTGTTCCAACTCCAGAAGATGCTGCCGAGCCTACACCAGTCAGGACCATTGACCTGAAAAACCTGGAAGAACTTGCTGCACTTAAAGAATTGGAAAATGTTGAATTGAATGAAGAGGAACTCCTTAAATCATTAAAGGGGATGGCCCATTTATTACCTTCAGAGGTGAGAGAGGAATTCCAGGAAGAAATTGAAAAAGCTCTGAGTGAAATAACAGACGAAGACATCAGCATTAATCTTGATCTGGATGGGAGTCAAATCGTATTAAACCGAAATATGCACATGGAGCAGGGTAAATGGAGTAGTACTTCACCGGGTGTGTATTCATATCTAAACGAATTTGATGCATCATCAGTTGAAGATGTTGTTTTAAAATTACCATATGGCTCTATCACTGTTGTAGGTTCAACAGATAATAAATCAAGCCTTGTTCTTCATGCGTCTGGTCAGGTTAGTTCAACTCAGGATTTAGAAGCCCATCTTTCACCTGATTTTAAAGTAACTGATTCAGAAGCTGTTTTTAAGATTGAACCCAGAGGTTCAACTCATGAACATAATATTCAACTTCAGGCTATTCTCAGCATCCCGGAAAATATTGAATTGGTTGTTGAAACCAGCACAGGTCATATCGAAACGAGTAACATCCAGGGAGAGCAAGTATACAAAACTGGTGGAGGGCATATGAAATTAAATAATATCCAGGGTGATGTAACAGCTATTTCTGAAGGTGGGCACATCACAATTAAAGATTGCTCTGGTGAATTCCTTGTTAGGTCTGGCGGCGGACATTTAAAAGCTTCAAACTGTACAGGAGAGATGTTGCTTAAAACTTCGGGCGGTAATATTGAAGCCCTGAACGTCGATGGTGAATTAGCAGCTTCAACTCAAGGTGGTAATATCATTATCTCAATGAAAAACTTCACTGATGACCTGACTGCCGAAACTTCAGCTGGTAATATTCAGATTGCCCTACCTTCTTCTACTAATGCAGATATTGAACTTAAAGCAAGTAGCCTTGTGGAAGTATCCGGTATTACTTTCGATGGCACCAAGCAGAAAACAAATCTTAAGGGAACACTTAATTCTGGTGGTTCTGATATTATTGCATTTTCAAAATATGGCCAGGTTACTGTAAAAAGTAATGACTAAAGCCCCGGAACATCATATTTCTAAAGACGGCTCTTCAACACTTTACTCTTCTCAATTTGGACAGTTTTATCATAATCCGAATGGAGCTGTTTCTGAGAGTAAACACATTTTTTTTGAGACTTCAGGCTTAATAAAAGCTTTAGAACCAGACACTGAATCTCTGACTATTTTCGAAGTGGGTTTTGGTACTGGCCTTAACTTTTTTCTTTTAATTGACCAATACCTTTCAAAGAAACTCTCTTTTCCTATTCATTTTTACAGTGTAGAAGCTTTCCCTATAGATTCTGATACTGCTAAATTATTCAATTTCGAGAATTTTCTGGCAAGCGACCTGGTCCGGGAATCAGTATCAAAAGTCTTCTCCGGCTTAAAGCCAGGCATGAATACTATTACTCCAGTTGAAGGTGAAGATATAAACCTGCATTTATTTTATGGACCTTTTGAAGAGCTTGACTCTATTGAGCATAAAGCCGACTTCATATTTCATGATCCTTTTTCGCCTGAAGTAAATAAGGAACTTTGGACAGTAGACACTTTCGCAAAGTTGAAGTCTTTTTCTATAACCGATACTGTGTTAGCAACATATTGCGCTGCATCAAAAGCAAGGGCCTCAATGGCTGCTGCAGGATGGTTTATCAGTAAAGCGCCGGGTGCACTTGGAAAACGAGAAATGACTCTAGCCTCGCTCAATGCAGAGAAGCTAAGCTCTTTTAAACGTGTGAACGAGCAGAGGTTGATTGAAAGGTTAAATGAGGGAGCCTTTTTCACAGATAGTTGAAAAATAAAGCTTTTACTCACTTATTTAGCTACCAGTTCCTTTATATTTGATAATCAGGTTTCTCAATATATCAATAGTGATTGGCTTGGGAAGTGAATCAACCATTCCCGCTTCAAAGTACTTCTCCAGGTCACTTTCTGATACATTTGCGGTAACTGCCACCACAATTGGTTTATGCTCATCAGAACTATCCTGCAAAATCTTCTTAGTTGCATCAATCCCGTTTAGCTCCGGCATCTGGATATCCATGAAGATAAAATCATAATCAGCCTTAGCAGCCTTATCAACAGCTTCAAGCCCATCTGAAACTACATCGATATAATTCACTCCAATGTTGATCAGCATTTTCTCGATTACCATTTGGTTAATCAAAACGTCTTCAGCAATAAGAACCTTTAAGTCGCTATAAGACGCATCTCCCTCTCTGTTCGCTTCAGCCTTCAGGTTTTCATGAGTCTGTTTTTGGAAAGGTAACTCGAAGTAAAATTTTGAACCCTGCCCATATTCAGTTTCATAGCCAATGGTACCACCCATTAACTCAACAAGGTTCTTCGTAATTGATAAACCTAATCCACTACCCTCTATATTCGAATCGTTTTCAACCTTATAAAACTTATCGAATAAATGGTCTTGTTTTTCCGGTTCAATGCCTTTACCCGTGTCAATAACAAAAAATTTAACCCATGTCGCAGCATCATTATCCTTAACCAGCTTTGCCTTAACAGTAATAGATCCTTTTTCAGTAAACTTTGCTGCATTATTAACCAGGTTAAGCAAAATTTGGCGAAAGCGATTTATATCTCCGTAAACTTTTCCGGGTATGTTGGAGTCGAACTTTACCTCTAATGAAACTGATCTCTTTTTTGCTTTCAGTTTTGGCCTTATCAGTTCAATAACTCCCGTGATTTCTTTTTCAATGACTATCTCATTTTCATTAAGCACCAGGTGGCCACTTTCGATGGTAGTCATATCCAATAAATCGCTTATCAAGCTGTAAAGCATCTCGTTACTATATGAAAGCTTACTTACGATTTCTTTTTGCTCTTCGTTTAAATCTGTCTTAGAGAGCAATTCTGATAATCCCACAATTCCATTCAAGGGAGTTCGCATTTCATGGCTGATTGTAGCCAGGAAATCGGATTTTGCCTTATCTGCTGCAAGAGCTTTCTCTTTTTCATGTTCAAGTTCTTGTATCGTATCCTTGAGCCGAATTCGATCATCAGAATAGTTCTTCTTGAACACATACAATCCGTAACCAAGAATACATAGTGTGATAAAATTTGCGATGGACAAATCACGGACTCTATCCATTTCATCCAGGTATGGTGCTGCTAAACCCGGGGTAGTCAATTCCAGGTATGCATAGATAAGAACAATAACTAAAGATGTTGCAATAAAAATCATGAACGTTCTCAATGGCAACACCATCAGCCCTGAGACATAAATCAAAATGAACATTTGAATGATTGCACCGCTTATACCGCCTGCAGGGAGCCAACTATAGGTGAGTATAATCAAAGCTATTGTGTAGTAAATAGCTGTAGACCATTTAAAAGAAAGACCAAGCTTGTAAGCAATGTATATTGAGGAGTAAAGAAAAAGTGCTGTGAAATAAATTACTTTGATAACAAAACTATAATCTGCTATCACCGAATATGTACACCAAAATATGAATACTGAAAGTGTAAGAATCAGGGTAATCTCGAATAAAAAATGCTCGATGTCTTTACTCTTATGAAAAGCAGGTAATAATTTCTTCACCTTCAACCTAATTGATAGTCCGTCCCAAATTTATCAGTAAGATATAAATATTGGACTTCTTGAGAAAAATAACTTCGATGGGTGAAATTTAATCCGTTCTGAGAATAGTTATTGGGTTTAGGAGAGCAGTTTTTATTGCCTGGTTACTAATTGTAAGCATAGCAATCGTCAGGAGCAGAATTCCGGAAACCGCAAACATCCACCATTCTATTCCTATTCGATAAGAAAAGTTGTTAAGCCACTCATTCGCGAAAAAGTATGTTAATGGCCATGAAATCAAATTAGCTACAAGAATTAATCCTAAAAACTGTCGTGTTAACAAATATAGAATCTGATTTATTGAAGCTCCATGAGTTTTACGAATACCTACTTCTTTCAGTTTTGCCTGGATACTGAATGAAACCAAACCGTAAAGCCCAAGGCAACCTAAAAGGACTGTTAGTATCGAAAATAAGGTTATCAACCTTGAGAGCTTTTCTTCTTTCTCATACATTTTCTGTATTGTATCATCCAGAAAAGCAATATTGAATGGTGAGTTTAAGTCCAGCTCATTCCAGGTATTCTGAACAGAGGTAATTAATTCTCCTATTGGCCCTGGCGCTACTTTTATAACTACTAAATCAGGAACTGCAAAAGGCATAACGATTCCCATTGGTGCAATTTCACTATGCAGAGATGCATAATTAAAATCTTTTACCACTCCAATTACAGTTCTGTCCCTATTATTAAATCT
Organism: Balneolaceae bacterium; assembly: GCA_040222185.1. GTDB lineage: Bacteria > Bacteroidota > Rhodothermia > Balneolales > Balneolaceae > JAVKDP01. The sequence goes on along the minus strand of JAVKDP010000008.1, from coordinate 18,317 downwards.
AATCTCGGTTCCAATTGGATTAGTAAGCCCTAAATCTTTTACTGATGATTCATTTAGAACCAGTGCCGTTTCCTCATCGCTTGCAAAATCCTCTGAGAAAAAACGCCCTTCGAGAAGTTGGATGTCCATTACTTTTAAAAAATCGTAACCAGCCTGATAGTAAGCCAGTTGGCGCCCTTCTTCTGAATCTTCTCCAATTATTCTGGCACTTCCACTTCCCGAACCTCCATCAAAGCCATGACTGGTCTTACTGACATGGAGAATCCTCGGATTTTGCAAGAGTGCGGCTTTCATTACATCAAACTGGTTTTCCATGTAATCTCGCGGGATCCGTACCTTAACAACATTCTCTTTATCAAAACCAAGACTTCTGTCTTTGATATATGACATTTGGGCTACGATGATGATGCTTAATGTGATGAGCCCAATTGAAACTACAAACTGAAATACTGTTAAACTCTTGGTTAACCACTTACCTGAGCTACTGGTTTTTAAACTTCCTTTAAGTGCCTGCACAGGTCGGTATCCGGAAAGAATAAATGCGGGATAAGCCCCCGCTAACAATCCGATTACAATGGTAACTAAAAAGAACAGAGGGAAAAACTTTAAATACCCGTAAAAATCACCTGGCATCTCTATTCCGATCTCACTTATAAAATAAGGCCTGCTTAGCCATACTATCAGAACGGCTAAAAACAGGCTTACAAGTGTGAAAATGATAGATTCAATAATAAACTGGGTAGCTACCTTCCCGCGAATGGCTCCTAACACTTTTCGCACTCCAATTTCCTTACCCCTGTTTAATGAAATAGCTGTGGAAAGATTGGTGAAGTTGAAACCAGCCAGGAGCAAAACCAGTCCTGAAATCACAATAAGAATATAAATGGTTGGCTTACTCCCTACCCTGATTGATCCGCCAATAGAGCTGTATTTTCCAGACTCCAGGTAAATATCTTTAAGGGGTTGAACTTCTATGTTAATTGAAAGGTTAGTAGCCCTTTCGTCTCTGTCATAAAGTTTACTAATGCTATTCCTAATAGCCTCAGGCTCAGCATTTGGAGCGATTTCCAAATAGGTCCAAAAACCGGCCCAGTTCCAACTATTTAAATCTGCCAAATATCCATCTGGAACTACGTATGTTGAGAATGAAATAAGAAAATCGAATTCGATATGCGAATTGGTTGGCACCTCTTCAATTACTCCTGTAACCTGCAAGTTCAGAGAATTATCAAATAAAATTGATTTTCCCAACGGACTGACGCTACCAAAGTACTTTCCAGCCATCTCCTCTGTAATCACGATAGAATTTGGAGCATCCAGAGCAGTACTTTTATCTCCGCTCACCATTTTGAAATCAAAAATTTCCAGGTAAGAAGAATCTGCATAGAACACATTCTCTTCTGTAAATATATTTTCACCAACCGAATAGGTATGATCGTCGGCATGACGCAGCTGTGTAACTCTTTCTACACCTGAAATACTGGTTCTGATTGCCGGGGCCAGGGCAGGTGGGGTTCTTGCCCAATGGATAGTCCCTGAAGCTCTCTCGTAAGAGTTGGTTACTCTATAAATTCGGTCTTGTTTTAAATGAAAATCATCAAAGTTTAACTCTTTATGAACATAGAAGAATATTATGATGCAGGAGGCTAATCCAATAGCCAGACCTGAGATATTAATACTGGAGAAAACGAGGTTCTTTTTTAAGCTTCTTAGTGTAACTAGTATGTAATTCTTCAGCATGCTTATCGATGTTAAGTGATAGTAGGTTTCTGATGGTTTTCTCCTAAGAGTATGTCTGTTAATAAACCGAATCACATTCAAGCAGTACTTTAACCTGGCTTTGAAGAGCCCTCTCGATTCCACTTCGGAATAAAACTCTTCATGTAAATCCCCTTGAATGCTTTCCTGTAATTCATTCCTGCAATACCATTCAAAAAAACGATCTGCAAGCTTTGGAGGGTGTATGTTGTTTCTCTTTTCCATCAACCCATAGCTGTTTTCGGTATCATATTCCAAAGCTGATTTCTAACTTCCCTGGAAGCTTCCAGAGCCTTCAAGCCTGTAGCAGTGATTGTAAATAGTCTTTTTCTACGACCACCTCTTTCACTGGTGGCACCGCCTATTTCTGATTTTACGAAGCCTTTTTCTTCCAGCCTGTACAAAGCAGTATGAACGCTGCTCAATGTCACAGACCGTTCAAGTTCTTCTTCTATCGCCTTAGTAATAGATAAACCGTATGCTTCTTTGAACTGGACAGCAACCAGCAATAGTACTATTTCTTCGAATTCGCCTAATTTGTATTCCATTATTTACCTAATTGTAAAACTAATAGAATATGCGAGAAACCGAACGTTACTTCAACCAGAGGTTTGTAAAAAGTTTTGATATAAAAAAACCGTCCTGATTATTGTACCAGGACGGTTTTAGTAAGTTTTTGATATACTATTATCAGCAGTTAGCTGATTAATTAATTAATTATCGATAGCATTTAAGTACTTATAGAACTCACTATTAGTAGAGATAATAAGTGATGTCTCCTTGTCAATGGTACTTGTGTAGGCTTCCATACTTTTCACGAAATTGTATAGTGAACGAGCTGATGCTGATTTGTTATAAGCAGCATTGTAAATCGCCGCTGCTTGGGCATCTGCTCTACCACGAATAGTTTCTGCACTTCGGAAAGCTTCAGACTGTATACGTAACAATTCCCGCTCTTTTTCACCATTAATTCGAGAAGCCTCACCTTGACCTTCAGATCTGAACTTATCAGCAATTCTGTTTCGCTCTGAAATCATACGATCATATACTGTTCTTCTCACTTCTTCAGCATAGTTGATACGTTTGAAGCGGAAATCCAGTACAGCAATTCCCAAATCTTTTGCTCTTTCATTTGCTAATTGCTGGATTTGTTCCTGAATTTGATCTCTACCAACTGAAATCACTTGTAGAGAATCATTTACGATGTCAGCAATATCTTCTTGCTGAGCTGGCTCCCTATTTGTGCTTCTAATTAGTTCAGCTAAATCATGCCCTGCAACAGCATTTCTAGCCTCTCCATCTAAAATATCATCCAAACGAGCTTGAGCCCCTTGCTCATCACCCAAGGTTTGAAAGTACTTTAAAGGATCAGTTATTTGCCATCTGGCATAGGTATCAACAAAGATAAATACTTTATCTTTAGTAGGTACCTGATTGGGATCTCCATCCCATTCTAAATAGCGCTTTTCAAAATAGTTTGCTGTGTGCAAGAATGGGATTTTTAGGTTAAGACCTGGTTCTGTGATAGCTTCCCCAATTGGTTCACCAAACTGAGTAATAATCACCTGCTCCTTTTCACTTACTATGTAAAGTGATTGTGAAACTACTAAACCTAATACGCCTAAAACTATAACTAAGGTTATTCCGGTTAATTTTTTCATTAGTTGCCTCCATTATTATTTGATGAGGTAGTTTTGGCGCCACTCATCTGTAGTTGAAGTAATGGAATTACGCTATTTCCTTCTTCATCAGTAATAATTTTTTGTCCCATTTTAGGTAGTATTTCTTCCATTGTTTCCAGAAAAATTCTCGTCTTAGTTATCTCAGGTGCTTTTATATATTCTAAGTACAGATCATTGAACCTAGATACTTCCCCTTCTGAAGTATTCACCCTATTAAGTGCATACCCTTCTGCTTGTTGAATGGTTTGCTCGGCTTCACCTGCCGCTCTTGGAATCACTCGGTTATAATCAGCACGGGCTTGATTAATTAGAGTTTCTCTTTGTTGTTGAGCTTGATTCACACCATTAAATGAAGGTTTTACTGGATCAGGTGGATTTACATCTTGTAGTACAAGTTGCTCTATTTTGATACCTAATTCGTATTCATCACAAATTTTCTGAATAATTAACTCAGCCTCTGAAGCTACTTCTGCACGACCGATTGTAATAACTTCATCAACGGTTCTATCACCTACAATTTGTCTCATTGCAGTTTCAGAAATATCCCTTAGCGTCTCATCTGGATTTCTAACCTTAAATAAGTAATTATATGGATCGTCAATTCTGTATTGTACTACCCATTCTACATCTGCAAGGTTCAAGTCACCGGTGAGCATAAGCGACTCTCCACCGTAACCGGCTTTTCGATATGTGGAGTTTACTCCTGCCGAAGTAGTTCTATATCCAAACTCATCTTTGAGCTGTCTACGGACAGGTACATATTGCACTTTGTCAATAAAAGGAATTTTGAAGTTTAACCCGGGTTGAGCTTTAGAAACATATTCTCCAAAACGAGTAATTACACCGACCTCCTCTGTTTCTACTGTGTAGAATGATGAAAAGATCATCAATAATGCTATAAACCCTATAGCAATCGACCTGATATTTTTTGTTATTTGTTCAAACTGCGGTGGCAGATTGAATTCGAAATTTGGTTCTTGAGCCATAATTTTCTGTTATGTTAATTGGTCTATTTTGAACTGACTAGATAACTCCAAACATTACGCCAAAAATGGTAATGATGCTAAACTGTCATGTAGAACTACACTTTTAAACAAATAACAGTTGTGTCATCAGCAAGCTGGTAGTTACTGAATTTTTGGACCGTTCGCTTGATTTCCTGTGCAATCTCTTGAGAAGAAAGGTTTTCCGTATCAATACGTTCCAATAATCGAGGAACTTCTTCGAAACCAAAGCGTTCTCCTGCTGCATTAGAAGCTTCAGGAAGGCCATCAGAATAGAGTAAGAAGAGATCGCCCTTTTTTAGTTTAAAATCCTGTGATTCATATTTAGTATCCGGCTTTAACCCTAAAGGATATCTTGGTTCAGGAGTTTGTACGAAATCGGCAACTCCATTTCTTTTTATAATAGGTTTACAATGCCCTGCATTTACGACAGAAATAATGCGAGAATTCAAGTCATATTGCGCCATTGCACAAGTAATAAAAGTACGTTTGTCTGTTCTTAGAAAGATAGGTTCAGAAACATCTGAAAGAATTTTAGATGGAGAGTCTTCTTTCATCCTGGATAATAAAAGTCCACTCGTAAAGATAGCAGGCATTGCGGCCCGCATCGCTTTACCCGAAACATCGACCACTGTCATGGTCAAAGCCAGTGGGTTCCCATCTTCATCTTTTGATAGCAAATAATCGAAATAATCTCCGCCCACTTCGAATGATGGTAAAAAGAATCCATATACATCAATCCCTTCCGCAGTTGGTGGATGAGTTGGCATCAACTTGTACTGGCTTTCCCTGGCAATCTCAATCTCTTTCTCAACCCTGAGATGCTGGGCAATTCTTTCCTGGTACTCCGGAATGTAATCCCCAACTTCCGATACTGGCATGCCATAGCGATAAGAAATAAATCCAAATGAAAGGAAGCCTAAAACCAATGCCCCTTGAACCCAGCTTACGGAAGCAATCTCAATGCTATCAGAGCCTAAATATGGCATCACCAGAATAGTACATACAAAAAACCACCAGGCGGTATTCGCTGTGATAATTCCAAACTTTTCATAAGCCAGTACTACAGCTACTCCAATTCCGAAAAAGATCAAGAGGTCTTCACCTAAACCTAATGGAGTTGCAACTACTCTTCCTAATACAGTAATACAAAGCGTTGTTACTAAAATAGAAACCAGCAATACTCCCCAGCTATTTTTAATCCACTGCTTACAGAAGCCATAAACAAAACCAATTTCGGCAAAACCAATCAACCACGTATTACTCCAGGCAGTCATATTAATGGTTAGAATTTTTGGTCTTATGCTTGCTTCAGCAAAACCGAACTGGCTATCCGTTTGAAGGAAATAGGTATCCTTTAAATAAATGGACGCTGCAAATATGCCCAGCAGAATACCGCCAATCGAAAAGCCGTGAATTAGGGCAGCGCCCGTTTCTCTGACGAAAAATCTTCGCTGCCAAAAAGCATCCATTAGTTCTACCTGCCCATTTTTATGAGCGCGAGCAAATGCTTCCCAGCTTATGTACGACATTGCACCATACAGACCTACTACCAAAGCAAATAAAAGGGTGTTTAATATGTTTACAAAAACTCCTGTCCCGTCAAAAAATGAAGCATAGGTACTCCAGAAGTAGATCAATCTCCAACCAAAAATAACCAGAGTAATACTTACGAAGATGAACATAGCTCTTCTCCATTCTACCTTCCCCTTGAAAACATTTCGTATTCCAACTACAAAAATCAGTATTGTTAAAACAAGAGCGCTGGCAAATAAAGTAATTTGCAGTACATCGATCGAATTCTGAGAAGCTATGGATAACTCTTCGGGTTCACGATCATTCTTAGCACTAAAATTATTAATGGAGTAACCAAACCTTGTGCTAAAACCGGTACTTGTCTCAAAGTCTCTGACAACCGGCGTCAACGAAATAGACAACGTTTGAGGCCCGAGTGTAGCCCCTGGCCTTCTTTGCCAGGATATGCTTATTTCCGTTGACTCAGAATCATTTTCTTCTTCCAGCAAAGTAGAAGCAAGCTGCCCCTCATTTGCTACAAGAAGAGTATCAACCAGTTTTTCTTCGGTAAGTATATAGTCATCCAGGTTATACCCTAAAATATCACCTACCACTTTTGCCGCAGCAGCTTCAATGGAATCGCCTTGTACAAAAGTAGGATTTGGCAAATCCGGGTTACTATTCAATCTTATAAGTTTTCCTGAATTCGAAGTTCGTAAACTTAACGTCCCTACAGCATCAAATACACCCTGAGAGCTTATGAATGGTGATGAATAACTTTTCTCACGACCAATTATACTCGCCCAACTTCGGGTGTGAGCACCTCTTTCGTTGAGTTCAGATGGACTTATTTTGTTTACCAGGGAGTCATTTAGCTGGTCAAAATATCTGAAATGCTGCTGAAATGTGGTTGCAACAGAAAGGCTATCCATTGAAAAGCCCAATTGCCGGGCCAAATCTTTGTATTCATGCTCTACCTGAGTTCTTGTATCACTGAGAGCTCCGCTTGCATTATAATCGATGGCTTGCCTGAGAAAAAAGAATGCGGATAAACCAATTATTCCTAACGCTAATAATATGTATGAATTTCTTGTGAGCAAGGTCCTTAGTATTTCCTTTGTCTTTAATTTACCTGGTTAGTTAGCCTCGCCAAATTACGAGATTATTTTGCGATTGTTACCTTTTACTTTATGTTTTATTGAGCTATTAATCTGTACTCAATTAAAATCTTAGAAGAAAAATAGTACATCCTTTTTCGCTTTTCAGAACAGTTAAAGTTCCACTATGAAGACGCATAATTTGCCTCGAAAGACTCAACCCAATTCCTGACCCTTCTCCTTTGTTATCAGATTTACTCGTAGTATAAAAAGGGACAAATATTTTTTCGAGCACTGACTTCTTTATTCCAGGCCCATTGTCTTCAATTTCGATCATAATATGCCCTGATTGATCAATTCCACCTCTTAGTTCAATTACCGGGCTATCGATATCAGATAAAGCTTTAAATGCATTTTTTACAATATTGATCAATGCTTGTTCAATGAGCTGTGCATCTGCGGTAACCTCAAGGCTTTCTGGTTCCACTTTCACATTGATTTCTACTCTGCGCTTAGTGGCTTCACCTTTCATCAGGTTTTTTACTCGTTCGAGTACTTCCTTAACCTCCAAAACATCAAAGATTGGCGCCGGAAGCTGTGTAATATTTCTATAGGAATTCACAAACCGCATAAGCCCAAGGCTTCGCTTGTTGATTGTTCCTAACGCTTCTTTTACATCTTCTAGGGTATCTTGTGGAATTGGTTCAGGTGCTTCCGAACCAAAAACATCTCCCATCAACATAGTGTTAACAGTATCTGATAACGAAGCAATCGGCGTGATTGAGTTCATGATTTCATGAGCCAAAACCTGCGTTAAGTTTTGCCAGGCCTGCATTTCTTTTTCATCAAGTTCTGAAGAAATATTCTGGAGAGAAATCAACTTGTAATTCTCGCCCTTCATTCTAAACTCGGTAGCATAGATCGCAAGTTGCAACCTTTCAGAACCAATATCACAGTTTAGCAATGTTCTTGAGCCACTTTTAAGTCCAATCACTGTAGCATGAAGTGATTCATCAATCTCTTTAACCTGGTCCACATATCTTAATACAGAAGTATCTAGTAACCTTTTAGCCGCCGTATTAAGCAGCTCAATTTCACCTGCCTGGTTAAAAGAAAACAGCCCGATTCCAATATGCTGAACTACAGTTTGTAAGTACCGGTAGCTTTCCTCTCCTTTTGAGCGTTCGTTCTTAAACTTCTCGATGATTTCGTTAAACACTTCGTTCAATGAAGCAAAGGATTTACTTACACCTTTATTTGAGAATGTCTGGGAGAAATCGTTATAGCTAATGGCTTCAAAAAATCGCTGGAGTTGTTTATTCGTAGTCTCAACGTAGTTGATGATGTTAAGAACCTGAACTATGATTATAACACCTAGTAAAATACTGCTGACGTAGTATTGCGTTTGCAGAACCAGGAAAGCAAAGAATATAGTTACTACAAAAAGTAGTACTACTCTTATTACAACTCCAACTCTAAACCTGGCTATCATATAGATTCCTCTGGATTACAGTCCATACTTTTCCAGTCTCCTGTATAATGATGCCCTGGTTAATCCCAATTCTTCCGCTGCTTTTGAAATATTTCCCGAATGCTTTTTCAAAGCCTTACGAAGAACCATTTTTTCAACTTCTTCCAGGTTGTAATCTTCAAACAGTACCTGCTCAACCTGGTCCTGGTCTTGAGATAATAGAAAGTCCTTGGGTACCAGAACCGAAGATTCAGCCATTATTACTGCTCTTTCAACAGCATGCTGTAATTCCCTAACATTTCCTGGCCAGGAATAAGCTTCCAGCTTTTTAATAGATGCGATGTCAACAGTTTTCAGTTCCTTCTTATACTTATTGCAATAAAGCCTGGTGAAATGCTCTACCAGTAACGAAATGTCTTCTTTGCGCTCTCTCAATGGAGGCAGGCTTATTTCTATGGTATTCATCCTGAATAACAGATCCTGTCGAAATGTGCCATTTGCTACCATTTCTTTTAGCGATTGATTGGTGGCACAAACCAGCCTGATATCTATTGGCTTTGAGGTTACAGCTCCAACCCTGTTCACTTGCCTGCTTTGTAATACCGTTAAGAGTTTTGATTGAAGAGTTAGTGGTAAATTTCCAATCTCATCTAAAAACAAGGTTCCGCCATTTGCTACCTCAAAACGACCCGCCCTGTCCTCTTTAGCATCTGTAAACGCTCCTTTAACATATCCGAACAATTCACTTTCGAACAGGTTCTCAGAAATGGCACCCATATCTACACTGATAAATATGTTTTCTTTTCGGCTAGATCTTCGGTGTAACGCCCGGGCGATCATCTCTTTTCCGGTCCCGTTTTCACCAAGTACCAATACATTGGCATCTGTTCCTGCAACTTTTTCAATGGTTTGAAATACATCCATCATTGCAGCACTTCTTCCTATTATTTCCCTGTAATGATGATCAATGTCGCTACTTAATTGTTTCTGCTGTTGCTTTAGCGCCTGAACTTGCCTTCGTGAATCTGTCAGTTTTAACGCCGAGGATACCGTGGCTAGTAATTTCTCATTTTGCCAGGGTTTTAAAACAAAATCAGTAGCACCTTCTTTTACCGCTTTTACTGCTTTATCAATATCTCCATAGGCAGTAATTAAAATAACAGCAACGGCCGGGTCTATATCCAGAATCTTGTTTAACCAGAAAAATCCTTCTTCTCCACTACTTACATCATCCGTGAAGTTCATATCTAACAGAATGAGGTCGTAGCTGTTATTTTTTAAAAGTGTTGGGATAGACTTAGGATCTTTCTCTGTTTCAACTGAGGCTACATGTTGTTTTAAAAAAAGTCGTGCGGCTTGAAGTACATCCCCGTCATCATCAACTACTAAAATCCTTGCTTGCTTAATTTCCATTCAGGTCACTTAAAAGTCTTTATTCAATATTCAGGCTTACCGCCAGCCTTGCTTTTACAAATACCGTACCTAAGTACAATGACTTTCAAATTACGCTTGTATTCAGGTTATTTAGAAAGCTAAAATTCTACGGTGTTCGATATCGAACAGTAAGTGTATCAAAATGTACAGTCATATGCTACAATTGTATGAATGGAATAGATTAAGGACACTTGGTATTCTTTGGCACAGTAATTGAAATAGTGTTTGCAGATCAAAAAATTTGAATAAAGAGATAACGGACGATACCTGATTATGGATAAAGTAATTAAAAAGAAAACCTGGACTACGAATCGTATCATCGCTTTGGTTGGCGGTGGGCTGATAGTCGCCTTTTTTATATATAGTTTCCTGATAGCGGATTTCAGATCAACCCTTAATGTTGAAAGAGAGAAGCTTACTATTTCTACTATAGCTGAAAATTCATTTCAAGAATTCATCCAGGTAACAGGTATTGTACAACCCATCAATACAATTTTCCTGGATGCGATTGAAGGCGGAACCGTTCAACGTGTAATTCTAGAATCGGGAACCAATGTTAATCCTGGTGATACCATCCTGATCTTATCTAACTCTAACTTACAGTTACAAGTACTTCAACAAGAAGCAGGTTTATACGATCAGATTAATAATGTTCGGAACTCGAGGTTGAACCTTGAACAAAATAGTTTAAGAATTAAGGAGCAACTGGCTAATGCCGAGTACCAACTGCAGCTTCTTACTCCTCAGTTTAACCGCCAAAAAAGGCTCTATGAGGAAAATCTTATCTCAGAACAAGAGTTTGAAGCCACTAAAGAAAATTACGATTACGAGAAAAAGAGATATGGTCTTACCTATGAGTCATTCTATAAAGATTCTATTCAAACCGTAAGCCAGTTACGCCAGCTTGATGAATCAGAACAAAGAATGTGGAGAAGCTTAAATGCAGTACAGGGTATTCTTGATAACCTTGTTATAACCGCACCGATTGACGGTCAGTTAACAACAATAGAGTTGCAACAGGGTCAGTCGATAAACCGGGGCGAAAGAGTTGGCCAGGTTGATATGCTGGATAATTTTAAAATCAGGGTTGGTGTTGATGAATTTCACCTTTCTCGTATTACGACCGGTTTAAGAGGATCTTTTGAATTTGCCGGACAAACCTATGCTCTGCAAATCTCGAAAGTATATCCTGTTATTGCGAATGGTCAATTCCAGGTTGATATGGAATTTGTGGGTGAATCACCTACCAGGATCAGACGAGGGCAACGTACAAGAATACGTCTCGAACTCGGAGATACTTCAACTGCTTTATTACTACCGCGTGGTGGTTTCTTTCAAACTACTGGGGGCAGCTGGGTTTATAAATTAAATGAAGATGAAACTAAAGCCGTAAGACATGATATCCGCTTAGGGCAACAAAACCCTGAATATTTCGAAGTAATTTCAGGATTGGTGGCCGGAGATAAAGTAATCGTTTCCAGCTACGACACTTTTGGAGATAATGAGGTTTTGGAGTTGAAATAACTCTTAACCTCCCTTAAAAACTTAATTCGACATACAAATAAACCGATAGATAAATGATACAAGCAAAAAATCTAAAAAAACTATACGCAACGGAAGAAGTTGAAACCACAGCGTTGAATAATGTGAATGTGGAGATAAAAGAAGGCGAATTCGTTGCCATCATGGGGCCTTCCGGTTGCGGAAAGTCTACTCTTCTAAACATCATGGGACTACTTGATAACCCTACCGAAGGAGAATACAATTTCCTGGGGCATGAAGTATCGAGCTATAGTGAAAGAGAAAGAGCTCAACTTAGAAAAGGAAACATTGGATTTGTATTCCAAAGCTTTAACCTTATTGATGAGCTTACTGTTTTTGAAAATGTAGAGCTTCCTCTTCTTTATTTAGGTATGAATGCCGATGAGCGTAAGGAAAAAGCTGAAGCTGCTTTAGAAAGAATGAGCATGATGCATCGTCGTAATCATTTCCCTCAACAACTTTCTGGTGGTCAGCAACAACGTGTGGCGATTGCTCGAGCAGTAGTAGCAAATGCAAAGCTAATACTTGCTGATGAGCCGACTGGTAACCTGGATTCAGATCATGGTAATGAAGTTATGAAGCTTCTTGAAGAACTGAATGAAGCAGGTACTACTATAATTATGGTAACTCACTCTCCTCATGATGCTGATTTCGCAACTCGCGTAATCCACTTATTTGATGGACATGTGGTTACTGAAAATATGAAAGAAGGATTCCACGTGTAATCCTTCTCCTCTAATCACTAATATTCTAAAGTTCTATTCACCATGTTTAAAAACTATATCAAAATTGCCTTCAGGAATTTATTTCTGAACAAAATGTATAGTTTTATAAACTTGTTGGGACTTACCGTTGGCCTGGCGTGTAGTTTGCTCATCTTTCTTTATGTATATGATGAAGTAAGCTTTGATAAAATTCATACGAACTATGAAAATATCCACCGCCTGGACTCGAAATACCAGATCAATGACTCCTTTAAAGCCAACCTGGATTTCCCGGCTGGCCTTGCTCCTTTAATTAAGGAAGAAGTGGCTGAGTTGGTAAATGCGGTTCGTTATGAACGAAAGAATAAAGTAGTTATCTCAAACGGTACAGACAGAGTCTACGAGCAGCACTTGTCCTATACCGACCCCTCTTTTTTCGAAATGTTCAATTTCGATTTGGAACAAGGCAACGAAGAGTCTGCATTAGTAGCACCTTACTCCCTGGTGATTTCCAAAGAAATCTCTGAAAAGTATTTCAGTGGGCAAAACCCGATAGGTAAAACACTTACCATAGATGAAAAGGATTACCAGATTACAGGTTTACTGGCAGCAATTCCCCATAACACTCATTTCAAATTCTCAATGCTTGCCTCTTTTGAGACTTTGAACGAGGATATAAAGCCGTGGAGTGCCTTCCCTAATTACAGAACCTATATTGAACTCAATAGTGGGAGTAGTTTAGCGGATGCACAGTCCAAGATCCTGGATGTGCTACAAAGGAATATGGGTGAAAACGGTCAGAAATATACCTCGGTCGAATCTTATCCCATCGCTGATATCTATCTGAAAGTAGAGAACTTTGTTTATGATGAACTAAGAGGGAATATCGAATATGTGAGGATTTTCCTGGCTATTGGTCTTTTAATTCTTGGTATTGCTTGTATCAACTTCATGAATTTGACCACGGCCAGGGCTTCTCTCAGATCCAAGGAAATAGGAATCCGTAAGTCTTCAGGGGCTTTTAAAAAGCAAATTGTATATCAGTTCTTGTCAGAGTCAATTCTGATCACATTGATTTCAGCCATTCTTGCCATTGTACTAATGGAGCTCATGCTTCCTGGTTTTAATCTTATCACAGGTAAAGAGTTGGCTTTAAACCTATTTGAGAGTCCTCAAATACTGGCTGGAATTCTTGGAGTTTCAGTACTTACTGGTGTGTTTGCAGGATTGTATCCCGCATTGTTTTTATCAGGGTTTAAACCTGTATCTGTTCTAAAAGGGCAATTCAAAACCAGTAAATCGGCCATTTTTTTCAGAAAAGGACTGGTCGTCACACAATTCGTAATAACCATCGGCCTCATTGTTAGCTCGTTAATAATGAATAACCAACTTCAGTACTTGCAAGACCGTGGTTTAGGTATCGACTCTGAAGCTTTGGTTAGTATCCCTACAAAGAATGATATCGGAACTAATTATGCTTCCTTTAAAACCGAGCTACTCAAGAATCCCGACATAGCCAATGTTACTACTGGTTCATTGCTTCTTGGCGGAATCTCTTTTGAGACTTATTCCGATGACGACGGCGTGGAGCTTAAACCAAAAAGTAATATTCTCCAGGTATATAATACCGATCATGACTTTGTAAGTACTTTAGGTTTAGAGGTTTTTGCTGGTCGCGATTTTGATATTGAAAACGTGAATGATTTCTCAAACTCAATCCTTGTCAATGAAACAGCCATAAGAGAGTTTGGTTGGGAAAATCATACCGATGCTATTGGACAGGAAATTCTTCTTAATGAAAAGAGCTACTCTATTGTTGGGGTTGTTCAAGATTTCCACGCATTCTCGCCTTCATCCGGGATCTTACCAACTGCAATAAAAGTTACTGATAAAGGAGTTGACCAGGTTCTGATACGTCTTCAAACGAGAGACCTCGGAAAAACGATTGCTTCTTTAAAGGAAACCTGGACTACATTTGAACCTTTCTTACCTTTTGAAGTTAATTTCATGGACGACGAGCTTAATGAGTATTTTAAGGGCGAGCAGAATCTCCGCACTCTCTTTGGAGCATTCGCATTCCTAACCATCTTTATTGCATGTCTAGGATTATTTGGGCTTGCTACTTTCACTGCTGAGCAAAGAAAAAAGGAAATCGGGATACGCAAAGTACTTGGCGCTTCAGTGGAACGAATCATTGCCCTGGTCTCAAAAGATTTTTTATACCTCGTACTTATTGGCTTTGTTCTTGCCACTCCAGTTACATGGTACTTTATGAATGAGTGGATCCAGAATTACCCTTACCGAATAGATATCGGGGTAACAGTTTTTGCAATTGCAGGGATTTCAGCTTTGGCTATTACAATGATCACAGTGAGTTTTCACTCCATAAAATCTGCGTTGTCAAACCCGGTAGATAGCCTCAAAAACGATTAATAGGGCCTAGCTATGCTTAAAAATTATATTAAGATTGCTTTTCGATCTTTTAAAAAAAATAAGACTTACTCAGTCATAAATATCTTCGGACTAGCGATAGGTATCAGTGCTTTCGTATTTATTTTCCTCTTTATCCAGGATGAGATTAGTTACGATAAATTCCATCAGAATAGTGACCGAATCTATCGTGTTACCGGTTCCTATGACAGAGGTGAAGATACTCGTGTTGAAAGCGCCCTCACGACTTATGTTTTAGGACCTCAAATTTCGTTTCAGTTTCCACAAATTGAAAAAGCTGTTCGAATTTCACCAAATAATAGTTCTACTTTTTTAATTGATGGAAAGTATATCCAACAGGAAAACATAGTTTATGCTGACAGTGGTTTCTTTGATGTTTTTTCTTTTCCCTTAATTGAAAGATCAACTGAGAATCTTTTTCAAGTCGCAAATGAAGCCATTGTAAGTGAAGAAACGGCGTTAAAATTATTCGGTGATCGAAGTGCCCTGGGTTTAACTCTTGAAAGTGATGGCAGCCTTCTGACAGTTGTTGGCGTAATGAAAGAGTTTCCGGAAAACTCCCACTTTGGTGCTGATATGGTTATCTCAATGGCAACTGTTCATGATCAATATCCTAACTGGGTTCGAAATAACTGGAGTGGTACAAGTCATTACACATATGCTTTATTAAGTAAAGATGCCGACCCCGGCTTGTTAGAAAATCAGATTAATGAATTCTGGGACTCGAATGTTCAAGATTATGGCGACTTAGATGAGTATGCAGACTTCGCCCTTCAACCGTTGAGTGATATTCATTTAAAATCGAACCTTGTGAATGAAATCGAAGCGAACGGAGATATAACATATATCTACATGTTTGGAATAGTAGGGTTGGTAATCCTGATTATTGCTGCTATCAATTATATGAATCTTGCTACTGCTCAATCTATTACAAGAACTACTGAGGTTGGTATTCGAAAAGTATTAGGCGCGGAATCACAACATGTTAAAAAGCAGTTTTTGAGCGAGTCCATTATCATTTCAGCAATGGCTTTTTTTATTGGGGTAATTTCGGTTGAGCTACTACTCCCCTATTTCAATCAAATCACAGGAAAAAGTATTGCGATTCTATTTCCGGAAAGCCTGCTTTTTCTTTCAGGAATTTTTGGCTTAATGATACTCATTGGTTTAGTATCAGGCAGTTACCCATCATTTTGGCTCTCACGACTTAATATTATCCGAACCATTAAGTCCAATAATCTTGGAACGAATAAAGGTGGTGAGCTTTTAAAAAAGGGCTTAGTCACATTCCAGTTTACTATTTCAGCCGTAGTTTTGGTTAGTACTATCCTGGTATCAAAACAATTGGAATATATCCAGGATAAAAAGCTTGGAATAAACCCTGAAGAAGTTGTTGTCTTCCCTCTCCAAAGCGATGAAATTGCAACCCGCTATGACGAAATTAGATCTGAGCTACTTAAAGAATCGTGGGTAACCAGTGTTACTGCTACAAATAACAGCATGCCCGGTAGAGTATCAAACTGGAGGTCTTATAGACTGGACGGAGTTGAAGATGAGTTTTCGCTTCCAACAATAATAATACATGATGACTTTCTTGAAACCCTTCAAGCTGAAGTCATTGATGGACGTGACTATGCAGAAGATCGAACTACAGATGTTACTTCTTCTTATGTAATCAATGAAGCAGCTGTTGATCTACTTGGATTGCAGAATCCTGTGGGTACTAAATTGACTGGGCGAACTTTTACAGGTAGTGAATGGGGTACCAAAGATGCCGAGATTATCGGTGTGGTTAAAAACTTTCATTTCACCTCTCTACATGATGAAATTCAACCTGTAGTCTTCTCTCTTTTCTCAGAAGCCACAACAGGTATTGCCACTGTTGTTGTTCGGGTGAAAACGAGTGACTTTGAACAAACCATTGCAAATCTTGAAGAAACCTGGAATCAATTCTCAAATGGAGAGCCTTTCTTATATTCATTCCTGGATCAGGATATAGCTTCTTTATATGAAGCGGAAAGACGGTTTCTACTTCTCTTTTCTATTTTTTCTACTCTTGCGATAATTATCTCCTGCCTGGGTATACTTGGGCTGGTCGCCTTCGCAGTTAATCAAAAAATGAAAGAAATAGGGATACGAAAGGTCCTTGGAGCAAATGTATTTAACATTATCTGGGCTTTTGCAAAAAGCTACTCATTCTTAATTATTCTTTCGAATCTTATCGCATGGCCAATAGCTTACTTAATAATGAATGACTGGCTACAAAATTTTGCATATAGTGTTACCATTAGTGCATTTGAATTTATTATAACGGGACTTCTAATATTCTCTATAGCAATTGGTACAGTAGTTTTAATCGCTTTAAAAGCAGCGCAAATGAATCCGGTGGATACGCTCAAAAACGAGTAGAATAAATCCTGTTTCAACTCTTTTCTTGACCAGCTGCAATTAACCGTTCGATATCGAACACCCCCTGTATAATACCGAACACCTCATATTTCAATATCGATCTTTTTAGGTGTTTTAAAGGCATAAAAGAACTTTGGTACGGTTGTTGGCATAGTCAATACAGACCGGATAAACTGGTTATATGAATTGATATTTCAATACTCTCACAAGTGAGGATGCCATGTTAAAGAATTACTTTAAAATCGCTTTAAGAAATCTTATCAAAAACAAAAGCCATACGTTCATCAATGTTGGTGGTTTGAGTCTTGGCATTGTAAGTGCTTTGGTGATTTTTCTGATTATTCAATACGACCTCAGTTTTGATAAATGGCATGCAGATAGTGACCTCATTTACAGAATCGTTAGAGAGGATAGCGAATTTGGAAATATTAGCTACGATACTGGTGGGCCTTACCCTTTAGCTGAAGCAGTAGAAAATGATATTACAGGAATTGAGTTCGTATCACTTGTTGATAATAATAGTGCTAGTACACCTGTAGTTTCATACTTCGAAAACGGAGAAATACAAAATAAGCTCAAAGAAGAGAACTTTGCTTATATAGAACCTGATTTCTTTAATATCCTGACCTACCAATGGGTTCTTGGAGATAAAGAATCTGCCCTTAGCAGGCCAAATACGGCTGTTATTACAGAATCTTTTGCTGAAAAGATGTTTGGCAGCTTTGATGTACTTGGAAGAGAAATGACCATAAACTTTGGTACAGCAATTGAGCTTGAAATAACGGGATTAATTAAAGACCAGCCCAAAAACTCTGATTTCCCTCTTGTTCTGTTTATTGAGTCAACTTCTAAGGATGTTAATGGTGACTCGAGAGGTGGTAGTTGGACTGGCACGTCCAGTTCCCTTCAAACCTATGTGAAATTACTCCCGGGTATTTCTCCAGAAAGTGTGAATGCTCAATTCGATCCCTTAATCGCTAAATATAGAAACGAAGACAGAGCTGAAGTAATGGAGTTCTTCTTACAGCCACTTTCCCAAATCCATTTTGAAAGCGAGTTTGGAAACTACAGTGGCCGTATCGTTGAGAAAAAAGTACTTTTTGCCTTAGGTATCATAGGCTTTCTTTTAATAATAACCGCTTGCATCAATTTCATTAACCTTAACACTGCCATTGCAGTGAGCCGGTCAAAAGAGGTAGGACTGCGAAAGACTTTGGGTAGTTCAAAAATTCAGCTCACCCTGCTTTTCC
>JAVKDP010000007.1:0-42620 GCA_040222185.1 Balneolaceae bacterium | reverse complement strand
TGCACTTTATCAGCAACTTCAATGGTAGCAGTTGGTGTACCAGGAGGATGGCTTTCAAAATAAGCTCCGACTAATCCACCATACCATTCCCAATTATATTCGGTGTCGGAAGCTGCATGAATACCCACAAAACCTTTGCCTCTGCTTATGTAAGCTTCGAATGCAGCTTGTTGCTCTTCATTTAGTACGTTACCAGTTGTACTAAGAAATATAACAGCATCATATTGAAGCAGATTTTCCAGGGTAAACATGCTGGCATCTTCGGTAGCATCTACTTCAAAACCATTGTCCAGTCCAAGTTGTTGGATAGCGGCTATTCCATTAGGGATAGAACTATGCCTGAAGCCTTCTGTTTTTGAAAAAACGAGCACTTTAAAAGTATGTGCTTCTGCCACAAGGCTGATCGACGTAATTAGAAAAACGAGTACGGTTAATTTTTTTAACATCGTTGATATATGATTGAGTGAATAGTTTAAAGTGTTAATTGAGTTACTTTAAAAGTGCCATTTTTCTGGACAGCACTTTACCATTGAACTCTAATTGATAAAAGTAAATTCCACTGGATAAACCCGAAGCATTGAAGCTTATGGAATGTAAACCTGCAGTGAGATTCCGATCAACCAGGGTTTCAACTGTTTGGCCAATGGAATTGAATACTCTCAGCTTAACAGGCCCATTTGCCGGTGTAGAAAACTCTATTTGAGTTGTTGGATTAAACGGATTAGGGTAATTCTGGCTAAGCGAAAACTCTTTCGGTGAAGTGTTTTCTTCTTCATTATTAACCAGGGTAGACTTTGCAAGCTGGATATAATTCATGCTAAATAACCAACCAGTTTTGTCGGTTTCCGAATCAAACTCAAATCTCATAATACTGGTCCCTTTCACCATAGGAACTCTTTCGATAGGAATTCCTTGCCAGCTTTGCCATCCACCTGTGTGTAATACTTTCTGAACACCGCTTACATCTACATTGTCGATGAAAAGTTTAAAGCTTCCGAACCCGGGAACGGTTGCAACATAAGGAGTGATATCATATTCTCCATCTTCCGGAACTTCGATGGTATACTCAATCCATTCTCCGGCTGTAATCCAATACACATCAAAACCACCATCGTTTGCGGCTTCTAAATCTACTCCTTCATCTGGCCTGAATGCCAGGCCAATATTATTTGCTTCGGTATCATGATAGGCGATGCCTTCACCACCATTATCGTAATGCTCAGCTTCGAGCCGTGCCGGGATAAGTGTAGGGCTTCCTGAGAAAGGAGTTCCGTTCCCTAACACAGTAACTTCAATACTGTCTTTTGAAGTAAGATCAAGGCTATTGGTTACGCTTAGCGAGATTAAATATGTGCCTACTTCCATAAAAGTGTAGGTAGTGTCTACCGCATTACTAATCGTTTCTCCATCGATGGCCCAATTGTAGGTTAAATCTCCACCATTTCTGTCGAAGCTTTTATTTCCCTGTAGTACAACAGTCATTGGAACTTTACCTGAAGTTTTATCAGAAACCAGGAGCGAAACAGGGAGGTTTGGATCAGCAGTGGATGTACTGTGCGTTTTCATTTGGTTAGCAGGAACTTCCATCGAGAACCCATTGGTAAAACTTACTAGCTTTGGTACATCATCCGGGTTAAAAGCATTATAGGTTGTATCACCTGCAGAATTTGAAAACACAGAATAGGATGCCGTATTGGCTAATACCGTGGTATCCAATTGGCCCATTTTTTTCAAATTGTATATCCAGTGTAAGGTATGCGCTTTCGATTCCCCAAACTCTTCTTCATAATCAGGGTCTGCATTGTAAAGGCTTAAAGCATAATCAGGATCACCTAAAGCGAGGTATTCCCAAAGTATATCTTTCCAGACGATAGGCTGCCCATTTCGTTGAGCTACAATTTCAGCATAATTTGCTTTTACATATTCCGGGTGCCTGCCAAGGTATAGCGAACCTGAATTGATTGGTAAAATATTTATACCATGGATAAACTCAGGATCAGCTCCAAACCAGGTTGAATATACCCCTTTACTACCCCAAACTATTCCAATGGCAATATGTGGGTAGCTTTCTGGAAACACTACATCATCTATATCAAACCAATATTGTTCTACGGCTGATCTTTCATTGGTATACAAAAATACACCTAAATCCCGAATTTCAGTTTGGCCTGTGATAGAACCCCAAAGGAATGTTGCAGAAGCAAAATTCATAGATTCAGAACTAGACTCCTGATTATTACCGTCCCCAAATGCCCCATGACCTGCAGCCCAGGAATGTCCAGCATATGCATCATGCGAACGTAAGAAAGGAAATTGAGTATCTGTGCGGTCCCAGTTATTTGAGTCTTTGATAAGCAAGTTTATCATTCCTCCCCAGTTTTCCTGGCTCGCCCAGGCACTATCAAATTGAGCAACAGTAGCAGCACCTCTAATAGCATAGCTGGAATGGAAGTGGTGGTCATTAATCTCTTTATCAGCTCCAAAACCAGAAGGATACCCCGTTAATACATCCCACTCTTCATTGTAATAATATTCTTGTGTTCCGCCCGCAGTAAACCAGTTTTCAAGACGATTTTTAATTTCAGATAAGAAGTGATCACGCTCCGTTATTGCTCCAATTTGATCAGCAATGTGTATTAAGTCAACAAAACGACCTATGCTTTTTCCATTCCAATAAGTATTGTCCAGTCCAATGGTACCTTCTGCAGCATCTTGGACCAAAGATAATAACTCACTGGGATTGTAATCTCCCTGATTAGGTAATGTAGGTAATATCCCGTGAAAATTAAGGTGCGTATCGAAGCTATTGCCTTCAACTAACTTCATTTTTCCATTTGGAGATACGTATTCATGACCTGCGAATGTGGCATCAGTATATAACCATTGGTGGCGATATAAAGCACTTAAGGTCTCATTTATATTTCCATTTAGGTCTTCTTTTAATTCTGTTTCATAAGTATACGTAGTTGTAACTGAAGCAGTGCTTTCATCATATTCCCAACTAACAAGGCTGTTCGTTACAAAAGCGTAAGCGTGTTTTCTAAACAACTCAAGAGTTTCGGGAGAATTATTAGGAAGAACAGCTACTGAGAGATAATCTTTTCCATTTAAATCAGACTCAAAAGTGCTCGTTCCATTCCAGCTTGAACCAGATGGCGCAAAAACCCCATAATGCTTTCCATCTATTGTTAATCCTAATACTCCATCACTATTACTCCATACCGTAGGAGTGTTTGAAGATGTTATGATTGCATTTCCACCTGAAATAGTAAAAAAGACGAACGGTAATCCATGACCTAAAGTAGCATTCATAGTTTGATCTCCATCATCCCATAATGCAGTAACCGTCCAATCGCCATAACTATCAGTTAAAGTCGTTGAAGCATTTAAGCCATCTACTCCAACAGTTAATTGGTCAGCGAAAGGAAAGAGGTAATCATTTGCCACAAAAATATGATCGGTAGTATATCCTATTTGTAGTCCGGTATTCTCAGCTTTAAGATTTAAAGGATGCGCATAGAGTACGCTGGAGTGAGGATCGTCAAAAAAAGGGAATATCAAGCTGCTCCAGAAATCATTGGTTTGTACAGGTAAGGAAAAAGTACTGGATACCTTTGGAGATACATTTTGACCGTTGAAATTTTGTGGCCCTATTTCACCAGAAGGTAAGCTTGTTGAATAGCTAGCTTTACCAACAGTTACGGATTGAGCTAGTAAAGAACCCCCTGTGAAAATGAAGAAACAAAGTGTAAGGGCAATAAAGATTGAGCTTTTAACTAAGGAAGAAAAAAGCGACTGCATAGGAAGATACATGAATAGTGAGGTTCTGTTACTTAGATGAACTACAAACTATAGTAAAAAGAGCTAAGAATCCGTGATAAGTTTTCTCACTGAATCCATTGTTTTTTATATCAAAATTAAAGGTTTTCCAATTCGGAGAAGTGTTAACGAAATGAAATAATGAATTACTTATTTGTTGCTAATTCGAACCCTTAGTATCATTGCTTCTCATTTTAATATTTAGGACAGAATTGAAGAAAAGTTCATCATCAAAAGTTGAGCATACTGTAGAGGCAAAAGAAGGAGGTCTTGGAACCTTCGGAGGAGTTTATACTCCGTCTATCCTTACTATTCTTGGCGTGATAATGTACCTCAGGTTTGGGTGGGTTGTAGGTAATGTTGGCCTGGTTGGTAGTCTTATAATAGTAACACTGGCTACATCGATCACTTTTTTGACCTCACTTTCGGTAGCTGCTATTGCGACCGATCAACAAGTGAGGATAGGTGGAGCTTATTACATGATAAGCCGGGCACTGGGCATTGAGTCGGGAGGAGCGATCGGTATTCCCTTATATATTGCCCTGGCACTGTCGGTAGCTTTGTATGTTGTGGGTTTTGCTGAAAGTGTGGTTGAAGTATTCCCTGTGTTAAATCTGAAACTGGTTGGGATTGTTACTACACTTGCTGTAACCGGACTGGCATTAATTTCTGCACGGGCAGCGATCAGGGCTCAATATGTGATTATGTTGGCCATAGCTATTTCTCTTATCTCGCTGGTTTTTGGAAGTCCAGTTGAAGCGTCAGAAGTTCAAACTTTAGAAAGCGCAAGCCGAATTTCGGAACCGTTCTGGATTGTTTTTGCGGTCTTTTTTCCTGCAGTTACCGGGATTATGGCCGGGGTAAACATGTCAGGAGATTTAAAGAATCCGACGAAATCCATACCCAGGGGAACATTTGCGGCTATTGGAACAGGATATCTTATATACATGGGTTTGGTTCTTATCCTGGCAACAAGAGCGGATGCGGCTACTTTGATAGAAGATCCTTTGATTATGAGAAAAATGGCTTTCTGGGGAGATGCAATCCTTCTTGGGGTTTGGGGAGCTACATTATCAAGTGCGGTTGGGAGTATTTTAGGAGGGCCGAGAGTCCTCCAGGCGCTAGCTAAAGACAAAATTCTTCCGGGCTGGCTTTCCTGGCTTGGAAAAGGTAGCGGTGATGATGATGAACCTCGTTATGGTACTATTTTTACCATGGGAGTGGCTTTGGTGGCAGTCTGGTTTGGAGACCTGAACCTGATCGCTCCAATTTTGACAATGTTCTTCCTTACAACCTATGGTGTAATTAACCTTGCAGCAGGAATCGAAAAATTACTTGATAGCCCTTCTTACAGGCCAACATTTAAAGTACACTGGAGCATCTCGCTACTTGGAGCCGCGGGATGTTTTTCGGTAATGTTTTTGATTAATGTGACAGCCACTCTATTCGCATTAATATTCGTTGGGATCATTTTTTTCTGGCTTGAAAGGAGAGAGCTGACTTCCGTTTGGGGTAACGTCAAGAATGGTTTGATTATGGCAGTAATCCGGGAAGCGCTGCTTAAAATTGATAATGATTATGAACCTAAAACCTGGCGTCCACGACCGTTGGTATTATCAGGTTCTCCACGAAGACGCTGGCATCTCATAGATTTTGCGAACTCTATTACAAATAACAGAGGCCTGTTAACCGTAGCAACGGTTTTTCCCGATGAAACAGTTGGCAGGGAACGTATCGAGAGAATGGAAGATGAGATTGGAAGTTTTCTAAAGAAGAGAGCAATACAGGCGCTGGTGAAAGTGACCTCATCAAATGACCCTTTCAAAGGATCGGTAAAACTTGTAGAAGCGTATGGTTTAGGTAAGCTGGTTCCAAATACCATTATCCTGGGCGGAAGCGAGAACCCGGCGATTCGGGATCAGTATTGTAACATGATTAAAAGCTTCTACGACATGCAGCGCAATGTTTTGTTGATACATGGCGGAGAGCAAGAAAATGGAGAGAAAAAAAGGTCTCGGAAAAAGAAACGAATTGATTTATGGTGGGGTGGTTTTAAGGGAAATGGAGGTTTGATGATGATCCTTGTTCATATGCTCCAAAACAGTATTTCATGGAAAAATGCAGAAATTCACCTGAAGATTATTGTTGAGCGGGAAGATGCAGTCGACGAGATTCGGAAAAATATGAAAAAGATTGTTGATGAGATCAGGTTCGATGCAGAAATAGATATTATAATCTCGAACTCAGAGCCCTTTCCATCCATCTTTAAGAAGACCTCTAATGATGCAGATTTAATCCTGGTGGGAATGGCTACTCCTGATGAGAATTTCAGTCTATACTATGAGAAAATGCTTAAGCTTACTGAGGAAATGCCTGCCACTGTATTCGTACTAGCTTCCCAGGATATCTCCTTCGGAGAGATACTTATCCCACAGGAAACGATGACCACTGGTTAATTTTACCCACCATTTCCGTTACTCTTCATGAGTACGTCGGTTTGGGCGGCAAAAAGATCGAAGATAGGAAGTGTTGCTGCTCCCAAAGCAGCCGAGTCAACACCTGCCGTACCCGATAAAAATCGAGGTGATGCGGCTTTGATATCAATACGTACACCAGAAAGAAGACGTGGCAAATCAGCAGCCATATCCTCTATTATAATATGAGGTAGCCTTCCTCCCAGAATAATAACCTCAATATCTACCATATATTCAGCTGCAAGGAAAACCGGGAGTAAATATCGTTTCCCGGCGTTCAGCCATTCCATAAACTGAGGATGTTTATCCAGGTACAGGTTGCTGAGGTCTTCCGGCCTTTTGATATTTACATCATAACCGTTCAGCCATTTATATAACTTTTTGAGGTTGAAGTGCTCACCAACATGAGGTTGGTCAGAATCGCTTAGTGGACTTTTTTCTCCAAGAAAAGGAAAGTACCCAAGTTCACCTGCATTCTTGTTGTGACCTTCATAGATACTGCCATTTAAAACAAGCCCACCACCAAGCCCGGCACCAAAGAATGTGTAAAGAAAATTCGGAATGTTCTTGCCTGCCCCATACCATCTTTCACTTATTGTTGCCGCAGAAGCATTATTCTCTATAAATATTGGGGCATGAATCTGTTCTTTCAGCATACTGCCGAATGGAACATTATTCCAGTTTGGGAAAGCTTTTGGATTAACAGTATTGCTAACTTCATTGTTACTATTTATCTCGAGTGGGCCAGGTAAACCAACTCCTAAACCGCAAAAGTATGCATTTCTTATCTCTTCAGAAGAAGTAAGCTGCCTTACCGTATTCACCATTAGCTCAATGGCTTGTTGGGGTAATAATGAATCAACCTCATGAAAAATTTTCGTTTTCATGTTCCCCGATAAATCAACCAATATTCCTGTTAAGTGATCCCGGTTAAAATCCAACCCAATTGAATAGGCTCCTTCAGGATTTACTTCTAATGTAGTTGAAGGGGCACCTCTTTTTTTTTGTAGCTTACTACCCTCTAAAACAAAGCTTTTATCAAGCAAACGGCTGACAATATTAGATACCGTTTGAGCAGTCAAACTCGTTCTTCTGGCGATGTCAGCTCTTGAAATTGGACCCTCTAACCTTATCGTTTCAAAAACAATCCTGAAATTATAAGCCTTTGTATAGGTAAGGTTGGTTCCTGTTAACATACTGTGAGTGAGTTAAAATACGATTTGAAGACTTTCTTAATTGAGAAAATGTGTTCTTAAAAAAGAAGTCTCAAAAATTCGAAGGTGAATTTGCGATCAAAAAATGAATTAATCAAAGTGATTTATTTATTTGTTAAAAAAGAAGCGGTTCCAAGAAAAAACTTGTATTCATCAATTGAATTGATTAATCTTCTATTAAATCAATTTGTTTGATTAAATAAGTTTTAGTGATCAGTTTAACTATTGAATAGTTGGAAAAGCCTTTTAAGTATTAAAAAAGTAATGTTTTGTCGTATGAAGTCTGGAATATCTAGTTTTATCGTTGTGATTTTTTGCTTGTTCATTTCAATGAATGGCTTTGCAATTAATACAAAAACCACTGTTTTTATAGCCTTGAATGAGAAAGCGCTTCCTGAAAAGGTTGAGGAAAGTGAGAAATTCTCAGGTTCAGTTTCTGGTACTATTGTTGAAACAGGAACGGGGGAGACATTAATTGGTGCAAATGTTCTTGTAAAAGGAACTTTGAAAGGAGCTTCTGCTGATGAGGAAGGAAAGTTTTCAATAAGAGGGATCGAAGCAGGTCCTCAAATCCTGGTAGCATCTTATCTTGGATTTAAAACCCGCGAAATTCCAGTTGAAATAATTGACGGAGAAAACCTTGAGATAGAAATTGTTCTTGAATGGGAAGGTGTACAGGGAGAGGAGATTACTGTAACAGCACAAGCTCGAGGTCAGGTAGCAGCCATTAACCAGCAGCTAGCTTCTAACACAATTTCAAATATTGTTGCTAAAGATAGGATACAGGAGCTACCAGATGTAAATGCTGCTGAATCTGTTGGACGTTTACCTGGGATTTCTCTTCAACGTTCAGGTGGGGAGGCGAATAAGGTTGTAATTCGTGGCCTTTCTCCAAGATTTAATAATGTAACAGTGAATGGTGTGCGATTACCATCAACAGACACAAATAATAGAAGTGTGGATTTATCACTGGTTTCCAGTAACGCTTTAGATGGTATAGAAGTAACAAAGGCAAATACACCTGATAAAGATGCTGATGCGTTAGGAGGAACAGTTGATTTAAAACTTAGGAATGCCCCGCAAGGTTTTCAGGGGAATTTACAAGTCCAGGGTGGGTACACCGCACTACAAAGTACCTACGATAATTATAATATAAACGGTGCGGTAAGTGATCGTTTTCTGAATAATAAGCTTGGAGTTATTGCAACATTTAATACGGACCGGTATGACAGAAGTGCCGATAATTTCAATGGCTCGTATGAATTAGTTGATACCGGGTCCGGTGTACGGTTTCCTCGCGTTCAAAATATAACATTGAATGAAAACACAATTGATAGGCAGAGAGTAGGCGGTAGTTTAATTACGGATTACGAAATACCTAAAGGAAAATTAGTTTTCAATGGGATTTATAATCAGCTAAAAAACGAAGGGTTTTCCAGAACAAACCAATTGAATGTCCAAAACGACAATCATAACTATGATATGTCTCAAAATGAAAATACGACCGCAATTCTGGCTCTTTCTTTAGGTCTCGAGCAAGATCATGGTTGGTTTAGTTACGATCTGGGAATTTCTAATACTACTTCCGATAGTGAAAGTCCTGATAATCTCTGGTGGAGATTTTCAGAGCTAAGCCCCGCCATATCAGAAACCTTCGATCCAAATACTCTAGAAGCTAAAGATGTTCAAAGTATTTTTGAGAATAACCTGGACCAAACTGGTTTAATAGGTTTAAACCGTTCATACCGTAAAACAACTGATGAGGAGTTCGCAGTACAAGGAAATGTAAAGCTGCCTTTTGATATTGGCGAAAAGGTTACTGGCTACTTTAAAACAGGGTTCAAGGTTAGAAGAAAAGATCGCGAGAACGATCAAAACCAGATTTACATGGATAACTCAATCTATTATGGCGGTGGAGCAGACGCCAGAAGAGATATTATCGATGCATTATTTACAGGGCAGCCAATAGATGAGGAAAGGTTTCTGCCGCTTACATTATTTCAAGATGATTATACAAGATCCAATTTCGTAAATGGAGATTATGCACTGGGCTATACATATCAACCTTCTTTAATGAGAGATGTTACCCGGGTTTTGTTCGACAATAATTATATGAGGTTCTCGACTTTTAATTCAATTGGAAATGACTATGTGGGGGTTGAAGAGTACGATGCGGCGTATGCAATGGCTGAGTTTAATATTGGGAAATACATCACCTTTATGCCGGGTTTTAGGTATGAAAGAGAGAGTACAAATTATACAGCTCAATATGTTGACACAAATTTAGACCCCGCTTCCGGTACCGATCTTAGCTTTGCCTATGATGATACAGTATCTCAAAGAGATGACAATTTTTTCCTTCCTATGATTCATCTTCAGGTAAAACCTTCGGAAGTTATTTCTTTTAGATTTGCATATACACAGACTATTAATAGACCCGATTTCTCTCAATATGCACCTATCACCTTTTATAATGCACAAGGAAACTGGGCTAATGCTCCTAACCCAAATCTAAAAACGGCTACTTCAACTAACTTTGATGGCTCGGTTTCTGTTTATCAAAACCATGTCGGACTATTTACATTTTCCGGGTTTTACAAAGAAATTGAAGACCTGGCTTGGTTTACCAGGTTTACATTGGTAGATGGACAACAGGTTCTTCCGGATTTAGTTATCGAGCAAGCAATAGGAAATGCTCCAAGTGTAAGTACTACGATCAATAATCCATTTCTGGCCACTATAAAAGGTTTTGAAGTGGATTGGCAAACTCGATTTTGGTATCTGCCTTCAATCTTTAAAGGAATTGTATTAAATGTTAACTATACACGGATCGATTCTGAGACCGATTACCCAACTTTTTTCTTAGGCTCTGAGCCTATAGAACCTCGTCCTAATCGTCCGCCTTTTACAAGATCAGTAGTTATAGACTCCAGTTTTGCAAGTACGTTACCAGATCAACCAAGTGATATTTTTAATGCCTCAATCGGATATGATTACAAAGGTTTTAATGGTAGAATTTCATTTCTGTACCAGGCAAAAACTACTACAGGTAGCTACGGTAGCCAGGAAACACAGGTCGATGATATCTTTGTGGATGACTACTTCAGGGTTGATGCCTCAATACAGCAAAAGTTACCCGGGAATTTTCAAGTCTACATAAATCTGAACAATCTCAATGCAAGGGAAGACCGACGCTCATTACCTGAAGCAGATCGATTCCCTATACAAGCCCAGTACTATGGCTTTACAATGGATGCAGGATTCCGATATAAATTTTAACACCTTAACAAACCTAAATCAAAAAAGGAGAAAACAATGAAACAAGTTTACAAATTAGTGCTAATAGCACTTTTTACTTGTAGTTTTTTAGTCCCTGAGACTGCAAGTGCTCAGGATACATTAGCAGTGGAATGGGTAGATCCGGTTGGTGATACGCTAATAACAAACTCACTTTTCAAAGCTATCGTAGCTGATACTAATGAAAGCGGAGAACGTATTGCTAATCGAGTATATAAGCTCCGTCAAGGCGGTTTTTATTACATAACTGAAACGATTGAGAACAATGGCTTCCCACTTAACATTGTAGGTGAGCCAGGAGATCCTTCTGATCCACTTAAGAACCCCGCAATGCTTCAGATTGGAGCTCGTGAAGATGCAAGTTCCCCAGGAAAAATGTTTAATGTACGCGATGACTTCACACTTAAAAATGTAATTGTGAATGGTAGAACTACACTAGGTGCGCTTCAGTATGAGATTATAGATGTTCGTGGAGATAATGGAAGACATGTATTTGATAATGTAATCTTTGAATATGCTCAATGGGGTATTGCAGGATTTTATGGTGTTGATTCTGATATTTGGTTCACAAATAACACATTCAGAAATTTTGTTTCCGAAAGCCAACCGTGGGGTGGTCGTGGTTTCTCTGTTTGGACAGACGTTGATACTGTTTGGGTTGAAAATAACACATTCTCAAACATTGGTGGATTCACTGTGCAGCTTGAAGGTGGGCGAGTAAACAACTTTGTATTCAATCAAAACACTGTTGTTAATAATGGACGTCAGCTAATTTTAGGGTCACAGATCATAAATGCATACATCACAAATAACCTTATCCTTAATGGGTTCTGGCAAGGTGAGTCTGCTTCAGAAATTAGTGCAACAAGGTTAGAGTCAACAGATCAGCAATATTCTGGTATGTTTGCGATTGGTACACTTCAGTCTGATTATGGCTTAGATGCTCAACGTAGAATCGTAGTTGCTAACAATGCATTTTTCTTAGAAAGTGAATATACCACTTACTATACAGCTGATAATGATACATTTGATATCCGAAAGCAGCCTTTAATGAGTGTTGAGGTTACAAATCTCTTTGATGCAAATGAGAATATGGTATACTCAGGAAATATGTTTGACACAGAAGATCCTAGTTTTGGTACATACCCCAATAATAATAGTGAGCGTGTAGATTTTATTACAGACATTCGTCAAGGTAATAGCCCTGTTCGCTTACATTATTGGGATCCGGGTCGTGACCCAAGTAATGAGTCTATTCAATGGCCATTACCGGAAGACTTAACATTCTCCAATACAACACTTCAATCAGCTGCTCTGGGTGGATATCCTATTGGTGATCTAAA
Source organism: Balneolaceae bacterium (assembly GCA_040222185.1). GTDB lineage: Bacteria > Bacteroidota > Rhodothermia > Balneolales > Balneolaceae > JAVKDP01. The sequence goes on along the minus strand of JAVKDP010000007.1, from coordinate 30,473 downwards.
CTGGTACCCTTCTGATAAAGCAACCTGGTGGGCAAATCGTGATGCTCAGTATGATCTAATAGAAGGTCTTCTCGGTGATGTGGTTGAAGTAGTTTCAGTAGGCTCTGCAGAAGGTGAAGATGCTACTCTCGGTGGAAATGCTGTTTCTGAAGCTGCACCAGATAGGCAGCTAGCGCGTATCGAAGCTTCTGGGAATATTGTATGGGATGGCGTTGATGTAGGTGGAGCAGGCGACTACGATGTAGTTGTGAGCCATAGAACCTGGTATGAGGACTCAAATACAGCTCGTCAAACTGATCTTGTTGTTAATGAGGGTTCTTCAATTCCAATTCAAATTGGAGTAGAACAAGATGGAACTACCTGGTCAGATGTAACAGTTTCCGCAGTAACTTTTGCAGATGGTGATAACACAGTAGCCTTAAACAAAAGCTGGGGCTTCATGGAGTATCAGTGGGTACAGATATATAATGATGCACAAGAATTAGTTGCAACATTATGGCCTGGAGTAGCTGAACTTGTTGATGGTGGAAATTACAGATGTCCGGATGGTGGTGTTTGCGCCAGTGGCGATTTCCTTGCGGATACCAAAGATGGTGGAACAGTTACTTTCGGATATGATTCTGATGGATCCGGTGACTATATAATAAAGCTAGGCTATATGCTTACTTCAGGAGATGCTGATGTAACAATAAGCCTAAATGGACAGGAAGTTTCTACAGAAACGTTAACAGCTTCTGGTGATCTGGTACTTACAGAGCTAAATATTTCTGGATTTTCCTTTGCACAAGGGTCAAATGAAATCGTATTCAATGCAGCTTCTGGTGGAGTTCAAATTGATAAAATTGATTTCTTCCTGGTTGGCGAGTTAACAATCACTTCTAGTGAAACGGAAGATTTGGCCGATCAGTTTGCACTCAGCCAAAACTATCCAAACCCATTCAACCCTTCTACTAACATTAATTTTACTTTACCTGTTACATCTAATGTGCAGTTAACAGTATTCAACCTGCTTGGCCAGAAAGTGGCTACGTTGATTGATGGTAGAATGATTGCGGGTCAACATGTTGCTAGATTTGATGCCAGAGGATTAGCGTCAGGTGTATACTTCTACCAGTTAAAAGCTGGTGAGTTCACTATGCAACGTAGAATGACATTGATCAAATAACGATCACATCTATTCGAATCAACCAGGTGGTGTTTTAAGCACCACCTGGTTTTTAATTTGATTAAATCAATACATAAGAAGTTCTTCTTCAATTCGCTAAAGATTTAATCAGTAAAACAACTCATGAAACTTTCCTTAATAGATATACTTATTGTCCTCTCTTATCTACTGATAACAGTAGTAATTGGCTTTGCTCTTAAGAAGAAGGCACAGCAATCTAAAGAATCTTATATGCTTGGTGGTAATCAGTTACCCTGGTATATGCTCGGTTTATCAAACGCTTCGGGGATGTTTGATATTTCAGGCACAGTATGGCTTGTTACCATACTCTTCGTTTATGGAATTAAAAGTATATGGCTTCCCTGGCTATGGCCGGTGTTCAACCAAATATTCCTGATGATATTTTTATCTATGTGGTTGAGAAGGTCGAATGTTACGACTGGAGCAGAATGGATTGGTACCAGGTTTGGTTTCAATGAGGGAGCAAAAAAATCACATATCATTGTAGTTGTATTTGCCTTGATTATGGGGCTTGGTTATCTCACCTATGGATTTATAGGTCTGGGAAAATTTGTTGAGATTTTCGTGCCGTGGGAGTTTTTAAGTGCCTATGTGCCATTTACAATTCCAGCAGAATATGTTCCACATTTCTATGGAATAATCTTTACCTGCTTTGCAATTTTCTATTCTTTGCTTGGCGGTATGATGAGTATTGTTTGGGCTGATTTAGTCCAGTTCATCATAATGGCGGTGTCTGGAATTGTAATTGGAGTTATCGCAATGATGGCTTTATCGGAAAATGCATTATTGATTCCGGATGGCTGGATGTCTCCATTCTTTGGTTGGGAGCTGAATATGGATTGGTCAGCAATTATTCCTGAGGTGAACCAGAAAATAAGAGATGATGGATTTTCACTCTTCTCTGTACTCTTCATGATGATGGTGTTTAAAGGTGTGCTTGTAAGTTTAGCTGGCCCGGCACCTAACTATGATATGCAGAAGATTTTGTCTACTAAATCAGAAAGAGAAGCTGCTTTGATGAGTGGCTCTGTATCGGTGGTATTAATGCCGATTCGTTATTTCATGATAGCAGGTTTCGCGGTACTTGGCTTGCTGTTCTATGAGGAACTGGATTTAATGGTTCCTGGAAGAGGGCTGGATTTTGAACAGATACTGCCTTCAGCGATTAATCAATTTGTACCGATTGGGTTTCTTGGGCTGTTACTAGCAGGTCTATTAGCTGCTTTTATGTCAACATTTGCCGGAACTTTAAATGCTGCACAAGCTTATCTGGTTAATGATATTTATATCAAATATGTAAATCCAAAAGCGGAGAACGCCAAAATTCAAACCATGAATTATGTGGCTGGTCTTGGGATGGTAGTTATAAGTATCATACTCGGTTTTTATGCGAAAGATGTAAACGACGTACTCCAATGGATTGTAGGTGGCTTGTATGGAAGTTACGTAGCTGCCAACATGCTCAAATGGTACTGGTGGAGATTTAATGGTAACGGCTTCTTTTGGGGAATGGTTGGTGGACTGATTCCAGCGCTTACATTCCGTTTTATTTTCGAGGGAGTGCTTGATACCTACACCTTTCCATTGATGTTGACAGTCTCAATTATCGCGTGTTTAATTGGTACTTATTCTAGTCCACCGGTTGATGAAGAGGTACTAAAGAAATTTTATAAATCAGTTCGCCCATGGGGCTTCTGGAAACCTATCCACGATAAAGTAGTTGCTGACGATCCTAGCTTTGTAAGAAATTCAGGGTTTAAAAGTGACATGTTTAATGTGGTAATCGGAATTATTTGGCAAACAGCATTGGTAGTATTCCCAATCTACCTGGTGCTTATGGAGTTTGTGCCTCTTGCTATAAGTATTGGTATAGCCGTGGTGACTTCGGTCATTCTAAAGAAAACATGGTTTGATAAACTCCCAGCCTAATAAAAAAGAAATTAAGAAGAGAATATGTCAGAACTATTTAATCAAAGAAAAGAACTTTTAGAGAAGCAGCATAAAGAACTGGTTTCTCTCAAGAATGAGCCGGAAGCCATTGGGAATGGTATCTACAAAAGATTTATTCACCCGGTGGTAACAGCAGATCATACTCCATTAACATGGAGATATGATTTTGACCCAAAAACCAACCCATTCCTTATGGAGCGGTTTGGAATTAACGCTGCTTTCAATGCCGGAGCAATTAAATATGATGGAAAATACCTGCTGATTGTTCGTGTTGAAGGAAATGATAGAAAGTCATTTTTTGCGGTAGCTGAAAGCTCTTCTCCTACTGAAGGGTTTACGTTCTGGGAATTTCCGGTATATATGCCGGAAACCGATAACCCGGATACAAATATTTATGATATGCGCCTTACCAAGCATGAAGATGGCTGGATATATGGCATATTTTGTACAGAACGTAAGGACACAAGAGTACCTGCTTCAGATACCAGTAGTGCAATAGCTCAGGCTGGTATTACCAGGACTAAAGATTTTAAAAACTGGGAACGGCTTCCTGATTTAAAAACCAATTCTGAACAGCAAAGGAACGTTGTTCTTCACCCTGAATTTGTAAATGGGAAGTATGCACTATATACACGACCTCAGGATGGTTTTATAGATGCTGGTTCTGGCGGAGGTATAGGTTGGGCTTTATGTGACTCGATGGAAAATGCAGAAGTTGATGACGAAATGGTTATCGATGAACGCGTTTATCATACAATAAAAGAGGTGAAAAACGGCCAGGGTCCTGCACCAATAAAAACAGATAAGGGTTGGCTTCATTTGGCACATGGAGTGCGAAATACTGCGGCAGGATTAAGATACGTGTTGTACATGTTTATGACCTCGCTCGAAGAGCCCTGGAAAGTTACGCACCGTCCTGGTGGGCATTTCATATCACCAATAGGATCGGAGCGGGTTGGTGATGTTTCTAATGTGACATTTGCTAATGGCTGGATTGAAGACGAAGACGGGAAAGTCTATATCTACTATGCTTCTTCAGATACCAGGATGCATGTCGCGGAAAGTAGTATTGATCAACTCATCGATTATGTAATAAACACTCCTGAAGACGGATACCGGTCATTTACTAGTGTACAAACTATTAATGGAATCGTAACCAAGAATAAAGAATTATAGATCGAATTAATGACTGACTTTGAACTTCTTAAGAATCTAAAAACTGAGCTTGAAGCTGAGTTTCTGCAAGATTTAGTTCCTTATTGGATGAAGTACGCATTATATGAAAAGAATGGAGGTTTTGTTGGTCGTGTCACATTTAATAACCAAAAAGTATACGATTCGGAGAAAGGTGGTATTCTGAATGCCAGGTTATTATGGGCATTCTCAGCAGCTTGTAAAAAATATCCTATTCCCGAAATAGAAGATGCTGCGCACAGAGCTTTTCATTATCTCATTGATCATTTTGTTGACAACGAATATGGTGGGTTATACTGGATATTAGATGCAAAGGGAGGGGTAGTTGACGACAGAAAGCATATCTACGCACAAGCATTCGGAGTATATGGACTAGTAGAGTATTACTCGGCATTCAAGGATAGAAAAGCTTTAAAACTGGCCTATAATATTTTCCATCTAATTGAAAAGCATGCCAGAGATGATAAAAATGGTGGATATTTCGAATCTTATAACAGGAAATGGGAGCTTAACCGGGATGTACGGTTAAGTGATAAAGATGAAAATGAGCCCAAGAGTATGAATACTCATCTTCATATCCTGGAGGCATACACCAATTTATATCGCTTTGCTCCAAACAAAGAGCTTAAAGAAAGACTAAGGGCATTAATCCGGATTTTTTGCGATCACATAATCACCAGTGATCAGAGTTCACTCGTTAACTTCATGGATGTGGATTGGAGTCCCAGGTCTGATACTATTTCATATGGACATAACATTGAAACAAGTTGGTTACTGTTAGAAGCTGCAGAAGTTTTGGAGGATTCCTCATTAATTGAGAGTGTAAAGGAATGCGCAGTTAGTTTAGCAGATGCAGTAATGATTAGTGGAATAGATTCTGATGGTGCATTGCTAAATGAAATTAATTCCAAAGGAATCTCAGATTCTGATAAAGATTGGTGGCCTCAAGCTGAAGCTATTATTGGATTCCTTAATGCATACCAGATAAAGGGTGATCGGAAATATTTACAGGCTGCATGGAATTCATGGGAGTTTATTAAATCATTCATTATTGATAGAAAATATGGTGAATGGTTTGAAAAAGTATCAAGAGATGGAGCTCCATATGATAAATTGGATAAGGTCAGGTCATGGAAAGCACCATATCATAATTTTAGAGCTGTATTAGAAGTACAACAAAGAGTTGCAAAACTTGAGATTCCTGGCCAGGAAGAGCTGGTTGAAGTAAAAATTAATTCGTAGTCATCTCGTTTTTACGAGATAAAAATAAAGTCATGAAAAAGAGTTCGCTATTACTGTTCAGCTTTTTGTTAATAACTGCTTCCAGTTTGGAAGCTCAAGTTGACAATAGAATTCCCTTTAACAATCAAAACCTCTGGTTGAATGGTGGAAATATTGCCTGGGTAAATTTTGGGCGGGATGTTGGGCCTGGTAATACAGCATTCAATGATTTCGATGCTATGTACTCACAAGTACAGAGTAATGGTGGAAATGCGATGCGGTTCTGGGTTCATATTGATGGTAGAAGCACCCCAACCTGGAATGGAAATGAAGTTACTGGAGAAGGTGCCGGAACTATTGAAGATTTGGAAATACTGCTGGATAAAGCATGGGAGAATAACGTTAGCTTGATCCTTTGTCTCTGGTCTTTCGATATGCTTAGAACAGAATCAGGTTCAACGATTACAAACCGGGCAAAAGCAATGCTCGAAGACTCCACCCTTACAGAGAACTATATTCAGAATGCACTTATTCCTATGGTTGAGGCATTAGGAAATCACCCAGCTTTATTGGCCTGGGAGATTTTTAACGAGCCGGAGGGTATGAGTAATGAGTTTGGATGGAATTTTACCCGGCACGTTCCGATGGCCGATATCCAAAGATTTGTGAACCAAACGGCAGGAGCTATTCATAGAACCAACCCGGATGCATTAGTTTCAAATGGAGCATGGAGTTTTCATTCCCTGTCGAACACAACTAACGGGAACTCAAAAAATTACTATTCAGATTCGGAGTTAATTGCTGCGGGTGGAGATAGTCTTGGAACCCTGGATTTCTATATGGTACACTATTACGATTGGGCGGGTACTACACTTTCACCTTTTCATAATGATAAAGATTCATGGGGATTGGATAAGCCATTAGTCGTTGGAGAATTTGGGATACCAGACGATAATCTTTTCGGTATTCCTAAAGATGATTTATATGAGACCTTGTACGAACGTGGATATGCAGGTGCCTTAGTCTGGCAGTGGGTTGATTGGTATCAAAATCGAGGTTCATATGGCCCGTCTTGGTTGAGGGGATTGGATCAAATGAAATTTATGCAAGGTAAATATCCATCAGATATCAATATTATAAATACGATACCATCCATTCGTAAATTTGAAGCATCATTAGAAGAAATCGAATCCGGTGGTCAATCAGAGTTGAGTTGGGAGGTGCTAAACTCAACACAAGTTACTCTTGATGGTGAAGTGGTGGATAGTATAGGGAGCGTAGTTGTTAATCCAACTGAAACCACTGAGTATATGCTAATAGCAACCGGATCAGAAGGAGATAAAGATACTGCTTTAGTATCAATCCAGGTATTGCCGGCCGGTTTGATAAACAGGGCATTGGGACAGCCAGCAAGAGCGTCTACATATGAAACTTGCTGTGGTGTTGAGCGAGTAGCTTCAAGAGCATTTGATGGTGACGGTGCAACCCGATGGAGTAGCGCATGGAGTGATGGCACGGGAGATACTGAAGTAGATAACAATACGGATGATGATCCCGATAGTGAATGGATCGATGTTGATTTAGGTATGGCTCACGAAGTAGGTTCAGTTCTTTTTAATTGGGAAGCAGCCTATTCCACTAACTATGATATTCAAACCTCACTGGATGGAATAAACTGGACTACTGTTTTCTCAGAAACAAATTCTGATGGTGGCATAGATTCAATAGCTTTTTCAGAAACTGAGTTTGCACGCTTCGTAAGGATGCAGGGAAATGCCAGATCTCTAGAATTCGGCCATTCAATGTGGGAATTCGAAGTAAGAGGGGCAGTTTCAGTGATGCAGCCACCACAGGTAGTAATTACAAGTCCTTCAGATGGCAAAGGATTTCCCGTTGGCGCAGCAGCTCTTGTAAATGTAGATGCAACCGATGCAGATGGCGAGATTGAGTATGTTTCTTTTTTCATAGATGATGATTCTGTTGGCATAGATACCTCTGCGCCATACTCGTTTTCAATTCCAGACATTTCTGAAGGAGAACATACCATATATGTTAAAGCTAAAGACGATGACGGATACTTAGTACAATCAAACTCTGTAACGATTGAAGGACGAACAGATATATTTATGTTTCGATTAGAAGCTGAAGAAGCAAGCCTTTCATGTGCTACTTCGATACAGGTAGGTACTTCTGGAGCTAGTAAGGGTGCAGTAGTTTACATGGAAGGAAGTGGTAGTATTTTGTGGGACAACCTGAATCTACCTGAAGGTGATGAATATGATATTACAATTAGATATTATCTGCCATTCGATTACAAAGAGCAAAAATTATCAATAAATGGCTCTGTAGTAGATACTCTCATTTTTGATGTTCCTGTAAATGTATGGCAGGATTTACCATTAACAATAACCTCTGAAAATCAGATTCAATCTATCAGTATCGATCATTATTGGGGATATATGGAATTTGACTATATGGAGGTAGTGATTCAGGGGGCAATGGTTTCGAATGAAGAAGAAGCCGAAACTCCTCAGGAATTAATACTTCAACAGAACTACCCTAATCCATTTAACCCAACTACCACGATTAATTATTCTATACCCCAGACTTCCCATGTGGTTATGAAAGTGTATAACTCTTTAGGTCAGGAGGTTTCGACCCTGGTAGATAGAAGGCAGTCAGCGGGAGCGCATTCAATTAGATGGAATGCTGCAAACCTTTCAAGTGGAGTATACTTCTACAAAATTTTTGTAGGCTCGGATGTATATACCCGTAAAATGGTTCTTATAAAATAGATCATTATGAGGCAATGAGTATGAAAATGATGCTTACAAGGAAACCCTTCAGTTAACTGATTAACTCATGAACTATAAAGATGAAGTCTAGACATATAAATAAATATCTTTGTTTCATCTTTATGCTTGTACTTGGTTCCTGCACAGTATCAAATACGCATGTTGAGCAGCCGAATGTCATAATCATCCTAACCGATGATCAGGGCTGGGGAGATATTGCCAGTCATGGAAACCCGGATATCAATACTCCTTTTTTAGATGAACTAGCGGTTTCCGGCGCTCGTTTCGACAGATTTTTTGTGAGCCCGGTTTGCGCTCCAACAAGGGCGAGTTTATTAACAGGCAGAGACCATCTGAGAACAGGCACACAGTGGGTAACCTACGGCCTGGAAAACATGAATTCGGATGAAGTAACTTTTGGCGAGGTATTTAAACAGGCTGGATATCAAACAGGATTATTCGGGAAATGGCACAACGGTTCTCACTATCCAATGGACCCAAACGGACAAGGATTCGATACTTTTTTTGGATTCAAACAAGGGCATTGGAATAACTACTTCGATACTAAACTGGAATACAATGGGGAAAGCGTTCAAACCAAAGGGTTTATTACAGATGTTCTAACTGATTCGGCCCTTTCCTTCATTGAACGAAACCAGCAAGAACCATTTCTGGCTTATATCCCATACAATGCGCCACACAGCCCGTTTCAGGTTCCCGATTCTTATTTCGATAAATATAAAGCCCAGGGGTTTAGTGATAAAAATGCTTCAGTTTATGGAATGGTCGAGAATATTGATGACAATATAGGTCGTATTCTGGAAAAGCTGGATGACCTGGATATTTCAGAAAATACGATTGTGATTTTCCTGACTGATAATGGCCCAAATGGTGGCGATCGGTTTAATGGAGATATGAAAGGCTGGAAAGCAAAAGTTGACGAAGGAGGAGTTCGAGTTCCTCTTTTCATTCGCTGGCCGGCAAAGATAAAACCAGGAAAAGAAGTTACTGAACTTACTGCCCATATCGATTTCCTCCCCTCACTCATCGAATTAGCAGGTATTGAAAACCAGGTAACAAAACCATTAGATGGCAGGAGCTTTGCTCCACTGTTATTTGAAGATGATCCTGTATGGGAAGATCGATTTCTGTACACCCATCAATCGAGATGGGATTCGTTAGAACAATTCCCGGCTTCAGTTCGCAACAATAGATATCGCCTTGTGCGCTATGGCGATAGCTGGGAATTGTATGATATGCTTGAGGATCCTTCTCAAAGAGAGGATATCGCTCATGAAAACCCCGAAAAAGTGAAGGAACTCAGCCAGGCTTATACCTCATGGTTCAAAGATGTAAGCAAAAACTTACCAGTATCCCGTCCAATACCCATTGGATTTGAAAAAGCACCTGTCACATACTTACCAGCAGTAGAAAGCTCTTTTAATGGAGGAATAGAATTCCAGGGAACATCTGGTTGGAGTAACGACTGGTTAACAAACTGGAAAAATACTACTGACAAGGTTTGGTGGGAACTTGAAGTTGAATCAGTTGGAGAGTACCAGGTTATAATAGAATACACTTTGGCCGAGGGAGATGAAGGAGCTATTGTAAAAGCCTCAGTTTCGGGGGGAAATGTAAATGAGAGAATCCTTGAAGCTTATGATCCCGAAATTATTCCAAGCCCTGATCGAGTAGAGCGTGGTGAGGTATATGAAAAGGTATGGGCTCGAAAGGAACTTGGAACACTTCAAATTTCTGAGGGCAGTCAAAAACTAAGCATTGAAAATACAGTAATTCGAGGAAGACAGGGAATAGACCTGAAAGGCGTGATCCTGAAAAAATTAAACTGAAAGATTATAAACTAAAAATCATGAATAAGAACAGATTCTCGATAATCGTCTTAGTCGCATTGTTGATAGCGTCAGCTTGCAATACTGAGCCTCAACCAGAAGTCGATTTACCCATTGATAAAAATGCAACGGCCGAGACGGTTGCTCTATATGCGAACCTTAAGGAACTGGCTAAAACGAAAATTCTGTATGGTCACCAAGATGATTTGGCCTATGGCTATAGTTGGTGGGATGAACCCGGTCGTTGAGACGTTAAGGAAGTAAATGGATCATATACCGCAGTTAAAGTTTTGGAAATAGGTGATCTCAGACAAGATGTAGAAGTGAGCCTGGATGGTGTCAACTTCGAAAGTATGAAAGGATGGATCAAAGAAGCGTATTCCAGGGGCGGAATAAATACCATAGCATGGCACATGAACCACCCGGTAACAGACGGAGATACCTGGGATAGAACACCAGGAGTAGCAGCTATTCTGCCTGGAGCAGAACAGCATGAAAAATTTAAAACCTGGTTAGATAAATTTGCAGCCTTTACACAAGATTTGAAAGGAGCAGGTGGAGAATTGATCCCGATTCTATTTCGGCCATACCATGAGCACACCGGGTCGTGGTTTTGGTGGGGCGATGAACAGACCACGATTGAAGATTATGTAGCACTTTGGAGATTTACAGTAGAATACCTCAGAGATGAAAAAGGAGTACACAACCTGTTATATGTTTACTCTCCTGACAACCAGGCCGGACGTGAGTTTGCTAACTATTTAACAAAATATCCCGGTGATGATTACGTGGATGTACTGGGAATGGACGACTATGGAAGCGTTGATGGTAGAGATGCAACAGAATTTAGTAATGAATTAGCATGGCTTGTAGAAGAAGCGGAAAAAAGAAATAAAATCGCGGCACTTTCAGAAACCGGTGTTGAAAATATTCCTAATCCCAACTGGTGGACAGAGCAATTAGCTCCTTCATTCAAGAAAAACCCAAAAGCCAGGGGAATAGCATATGTACTTACATGGAGGAATGCGAACAAAGAAAGAGAACAAAGAGATCACTTTTACGCATCCCATCCCGGGCACTCCAGTGCTCCTGATATGAAAGCCTTTAGCGAGTTGGAGCTATTTGTGTTCGAAGATGACTTACCAGATTTGTATTCACTTCCAGATAAAAAGTAAATGAAACCTCACTCACTCATTTTAATACTTTGTACTGGTTTCTTATTTAGTTGTGAACCTGCATCAACCATTGAGTTAAAAATGGTAGATTCGAACGCAACCAAAGAAACCAAAGCCCTGCTCTATAATCTCCATAAGATGTCGGGTAAACACTCGATGTTTGGCCACCAGGCCACCCTTGCATATGGCTATAGCTGGAGAGGAGATTCCTCACGATCTGATGTGAAAGATGTTACAGGATCATTTCCAGCGGTATATGGCTGGGATATCGCAGATTTTCTTCCAAACAGGAGTTGGGGAAATGCAGGCGCTGATTCCGTGAGATGGAACCAAAGCCTTGCATATGCCAAAGAAGGACTGAGCCGTGGTGGAGTATTAACTTATGCCTGGCATATGAGGAATCCGGTCACTTATGAATCATTTTATGATACAACCAGGGCTGTACATGCTATTATTCCCGGGGGAGAAAAACATGAAGAATACAAAGAGACACTGGATTTAATTGCTGAGTATTTTCTTGAAATCTCGCCCATGCCGATCATCTTTCGGCCATACCATGAACACAATGGAGACTGGTTTTGGTGGGGAAAAGGTTTGGCTACTGAAGAAGATTACATAACACTTTGGCAGTTTACTGTGGAATACTTGAGGGATGAAAAAGAGGTTAATAACCTGATTTGGGCATTTTCACCTGATCGGAGTCGCATACCAATGGATAATTTTGAGGAAGGATACTTTTATGGGTATCCAGGGGATGATTATGTCGATATAATTGGCATTGATAACTATCGGGATGCAGGCAGAGCCGATGGCGGGCAAACGATGGAAGAGAAGAAAAGAGACTTTGGAATCAGCCTGGCAAACGTAGCACAGATAGCGCTCGAAAAAGGTAAAGTCTCAGCATTAACGGAAACAGGACTTGAGGCTATCCCGGATAGTGTATGGTGGACGGAGCATTTATTACCGGCTATGCTCTCATCTGAGTTAAGTAAACGAACTACTTACGTGCAGGTATGGAGAAACGCGACAAGGCATATAGAAAACAGAGATCATTATTACGCGCCATATCCCGGGCAGGTAAGTGCTGACGATTTCGTCAGGTTTAAGGAAACGGAATACATTTTATTTGAAGATGAATTACCATCTATGTACACGCTACCAGATAAAAATTAATCCAGAGTATTATGAGAATCATTGCTATCGAGAAAGAAGCTCCAGGACTTAGTACCAAAGACTTTATCCCGCATTTAAGAGATGAAGCAAGGCAGGGATGGGAATTGTACAAAAATGGAATTATAAGAGAAATGTATTTCAGGGACGACAAACCAGAAGCAGTGCTAATTCTTGAATGTGAAAACCTTGAAGCAGCAGAACAACATTTGGCGACATTACCCTTAGTGGAAAAAGGCCTGATTTCATTTGAACTCATCCCTTTAAAACCCTACCACGGATACGAACGACTATTTGACAAAAAGAATAAATCATGAAAAGAAAAAACTTTCTATTAAATACATCTCTGGCTATCGCAGGATCTTTGATTGGTGCGGGGTCAGAATTAACTGGAAGACGAACTAAAGAGACTGTTTTTAAACTTTCTCTGTCGCAATGGGCATTACACCGTGCGATTTTCGGAAGCTCAAAAGATGATTATAATGAGTGGCAACGTCTACTTCATTCTGATCCTGATAAACTTTGGCAGGGTGAACTTCATCCTCTTGATTTTCCCGCCAAAGCAAAAGAGCTCGGATTTGATGCTATAGAATATGTCAATTCTTTGATTTTTGGACACGCAGAGGACAAGAAGTTTCTGAATGAGTTAAAGAACCGAACAGATTCTGAAGGTGTGCAGAATATTCTCATAATGGTGGATGAAGAAGGATATATCGGCCATCCCGATGCAAAGGAGAGGGAAAAAGCTATTGTAAATCATTATAAATGGATGGAAGCTTCAAAACATATTGGCTGTCATTCGATGAGAATCAACGCCTTTAGCAAAGGGAAAGCGGAAGATCAAAAGAAACTCACGGCAGAAGGGTTGAGGAAACTTGCTGAAAAAGCCGAAGAATATGATTTAAATATTCTTATTGAGAATCATGGAGGGATGTCGAGTAATGCCGATTGGCTGGTTGAAACTATTAAACTTGCAGATCACAGGTTGCTAGGTACGGTAGTTGATTTCGATAACTTCACTTTCTCTGAGGATTTTATCTGGGGAGATGGTGATGTATACAATCGGTATGAAGGAGTCGAAAAGCTCATGCCTTACGCTAAATCAGTAAGTGCTAAAACACATGCATTCGATATTCGCGGATATGAAACGAGTATCGATTACGAACGGATGATGAGAATAGTAAGAGACTCAGGTTTTGAGGATCATGTATGTGTTGAATATGAAGGAAGTCGAATGACAGAAGTAGAAGGTATTCTGGCTACTAAAACACTAATTGAAAGGGTGTCTAAAAACTTGTAACGGAGTTATCATGAAAGCTCTATTTGTCTCAACTATCCTTGTATTTCTTGTTACTATTGCAGGAATAAGTCAGGAAGTACCAGTATCAGATCGCGATTTCAACAACTCAGATGCTACATTTCGCTTTGCCATAGTTTCTGACAGAACGGGCGGAATGCGAGGTGGGATTTTTGCAGATGCAATTAACAAAGTGGAAATGCTCCAGCCTGAATTTGTGCTTTCAGTAGGCGATTTAATTGATGGGTATACGGAAGATCCCGAAGTATGGAATGCACAATGGGATGAATTCGATGCAATCATAGAAAACCTGTCTATGCCATTCTATTATGTGCCGGGTAATCATGATACAAGTAACGAATTACTAACCGAAGTATGGAGAGCCAGGCATGGGCGTGATTACTACTACTTTGTTTATAAAGATGTTCTTTTTCTCTCATTAAACACTGATGAAGTTAATGGCGGTGGAATAAGTGAAGAGCAGGTGAAATACTTCGAGGAAGTGTTGGGTGAAAATGAAGGTGTAAAATGGACTCTTCTTTTTATGCATCGCCCGGTTTGGTCATACGGAGAAAGAATGGGCTATGACGGAATAGAAGAAGCATTGGGTGAACGAAAGTACACCCTATTCTCAGGGCATCATCATCACTACAGGTACAAAGTACATAATGGAATGGAACATTTTACTTTGGCTACAACGGGGGGAGGGAGCTGGATGCGAAATCCTGATGTGGGAGAGCTTGATCATATAACATGGGTTACGATGCAAGAAACCGGCCCGGAAGTTGCGCATATTGATATCAATGGCATTTATGGAAAAGACCTAGTCCCGGAAAAAGATTATGAAGATATCCAGGTTGTACGACGAGGGGATTGGCTGCAAGTGAAACCATTGGTCCATGAGAGTGAGACTTTCAAAAGGATTCCGGTTACGCTTACCCTAACTAATAATTCGAAACGGTTTTTCAATATCTCTGGAGAACTGAAAGATCAGCATGGAATCCGGTTTGAGCCTTCCAGTATTAAAGAATGGCTTGAGCCCGATAGCACGAGTAAACAGATTACAATAGATGCAGTTAGTATTTCAGGGGAATCTTCAATTCCAGACTTGAACAATTCGCCACTAATACTCGAAATGAATGCCGGATTCGAGAGGGAGTTAAGAAATGATATTTCACTATCGACTTCGAAAGTGTTTTTTCTGGACTGGAAACATCAGTTAAAGTCTGCTTCTGCTCCAATTACTATTGACGGAGACTTATCAGATTGGCCAAAAGAGGATATGATTGATGTTAGGAATCCACAGTTTATAAAAGAAGACTGGGACTGGTATGGTGAAGAAGATGGTCGGTTTGAATTTGGGGTTCGATATGATAAACAAAACCTATACCTGGCAATCAAATTTTATGATGAGACCAGGCATGTGAACACTTCTGAAATATTGGAAAGGCAGGATAAGTTCTTTATTCATCTGGATAAGGATTTAGATCCTTCAGAGTTTGAAAAGATTGAACTGGCGATTGGCTCAGAAGCGGATTCTCCACTTATAAACCTGGATGAAACGTCCCTTAAAAACCTAATTGCTGCTATTGATGGCCGATCTACGATTCAGATGCTGGAGGTGGCTGTTCCTATTTCAGAATTATTAGGTGATAAAAAGGAAGCTTCTGAGTTTATCCGAATCAATATTGGAATCATGGATCATGACAGGCCGGAAAACACAAAGCCTTCTATTCTATGGTGGCGTCCGGTTTGGGGAAGTGACCAGGATTATGAAAATAGTGGTGTCTTTTTCCTGAAGGAAGATTGACCTGGAAAACTATTCCTGAAAGTCATTATTATGTTCTCCGGTTTCGAAGAATGAATCTTCACTTTACTTATTAGATCAAAATATTATGATGACTACTCCTCAATATGAGCAAATTCCTTACCGTAAATGTGGAAACAGTGGCCTTTTCCTGCCCATCCTTTCATTAGGGTTATGGCATAACTTTGGAGGACTTCAAACTCCTGAAAAGGTAGACGAGATGTTAAGGACTGCCTTTGAAAGAGGAATTACTCATTTTGATCTAGCCAATAATTATGGCCCTCCCTATGGTACTGCTGAAGAACAATTTGGCAGAGCATTGAAGACTGTTTTTGCAGGAAGAAGAGACGAGTTAATAATTTCCAGCAAAGCGGGTTTCGATATGTGGCCCGGACCTTATGGTGAAGGTGGATCAAGGAAGTACCTGATTGCTAGTTGTAATCAAAGTCTTAAGCGTATGGGATTGGATTATGTTGATATTTTCTATCACCATTGCCCTGATCCGAATACGCCATTAGAAGAAAGTATGAGAGCTTTGGATCATATTGTGCAATCCGGAAAAGCCTTATATGTCGGGATTTCAAACTACCCGGCAGCACTAGCTAAAGAAGCTATTCAGATGCTTAAATCATGGGGTACTCCGGTAGTAATTCATCAGCCAAAGTATAATATGTTTGTTCGTGATCCGGAGGATGGATTATTTGATGTGCTGGAAGAAGAAGGAATCGGAAGTATTCCATTTTCACCATTAGCCCAGGGATTGCTTACAAATAAATATATTCATGGAGTACCGGAAGGCTCCAGGCTAGCCGATCCGAAAGGATTTCTCCAACCCGAAGACTTAACCGAAAAAAGACTCGAGCAAATCAAACAGTTGAATGAGATTGCTGTAAATCGGGGACAAAGTTTAGCTCAGTTAGCCCTTGTATGGGTTTTGAGAAAAAAAGCTGTTACGACTGCATTAATAGGAATTAGTAGTGTTAAGCAGCTGGAGGATAATTTGGCTGCACTCGATAACCTGGAATTGAATGTGGATGAGCAGGACCAAATCGAAGTTATTCTCGGCCTTTGATATAGTTTTTCTTGTAAACAACCCGATTACTATATTCAGGTTTTAGTTAATAAGAAATGTATAGTGTTAGCAAAAAAGGGGTAACCTGGTCAACTATCCCGAATAATGAGCATTTAAAATAATTGTCGAAGTGTCATTCTTTTCAGCATTAGTATTAATTGGATCAGTTCAGGGATACATTCTTGCTTTGGCCTTAAGCAGGTTGAAAGAAAGTGATCTTGTTTCGAACAGGTATCTATCCCTGTTTCTATTCGTTGTTTCAACAACACTGCTGGGGCGATTTTTTTATACCGACACTGAAATGACAATCTTAAAGTTTAAGCTTCTATTTTTTGGTGATTGCGTCATATTCCTTTTCGGCCCACTCCTGTATTTATGGTTAACCAGGGTTTTGGGATTAAAAAAAGAGTTCAACAAGAAAGAGCTTCTTCACTTTATTCCGGCTTTGATCTTCTTTTTATCTGTTAGTCCATTATTCTTTTCCTCCGGGCAAGGTTTCTGGGAGGTTTTGACAAAATTTGGTTCTTTCTATTTAGCAGAAGAATCGGGAGCCATTATACATAACCTTGTGTACCTCATATTATCCATGGCTATTCTTAAAAAGTTTGAAATGAACTATAAAGACCAGGCTTCTTCTGAACCACAAACATTATTTTATAAAGGAATATTACTGATATCATTCGTAACGGTATTAGCCTGGTTAGTGAGCCATTTATTAGGCCGATTTAGTCCAGAATACCTGTACAGCAACCTGGGATATCAAAGCGTCTGGATGATTATGTCTGCTACAACTTTAGGCTTAGGATATTATACTATCAGAAATCCGGAGTTATTTCTTCCGGATAGTGGGGTTCGTGAAGAAGAAGTAAAGGCCAAAAAACCAATTGAGGGCCTGGATAAGTACATCAAAAAGATTGACCATATCATGGCCAATGAAAAAGCATATCTCGATCCAAAACTGACCCTTGGCAAGTTTTCGGAATCAGTCGGAATACATACTCATCTGGTGTCAAGAATTATAAATGAACACTACGAAAAGAATTTCTTCGATTTCGTAAACAGTTACAGGGTTGAAGAATTCAAAGAGAAAATTACGCAAGAGAACCTGGTCCAATTTACTATTCTCAAGCTGGCACTTGAGTCTGGCTTTAATTCAAAGACTACATTTAATAAATCATTCAAGAAGAATACTGGTAAAACGCCAAAAGAGTACATCAATAAACAGCTTATTTTGTCATAAACTCAAAAATTAAGTGCGTTTTTATAAGCGCGGACTACCCTTACTATTCAATTTCATACACTCTGGAAACCTTAAATCCAGATATATATGAAATACAGCTCCCGAATAGTCTCAGTTTTAGCGATCACTTTTTTTGCTCTGAGTTCTTTAACCGCCCAAACCGTAGAAACTTTAATAGCAGGACAATCTACATTCGACGATGGTCTCGCAATTGATAAAGATGGTAATATTTATGCATCAAGATATTTTGGTACCACGGTTACAAAAATTACTTTAAATGGAAGCACTTCGATTTTTGCTTCAGGATTTACAAATCCAAATGGCCTCACATTCGACGATGATGGGAACCTGTATGTACCTAGCGCAAAAGGGAATAAAATTGAGAAAGTAGCTCCTGACGGGACGAAGTCAAGTTTTGTCGCTTCTATTGCAAACCCAACTGGCTTACTTTTTGATCCAGATGGAAACCTATTGATAGCTCAGTATGAAGAGAATACTATTTCGGTAAGAGATCCAAACGGTGAAGTATCCATCTTTCTTTCCGGTAATGGGTTAAACGGACCTGTTGGGTTAGACATGGATGAAGATGGGAACTTATATATCGGGAACTTCAATGACGGAAAGATTTTCAAACGCACTCCAGCTGGGGTTATAACAACAATCGGCGATTTGCCAGGTTGGTTAGGTTTTCTAACATATAGCAACGGCTTTGTATATGCCACAGCGTTTCAATCAAACCGGATTTATCGTTTGAAAACAGACGGAACTGAAACTCTGGCTTATGCCGGAACCGGAGCCGCAGGTACGCTAGATGGAGATATAAGTGAAGCCAGGTTTAACCAGCCTAATGGAATTGTTGCTTCTGCTACAGGTGATACTCTATTCATTTCGGATCATATACCAAGATCATTACGAATGATTGTTGGTGTAAATGGTGTTTCGACGCACAATGAAGATACAGAAGAATTGCCAGATGGATATTCTTTACTTCAGAATTATCCTAATCCCTTTAATCCAACTACAAGTATTAATTTTTCAATCCCGGTTGCTGAACAAGTAGCACTCGATGTGTTTGATCTGAACGGGAAAAAAGTAATGGAGTTAACAGATAGATTTTATAGCGAAGGGACACATACGATTAGCTTTGATGCCGGAGGGTTATCAAGTGGTATATATATTTACAAATTAACTGCTGGAGACTTCAGCCAATCAATGAGAATGAGCCTGATAAAATAGGTTAGAACTTTGAATTCCCATTATTCGAAGAGGGTAAAAAGCATGTAAACAAAATTGATAAATAGATTCTCTACTTTTTTGTACTATAAGATCGCTCACATTGAAAAGATCATATTAGATAAAAAAGTACATGAAATTATTAAAACTAGGTGCAGTTATTTGTTTAATGACACAGGCATCATTCGTTCAGGCTCAGATTTTATGGGAAGAGAATTTCGATTCTTTAAACACAGAGCAATGGAATTTTGATATAGGGAATGGTTGCCCTGAGTTATGTTATTGGGGAAATTTCGAGCATCAATACTATTCTCAAAATAATGTCTACACAGATACTATACCTGGCGAATCTGGAAATTATGGGCTCGTTATAGAAGCAAAGCGTGAGAATCTTGGAGGCATGCAGTTTACTTCAGGGAGAATAAATTCGAAAGGGAAGATAAATGTTAAACATGGTTTAATTGAAGTTCGAATGAGAGTTCCCGATTTACAAACAGGTTTATGGCCAGCATTCTGGTTAATAGGAGCAAATGAAGACGAGGTGGGTTGGCCCAGGTCCGGAGAGATTGATATGATGGAAATGGGACAGAAAGAATCATTCAGAAATGAGCAAGGACATCCCAATTCAACAGTAAATAACTATGTTGGTGCAAACCTGATTTGGTACGCCAGTGCTGCTTGTAACGATGGAAATCCTACCTGCGCTGCTGCTATTGCAGGTGATGCTGGCTTTAACAAACCTTATGAAGCCGAAACACCAATGAATGACAGGTTCATTATATATCGTTTATACTGGAGCCAAAACATTATTCGATTTGCAGTAGTTGATGACGGTATTGAATATTCGCTTTATGAAAGTGTGGTTAATATTACTACTGGCGAATTAGCTGAGACATTCAGAGAACCATTTAATTTTGTAATGAATATGGCTGTTGGGGGTAACTTTACAGATTCTCCAAGTCCTGCAGCTGTTACAGCTACAATGCCCGCAAAAATGTACATCGACTATATCAAGGTAAGTAAATACAGCGGAGTAGGTCAGGTAACAATCAATGGTATAGTAGTTTCAAATGAAGATGAAGAGGTCGCTCCTGCTGAGTTCGAGCTTCATCAAAACTATCCGAATCCATTCAACCCGAGTACGAATATCAGTTTTACACTACCTACTTCAGGAAAAGTAAACCTAAGTGTGTTTGATATTCATGGGAGAAAGGTCTCAGAATTAGCAAATCGAAACTATGCCCAGGGAACACATTCAATAGCTTTTGATGCATCAGGTCTTTCAAGCGGGGTTTATTTCTATGCATTGGAAACTAACGGACTTCGCCAGGTTCAAAAAATGACGTTGATTAAATAGTTTATTACTACAGTTAAACCAATTCCAGCTACTATGAAAAAAGCATCAGTTCTTGTTCTACTCTTAATGCTAGGGAATTTTAATGCCTTTGCGCAATACGAAGAAGATGTAAAATCAATAGACTCTATTACCGAAGCTTTATATGCCTCTATTTCTGGCGAAAAGGGAGTAGAGCGGGATTGGGACAGGTTTAAGAACTTATTTATCCCGGAAGCCTACTTGATGCCGACAGGAGTTACCCAGGAAGGGGAGGTAGTATATAGAAGGTGGGGAATTGATGAGTACATAGAGCGAGTCGATAAATCTTTTTTAGAAAATGGGTTCCTGGAAGTCGAAATCTCTAAAGAGGTGGATCAATTCAGAAACATTGCTCATGTGTTTACTACCTACGAATCCCGGAGAACCAAAGATGGTGATATAATTGCCAGGGGTATCAACAGCGTTCAACTCTTTTATGATGATAACAGGTGGTGGATTGTCTCCGTTTTTTGGTCACCTGAAAGCCCTGATCATCAGATTCCAGCCGAATATTTGGGCGACTCATAAGGGAACCAAAGACTTACACAAACTTTTTCAATAAATACCCTGAGATTTCAGTATCGTCTCCTACAAACTACTTTGGAGATAAACTGAAATCTAATTTGGACTACTATGGGTAAGCACTTCCTTTCTAGCTTGATGACACTATTAATCATCGGGCTTCTCTCACCAGTATTAACAGCTCAGGATGAGCCTTCAGATGAACGTTATAAAACAGGCTGGAATAGCCTGAAATTCAGGAGTATTGGCCCCGCTTTCACATCGGGCAGGGTTTCTGATTTTGCCGTAAACCCGGACAACACAAGTGAATTTTATGTAGCAACTTCCTCGGGTGGTGTTTGGAAGACTACCAACCGTGGTATTACGCTGAAGCCCGTTTTTGATAGCCAGGGATCTTACTCCATTGGTGTAGTAGCAATGGATCCCAATAATCACAATGTAGTTTGGGTTGGTACCGGAGAAAATAATAACCAAAGAAGTGTGGCTTATGGTGATGGTGTGTATAAAACCATTGACGGTGGAAAAAGCTGGAAGCACATGGGATTGAAAAACTCTGAACATATCGGAATGATTGAGATTGACCCAAGAAATTCAGATGTAGTCTATGTGGCTGCTACCGGCCCGCTTTGGAGTGAAGGTGGAGACAGAGGACTATATAAAACAACGGATGGCGGCCAGAACTGGACAAATATCCTGGAGATTAGTGAACACACGGGTATTCATGAAGTACATCTCGATCCAAGAAATCCTGATGTAATATATGCGGTAGCTCATCAACGGCGTCGACACGTTTTTACTTATATAAGTGGTGGGCCTGAATCTGCGATATATAAATCTACAGATGGTGGCCAGACTTTCAAAAAGACGATGAAAGGTATGCCAGGTGGGGATATTGGTAGAATTGGTTTGGATATTTCACCTGCAAACAATGATATAATTTACGCAGTTGTTGAAGCACAGCGTGGAAAAAGTGGTTTTTACAGGTCAACAGATCGCGGAGAATCATGGGAGAAGAGAAGCAGTTATTCGTCTAGTGGAAACTATTACCAGGAAGTAATAGCTGATCCGGTAGATGTTGACTTGGTATATGTAATGAATACCTTCGCTGGCGTTTCTGAAGATGGAGGAAAAACCTTTAATAATGTTGGAGAACTTAACAAGCATATTGATAACCACGCGCTTTGGATTGATCCGGATAACCCGAATTACCTCTTAAACGGAAATGATGGTGGAGTGTATGAATCATATGACCGTGGAAAAACCTGGAGATTTTATACCAACCTTCCGGTAACTCAATTTTATAAGGTTGGAGTAGATAATGATTACCCATTTTATAATGTGTATGGAGGTACTCAGGATAACTTCACATTAGGTGGCCCATCCCGTACTGCAGAAACCACGGGAACGAGGGATGCTACCTGGATTGTAACTCGGTTAGGAGATGGGTTTGAACCTCATGTAGATCCTACGAATCCGAATATTGTATACAGCCAATCTCAGTACGGTGGGCTGGTTCGTTTTGATAAGCAAAGTGGGGAAGGTCAGAACATTGTTCCTCAACCGCCAAAAGGTGAATACTCCTATAACTGGAATTGGGATTCACCGTTCTTTGTGAGTGTTCATGATAACAAGCGATTATACTACGCTTCCGACCGTGTTCATAGAAGTGATGATATGGGGCAAAGCTGGAGAGAAGTGAGCGGCGATTTAACCCGTCAGTTGGATAGAAACAAGCTTGAAGTTATGGGCAAAGTATGGCCGATGGATGCTGTTGCTAAAAATGCTTCAACAACTCCGTATGGTAATATTGTAGCGCTAGCAGAGTCACCGCTAAATGAAAATCTGCTGTTTGCTGGAACTGATGATGGTCTTATTCATGTCTCTGAAGATGGTGGTGATAACTGGAGAAAGATAGACAAGTTTCCGGATGTTCCTGAAATGACCTATGTAAATGAAATTGTAGCATCGGCTCATGATGTAAATACCATTTACGCTGCTTTTAACAATCACAAACGAGGAGATTTTAAGCCATATGTACTAAAAAGCACAAACCTTGGAAAATCATGGGATGTGATTACAAATAATCTTCCGGAAAGAGGCTCTGTATATGCGATTGAAGAAGATCATATAGAACCAAACCTGCTTTTCATAGGAACAGAGTTTAGTTTATTCGCCAGCATCGACGGTGGAAACTACTGGAAGAAAATGAACAAAGGTTTACCGACGATTGCTGTTCGTGATATCAACATCCAGCAACGCGAAAATGATTTGGTATTAGCCACATTTGGTCGTGGTTTTTATATCATGGATGATTACTCTGCACTAAGAGAATTTTCAAAAGAAGTGCGGGAAAAAGATGCCCACCTCTTTTCAGTAAGAGATGCATTTCAATTTATACCGTATAGCCCGATTGCTGCAAGCAAAACTATTTTCTGGTTGGGGCCAAAAGGTTTCCAGGGTGAAGATTTTTATATGGGCGAGAATCCGGAGTTTGGGGCATGGTTTACATACTATGTGAAAGAGGTAGACAAAACGCTTGAAGCTACTCGTAAAGACGATGAGAAAAAAAGACGCAAGGATGGTGAGACTGTATATTATCCTGAGTATGATCAATTGGTAGCTGAAGGGGAAGAAGAAAAACCATTCCTAATATTTACTGTCAGAGATGGAAACGGGGAAATAGTTCGAGAAATCCGCAAGACAATGTCGAAGGGAATAAACCGGACAGCATGGGATTTAAGATATCCGGATATCGATCAGGTTAGAACGAGCAACAGTAACCCGACGTCAAATCTTTCTCCTGGAATAATGGTGCTAACTGGTGATTATACTGTTCAGATGTCGAAAAGTGTGAATGGTGTTGTATCGGTGCTTTCAGAACCTGTTTCATTCGAAGTGAAATCACTTGATAATCTTACATTGCCTCCACAAGATCCCGGAGCTGTGCTGGCATTCCAACAAGAACTCACCAAACTGTCTAAATCTGCTAATAGTGCGAGAAGTGCATTTAATGAGATTAATGACAGGCTTGAGTATTATAAAGCAGCTGCCCGAATTGTTGAAAGCAGCTCCCTGACTTCAATGATTGAAGGCCTGGAAGATAAACTGGACAATATCCGAAAAGTAATGTTCGGTGATCAGGTTGCAAGACAACTGGAAATTGACCAGGCGCCTTCTTTAAGCTCAAGGATAAACACTGCAATTGGAACAGGAATGGCGACCCGTTCAACACCAACGGAAACCTCCAATATGGTTAAACAGATTGCAGAAGAAAGCCTTAAACCTGTAATCAATTCATTACGAGGAATATTGAATACGGATATCCCTGCAATCGATCGTGAATTAAACAGGCTTAATGCACCTTGGACTCCAGGCAGGATTATAGATCTGGATTAATAATTATTAAACTATTTAGAGTGCCATGTTGTGTATTTAGTTCAATATGGCACTCTAAATGATAGTTTATTCCCATCTGTAGAAAATTTTCCGAGTCCTCCGCAAGTTTCATTTCTCCTTCTCTTCTAACCTTTTGACTCGAAAATAAACATCAAAGGAGAAAACAATGAGACGAGCAATCAAAACCACTTTTTTATTTTTAATACTGTCAGGAGTTGTGGGTTCACTATCAGCACAGCCACAAAACAGATGGAACATGCAACCGCAACAGAATCGACAGATTGCGCAAAATGAAAGAGCACAGGGACAACAAATGAGGCTGCCAAATCTAACCGATGAGCAGAAGGAACAAATCAAAGCCATTAGGTTAAATGGACAAAAAGAGGCTTTACCACTTAGAAATGAGTTGATGGAAAAGAAGGCAAGGCTTAGAACACTTACTACTTCTGAAGACTATAATGAGAAATCAGTGAATAACACTATTGATGATATCTCAGAACTGGAAGCTTCACTGATGAAACTAAGACAAAACCATCGTCAGGAAGTACGTGAAATTCTTACTGAAGAGCAGCGTATTGTATTCGATAGCGCTTCTCAAAGAGGTAAGCGAAAAGGAAATAATAACCAAAGAGGCAAGAGAGGACGACGTTAGTACCCCTTACGTCGAATCAGCTTAAAAAGCCCTTCAGTGTTACTGGAGGGCTTTTTTATGTTCAAAACTAAAAATACCTGCGAACGGATAGCTGTAAATAACTATCCTTTCTGAATACATAAAGAAAGTCATCAGGTTGAGGATTAGCAAAGGCTCGAAGTTGTACTTCACCAATCCACCTGTCTCCAAACCGGCGTTCAGCTTCTACATTGAGAAACATACTTCCTTCATCAAGATTAATAGTACCGCCAGCCAAAAATGCAGTTGACTGTACATCATTCAATGCTACTCTTGAACCAACAAAAAGATGATTGTTAAAAGCATTAGGTGGTAGTGAAGCATTAATCTCGGCAGGAGTAGAGAATGAGTTTTCACGTTCATCCCAAAGGTATTCGGTTAGCACGCCAATGTCGGCTCCCGAGTTTCTTACATTTGAAAAAGTGTATTCGAACCCCCCGGTAAATGCAAAAAACTCCTGGGATTGTGTGGCTCTGAAAATACTTTCCCATTTCCATAACCAACCGTTTTCACCAGTATATTGGAGATCTAATCCCGTTTGGCTCATCAGGAAATATTTAGGTACAAAGTTTCCTTGCTGAGTTATCCTGAAAGCTGGTTCTCTGCTTGTACCATAAAACTGGCTCAGGCCAATGTCAAAGTTTCCGAAATAGTGAGAGTACCGAACAGCAAAATCCGGATTCCATTCCTTAGCATCAGAATCATAGATCACTCCATCTATCTGAATCGGGGCCTGGAATCGGAGTCTGCCAGCTTTACCTTGAAAAGTACGTTCTCTGAAATAAGGTAGGTAGAAGAAGTCCAGGGTTCCCCAGTCTTTAATCAATGAAAAATTTAGCATGGGTTGCCCAAGCTTTTCTTCTGCATCCAGGTTTTCAACTAAATCAGTTTGGTTAATAATATCTACCAAATGAGCAGATTCAGTAACACCCCAGAATATTTGCTTGGCACCTGCTTTTAGCTCCCAGTCGTCTTTGTAATAAAGAAAGTATAATTCCCGTATATCGAAATGTGTTCGTTCGGAATCAAATCCATCAAGCCGAACAAAAGGAGTGAGATAAAAACTAAGATTACCTTCACCAAATGATCGATAGTACTCTGGCTCTATGGCAAAAGTAATAGTACTTAAATGCTGATCATCATAAGCCGGCGGATCTGGAAAAAGTCTCAGTTCCGTTTCAATGAAACCGGAAAGTTCCTGGGCGTTAACTTGAAGTGAGATCATCAAACCGGCTCCCAAAATGAGAACCAGTTTAACAGATCGGTTGAAATGAATAGTCACTATTTAGTCCTGCTCAAGCTGTTTTTATTGAAGTCCTTGTCTTTTAATCCAGTCTGGAATTCATAGTTACTGAATAAAAGCTCGGTTGACTTACCTGTTTGGTGATTTTCCATCGACATTCTATCGGCTCTCCAGAACTTACCCAGGTATTGCTGATAGCCATCATAAACCAGTGTTTTCAAAAGAGCATCTTTACGATCATAGAACTCTATTTTTTGAAGTCTGTATTCTGCTTGATCATACCAAACAATTTGGCGCGTATATCCCGATTTTCGATCAACAGGATAGCGTTCAACCACAAACATTGGTGTATTATTGACTGTTTCTTCACGGATAAACTTGTATGTATATTTTTCAACCTCCTGAGAAGAGATGTCTTCGTAAGCAAACTCACTACCCATAAAAGGGCCTGATTTGTTGTTAGAAGAAATACGTTTCACCCTTTTCAATGCAGGCAGATAAAGCCATTGATCATCAGGTCCCGTTTTGTGAGTGAACGATAAGAATGCGGTACCCTTGATGTCTCTGGGTTCATCAAATACCACCAGCGATTTATCACCTTCACCTTCAACTTCCAGGTTGGAGGTCTGTAGTTTTCGTGTACTTTCCTGACCCTGGCTGTTTCTCAAAGTCATTCGAAGTTCAACGACATTATCCTTGAAGCCAGCATCTCTTTTATCGGCTTCGGTAGCTATTTCTAAACCGCGTTCTTCCGCAGTTTGTGCATATGAACCGGGAGTAATAGCCAGTGCAAATGCTATGATTAATGAATATTTAAGTACGTTTTTCATTACTTTATATAATTATGTATTAGTTGTTTAATTAGTTTTCGATTAATGCTGGCTGGAGCTTTCTATCACGTCTTTTTCCAATTAAGATGAGTAGCGGTGGCAGGAGTAGGAAGTCAATCGCCAATGCTACCGAAATCGTAATAGCAGTCATCAATCCGAGATCTGAGTTCATAGAAAATGTGGAGAACGACAATACTGAGAATCCAACTATCAGGATAAACGTTGTTACTACCAATGCAACACCCACATTTCTAAAAGCGTATCGGACCGCATCTTCAGGGCTTAGATTATTTTCTCTTCTTGCTCGTAAATATTTACTTAAGAAATGAATGGAGTCATCAACTACAATACCCATTGTGACACCGAACACTACTGAAAGTCCAAGGTTTACTACTCCACTTGTAATGGCCCATATTCCAAACCCAATGATGATTGGAAGCAGGTTAGGGATTAAGCTGAGTAGCCCTATAGTCCAGTCTCTGAAAGCAATCAACATAATAATCGAGATAAGAACCAGGGCACCTATTCCACCGATTACCATACTTTGAATGTTGCGGCTTGAGATATAAGAAAACATCAGTGTTGGCCCGGCACCAAAAGCTTCCATGTATTCTACACCTGTGTTTGCAAGCCAGTCTTCTCCTGCTTCAGAAAGTGCAATCATTTCTTTGGCACTTAACCCATCAACCGTAACCGTAAAGCGGGTAGCTGATTTATCTACATTGATTTGGTTATTCAAATCGAGGCCGTATGGAAGAGACATTTCGTAGAGAAGGAGGTATTGTGCAGCCAGCTCCCGGTTGTCCGGAATCCTGTAATAAGACTGATCATCATTATTAAGATTCATGTTCAGGCGTTTCATGATATCAGTAAAACTGCTTACATGAACAACTCCTTTCTGACTCTTGAACCAGTTAGAGAAGTCTTCCAGTTTCTCAAGGTATGCCGGATCACTTATCCCGTTACTACCATCAGCACCCACAGAATATTCCATTGCATAAATACCCGTAAGATTAGCCCGGGTGAAGTCGGTATCCTGCCTGAAAGCAATACCCTCGTCAAAATACTCTACAAAGCGATCATCCAATTCATTTTGTGGGATGAAAGCGGCCAGAGTAATTGCAGCTATCGTAGTTAACCAAAGAGCTGGCCTTCGATAAGTAATTACCAGGTTCGAAAACCTGTCAAGTAGTTTTGTTGAAGTAGAAATCTTAGCAGTTGCTTGCTTTACTTTGAGAGGTAGTACGCTAATAAGTGCAGGTAAGAATGAAGTGCTTAACAAGAATGCAGCAAATACCCCAACTGCTGTGATATTACCAAGATGTCGTAGTGGTGGAACCTCAGTAGTATTCATACTCAGGAAACCTATCATCGTAGTAATAGAAGTAAGGAGTATCGGCAGATAATTGACTCTCATACTTTCGATGATTGCTTCCCTTTTGGTAGAGCCTTTCCTCATCTCAGCTAAAAGAGTCACCAAAATATGAATGGAGTCCGCAATAGCTAAGGTCATAATGATAGTTGGGGCAGACATTGAAGGGGGTGTAAGCATTACTCCAAACCATCCTGCAACACCCATTCCTACAACAATTGAAAAGGTGATAACAAAGAAGGTGCCGATAGTAGCTGTAAATGATCTTAAGGCTATTATCATGAGAACAATCATAATCAGGTACATCAGGGGAACAAGGGTAGACATATCCGTCATGCTACCTTCAAAGAAGGCATTATTTAGCATAGTAAAGCCGGTAAGATGAACTTTGATTCCAGGATATTTCTGTTCTATTGTTGAAGCTATATCTCTTGCTTTAGCAACAGAAATGGGCTGTTCATCCAAAGATTCGCCAGGAAACTGAAATGTCACATTCACACCAGTCACATGGGCTGTAGGGGAGATGAGCTGATCTTTAAGAAGAGGTTCCACAAGAGCTACATCTCGTGCTTTTTCAAAGTCTACTTCTTCAAGATATTCAGCCCCTTCCACCAAATCTGCAACAATGAGATCATCATCTTCGGCTTCGGTATGCTGGAAATTGGTGATCGAATTAACCCGGATCGAAAAAGGGATTTGCCAGGATTCAGCTGTGATTTCCTCAATAGCTGAAAGTACGCTCTGATCAAAAACGTCTCCACCGTTAGGGGCCAAAACAAAAAGGACATTATCTGTTTTGGTATAGATACGTTGCAGATTTTCATAGGCCTCTAAATTGGGATTAGTTCCCTCAAAGAAATCTCTGTAGTCATTTGATATTCCGAGATAACGGGCTCCGCTACCTGCCAGGATAACCAGCATTAAACTGGCTAGTAATACAAGCCATCTGTACTTGAGAATACCTTCAGTATACTTCTCAATAGTGGCATCAAATCGTGATTGTAGGTTTTTTTTAGTCATTAGTTTTTATTGATTATGAAATAATATTCATTACTGTAACAGATTCAGTTACAAATAGGGACAAATTTTTTATTAAATTTTTTCTAAATGTTCAAAAGTAGAGTTTTCATCTTGTTGAACCTTCTGGACAAGCTCTTCAATAGTAGAGGTTTGATCTTTGTATTCATCTCTTAAAGTTTTGTCAATAGTTTCTATTGCAAATTCTTTGATTGTCTTTTTAGCCAATACATCGAGTAGCGCACTTTCAGCTTCTCCAACTAAATTTGTAAAAGCTGGTTTTATACCTCGGCCAATTACACAGCAATGATTAGCTTTACACTCATTCACATTAAAGATATCGCCTCCGTCCTTCAGGGCATTATATATATCTGCAAGGGTAATCCTGGATGGATCCTTTGCGATGAAAGCTCCACCATTAGGTCCGGTTTTAGCATCAACTAACCCTGCTCTTTTAAGCTCGCTTACAATTCTGCGGATAACCACAGGGTTTGTATTCACACTATATGCCATGTACTCAGAGTTCAAAGGTTGCCCATCCATATACATTTTCTTGCCGGCCAGGCCGACCATAATGTGAGTTGCTATTAGAAAGCGTGTGTTGCCGATCATTATAGATTGGATAATTAATACTGTAACCAAATTTATTACAAATAAGATTAAAATACATTACGCTTTCATTTTCATTTTAAATGAGGCCGATAGTCAATTACTTAACCCGGGCCAGTTACTGCGCTAAATGTAACTGAAGAATGAGACCCCTAAAATTATATGGGGTGCACGGACACTTTTTGTTATTAATGGGAAGAGAAAGAGTTGAGTGAAGTACACGGAAAATTGAAAGCTGAACATTCAATT
>JAVKDP010000006.1:0-62002 GCA_040222185.1 Balneolaceae bacterium | reverse complement strand
GAAGCCTGATGTGGGTAAATCAAAGCTTATATTTGTACTTGGGTTAAAAGGGTTCGGGTAATTTTGGTGCAGTGAGAATCTACTCACCTCATCATTGTGTTCTTCACTTGAAGTTACTACTCCTAATCCCTGTATCCTGATATTATCGAACCAAAGCTCCGTATCACCTAATGCTCCATCTTCTGCTACAAACTGTAGAATATCAACCGCTTTCCAGTCAAAATCACCTTGCGGGTTAAACCACATGTTTTCATCCCAACTACCCATTTCAGTAAAATCAGATAAGGGAATAACTACTTCCTGCCATTCTCCATCAAAAGTTATATCCGAACTTCCTATTTTGATATTCATTCTCCACGGACGATCTCCTTCTTCTTGGGTTTTTGTATCAATGAAGCGAACGTCAAATGATCCGTTGTTTATTCCACGAACATCAAATGCCAGCTCATAGTCATTCTCAACTAATAATGACAAATCCTTATCTGGCCTAAAATCGAAACCCACGTGATTATATTGGGCTGCTCCTGTCCAATAAATACTAAACTCTCCTTCACTTACTGATTCTTTGTTGAAGAAGTCCAACTCTCCGGAGTTGGCATTGTGCGATCCGGTTACTCCTGAAGCAGTATAATCCAGGTATATCTCAATATTCGAAGTATCTGGTTTTGCTTCATATTCTGTTTGTGGGGGCACATTGAACCCTAAGGCTTCTACCAATGGCTCGTTTATATCATGATCAAATAATTCGTTTGATCCAGGTTCAAAAATTCCAAAACCTCCCTGGTAATCCCAGATCGTCCAACTTAGGCCTTTTTCGCTGAGGTAATCTGCTACTACACCATACCAGGCAACCCTCGAATCGTTATCACTATTTGGTGCATAAACTCCGAATTCTCCACAAAACACTTTAACTCCTCTTGTTTCTGCAAAATCAATAGCTATATCCAGGTACTCACGAATTTTATCTGCATTTCCTTCATTCGAATAGTTATTGAATGCACCCTGTATCCATGTTCCGGCAAGAGAAGCTGGTAAGTTGGGCATCTTGGAGGCATCGTATGGAAAAGGTATACCTGACAGAGCAGCCATTGAAGGGTCAGTCCATGTTGCTCCCTGGTGCGTTAACACAAACGGATCATAAAAGTGGAAGGTGTAAATTAAATTCGTATCCGCGTATTCAGGCATAAACTGGAGACTTCTTAATCCGTTGTAATCAGATGGACCAACAATAATCGTATGTTTCTCATCTACGGTTCTGATAGCATTAATTACCTGAAGCTGAATAGCATTCCACGCCTCATTGGATATACCGTGAGGTTCATTTAACACTTCGTAGTAAATGTTTGTTGAAGTAGACTCGTAATGCTCAGCCATTTGAGTCCATACCGGTACAAGTATGTCGCCAATATTTGGATCTGTAGCTTCAATGGGATCAAAAGTATGGTTGTCGAGAATCAGGTTTATTTCCAACTCTTCTGCCCAACCTACAACCTGGTCAAGGAAAAAATAGAACAGCGAATCAACTTTATATTCCGGGGCCTCCCCTACCATTGCATGAAGATTAATCGGAAGCCTGATTACGTTTGCACCTAAGCTCTGAATATTCTCAAAATCTTCTTTACTGTATTTCGAAAAATCAATCTGGCGCGGCGAAGAAGCCTGGAACCAATTCGTCAGGTTTACTCCTTTTGAAAATTCAACTTCATGTAATTTAGACCTTCTATCATTTTCTGAATTTGAATCCTGGGTGGATTGAGCGTTAACACTCAATGCCATTACTGTGCATAATGTGATCGAATAGATGAATTTTCTCATGACTACTTTCTTCTTTGTTGGTTACTCCTTGTAAAGTAACAGCTTCAAAGTGTATAATAAAGAGAGTTCACGAGATAAGATTTCTCACGGGATAAATCGAGCTATCAATCTATTTCAGTAATACCATTTTTCGAGTTTCAACAAACTCTCCTGACTTCAAAACATAAAAGTATACCCCTGATGAAAAGCCCATCGCATTGAAAGTAACTGTATGGTTACCTTTCGTTTTTAACTCATTAACCAGGGTTGCCACTTCTCTTCCTGCCACATTAAATATACTTAGAGTAGTATAACCGGGGACAGCTAATTCGAAACTAATATTTGTTGAGGGATTAAATGGGTTGGGATAGTTTTGGCTTAACGAGTACGACTTTGGTTTCTCGTCAGGATCTGCAGTTGTAATCAAGTCATTTTCAATACTGTACTTAATTCTTTTTGTAAAAATGGTATCTGGAAATGAATTGAAATGTATTTCCAGGGTAGTTTCATAAAAGCCAGGAGGCGTTTCTTCCGGAAGTGTAATATCCACATAGAGAAATGATGAAACACCGGGCTTTAAATAATCAATATCGTTCGTAATTTTCAGAACCGAATCCGGAAGGTTACTGGTTGAAAAGTACTCAAACCCATCACCGGTGTTATGAATACCAATCCGTTTTACACGGCCTCTGTATCCTGTACTTCTAAGTCTTAGTTCGCCAAAATCAACGATCCCGGTGTCTACATCAACTTCCCTGTAAAGCGAATCAATATGACTATCAAGATTAACCTTTATTACTTTTCCTCCATAAGTTCCGAAATACAAGTCTTTTCCTTCTCTGAATGGAGTATTCATAATTCCATGGCCTACTCCTTCTTCCGCGTCTACAGTTATTTTGGCTACGGGTTTTGCTGAAGCTTCATCTATAAATAATATTGAACCAGCACCAAGAGAATCATCTCCTCCTCCGCCTCCAATTGCTACCCCAAGCAACGAGTCCAGTTGAAATGGCTGGCTAAAAACCCGTTCAACATTTGAGAGATTATATACCCAGTTTACTGAAAAGTCGTCCTTATCAAAGGAAATAATATTGTGATAATCAGAACCTCCAATAACTACATTTCCATTAATTACTTCCGGAAAACCTGAAATCCATCCTGAACCACCGCTTCGAAAAGCTTCCTGAACGTTTCCATTCTGCCTGTTTACAGTATTCACTATTTCCAAGTGGCCACCATAGAATAAGTAATCTCCTTCTACTATAATGTCTGTAGTAACCTGACCATAAAATGGTGGACCAAAATCCGTGAGTGCTACACTTTGCCAGACTAAACTGGTATCGGATATTTTGGTAGCGAATAAATTTCCATCCCAATCACCAAAGTAAAGCGTATCGCCCACAACTGCGGGTTTAGTTCGAATAGCAGTTTCAGCTTCAGATTGGAATTTGTACGTCTGGACTCCAGAGTAAATATTTACTCCATAGATTGTACCGTAATCGTTCCCATAATATGCAACCGAATCAACCAATATTGGTGAAGAGTCATGGAAATCCCATCTCCCTTGATTATTGAATAGAGGTACTCCAATTATTTCTTCAGGTTCATGCTTCCACAGCATCTGCCCTGATGCTTTATTCAAACCATACAGCCTGCTTCCACTTGCAATTACAATAATACTGTCTTTAATCAAAGCCGTAGATCTTACTTTCCCAAAAGCTTCAAACTTCCATAGCTCATCTCCGGTCTCTGCACTTAATGCATATAAAAAATGATCATCACTTCCTATAATCACTACTCCTTCTGAAACTTGTGCCGAGCTAAAAACACGACCTTTCGTTTGAAATTCCCAGACTTTTCCTGGCTGTGCATTAGATGATACTGATGTTAATCCTATTAGCAGTACTCCGTATACTATACCTGCAACTTTAGTAGATCTAATTTTCATTTACTCCTCTTAGTTTATTTACGATTAAGAGAAGTATCTAGATGAAAATCGATTTAGTCGTTCTGATTAAGAAATAAGAACGTTTTTTATGCTGAGTTTCTGAATTTTCTAAATTGAGTAGGTGTCATTCCTGTCACTTTTTTGAACATGGTATTAAAAACAGATTTGGAATTAAAACCAACCTCGTACATAATCTCTGAGATATTCTTACTGGATGATGAATGTTTGAGTAACAGTATTTTGCTTTCCATTATTCGATAGCTGTTTACAAAATCAAAAAAGTTCTTAGCCATAGTTCTTCCAAGTAGTTGTGAGATATGATGTTGTGGTATCTCCACCTCATCAGACAACATTTTCAGGTTTAATTCCGGATTTAAGTATGGTTTTTCGATTTCCATATAGTCCAGCAATTTTTTCTTAAGCACTTCGCATTCTTCATTGCTAAGATAATTAGCTGAATACTTTTTCTTTGGGGCATAAAATACTTCTGGTTCACGAAGCGTCCTGAAAACAATGGTACTGGAAAATATCAAAAAAACTATGGCCTGTATATGTCTGAACTGATCATAATTAAGTTTGACAAGACTCTCATCGAATACCCATATCCAGAAGTTTGTTATCCGCAGGAACCAGGTTATACCAACGCCAAATAAGATTAAGGACAACCATGACAAATTATGCTTTGTTAGTTCAGCGAAATTACTCAAAAGCTTTATTCGGTATTGTCTAAGTATAGCCAGGGAAGCTACTATATAAGCAATGCTTTGAATATGTATGACGGACATCATAACTGTATACTCGCGCCAGTTAAACAGACTTCCATCTATCAGCACCCTCTGTTTTTCTTGGAAAGGAAGGCTGAAAAAATGAACTCCCAGATATATGATCATTCCTAAAAATGGCAGAAAATGAATACTGTCGATACTCCTGATCTTATAGTCTTTTTGCAGATATGACTTTATATAAAAGTATAAGAAAGGGCCTACAGTTAACTGAAAAGCAAGAGGTAAAAAGTGGAAAAGGCTTGGATAGTTCTCTATAACATACTCACTAAAACTCCCCAAGGCATAATGCTGGTAGCTTACTGCAAGAAAGAAAAGAAATAAACCTAACAAGATATTTGAAAGCCTTTTGCCCTTATTGAACGTTACAAGAAATACGGAGAAAAAAACCAGCTGAAATGTTGTGATAATCTCCAAAAGTGCTAGCAAAGAAATATGGTTCATGATCCTGAATCTTGAAATTACAAGCCTTCTCAATTGTGCTTTTTCATTCAATCAATATAGAGTAATCAGGCTTGACAGAAGTTCGATTTAATTATCTCGAACTTCTTTCTTCTCTAATACTCTATCCTATTCCCCAATAAATACCCAAATGGTTTTAGTCCTTCAATCTCCTCAAAGATCACCCGTAGTATTCCAATTAATGGTACAAAGAGGATCATTCCGGAAATACCCCAGACTTCTCCACCAATAATTAA
Source organism: Balneolaceae bacterium (assembly GCA_040222185.1). Lineage (GTDB taxonomy): Bacteria > Bacteroidota > Rhodothermia > Balneolales > Balneolaceae > JAVKDP01. Next base: position 56,780 of record JAVKDP010000006.1, on the reverse strand, counting down.
TGCGAGCATAGCCATGAAAGGGTTAATGGAAACTTTCGATCCCACAATTCTCGGTGAAATGAAATTGCCTTCCAGGAATTGAACCGTTCCGAATACAGCCAGCACAAGAACGGGGGTTAGTAATGAATCTCCCAGAAGAAAGGCGAAGAGTAACGGTGGAAGCGCACCAATGATAATACCGATGTATGGAATTACAGCCATCAGCGAAGCAAACACTCCAAAGAAAATAGCATGTTCCATACCAATAATAAATAAACCAGTAGTATTCAGAACTGCCAAAATCCCTATTACGGTAAGCATACCAACCAGGTAGTTTTGGGTTACTTCCTGAACATCTGTTAAAACCAGGTCTATTCTTGAGCTTCCATCCTGTTGCTCAAACATCTTTTGAAAGAAGGTTTGATACATCTCCCGATAATAAAGCATGAAGAAAATAAAGATGGGTAAAAGTGATAGAAGTGTGAACGCACTGGTGGTAGCTCCAATCAACGAACTTATATAAGCACCACTTCTATCAATAATATTGCTAAGCCCTTGTTCCAGGTAATTGGTTCGTTGTTCCTGAGATAGCCCAACTGTTTCTTCAAGAAACTGAATACCATCAGTCGTAACAGTCTTTAGTCGTTCCGTTACTTCAGGAATCCTTTCCGCAAACTGTACAAACTGCGCTGAAATCAGCGATATAATCCCGGCAAATACCACCAGTACTAATAGAATGGTAAGAATGATGCTGAAGGCTCTTCCTAATTTCCAGCTTTCCAGCTTATTTACTACCGGGTTTAAAAGCATGGAAAGAAACCCCGCAAAAGCTAATGGCATGAGTATAAATTTACCATAGCTCATTATCACGAACAGTAAACAAAGTCCGATCAGTGTTACAGACGCTTTAAGCCAAAATGGATATACTCTCGTAGTTTTAATTGGGTGATGTTTCATTCTTTTATATGTATTAAGAGATCCACTGAAAAACTTTCAAGGCTTAGCTCATTTTCAAACTTACCCTCTGCTCGCTTCAGCTTATATACTATTTTTAAGTCTTCATTTTCAACTTCTGCTCTTGCTTCCTGAGCTGAAATTGCTTCATCTGAATAATTCCAGTCAGGATACTTTTCATATAATTCATGTACAAGACCAATTATAATAAACTTTATATTTTTACCTGATTCAAGGTGATTTATGGCTAGTGTATCTTCGTCAAAGGAATAGCTAAGCTTAAAAGGCTCATATGTTAAAAGCTCCGCTTCTATGCTGTCATTTCTACTAAAAGAAATATCCGGAATATAATATTGGTATCCTGAAACGCTTGTTACCGCAACGTTTTGACTCACCAAATTAAAACGATTTTTTTCGTCTGTGTCCTCATTACTCCAATCATAAACAAAATCGAAGCCCATTAGTTTTGTCACTTTGCCAGAAGTAAAGTTACCTATATAACCATGCATTTCAGGATCAAAATTCTCTACCTCTTCTTCCAGGTCAAAACTGAAGTAGGAACTAAGAACTTCTAAACCATGGTGGTCCACAAGATAAAGGACAATCGAGCTTAGCTCTTTCCGGTCTTCAAAAGTTATTGGATTAGAAGCGGTTAAAACATGATCATTTTCATCAATTAAACCATTATTTGACAGGATATCTTCAAACCTCCCAAGCTGGCTCCTTTCTGATACGGAGAATGCCCCGAGTGGTCCAAATGAAACTCCCAGTACAACCAGGCAAAGTGATATGGGAATAACTTTTATACTTTTCTTTTTACTAACCAGGTAATAGACAACTAATCCTGCAAGCCACACCCCCAATGTTGCTACAAAGTATCGGTTTATGGTTACTCCATACTCTGAAATTCTAATGTAAATGGATACCAATAATAGTATGACCAAAGGAATTAATGCGAAATAATACCCCTTCGAATAAATCTTGATCCATTTGCTGTCTTCATGGTTTCGAATTGGATAAAGAAGTAAAAGTGAAAAAATGCCAACGATTGAAAAACTCAATACCAGGTATGAAACCCAGCCATTTGGCATTTCCCACTGCAATAGAATCTTTATCGTGTATAAATACAGAATACTGATGTACACCGTCACCAGTGGAATTAATACGTATTGAACAAATACTTTCAGAGCTTTAGGGTAGGCAGCCTTATTTTCTGAACTACGTCCTAATTCCGGCACTCCTGCCAGGAAAAACCAGGTATTAAAAATCCCTACCAGGAATATGAACAATTGTAAGTATCTGTCTCCGTCAATATTAAATTCAAGAAGGTTATCGATGGCCAGCATTGCAATTACTAATCCCACATAAAGCACAAGTGTATAGAGCGCAGAAGTCAAGATTCTCAGAAAAAGAGACTTATTGAACTCCCAAAACTCATCTACTTTACCATCCACAAGAAAAGGTGCAAATGAAGCAAAAAGATGCGTTGCCAAAGCAAAGAGTAAATACTGTATCCATATCTTGCCCGGGCCGTTCTCGAAGCCATCACCTACTAAAACAAAATAAAGTACCAACAGAATAAGACCGAAGATTCTGAGACCGTACTTCTTTGGTAAATCGATACTGAGTTCTTCACTTAATGTATCAATGCCGAACAGCAAAGAGACTCCGAGTGCTGAAATAGCTAATATCTTTATTAATAATGGAAATGCTTCTGTTTCCGGTGAAGATACACTCACCGACCAAATACCAGCAACTGTTCCAATAATGGCAACTAGTATTACAAATGGAAAACGATAGTATGTCTTTAATCCAGTATCCAGGATTTGGCTTAAAGAAGGGATGGAGAATTTCATTTTGGTGGAGTTAATTCAACACCTTATAGTAATGAAACCAAGAATAGTTCGCTTGGTTAAAAAGCTACCAGTCCTTTCGGTCAATCTCGTTACCCAGGGAATCATATTCAATCCATGTTCCAAACTCCCGGCCATTCCGGTATTCACCAATAGCTCGTAACTGGCCATTTGGATGCCATCTTTTTACCGGACCATGAACTCTTCCTGTACTATTAATGGGAAATAGAAAACTGAGCGAACCATCGGGGTAATATCTCGCAAAATTAGAGTCTGATCGAATAGAATAGTTTATAAGTACACCTTCTGAATTGAAATTCGTGGTGGTGGTATCATTCTGAATTCTTCGAATCTTCTGCGTACTTGGGTTGAGGAAGATTTCTTCCTCCGGATTCCATGTTATTGCCAAATCACCCAAAAAATTCCATACCTGACCCGTTCCAGACTTAAAATCGGCATCCATCCCAAGCCTTCTGTTTGAATGCCAGTATCGTAACCTTTCAATCTTACCATTCTTAAAAATGCCCTCTATATTATATATATCCCAGTGATAGGTTCTTATGAAACCGGAATACAATTCTCCTGTTTTTCTATAAACAAGCGTAAGTGAGGTATCTAAAACCTGGTAAGTAGTTACACTATTTCTCTGGTCATAAATGATAAATTCACGGGTAGAGACTCCGTTATTCTTTGTATCCCTAAACTCGAGTTCGTCATACCCATCGAGAAAGAAATAGGGCCGGCTATTGTAAGAAGTGCACCCTAAAAAAAGGATGCACATAAAGAACAGGATATGGATCGATAACCTGCTCATCTAACACTATTTGTATGAATACCCGAACTCTTTTTCGATATCAGCTCTATCCATTGTTTCAACCCGAACAGACATCATAATTGGAAGCACCGGCCGATCTCCTTGCCCTTTTTCCTGAACAGCAATCTCATCTACAATCTCGAGTCCACGAATAACTTCCCCATAAACGGTATAATTGTAATCTAAAAAGGGAGTTCCGCCAATTGTCGAATAAGTCGTTTTTTGTTCTTCGGTATAAAACTTTGGTTCAAATCCAGCGGTAGCGACTGGTTCAATTTCATCCAGTATCGCCTGGACACTATCTATTCTTCCTGCATTCTGGTTTCTCTGGAGTGCCTCTAAAATCTTTTTATTTTCAGGGGCATAGCAATAATCCCTGATCATAAACTGTCTTTCATTCTCATTGGTTACTTCCATAGTTTGATCCAGCTCTTCTACTGTAACCTGTTTCCCTTGAACGATATAAAATTGAGAACCACTTGATCTCATTTCAGGGTTTTGAGCACCTCCAAGGCGAGCAGCAGCTAAAGCTCCTTTTTTATGATATAAATCAGGATTAAACTCAGCTTCGATAGTATAACCAGGACCTCCTTGTCCATCATTAAATGGGATTTCATCCTTAGAATTAGGGTCACCACCCTGGATCATAAATCCCTCAATTACTCTGTGAAAGGTAGTACTATCATAAAACCCTTCATTAGCTAACTTCAAAAAGTTCTCTTTGTGAAGCGGTGTTTCATCATAAAGTACTACATACATATCACCAAAATTAGTACTTATAATTACGATATCATCTGTTTTCGGGCTTCCGTCAATCGATTTATCTCCACTATTGCAGCCAAATACTACTACTAGAATAAAAAGAGATGCTAAAATTTTTTTCATTAGATTCTTAAGATTTAATAATTTCCTATTAATATACTGGAGCCTAATAGTACAAAATCATTACTCTATACTCTATATATAAAAAGTAAAAACTATGCATATAGATCATATTGGGATTGCAGTTAAAGACCTGGAAGAGGCTGTTAAGATATATGAGGCCATTCTTGATTCTCCCTGTTCTAAAAGAGAACGTGTAGAAAGTGAAATGGTGGAAACAGCTTTTTTCCAAACAGGTGAATCTAAAGTAGAGCTACTGGGAGCCACATCACCTGACTCTGTTATTGCAAAATATGTAGAAAAGAAGGGTGAAGGATTGCATCATGTAGCTTTTGAAGTTCAGGATATTTTTTCGGAATTGGAGCGATTGCGGAGTCTGGGATTTAGGGTGCTAAATGAAAAACCAAAAGATGGCGCAGATAATAAATTGGTTGCATTTTTACATCCAAAAGGCAATAATGGAGTGTTGGTAGAGCTTTGCCAAAGCAAAAAAGGGTAATTCATGGTCGACTTACTACGTTTGGAGTGGAGAAAATTTGTCACAGTTATAGTACTGGTATGGCTTGGTGTTTTCATTTACCTCCTATCACATGACGGCTTAACCTTATTACAGTTAGTTGTTCTCAGCTTCATCTTTGGCCTGATTTCGGGATTTACATCACTTCTGAACGCCTATCTCTTCGACCGTTTTATCAGGAATATATCCGGTAGTCAACGCACAATAATAACTTTTGCATGGAACATCCTGACCATTGCCCTTTTTAACTATCTCTTTGTCCTCTACCTTGATAACCGGAGTTTTGACCTAGAGGGTTTCTTCACTCTACTTGGAATTACAATGCTAATAGGTGTTATACCTATTATGGGGGTTGAGTTACTTGAAAAGAACGAGCTCCTAAACTTCAGAATTAAAGAAACTACTCCTGTTATTGATCATTTAGCTGATGCTGCACCTAAGGCATCTACAAGATGGACCATAAAACTGAATAAATCTGATGCCAGGAATATCAATGTCGAATCATTGCTTTATGTAGAGTCTCAGAAAAACTATCTCACCTTTTATTTAGAAAATGATAAATCATTTCAGATACGATTCACTCTTAAGCAATTGGAAGAAAGTTTTTCAGATTTTGATTACCTGGTAAGGTGCCATAGAAGTTTCCTGGTAAACATGAAAAAAATCTCTCAAGTAATCCCCTCCAATAACGGCTATACCATTACACTTGATGGACAAAAGAGTTTGATCCCTGTTTCTAAAACGTATATATCCCGACTAAAAAACTGGGCCTCTAAAGAAGGCACACTTACTATCGCATAACCTTTCTTCATTCATCCCGGATTTTAATAACTCATCCCAACTTTTGAGTTTTTAATCCCATAAAAGAACTCTATATCCCACTAAATAAGAGTTGTTATATGATGCATTTAGTTTTGAGCTGAACTTTACCAAAACTGCATATATGCATGATATTATAAGATACAGTCACGTTGCGCTTGGGGCACTTTGTTTGATCTCAGGTATAATCCCAATGTTCTCAAAAAAGGGTGGGAAGCTCCATCGTCAGGTGGGCAGACTTTTCTTTTGGAGCATGTTCGGAATATTTATTACAGCCCTGCTTTTACTCTTTTTATACCGCTTCAACTTTTTCCTTTTGGTAATCGCCGTTTTCAGCTTTTATCAATGCTTTACCGGGTACCGGGTTCTATACCGGAAGAAGCCTGGAGAACAAACCTGGATTGACTGGACAGGAGCTATCATTACTTTAATAGCCGGGCTCTCCTTTCTTTACCTGGGAGCTACCAGGTTTATAGCTCATGGTTCTATGAACCCATTAACAATATTGCTATTCGTTTTTGGAGTTCTTACAAGCTGGGCAGCCATTGAGGATATGATCAATTTCCGGAAAAAAGATATGCCGGAGAAATTATGGTGGTTCTATCACCATATGTCCGCTTTTTGCGGAGCTTATATTGCAGCCATCACAGCGTTTGCAGTACAAATGTCGGGAAGTTACTTATCTCATATCGAATATAACTGGTTATCATGGATCTTGCCTGCAATGATCGGCGTTCCTTTGATTTCATTCTGGAAAAGAAAATACATGACAAAACACGCTGCAAAAAAGACTATTAGAGTTTCAGTAAAATCCAGCCCTACGCCAGCCGAACGAAAATAGAATATATAAAGTAATTGAGTTTTGCCCCGCTACATATGTATCTTGGTTTCCCTTCAAAATCGGGGCGTGGCGTAGTCCGGTAGCGCGTTCGGCTGGGGGCCGAGAGGTCGCAGGTTCAAATCCTGTCGCCCCGACATTTCAAGGCTGTTGCTCTATTAAGATAGGCCTGTATAGCACTGGAATAGTAGTAAACAATACTTATGCAAATATCTGGTTTAATATTACGCTTATCCAGCTACTTCCTTGTTCAAATTCTTAATGAGAAATGTAGTCTATAATTCAGGGGTACACTCGATAATTGTTTTAGCTTTAGTATCCGAGCTAGTTGGTATTTGTAGAGTGATTTCCGTCCCCTTCCCTGCTTTACTTTTAATAATTATGGAGACATTGTTCTGCTCTGCAAGTTCTTTACAAAGCATCAACCCAAGCCCTGTTCCTGGTTCGTCATCAGTTCCCTTCCTTTGAGGGCGATTGTCAAAATCAAAAAGACTTCTTAAGATTTCTTCAGACATACCAATTCCCTGGTCTTTAATTACTAAATCAAGAAAGCCTTCCCGATCTGTTTTTATAAGACTAATTTCAATCTCCGAGTTCTTTTTCGAATATTTGACGGCGTTATTGAAAAGGTTCCGAATCACAGTCGAAATCATCTCAGAATCGCCATATACATCTGCATTACTTAGATCCGATAAATTCTTATTTAGATTGATATTCTTTTTTCTCAGACCAGGCTGAAATAAATCGATAACAAGTTCAACCTCATTCGCTATGTTGAAGAGGTTTGGAACTACTGTAAAATAACCTGCCTGAATTTTAACCCAGCTTTGAATCGTTTCAAGCAACTTTATGGAACTCTTTGTTGAACTTGAGATGAGGCCAAATCTTTCAAGGGCTGTTTCTTTATTAAATATATCTTCCACGATTTCAAAAATTGTAATCTCCAGGAAGTCAGAAAGCCCAAATAATGAGTTCTTTAAATCATGTGCCAGGATAGAATATAATTTCTCTTTTGTCTTCTTTTCCTGAAAAAGCCTTTCATTTTGCTCAGAGATCTGTTCCCGATCCTTTCTTCGTTCGGTTATATCCTGAAATGTCCCATGTAATTTATATGCTATGCCATCAGCAAATTCTGCTCTTCCAATAGCTCGTACCCATTTCGCAACGTTTTTTGCAGATACAAAAGGAAGCTCCAGATCATATTGCTCACCTGTTTCAATAGTATGTTGGATTGCATTCTCGATCAGGTTCCGAGCCTCACCCGGGAAATAACTCAGTCCTTCCTCTACAAATACCTCTTCATTTATAGCCTTATCATGAATGCGATAAACCTCTTCTGTCCAATAGAGTTTTCCTGTTTTAAGGTCATATTCCCAACCACCTACGTTTGCCATTTCTTGAGACTCATTGAAAAGAATCTCTAGCCTTTTCTGCTTAGATACATCTCTTGATCTTGTTCGTATGCCAGTTACTTTTCCTAACTCTGAAATAATAGGGTCAGCTGCTATATTCACCCAAATGTAGTCACCAACCTTGCGCTTAATTCGATATTCGGTATTCCCAATTGGTGTGCCTTTCTTAACCCGGTCAAAAATCAACTTGGGATCTCGTTTAACATCTTCCGGATGAATTAATTTGTCAAGGGATGTTCCAATAAGTTCATCTGGGTTAAATCCCAGCATCTCAATTGAAGATTCAGAAACAAAGGTTAAAGTACCATCAAGCTCATGCAGACAAACCAGATCAGTAGAATTCGTAGACAATAATTTATATTGTTCTTTCTCTTTTTGAAGCTCTTCCTCTATGAGTTTCCTCTGCATTAATCCGCTTACCCACTCTCCAAGTAATGTAATTAAACTAAGGTCAGCAGTAGAAAAATCATTCTCTCTAGGCTGGGAACTTGAAAAATTGATGGTCCCGTATAACTCTCCATTAACATCGAATGATACTCCAATGTAAGACTCTAAATGAAATGCATTATAACACGGATGCATATTGTACTCACTTTGACCCATATGAGCTACAGAGAATGGTTTTTCTGATTCAAGCGTAATACTACAGTAGGTATCACCAAGATCAAACACCTGCCCTTTGTAAAGATCAATTCCAGTAGGGAAAAAATGTTCGATAGAATATGTTTGATCATAAACTCTACTTATGATCCCTATCTCAAGCCCCAACATTTTACACGTTGACTCTAAGGCAAAATAAAGCTGTTCAGTAATACTTCTATTTTTCTGTGAAACAACCTGAATTAAAAGATCTGTTCTTTTTTCTTCTTTTAGACTATCAAGCATAGTTGGTTTGTTTTGAGCTAAGCTATTGTAGTATAACTAATAGAAACATAAGCATGAAAAATTAATCCATTAGATATTCTTAAAAACCATCTGTTGTAATAGCCCTTTTGCACAAACATCTAGACTTCCATCCTCCTTGTCTAAAAGTTCAGTTTAATTATAGAAAATAGTGATTGGCACAACCCCGGTATAGTTCCCTCTTTTGTCATCTTCCGGTATTTCTAAAAATTCCGGGGTTAAATCTATGTACTGTTCATACCCTTCTGTTCTTAGACTTTTCTCAATTTTCATGATGAAACTGTCTCCGTGCTCGTTCTCCAGTGCTACTGATTTGGTTACTTCAAGACTGGTTTGAGCATACCTGGATGTATTGAAGCTTACCTGGCCTTTTGCAGAATTCCTCTTGATTATGTCTATCTCAAAATTGGCTCTCTCTTGAACCGTAGCTCCTGGTGCAATTACTACTCTGGCTCGCATTGTCACAACCTTGGTTCCTTGAGCTTGTGAATAAGAATCAGGAACAAGCGCCAGCAAAAGAATTAGGATTAATATTGACCCGAATAACTTCATCAAACATAACAGCTTAGGGAGTTATAGGAATTATGTCGAACCAATTTATTAAAATTTCTTAATGTTAAGAAATTTTAATGTTAGAAGATTTTAATGAATTATATATCAAATAAAAACATATGTTTATATTTCATTTTAAGGGTTAGATCATATGTAGCAAATGTAAAATCTGACCAATTTAAATACTGAATTGAGAATATTAATCCCCATGATCAATAAAAACTTATCATTACGATGCTTCCCAACTGATCATCAGACCCTTTTTTTATCTCAAAACACCACTGGACATTGGAACCTGAAATTTGGATGTTCTCCGCATGGTGCAGTCTCTTACTTTTATTGAATACATACGAAGTCTACTCGGTATTTTAGCTTTTATACTCATCTTCATAGTTGCACTTCCTTTTATTTTCCTGATAAGTATCCTGTTCATGGGACGCGGCGCTAATTTTATTATGAAGTTTGTTGCCCCACTCATTGCTCGTCCGGTTATGGCCATTATCGGAATAAAATACTCTATTGTTCAGCATGGAGAACCTTTTGACAAACCGGCAGTCTATTTAATCAATCACAGCTCAACTTTGGATATCCCTTCCATGATGGCTGTCGGAATTCCTAACATCCGTTTTATTGCAAAATGGGAACTTCAGTACTTCCCTTTTTTCTTTATTGCTGGGAGGTTAACAGGCCAGGTATTTATTAAACGCCAGAACAGTGAAGAGGCAATCCAAACCCTGCAGAAAACCTATACCCGTCTTAAAAAGAATAACCTCTCTGTTATGGTAGCGCCCGAAGGTTCAAGAAAGCATGAGGGAGTAATTGGCCCTTTTAAAAAAGGAGCTTTTAGAATGGCCATCGATTTAGGCTATCCTATTGTGCCCATATACTTCGAAGGAAATGACAAGCTTAGTTTGGGAGGATCCATCATGGCTAAGAGCGGTATTGTCAATGCTCATATTCACCCTCCAATCGACACTTCTTCATGGGAAATAGAAACCCTGCCAGAACATATTGCTGAAGTTAGAAGCTTATATCTTGGGTGGGCAGGAGTAAAAGAGTAGATATTCTACTGGTTCATTTCTTTAGGTACCAAATACTGCACACTGAAATAATTCTTTTCATCAGTCCATACCTGAGAAACATTAAACCACGGAGCTACAGTATCAGCAAACTCTTGTAAGGAATATTTATGTGAGTTTTCGGTATGAATAGATTCCCCGGCCTTTAATGAAAACGTATCTCCATTTACAAAAACGGTATGATCCTGATTTGCGATCAGGTGCATTTCAATTCTACCCTCCTCTTCATTCCAAACAGACTTATGATCATATAACTCAGGGTCGAAATTAGAGCCAATTTCCCTGTTGATATGGCTAAGGATATTCTTGTTAAAAGCCGCAGTTATTTCCTTATTGTCATTATAAGCAGCCTCTAGCACTGAGACATCTTTCTTTAAATCTACCCCAATCAATACCCCACCGTCCTCTCCAACGATGTCATGGATCACAGAAAAGAAACGCTGAACGGTATCAGGATCGAAATTTCCTATAGTAGAACCAGGAAAGAATACAATCTTACGGGAGTCATTATGCATTTGGGGAAGCTCAAACGGCCTGGTATAATCAGCAGCTAATGGCTGAATCGTTATGTTAGGATATTCACCCCTTAACACTTCAGCTACTTTTCCAAGGTATTCACCTGAAATATCCATTGGAATGTAGCAACAGATGGAAGCCAGGTTATCAAGTAGTACACGGGTTTTTTCACTACTTCCGCTACCTGGTTCAATAAGCAGAACCTTATTACCAAGTGCTTCTCCCATTTCATGAACGTAATGCTTTAAAATAGCCCACTCAGTACGTGTTGGATAGTATTCGTCCAACCGGGTGATCTCATCAAACAACTTGGAGCCTTTTTCATCATAGAAATATTTACTAGGTAAGGATTTTTGAGGAAGACTCATCCCATCTATCACTTCCTGTAACATCGTTTCTTGCTGGCTAATTACTTCTTTCATTTAATATTTGTTACCTGGCTAATCTAATTCCACTAAACTGCCAACGTGCGGTAGCATGAAAGAAGTTTCTGTAGGTTCTCCGGATATGTGACTTTGATGTTGCGCACGACCCTCCTCTTAATACATACTGATTGGCCATAAATTTACCATTATACTCGCCAAGAGCACCTGGTAGAGGTTTATAGTTCGGGTAAGGAGAATAACTACTCATCGTCCATTCCCATGTATCTCCAAACATCTGCTTTAATCCCGTGGAATCATCTTTTAATGACGTTGGATGAAAATGATCTTCATCTACAAAATTTCCCTCTATTTCCAAGCTTTCAGACGCATGTTCCCACTCCTGTTCTGTAGGAAGCCGTACACCTTTCCATCGGGCAAAAGCATCCGCTTCAAAATAACTTACATGTGTAACAGGTTCATTTAAATTCAGTGGCCTTGTACCTGTTAAAGTGAATTGAGTCCATTCATTATTTTGTTTGAACCAGTACAAAGGTGCTTTCCAACCCTCTCTTTTCACAGCCGACCAACCTTCATCCAACCAGTATTTTGATTCTTCATAACCTCCGGCATTCATAAAATCCAGATACTCGCCTACAGTAATAAGACGATCGGCCAGCTCAAAATTCTGCACAAGTGTTCGATGCCTTGGATGTTCATTATCATATGTAAACTCGTTGCCTGCACTACCTACTTCAACAATGCCTTCATCAAAAGAAACCCAGTTCAAAGCAGGAACACTACTCACTTCTTCATTGTCCTGATCTCGATAAATAGGAAGTAGCGGGTTTTGGGCAAACAGGTATTTCAGGTCGGTAAGGATTAGTTCCTGGTGCTGCTGTTCATGATGATTTCCAATTTCTACTACAAAGGCTGCCTGCTCCCACAGCTCATCGCTGGCATTTCCTATAAATGCTTCCATCTGCTCATTTACATATTCCCGGTACTCGAATACATCCTTTACCGTAGGCCTTGAAAGCATCCCCCTGCTGGCTCTGCTAAATGGAACCCCGGTTTGTAAATAATAAGAGTTAAAAAAATAGGCGTATTGAGGATGCAGGCTTTTAAAATCAGGCAGAAACCTTCCTAAAACAAAAGTCTCAAAAAACCAGCTGGTATGTGCTAAATGCCACTTCATCGGGCTTGCATTTTCCATGGGCTGGATAACAAAATCTTCTATTTCTAAGGGCTCAACTAAATAGTTGGAAAATTTTCTTACTCTCCTGAATTGATCAAGAACATGTTCTTTGGATAATCTCTTTTGAATTTTGGCATCATCAATAACACTCATAACTGTATAATATGCTTTCGTAATAGTATAGTTTGAATGTACCGAAAGCAGGGCAAATGAAAAATCCTATTTACAACAAAAGCTGCCCTTTTATACCTTGTAGTTATTAACTATTTATCGCGGTAAAAGTATATTTTTTTATTAGCGCTATCTCTCTTGCTCTTCACTGAAAAGTCTTTCTGCCTGCAAAATTGATACACTGCAGTTCTCATTGAATTGATACCTTTTTCATTCACAAATGAAACCTCGATAGCCTGGCCTCCAGGTTTTAGTTTTTCTATCGCTTCCAATAACGGCCTGAACTTCGAAGACCTTTTTTTTGAAGCCTTTACCGTTGTTCTTTTGACAAATTTAATTTCCATGATTCTCTAATAATTCGCGATCAATCTAAAAAATTCCTAAGTATATTTATTGATTTTTATATTAGAATATTTTTATAAAAAAATGTTAGAAATTCCATTTTATAAACATTTTCTCTTTATCTAATATTGTACAACTACTAATCACTTGCTGTTCAATAATATATCCGGGTAATGCAATCTGCCCCTGGCTGAAGCTTAAAAATAAATTTCCTGTTTGATTTAAAAATTATTCATCGTAATATTGCAATGAACAAATTAAAGAACCATGGGATTAACCAAATCAGAAATCTTTTCTACCAAACAAAACAAGATAGCTGCTTATTCTAAAGTACTGGGCCACCCTGCCCGGATTGCTATTCTTCAACACCTCTTTAAAACCAATGCCTGTGTTTGTGGTGATTTGGTAAATGAAATTGGCTTAGCCCAACCCACTATTTCGCAACACCTGAAGGAATTAAAAAACCTGGGGCTCATCAAAGGTAATATTGAAGGGACCAGTGTTTGTTACTGTATTGATTCAAAAAACTGGAACGCGATGAAGAAGGCCATTTCTGATTTTCTAAACCGGGAGATAGAATCAAACGGAACATGCTGTTAATCTCTTCCCTTTTTACCTCAAATAAATACACGATTATGAAAATTTCTCAAATAAAAAATCACCTAAATAAACTAGAACAGATTCGGTTCCTGCTTCCCAATGATGAACTTGTACCTTCTCATTTTCATGTAACGGAAGTTGGTCATGTGAAAAAGCATTTTATTGACTGTGGTGGCACCATCCGGAATGAAGATGTTGCCAACTTTCAGCTCTGGAATGCAAATGACTACGATCATAGGCTTCATCCTGAAAAATTGTTGAGCATAATTGAACTTTCCGAAAAAGCTCTTGGATTACCTGATCTTGATATTGAGGTAGAATACCAGGGCGACACCATTGGTAAGTTTGGGTTGGATTTTGACGGAGTCAATTTTGTACTTACTACAAAACATACCGACTGCCTTGCCAGAGACAAATGTAATGTGCCAGAACCAGCACTTGCTGAAGCTGAAGCTTCTTCTTGCTGTGCTCCAGGTTCCGGGTGTTGCTAATCATTAATCAATATCATGCTATATACATCCATTGAGAAATATATTACATCATTGAACACTGCTTCTATTCCCAAAGAGAGAAAAGAAGTACTTCAACCACTTGTTGATTATATGAGGAGCAAAGTTGATATCTCAGCCCCTATAGCACTTAACTTTGTGTGTACTCATAATTCACGAAGAAGTCATCTGGCTCAGATTTGGGCACAAACGATTGGAGCTCATTTTGAAATTAACGACCTGGCTTGTTATTCAGGAGGAACTGAGGCTACGGCGGTGTATCCGATGGTTATTCATACCTTGAAAAACATTGGTTTCCAGATCACTGATGACTCTGCAGCTGACAACCCTCGTTATAACATTAAGTTTGGAGAACACGATGCACCTGTCATAGGGTTCTCTAAAAAATATGATGCCCCGTTTAACCCCACCTCCAGGTTTGCCGCGGTTATGACCTGTGATCATGCTGATGAAAATTGCCCGTTTATTCCGGGAGCAGAACGGCGTATTCCGGTTACTTATATTGATCCAAAAATATCAGACGGAATGCCTGAACAGGAAGCCACTTATTTTGAACGAAGTGAGCAAATTGCAACAGAAATGAAGTATGTTTTTAATCACTTAGTTTAAAAACCTTATTGCATAAAAAAAGCCATCCAAATTGGATGGCTTTTTCACGTGGGCGATGAGGGACTCGAACCCCCGACCCCCTCGGTGTAAACGAGGTGCTCTAAACCAACTGAGCTAATCGCCCGCTCTGTTGAGGGCGACAAATATATGAATACTTACACTTCAACCCAAGAAAAATAAGAACACTTCTTGATTATTTGGTTAACACTGTTAACTTAGAGTTCAAAATCCAGATATGCTTATATGAGCTCTTCCAAAAATTATCCTTTTACTGCCGTGCTTGTGGATGGTGTCCGTACCCCTTTTTTGAAGTCCGGAACAAACTATAATAGTTTAATGGCTTACGATTTAGGCCGTATTGCTATCCAGGGATTGCTCTCAAGAAATAATGTTCCAGCAGCTTCTATCGACCGGGTAATACTGGGTAATGTAATCCAGGAAGTAAGAACAAGTAATGTCGCGAGAGAAAGTGCACTGGGAGCAGGTATCCCAAATACAGTTCCTGCATTTACTACTTCTATGGCTTGTATCTCCTCAAACCAGGCAGTCACAAGTGGGATTGATGCTATACGTTCAGGTCAGGCTAAGATTATTTTAGCTGGTGGAACCGAAACAATGTCAGATATCCCGGTACGCTTCAAAAAGAAATTCAGGCAAAATGTACTCGCAGCGCGAAAGTATAAGTCTCCTTTAGAGTTCATCAAGTTCTTCAAAGGCCTGGGATTAAAAGATTTCTTGCCGGAACTCCCGGCTATCGCTGAGTTTTCAACAGGAGAAACCATGGGGCAAAGTGCAGACCGTATGGCTGCGCGATTTGGGGCCAGCCGGGAAGACCAGGATGAATTTGCCATGAGATCACATCACCTTGCTGCAAAAGCCACTAAAGAAGGTTTGCTTGACGAAGAACTGATCCCGGTTAAAGTTCCTCCTAAGTTTGAAGTCGTTCATCATGACAATGGATTTAGAGAAAATACATCAATGGAGAGGCTGGCAAAACTCCGCCCTGCTTTTATAAAACCTCATGGTACTATTACTGCCGGGAATGCCTCTTTCCTAACTGACGGGGCTTCTGCTTCTTTTATCATGGAAGAACAAACTGCCCTTTCCCTGGGTTTAACACCAAAAGCTTATCTTAGGGAGTACAATTTTGTTTCCCAGGATCCCGGAGATGAATTACTATTAGGCCCCGCTTATGCTACTCCCAAGGCGTTAGATTCAATGGGACTAACTTTGGATGATATAGATGTGTTCGAAATTCATGAAGCCTTCGCAGGACAAGTTCTCTCTGTATTAAATGCATTGGATTCAGATGAATTTGCTAAAAAATCATTGGGCAGGGGCAAAAAAGTAGGCGCAATCCCAATGGAAAAAATTAATACACTTGGTGGATCACTTTCTTTAGGGCATCCTTTCGGAGCAACAGGGGTTCGGCTGGTTACCACAGCTGCTAACCGCCTGCTTCGGGAGGAAGCACAATTTGCGTTGGTTACCGCATGTGCCGCTGGAGGACAGGGACACGCTATTATCCTCGAACGCTATGAGGAGAAAAAATGAGTTATTTCAAAACCGAGATAAAAGATTCCGTCCTCGTAATTACTCTTGATAAAAAGAGCGAGAAAGTGAACACTCTGGACGAATCTATGATGGAGGAATTCGAAACCTTCATCAATACACTCCAGGGAGATGAGAAGCTGAAAGGCGCTGTACTCATCAGCGGGAAGCCAAATAATTTCATTGCAGGGGCTGATATCGAGATGTTCAAAGCCCGGGAAACCGCCAGCGACCTGGAACAACTAAGTAAAGATGGCCATGCTTTGCTTAGTAAAGTTGAAGCCTCTGCTAAGCCCATCGCTGTTGCCATTCATGGAAGCTGTATGGGAGGAGGCCTGGAACTATCATTAGCTTGCCAATACCGAATTGCTTCAAATCATTCGAAAACAGTATTTGCCTTACCGGAAGTAAAACTGGGTGTAATCCCTGGAACTGGAGGTACGCAAAGAATGCCAAGGTTAATTGGAATTCAAAAGGCATTGGGTTACATGCTTACTGGCGGAAATATCTATGCCCGCACAGCAAAACGCATTGGTTTAGTAGACGAGCTTGTTCATAAGGACGTACTTGAAGAGGCCGCTATAAAGGCAATTATCAAGTTATCTGAATCCGGTAAATACACCCGGAAGGACAAGCGCTCTTTTATAGAAAGGATACTTGAGAACAATCCCATTGGGCGGTCTGTTATTTTCTCTCAGGCAAAAAAGAAAGTTCTTGGCCAAACCAAAGGAAACTACCCGGCTCCTCTCAAAATTATTGAAGCAGTTAATTACGGATATAAAAAAGGTCTTCGAAAAGGGCTGGAGAATGAGGCTGTACTTTTTGGAGAAGCTGGAGCAACTTCAGAGTCACGGGCATTGGTTAACCTGTTCTTTGGCATGACGGATGCCAAAACAAACCCACTGGCTGAACTTGCTAGGCCTGTTCAAACCATTGGCGTGTTGGGTGCTGGATTAATGGGGTCTGGAATTGCCGATGTCAGCATCAACAAAGGCTCATATGATGTACTTCTTAAGGATCAATCTATAGAGGCTTCAGCTAAAGGTGAAAAAGTAATCTGGGATAACCTGGATAAAAAAGTAAAAAAAAGGGTGTTAAAACCTTTCGAAAAAGATCAGATTATAAGCAGGGTTTCCGGAACCGATTCGTATGATGCTTTTGCAAAAACCGACCTGGTTATTGAAGCCGTTTTTGAAGACCTCGACTTAAAACGAAGGATAATTGCTGAAGTAGAATCGAATACTCCAGAGAACTCTATTTTTGCATCAAATACATCCTCTCTTCCTATTTCTGAAATTGCAAGAGGAGCGAAACGACCGGAAAATATTATCGGTATGCATTATTTCTCACCTGTTCAAAAAATGCCGTTGCTCGAAATCATTACTACTCCTCAAACAGCTGATTGGGTTACAGCTACTGCCTATGAGGTTGGTGTGAAACAAGGAAAAACGGTAATTGTAGTGAATGATGGCCCTGGCTTTTATACCACAAGGATTTTAGCTCCTTATATGAATGAAGCACTGCTTTTATTAGAAGAAGGTGCTTCTATTGAATTCCTCGACAGCGTCATGAAAAAGTTCGGCTATCCTGTAGGACCTATGGCTCTTCTGGATGAAGTCGGCATTGATGTTGGCGCTCATGTGGGAGAAACAATGGCTCCTGTATTCAACTCAAGAGGCGGTAGATCCTCAACAAAAGCACAGGAATTGCTGGATGCCGGATACCTGGGCCGGAAAAACAAAAAAGGAATGTATTTATACTCCGGTAAGAAGAAGGAAGTAAATAACGCAGTGTATACTCTTTTCGGTGGCGCTTCCCGGAAAAACCCTGATATTGATATTGTGCAGCAACGTATGGCTCTCATGATGATAAATGAAGCGGCTTACTGTTTACAGGAAGATATTCTCAAATCACCTGTAGACGGAGATCTTGGAGCAATCCTGGGACTAGGGTTCCCTCCTTTTACCGGCGGCCCATTCCGATATGTGGATCATATTGGAGCTCAATTGGTAGTGGATAAATTAAACACCTTCACCGAACAATTTGGCCCAAGGTTTAAACCTGCGATTATCTTATCTGACCTTGCAAAATCGGGTCAAAGGTTTTATCCCTGAACTATTCAATTTTTTCTGGGATTAAACTTAATAATCTGTTCAGCAATAGCTATTTTCTCATCTGAAAAGTGCAGAAAACATAACGTGTGGTTAAAATTCGCTACCATTTTCTTTTTATTCTATTCCTCCTGATACCTTCTTCAATACTCTTTGGGCAGGTTATTATCATTGATGCTATTGAAGTAAATACTTCCTCACTTTCTGGTAAAGGAACACTACCTGAGTTTTCGAATTTTATCAGCGGCACAAAAAACCCCTCTCTTTTCAGAACCCGGGATATTTCTAACCCGACTAATGAGAGCTCAGCAAGGTCAACGGGAGTAAGTATAGATTTTATTTTTCGAAGCATTAACAATCCCAGGCACCAGTTCATAGCTGGTTTCGAAGCCGCCAATATGACCACTGATTTATATGAACTGCAAGGAACTTTCCAGGATACTATTGCTGTCACAAGCACCTACACATCTGTTTCTGAGCATTTCTTTCTTCGTGCAGGCTATAACTATGTGAGGGCACCTCAAAGAAAATTCACTCTCATGGCCGGAGCAGTAGTGAGGCTCGGAATCCCGATTTCTTCAAAAACAGAAGAAAACGTTTCAGGAATAGATCTACTTGACAGCGAGTTTTCTTTTTTTGCTAAACAATCAGCTTCCATCGGGCTTTCTGTACCCTTCGGGTTTCGCTTTAAAGTGATTAAGAATTTATCCATGACTTTCACGTCGAAGCCTACTTTCCATTATTCCGGTTTAGATGGCACTCCACATTTTATGATTCTTCGGGGAACCAACCTGGCTTTTCATTTTAAACTGAGGAGAGGTTCGTGAAGAAGTTTCTCCTGCTACTTATACTCTGCACTATTAGTGCACCTGCAACTGCTCAATTTACTGTAAGCGGGCATATTTATGACAGATCAGATAAAGAAGTACTGCCTGGAGCTGCGCTATATCTTCCTGATACCCAGAGCGGGACGATTACCAATGTGTATGGATTCTATTCTTTATCACCTGATACTCCGACGATCAGAATTCAGATTTCCTACCTCGGCTATCAACCAATTGATACTACATTAACGCTTTCGGAAAACATAACTTTGGATTTCTTTCTCGATGAACAGATCGGGCAGCTTGAAGAAGTCCTGGTTTCAGCCAGCCGCCTGGAATTGCAGGAAAAGGTCAACTCCACCAGGATGAGTACTTTTAATCTCCGACCCGAAGAGATCAGCAACATCCCTACTCTTGGTGGAGAAGCAGATTTAATAAAAGTAGCTCAATTACTGCCAGGAGTCACTTCCGGAAATGAAGGTACTACCGGGATGTTTGTACGTGGTGGTACTGACGATCAAAACCTCGTAGTTCTAGATGATGCCGTAGTTTATAACCTCGGTCACCTTTTTGGTTTCTTTTCGGTTTTTAATGCAGACGCTATCAAAGATGTCGACATCATAAAAGGTGGGTTTCCATCTGATTATGGAGGACGGCTTTCTTCTGTGATGGATGTGAGAATGAATGACGGAAGTGCACAGCGTTACAATGCAAGAGGCGGTATCGGCTTGTTAACCTCTCGCCTGACCGTTGATGGCCCTATTATTAAAGATAGAATGAGTTTTATGGTTGCAGCCCGGAGAACTTACATCGATCGGGTATTCCAGGCTGTTGGAAGTAATCTGCCTTATTATTTCTATGACTATAATGTGAAACTGAATTACAAGATTAACAACAATGATCGCCTCTACTTCAGCTCGTATTTTGGGGACGATGTGCTGGCTTTCAATGAAACTGCTGAAGAAGATGAAGGGGATGAAGATCTTGATTTCGGTTTTAAACTCGGGAATTTTACTTCCACACTACGTTGGAATCACATCTACAAAAGCCAGAAGTTATTCTCTAATGTCACCCTGCATCAAACCCGTTTCAAGTACGATATAACCGGGAATTTCATTGATAACTCCCTGCTTATAAAGTCCCAGATTCAGGATATCGGGGGGAAAGCCGATTGGCAATACTTTGAGAGTACCGAGAATAAGTATGTATTTGGCTTCCAGTCAGTCGCTCACTTTTTCCGCCCGAATGTAATTAGTACTGCCGGAGATATTGGTGACCTGGTTGACGACCGGAAAGGAAACTTGATTCAAACTACGGAATGGGCTTTGTATGCCGGGAACGAACGGCAGGTTTCTGATCAGTTATTGATCAATGCAGGCATCCGGTATTCCTTTACTCTTGCTGAAGATAAATTGTATGCTGGACCAGAACCTCGTATCTCAGCTCGATACAAAGTAAATGATCTCAGCTCTTTTAAAGCCAGTTATAGCTTAATGAGACAATATATGCACCGGGTTTCATCTTCATCCATCGCTCTGCCTACTGATCTCTGGTACCCGGTAACTGAAAATGTAAAGCCTCAAAGATCGCACCAATTTGCTGTCGGGTATACCCGAATCTTTCCAAAACAGCAAGCCAGCCTGGAAATTGAAAGCTATTACAAATCCCTGAAGAACCTTATCGAGTACCGGGAAGGTGCGAGTTTGATCCTGAATGATAATTTTGAGCGGGAATTACTGGCTGGAGATGGTGAATCTTATGGACTGGAGTTCTTGGTTCGGAAAAAGCATGGTATTTTCACAGGTTGGTTTTCTTACTCCATCTCAAAAACCACTCGTACATTTGATGAGCTAAATAACGGAAACACTTATTCAGCAAAATATGACCGAACACATGTCATGAACTTTGTTTCTATGGCTGAGTTAACTGATAAGGTGAGTTTTTCAGCTGTCTGGACTTTCCAATCCGGTGCCCGATTTACTCCTCAAATCGGTCAGTTCCTCATGCCTAACTCTTCGTTAACTAGTTTTGAACTAATTCCGATTTACGGAGATAGAAATGGTACGCAACTAGGATCAAGTCACAGGTTAGATATCAATTTCATTCTTAAACCCAGGGGCAAAAACAGGTTTGGAGGTGAATGGCATATTGGAGCATATAATTTTTACAATAAAGCTGCTCCTTTCCGTGTGGATATTAAAAATAATGGGGTTGCTTACGAGTATGTTCAACAAGGCCTTTTCGGCTTTATCCCTTCTATTTCCTATAACTTTAATTTTTCATCGAAATGAATGTTTGGAGAAAAATAGCACTTAGTACCCTGATCATACTTTCACTAGGCTGTACTGTCCAGGATCTCCCTATATCCGTGGATCCAGCAGAACCTCAGATTGCCGTTTCATCTCTTGTTGGCCCTTCAGAAACATTTTTTGTGACCATGTCCCGAAGTTTTTCAGCACTATCCGCGGAAGATACTGACGACCTCACTCAGGATTTCATTGATCGTTTGTTGATAGATAGCGCACTGGTAATTTTAGAATATGAAGGTATCACAGATACCCTGGAAGCTATAGGTGACATACCCGGCCTATTCGGAACTCAATTGCAGACCTTCACTGATTTCCAGGTATTAAATCTTACTGCTTTCGACTCCACAAGCGGGGAACAGGTTTCTGCTCAAAGTGTACTTCTCCCTGCTGTTGAAATGGACTCCATCAGTATTACTAAAAATGATACTCTTTTTGAAGACCTCATTAATTTCTACTACCGGATCCCTGACCGGGAAGAAGAAAATTTTTATGTTGTTCAGGCCTACCAGTTAACAGATGGAGATACTACCGAAGTTGATTCCAGCGATAGCGGAAGCTTGTTCTTCTCAGATCAGAATTTCCTGATTTACGAGCAACTCTTAACAGACAGGGGCGCTGAAGATGGATTCATCGAAAAAAATGAGATTATTGAATTCACTTCTACTACCGATTCTGCATTAGTAGTAATTACTAATATCTCAGAGGGTTATTACAATTTCCTGGAAGCCAGGCAGCGTTCCGGTGGATTTATTTCTTCATTGGCAAATGAGCCGGTTAATCATCCTACAAATATTGAAAATGGAGTAGGATACTTCTCTGCCCACCAACCACGGGCTGTTCTGGTTCTGGTCCGCGAAGACGATTGACCCTGGAACCCGGTTTTACGCTTTCCATTTTTCATATTGAAACGACTTTACCCAAGCAACTACGGCACTTTATAGCTATAATTGCCGTTAGTGAATTCAATGAAAAAAAATCTCTACATAGCAGTTGGTTTTAGCCTGTTTCTCCCCGCCATTTTATTTGGGCAAGTTCAGACGATGGAAGAGAGAGAAAGCAAAACTGTGTACATACAAGGCATGGAAGCTTTTGTAAATGAGGAGTATGACCGTGCTACAACACTTTTTCTCCAGGCTTACGAACTGGAAAAAGAAAACGCTGGAGTGGCATTTGCGTTAGCTGATGTGTATTTCATGCAGGATGATTTACCTAATGCGGCACTCTATGGTAAAGAAGCAGTACGGATAGAGCCCCAAAGTAAATGGTATCGCTTTAAATTGGCTGAAATTTACAGGAGCGCAGGCCAAAACCAGGCAACACTTGATGAATTAAATACTTTACTGGAATATTATCCCAATGACTACGATGCATTATTTATGCTCGCGGATACCCAGAAGCAGTATGGAGAATTTCTAAGTTCAAACAATACACTGAACAGGCTTCTCCAACTTACGGGGCCTACACAAGTAGTGCTTCTCCGAAAATTCCAGAATTTTGAAGCCATCGGGTCATCTGATTCAGCTTTAGTGCAATTGGAAGCTCTTCGGGCTATAGAACCTGATAATCTCACTACGTTAAACTTATTGGGTGAATACTATTCCAAAACCGGGGAAAACGGAATGGCTAAAAATGTATTAAATGATGCATTATACCGGAACAGCAGAGATCCTGAATCACTGATTAACTTAGCTGGAATTTATATTGATGAGCAAAAATGGGATAGCGCCGGTACGCTCCTGGGTAATTTCGTTTCTGATCCTATTATAGAAGCTGAGCAAAAATTGATGATCGCTCAGTACATGTATGCCCGCCAACAGGAAGAACCTCAAAGCATTAAACTCAAAATAGAAACCAGCAGAATCCTGGATCTTTACACCGAAAGTGCACCAAACTACGGTCCCGCTTTCACCCTGGCAGGTCAATTCTTTACACTTACAGGCGATGTTGAAAAAGCACTTGAAAAGCTATCCCAGGCAAATACTCTGCTTCCTGAGGATGATATCGCGTGGCGCCAGCGCCTGCAGTTATTGCTTGGTGAAAACCGTTTAGATGAAGCTATAGAAGTTGGTTTAGAAGCTGATGATAATGCACCTGAAGACGCTTTTATCCAATTCTTTACCGGAACAGCATATCTTCTTAAAGGCGATAACTCTGAAGCTGTTGAATGGCTAACCAGGGCATCACGAGCACCGGCCCGCCGCCCTTTTAAATCGGTAATTTATGGCGCATTAGGGGATGCAAATTCGAGACTCGAGAATTATGAAGAGTCTGACCGGGCGTATGAACTCGCACTCCGCTATGATAGTGAGAACCATAATGCAATGAATAACTACTCTTACAACCTTTCTGTTAGAGAAGTGGAACTTGAACGTGCAAAAGAACTGGCACTTAAAGCTATTGACCTGGATTCAGAAAATGCAGCTTACCTTGACACGGTTGGCTGGGTGTATTTTAAACTTGGAGACTATGACAGAGCGCGTCGATTTATAAAAGCCTCCATTGATACCGGCTCAGCAAGCGCAGAAGTACTTGAACACCTGGGCGATGTGTATGAAAAGCTTGGCAATATGGATGAAGCAAAAAAATGGTGGAAACAAGCACTAGAGAAAGACACTACAAGAACTCATCTACAAGAAAAAATTTAAGCGAATGCGTTTTAATTCTGTTTCATCAATTCTAGCTCTCTCCGGAGTTCTGATTCTGGCCTCCTGTTCTTCATCTAAGAAGTTGGTTGATTCTGACTTTATGCCCACTACGGAAAGCATTGAAGAAGTAGTTTCTAAAATCCCCAACTACTCAGAGACTTTGACTTCAGCCAAGGGAAAAGGAAGAACCATAGTTAGCGAACCGGGAAACAGCGATCGGGTTACTATTGAGTTTGAAACCGATTCTTTTCTTAGCCTTTTGAAAATTAAAAACCGTATTGGAATTGAGGGCGGTTTAATGCTTGTTGATGAAGATTCAATCCTTATCTACAATAAGATCGATAAGGTGGCTCAAAAGATTTCTATTCTGGACGGACGAATGACCAGCTTGAATGAACTTGCTTCAGTGAATCTTCTTGATCTGCTCAACTATAAAATTTCGGTTGACGAGGTTGACCAGGTAATGCAATCAAGTACCGATTACTACCTACGGTTCAAGAATAAAGGATCTGCTTTGATTAATAAAAAAAGTGGTCTTGTTGAAAGTGTTACCCAACTGCCCGACTCTGGATTACCATATTCGTCAATTATCTATGAAAGCTATGGTGAGATTGAAAACTACATTTTGCCAAGAAAAATCACCATATTTAGCGCTGATGGCGATTCCAAGATTATTTTCCAGGTTCGTTCGCTGGAACTTAATCCTGAAAAACTGAATCTAAGCCTGAAAATCCCAACCGATATTCCGATTCGCAGGATATGAAAAACAAGCTTTTTACTTATTTCTTGATGCCTCTTTTTATTGGAAGTCTCTTTTCTACGACCTCTTACGGGCAGACCTATGAAGAAAAGCGGAAAAAAATCCTGGATGAGCAAACAAATACCCGTGCAGAGATTAATGTTCTTGATGCTCGGATAAAAACCTACCAAAGCAGGATAAACCAGGCTGAAAATCAATACGATAAGCTCTATAAGCAGTATGAAGATGTAAACCGCCTTATCTCATTGCAAGATAATAAGCTTGGAACCCTGGAAGAAGAACAGCAACATATCCAGGACGAGATTAGACTGAATGAAGCAGAGATTGATTTAAGAGAAAGAGAGTTAAAGCACCTGATTGATAACTATAAAGAAATCATTCTTTACACCTATAAAAATGGCAGAACAAGTAACCTTGAATTACTGGTAACTTCAGAGTCGATTAACCAGATGATTGTTCGGTCTTATTACCTACAGAAACTGGACGAACAAAAGGGTAAACAAGCTGAACAGATACGGATTCGAACTGCTGAACTGGAAGGTGTTAAAGAAGATTTGCAGCAGAGCCTTTTTAAAAATGAATTGGTATTAGATGAAATCCGGGATGAACGGGTAAAATTGAATGATCAGCAAGTTATTCAGCGGCAGAATGTAGAAAAGATAAAAGCTGAGAGTTCAAACCTGCTTACTGAGCTCAGAAAAGTAAGGCAGCAAAAGGAAAACCTTGAATCCAGTTTTTCTGCTTTAATTGCAGAGGAAGATCGAATCAGAAATGCCGAAAATGAACGGCTTGCACGACTTGCAGAAGCCCGGAATATTGCCGATGCCTCCCGACGTGCGGAAGAAGTTGCTAAATATTCTACGCCTACTACTACTACTTTTGTTTCTGATGAGACATTATTGGCTTATGAACAAAACTTTGCCGTTTCAAAAGGGAGACTTCCCTGGCCTGTGAATAGTACAACGGTATCTAAAAAGTTCGGGATTACCCGTAATCCATTATATGGTACCCGTACCGAACATCCGGGTATAAATATTGTATCTGATCCGGGCTCTGAGGTTCGGGTGGTAGCAGACGGCTATGTATTCGCTATCCAGCCTACTCCCGGTTTTGGTAACGTGGTATTTGTTAAACACGGTTCTTACTTCACGGTTTATGGGAACCTGAGCCAGATAAACGTCCAAAACTCCTCGATTCTTAGAGCAGGTACCGTTCTCGGGTTGTCAGGAACGGAATCGTCTGAGTTAGGTGAAACTCTCTTCTTTATGGTTAGAAAGAATAACACGGATTTGAATCCTCAGGACTGGCTTAGAAACGATTAAGCAACAATATCTTAAGTTCGGGATTTTGAGATGTGTAATTTGTAATTTGACCACGATTAATCCCCGAACTACTAACTAACCTGCTCTTTTTTGGACAATCTCCCTCGTTTTGCATTCTATACTACCGGAATACTCATAGTTTCGGTTGCCTTTACTTTATTTACCTCTGAGCTATTCTTCAAGATGGCTGACCCCGGATTTGGCGGTACTGCCTTTTTGATAGGATATGGATTGGTGTACATGAATATCGTTTTTGTATCCAGCAGACGATTTATGAGACGATTAGACGGCCCAACTCAGATACCATATTTTTTTGCATTCCTTGTAAGTGTTTTCCCTGCCATTTGGATATTTATCTATCAATCAGGCTTAGACCGGGCTCAACAAATCATGTTCGCCGGAATAACAATCTTTGCTTGTGGGCTCGGTGCTTACTTTGGACATAAAGCGGGACTTAAATCGCAGGTCAGGTTTCAACAGCAACTCGCAGAATATCTAAATCAG
The DNA here is from genome assembly GCA_040222185.1 of Balneolaceae bacterium. Taxonomy (GTDB): domain Bacteria; phylum Bacteroidota; class Rhodothermia; order Balneolales; family Balneolaceae; genus JAVKDP01. The sequence continues at coordinate 29,845 of JAVKDP010000006.1, read as the reverse complement.
TTCGAACAAAACTCTGATAACCAAAAACAAAACTAACCATTATGTTTTCAAAGCGTTCCCTTATTCTAAGTCTTTTCGTTTCTTTTTTTATTGTTATAAGTGGTTTTTCGCAGACTACCCCTGAAGAACTTCATGTTATTGGTGTAGCCCCTTCGGCTGAACATATCCAGAAAGACATTCAGACTCTTGTGGATTTTGGAACGCGACATACCCTTTCGGATACTGTTTCCCAAACAAGAGGTATTGGCGCTGCAAGAAGATGGATTAAAGATGAGTTTGAACGTATTTCCGAAAATTGTGGGGGCTGCCTGGAAGTATTTTACGTGAGCGACTATGTTACCGCCAACAGAATTCCTGAACCAACCAATGTGGTGAATGTTGTAGCTATTCAAAGGGGAACCAGCGACCCAAACCGCTTTGTAATGATGAGTGGTGATATTGATTCAAGAGTTTCAGATGTTTTAAATGCTACTTTAGATTCTCCTGGTGCAAATGATAATGCCTCTGGTATGGCTGGCGTATTCGAATCTGCCCGTATATTAACTCAATACTCTTTCCATGGTTCTATTATGTATGTGGGACTTTCAGGTGAAGAACAAGGGCTCTTTGGTGGTACTATTCTTGCAAAGTACGCACTTGAAAAAGGCTGGAAAGTAAAAGCTGTTCTCAATAACGATATGATAGGGAATGTGAAGGGAATAAATGGAGTGATTAACAACACTACTGCTCGTGTATTTTCTGAAGGAACCCGTGATGTGGAAACTTCTAGAGAAGCACGCATACGTCGTTTTACCGGAGGTGAAGTAGATTCTCCTTCTCGTAATATCGCTCGTTATGTTGATTTAATGGCTGATAAATATATTCCTAACCTGGATATTATGATGATATACAGGTTAGATCGTTTCGGCCGGGGTGGTCACCATCGTCCATTCAATGAGGTTGGGATTCCAGCTGTTCGGATTATGGAAACGAATGAAAACTATGTGATGCAACATCAGGATTTACGTGAAGAAGATGGTATCAAATACGGTGACACTATTGATGGCGTGGATTTTGAATATGCTGCAAAACTCACGGGACTTAATGCAGTTACCATGGCTGGAATGGCATGGGCTCCAAGTCCACCAAACAGTGTAAGAATAGCCGGAGCAGTTCGCCCAAGCACAACCTTGAGCTGGGAAGCCCTTGATGCCGAACAGAATCCGCAATTGGCTGGTTACAAGATTTACTGGCGACTTACGGATTCCAACCAATGGGAAAAGAGTGTGTTTGTTCCTGCTGATGTGTTAAGTCATACACTAGAAAACGTGGTAATTGATAATTACTATTTTGGTGTGGCTTCTGTTTCAAAAACAGGATTTGAAAGCCCGGTTGTTTTCCCGGGGGCTGCGGGCAGCTTCGATTTGAATGTACCAAAAGAAGAATAGCTCTATGGCATCAAAAGCTGATATCACAAACTATGATAAGATAGCATCGAAGTATATTGACCATGTCAATAAAAATAATTCCTGGAACAACATGTATGAAAGACCTTATATGCTTTCTGAGTTTGATGATTTCAGGGATAAAAAAGTGCTTGATATCGGTTGTGGTACAGGATTCTACTCTTTTTATGCATTAAAACAACAGGCATCTGTCTCTTCAGTAGATGCAAGCCAGGAAATGTTGGATTATGTTAAGGAGAAGGATGACTCAGGTAGTTTAAACTTATTCAAGTCTGATTTGGCTGATGGTCTCCCTTTTATAGAAGACAATTCCCAGGACTACATTATCTGCTCACTTGTTATACATTATCTTGAGAATTGGGATCAATTGGTAAAAGACTTCCACAGGGTCTTAAAACCTAGCGGAAAGGTCTATATCTCAACTCACCATCCTTTTGGAGATGTATTGGTTCATGAAAAAGAAAGCTATTTCGACAAGTATCTGATTCATGATACCTGGGGAAATAGGGGAAATAGATTTCCTGTTAGCTATTTCACCCGATCGCTTACAGATGTATTAAAACCTTTCCTGGATTCGGAGTTGAAAATTCTCAAGATTGATGAACCCTTGCCATCTGAAGAATACAAACACTTGAATAGTGATGCCTTTAATTACCTTCAGAAAAATCCCGCCTTTATTTTTTTGGTTCTAAAAAAGGAGTAAGAATAGTTTTTTGTCGAAAATTGTCATGCTGAACTAGATTCAGCATAGGCTTTTATTTCATTAAAAGCATTTTCTTTGTAGTTGTGAATTCTGCTGTTTGGAGTGAATAAAAATATATTCCACTTGCATATCTTGTACCATCAAATTCGAATACATGGTTTCCAGCGTTTAGTTGACTATCTACTATCGTGGCTACTTTCCTACCTAATACATTGTAAACTGTAAGATTTGCGTGAGCAAATTTTGGCAGATGAAAACTGATTTGAGTATTTGGATTAAAAGGGTTTGGATAGTTCTGTCGTAACCGAAAACCTGCTGTAGCCGAGTAACCTTCAGTTTCATTGGATGTAACTAAAGCAGATATATCTAGAATATAAAATCCAGTCTGACCCCATGATGCATACAGATACTCATCTACTATATTTATTGATTCAATATCATTATAACCTGCTAAAGAATAAAAAGCGTCTAAATAGTTAAAGTCACTATCAAACACATGAATCCCTTTGTTGTAATATGAATTATATCCATTAGCGATAAAAATATGGGACTTTTCTGATGCAAAATCTTTAACCCCAAAATCAAAACCATCTTGTTCATACCTCAAAGGTGTACCCGATAATTCGACTGGATTTTGAGGAGTTGAAACATCAAACTCATAAATTCTTGGGCGATTACTATTCTCCATTAAATACAGATTTGATTCTGACAACACTAGGTTTGAATGACGATCAAAATCCCTGAAGGAGAATTCTTTTTTTAAATTAAAGGATTCATTAACAGTTAAGACTTTAATTCTTACATAACTATCTTCATAAACATATTCATAAGTTAGTAAGTAATACGCATCTTCTTTTTTTAATAGTTCTTTGCATTGCCCTTCAAGATGGTCTTCAGTCTTAATTTCAAAGGAGTCTTTCAATATTGGTTTTTCCAAATTCGAAATATCCAGAACTTGTAGACTACCTGAACAAATAAATAATAGATTATCTTGCATCATAACCTGATTTATCTTTTCAGAACGATCTTCATTAATTATAACAGAGTTTAACTTAGGGCTCTTCAAGTCGCTAATATCAATTATTTTAACATCTGCTCCATCATTAATAGCCAAAACATTATTTTGTACATCTATTGCTCCTGTCGAGTTTTCTACCTGGATTTTACTTAGCTCAGAAATATTTTTCTTATCAGCAACATCGAGAATTTGAACCCCTGCACTACCAAGAGCTAGTACTGCAATATCATCCTCCACAACTGAATATTTGACATTCGTATTCTTGAATGAGGTATCAACTGTATACAGTAGTTTTGGGTTAACTGGATTTGAAATATCTATCACATGAAGATTAACTCCCCCTTCAGCGATCAAATAATCCTTATATACTTCAACATCAGAAATAATAAGGGGCAAATCTATTGAGCCCAGTTCTTTTGGCTCTTGAGGATTAGAAAAATCGAACAATCGTATTCTTCCATAGTGTTCATACACTTCGCCCTCACCTATTATAAATATAGATCCTTTATTCGTTGTAGTATACGTTCTATAGGATAAGCTGTCTTTTGAGTCATCCAAAAAAGAAAGCATGGTTGGCTTCTCTGGATTCGCTAAATCCCACGCACTAAATCCAATGAGTGACTTAGTATCATATTGGCCTGACTCAATTGACAAATAAGCATATTTGCCATTTACTGACCCTTTTGATGCAATAGAAGTATCATCTATTAAAAACTCACCTTTAACGACTGGCAAATTTGGATTGGTAAAATCCATAATTCGACTGCCATTTACATCGAAAATCAATAAGTAATCTTCAAATTGCTCTGTCGAGTATTCGGATCTTACTTTTATATCCTCTCTGAACTCCTGAATTTTTCTTGGTGTACTTTCCGATATATCTATTATATCTACACTATATCCATCAGTAAACGCTAAAGAATCGATGATGGTAATAGCTTTCCCTCCCCCATTATTAATGTATCCGATTAACTCAGGACTTCGCGGGTTCTTGAATGAGACAACTGAAAAACCTGCTGAAGCGATGAATAAGGTATCACCAATATTTGCTAATCCACTAATGTTACTTGATACAAAAAAATTTGATAAGAGCTTTGTAGAATCAATATCTGAAAAATCATAAGCAAATAGATTATTTCCAATTGCAATATATACTATATCTTTATTTACAAGTATGTCTGCTAAATATCCGCCGGTATTTTGATGCCAATAATCCATTAGTGAAATACTTCGTGAATCAGAAATAACCTGGCTCTTAGTCTTAAATGGGATTGATACTAAGGAAAGAATCAATAAAATTTTTAAAAATTTGATTTTATTCATCATAGCAAACTTTTCTGATGCCTTTTATCTAGATAAGCTATTTTTGTTAATTTAATATAAAGGATATCATTATAGTTCTACTTTCCGAATCACCAGTTTCTTCCCGGTAACTTCTTCTAGAAGCAGCGATTTCCTCATGGCTCCCCACATTTCCAGGTGGGGTTCATCAATAGTCTCGATACCTAAAATGAGCTCTTTGCTTGTAGATTCAACGGTTAGCTTTTGAACATTCTGGAAGTGGCTTCTGTCCAGGCCGTCCGCTACTCTTAAAATCCCGGAAAGCTTACGGATTCTTGAACGCAGCCCTTCGTTAAGTTTCCAATACTCAGAGTGCCTTTGTTTTGGTGTGGATCGCCTATGATACCTTGCCACATTAGCCATTATTTCAATTTCTTCTTGGCGAAAACCTTTTAACTCTGCATTTCGGATTATATATAGTGCATGTTTATGGTGTGCTGAGTGAGCAATATAATATCCTATGTCGTGCATATAGGCAGCATATTCTAACAACTCCCGGTCTTCATCCTCCAGGCTTAATTCTTCTTTTAACTTATCAAAAAGGATTAAACTGAGATTTGCCACATGTGTTGAATGGGATTCATGCCATTGGCATTTTCTGAGTAATTCAAATACACTTCTTCTGCGCGGATCAGCAATTTGTTCAGATAACGATAACCCTTTCATCTCTTTTTTTGCATAACGTATGATTATGCCTTCCCTCAATGCCTGAACAGATATCCTTACTTTTTTGATGTCAAATTTTCGGATTAACAGGTTTACCAATACAACACCAGTATTGATAAATCCAACCCGCTTCAAATCAAGTCCAGATATCTTTGTTCTCTTTTCCTCATTTAGCAGGATAAATTCATCATAAAACTCAAAGAAGTCTTCAGCACTAAATTCTAATTCATTCAATGTGATGTTAACCGGAAGTTTTTTCCTTGCTGCAATCATAAGGGCAATATTCTGCATAGTTCCGGAAGAACCGATAATTGTATCGGTATTTTTCTCAGATAATGCTTTTGCTACTCCACTTAGCTCCTCTTCATAATGAGCCTCCAGCTTTACAATATCTTCCCTGGTAATTGGATCTTTGGGTTTGAAAATATCAGTCATCCTGGAAACACCAATCTTCCTGCTCGTCAAAAAGAAAAACTCTTCATTATTTCCAAGGATAAACTCAACGCTACCCCCGCCGATATCGACCATCAAAACTGGTTTTTCATCCAACCGAATACCATGTTGAACTGCATATCCTATTAATTCAGCTTCCATTGAACCGGGAATAGCATTGATTTTAATCCCCAATTCATCAATGCTCTTTTGTATGAACTCTCCGCCGTTTTCTGCTTCCCTTATTGCACTTGTAGCATAAGCCAGAATTCGTTCTGCCCCATAGCTTTCTGAGAGCACTTTTATTTTTCTCAGTGCTTCAATGCCTCGCTCAAATGCAGGCTCGGCCAACCTCTTGCCCAACCCGCCTTTCGCCAACTCAACCATTTCTTTCAAATCATCAACTTGCCGGAAGCTTCCATCCGAAAAAATGTCCACAATAACTGCATGGAAGGAGTTCGTTCCTAAATCTATAGCAGCAATACTTTTAATAGCGATTGTTGTATTATTTAGGTGCTCAATTTGTGCCACTGTATTATTACTTATAAATTATTTATCGAAATCGAATTAGCAGTTTTCAAATGAAATTATTCTTTTCCCTTTTTACTCTTCTATTATTCATCACAACCGTTCCCACTCAGGCTCAAACTACTGAGAAACAGTACCTGGACAATACACTCATCATAAAGTTTAAGACGATACAGGATGCGACAGAATACAAAAATAAGTCTATAGCTTCGTCTTCAATTTTCAATGAATTTGGTATTCAAACAACACGTCCGGTTTTTACGGCTGAGGCAGAACTGGCTTTCAAAGATAACATGCGTGCAAAAGGCAAGGTAGTTCCGGGTATTGCAACTGATGAACTCAGAAAAATTTACACCGCTAGTTTTGATGCCCAAATAGATGCCAAAGTGCTAGCCGCTAAAATCTCAAACCTTCCGGGCATAGAGTATGCCGAACCGAGATATCTCTACTACACAGCCGAAACCACTGTTGATCCTATTAAAAACAACTTTATTACTTTTCACAGATTCAATTCGGCCTGGGATGTAAGTCAAAGTTCTTCTGATATTATAATCTCAATTGTAGACAGCGGCGTGAACTATGGTCACGAGGATTTACAGGATAAGCACTGGGTAAATACTGCTGAAATACCAAATAACGGAATCGATGAAGATCGTAATGGATTTGTAGATGATTTTCTGGGATGGGATTTTTGGGAATCTGGGTATACCGCAGCCACCATGACCCAGGATAATGACCCCTTTGCTGGTAATAATGATCATGGAACCCATGTTGCAGGGATTGCTACAGCAACACCGAATAATAATAAAGGACTTGCCGGGACAGGTTATAATGCACGTTATATGGCAGTAAAAGCCGGTGGAGCGCCGGACAACCCAGCTACAGCTGGAAATGAGTCCCGATCTATTGGTTTTGGTTATGATGCCATTCTTTATTCCATGGTAAATGGTGCTGATATCATCAATTGCAGCTGGGGTGGAACTAATTTTTCAGCTTTTGGCGAAGAAGTAGTCAATATGGCCAATGAAGCGGGAATTCTGATTGTTGCAGCATCAGGAAACGATACCAGCGATGAAAACCACTACCCATCCAGTTATAGAAATGTACTTTCCGTGGGATCTGTAGATCTAGGAGGACAAATATCAGGTTTTTCAAACTTCGGGTTTACTGTAGATGTGTTTGCTACCGGTGTTATTAATAGTTCAAATGGAATGGGATCGAATGGTTATGCTACCTACGGTGGAACCTCAATGGCCTCTCCTGCAGTAGCCGGACTTGCAGCGTTAATAAAGGAAAGATATCCTACCTGGAGCCCGGAACGAATCAAAAACCAAATCCGCGCTTCATCTGTTACGATGGAAAATGCGAACCCTGCAAGCTTTAGGTATAAGCTGGGCACGGGTTATATTGATGCTTATCTGGCTGTTAATACACCTCAACCCGGTATTCAAATTGATACTACGGAGTACCTCAACTCTTTTGGTGAAACTTTGGGGATAGGGGAAGATGGAATTGTTAAAATGCATCTCACCAATTATGGTGGTGAGTCAGGTCCCATTTCGGTTTCCGTTGAGAGCCTGTCTGACGGGGTAAGCTTTAGCAGCGATGCCTTTCCGGTGGCTTCAATTGCAACAGATGAAACCAGGATTGTTGAAATCCCCGTTTCAACTACTGAAGATATACTTGAGACATTAAGCGCTGAGATTGTTGTAAAATTTGTCGGGACATCCTCTACTTATAATAATTTCGAGATTCTCACATTCGATGATTTACAGTTCGATATTTCCAGGGCCAATGATTTGGCTGTCTCCTTCACTCCTACCGGAAAAATAGGCTTTTTCGATGCCTCTGCCGGTGTAGGCGGAATTGGTTTTATACCAGATCATCAAACAGCTAATTTTTCGGAAGACAATGTATTATTCGAAGGTGGAATTATCCTGGAGGCTAATAAGAAAATTGCGAATTCGGTTCGTTCTCTTTCCGGGAGAACTGATAATGACTTCCTTCCTATTTCATCCTACAAGGTAACTTCTTTGGACGCTACTTCAGCAGGTGATGGTAGTGCGACTTTTGCTCCTAAAAAAATTACTACGCTGGATAATGCTCAAGTTACTTTAAACACTTACGCTTTCAATGATGCGGCCACTTCGAATGCCATAATTTTGAATTACGTCATCACAAATACATCAAATTCATATTCCCTTTCTGACACCTATTTCGGAGTTTTTAATGATTGGGATATCGGGAATTTTGCCAGAAATAGCACTACATATGATGCGCAAAATGACGTCCTAATTATTCGTGAGACCGAGGAAACAGGCTCCCCATTTGTAGCCGTTGCTTCTTTTGGAAACACATCCAGCGTTCTGGCTATTGATAATAATTTTAGCGGAGGAACTTCTTCATTCAGGTTTGGACTAGACGACGGTTTCTCAGACGCTGAAAAAAGAAACTCACTTAAAGCTGGTGAGAACAATACTGAATTAGCAAATGCAGACGTGTCAGCTGTGGTGGCAACGGGCCCGTACTATATCCCACCCCGTTCTTCTATTTCTGTAGGGTTTGTATATGCATTCGGTGATACAGAACTGGAATTGCTAAATCAGATAAATGCTGCAAGGTCACTCAACCTGTTTGAACTAAGCGAGCTCAATGACAGAACCGAAAATGAATTCCCTGATGAAATTGAGATATTCCAAAACTATCCGAATCCTTTTAATCCAAGTACTACGATTTCATTTACACTGGATGATCCTGGTGCGGTAGAGCTTACTATCTACAACCTATTGGGTCAGAAAGTGAGAACAGTAGTAAACTCTGAACTACAAGCAGGTATTCATGCATACACTGTAAACTTTGACCAGTTCAGCAGCGGACTTTACTTTGCCACACTTAATACTGGTGGTAGTCAAAAAGTGATAAAGCTTACTTTGTTAAAATAGTGTGTATCGATGAGCCAGCCCTTTAAATCCAAATGGTGGGCGATTAATGTTCACGTTCATACCGTGGTAGCCTCATTTAATAAAGTACTGCCCATTGAATTTGAACGTATCGAGATACCAACTCCGGACGATGATTTCCTGGAGATTGATGTAGTTTCCCTGGGCAATGATTCTCCTATAGTAGCCCTTTTTCATGGCCTTGAAGGTTCCAGCGACCGGCATTATATCAGGAATTTAATGGTAAACCTGAAGCAAGCTGGGTTTTCTTCCGTTGCTCTCAACTTCCGAGGATGTGGTAGTAAGCCAAATCTTCAAAGGCGAATGTATCATTCAGGAGCAACAACTGATTATGATACATTATTCAAATGGATACATAATAACTATCCGGGAAAACCTATTTACGCTGTTGGGTTTTCTCTTGGAGGCAATGCGTTAGTAAAATCTTTAGGAGAAGAAGGCGACCAGCACCTTGTTCAACGAGCTGTTGTTGTTTCACCTCCCTATGATCTTGGAAAGGGTTCTCTGAATATGAACAGGGGATTCAATAAAGTATACCAAAGGAGATTTATTAATACATTGGTCGAAAAGGCAGACAAAAAAAGAGATAAATTCCCGGACATTCCTCTTTTTAAAGGAAGTACAGTTTATGAATTTGATGACCAGGTAACAGCCCCTGTACATGGCTTCAAAGATGCTGATGATTACTATACCAGGTGTTCATCCGGTCAATTCTATAAATCAGTTCAGCGGCCTTTGTTAATCATTCACAGCAAGGAAGACTCTTTATGCCCTCTTGAGTATGCCCCTTTTGAAGACATCGAATTAAATCCGAATATAGAAACGCTCTTTACAGATAAAGGAGGACATGTCGGCTTTATGAGTTCGCCTCCGGGTTGGCTGAATAGAACCATTTTGGATTGGCTTAAAGATTAAAACGATTCGTATCTTGCCTATGAAATCTCACTTACTAAAATTTCGAACATGGTAATTATTATTGGAGCGGGTCCGATTGGGCTTGCAACCGGCATTCAACTACAAAGAAAGAATATTCCATTTTTAATTATCGAAAAAGGCTGTCTCGTTAATTCGTTATTTAACTATCCAGTTAATATGACGTTCTTTTCAACTTCTGATCGTCTTGAGATAGGTGATGTTCCCTTCATTTCACATGGCCCTAAACCCACCCGAAGCGAAGCCTTAGAATATTATCGCAGAGTATCTGAAAGTTTTAAACTGCCAATCAAACTATACGAAACGGTACAATCGGTAAACGGTGAAGACGGTAATTTCACAGTCACAACCGATAAAGGAGAATACCAGGCCTCTAAAATTGTAGTAGCCACAGGATTTTATGGCTCAGCCAACATGATGGGAGTTCCGGGTGAAAAACTACCAAAGGTAAAACATTATTATGACGAGCCACACGCCTATGCATGGCAAAATGTGTTGGTTGTTGGAGCTGGAAACTCTGCCGTTGATGTTGCCCTGGAGTGCTATCGCTCTGGTGCTAATGTAACCATGTCGGTTAGGTATGGAGAAATAAAACCAACTGTGAAATATTGGGTTAAACCTGATATTGAAAACAGGATAAAGTTCGGTGACATCAAGGCATATTTTAATACGGAACTTATAGAAATCAGAGACAAGGAAGTCGTTCTTGATACCCCAGAAGGTGAGAAAATAATTCCAAATGACTTTGTTCTGGCGATGACAGGTTATAAACCCAACTATCCTCTTATGGATAAGCTTGGTATAGAACTAACCGAAGATGAAAAATGCATGCCTGTTCATAAAGAAGATTCACTTGAAACGAACCGAAAAGGAATGTATGTAGCCGGAGTAGTATGCGGGGGGCTAGATACAAGTAAGTTATTTATAGAGAACTCCAGGGTGCACGCAGATCAAATAGCTGATCACATCCAAAAACACTGGACATAAAAAATGGGTAAGCGATCTATATCACGCCGCTACGACCAATGTACCGTTGCTGCATTCCTGCCCTGGCGGAGTTAAAAGGGAGCTGACTGTATAGGACTTACCCAAGGCATTAAAGATAAGGGTAAAGGCTACCAAGTCTCAAGTTTATTTAGAATAGAATTTCTTTATTTACTCTTCATCACAAATACGCCATCCCAGTTTTTTGCTGGAGGGTTTTGCTTCATTAACTTACAACGGTCAATAAATAATTGAGATGGGTTTTCCGGGTATAATTCCAGAGGAAGAGACTCTTCAAAAAACTTGATGGCTGCATCCCATTCCTGTTCGAAATATGCGTTCATTCCATTTTCGTATAACTCAATGCACTTCAATCTCTCTTCCGTTGCTTCAGCCCTTAAGCCAGCAACCTCGTATACTTTAACTGGTTGGCTACGCCCTTTCACAACAATATTATCCAGGAGCCGGAATACACAATCATCTCCATGCTTTTCAGCTTCAAGTTTGGTTGACTCTGTCACCATTGTGAAAACGTGATATTGTTTTGCACCGCTTTCACACCTGGCGGCGAGGTTTACATTATCACCCATCATGGTATAATTGAACCGCCTTTCTGATCCCATATTGCCAGTTACCATGTTTCCGGTATTCATCCCCATACGGTGTTGCATATTCCATACAATTTCCGGCCAGCCATTTTCTTTCCACTTTTCTCTGAGTTCCGCCAGTTTTTTCTCCATCATCTGGGATGTAACACAAGCTCTTAGTGCGTGATCTTCCAATGAGAGTGGAGCACCAAAAAAGGCCACAATAGCATCTCCGATAAACTTATCCAGCGTACCACCTTGTTCATTGATGATATCGGTCATTGCAGTCAGGTACTCATTTATGAGCGACACCAACTGTTTTGGCTCAAGCTGCTCTGAAAAAGTCGAGAATGAAACAATATCACTGAAAAAGGCAGATATGTAAGTTTCCTCTCCCCCTAATTTAGGTTCCTCTCCTGACTCTATCATTTGGTCAACAAGCGTTGGAGAAACGTAGGATGAAAACATTCCCTTTATTCTTCGCTTTTCTTTTTGCTCGTTTATGTATTCATAGCCTACGGTACCAACCTGTCCAAAGAAAATGACAAATAACACACCACTAACATGTATAAAGAAGCTGGATATCAAAAAAACCTGAACGGCTATAAAATAGTACCCTCCCATAAGTACAAACATTAATGCGAAACCCCAACCAGCACCAAAGAACCTGTTAATGAATACGATCAAAAATGCCATCGAAAGCATTATCAATATTCGTCCGATATTTCCCTGGCGGGTTATATAAGTACCATCCAGGATTGTCTGGATGGCATGTGCATGAATCTCAAAACCAGGGCGTGGCAAATCAGCCGTTGCAAAAGGTGTGGCATGGAAATCCTGTAGCGTGGGCATTGTTGCTCCTACAATTACAATCTTGTCCTTAAAGATTTCATCGTATAGCAGCCCAACTCCAAACTCGAGGTCTTCGAATGTATCGGTTATAAATCCATCTGCTTCACTTACTGTGGTATAGGAACTATCATCAATAGCCAATTCATAAGAGATAGTCGGGAAAATGCCTTCGGGGCCATAGAAATTGATTATAAAACTATTCAGATTATCTCTTTCAATTTCATATTCCCCAAACTTGAAAATGGGATAGTTAGAGTTCGAGTTCAAATTTGAATCAAATTGATCAATATCTTCATCGCTTATATTTGAATACAACTTCAAACCTTCAAGCCCCAACATGAAGTAATCTTCTCCCTGGTATCTTCTTCCAATGTTATAAGTTCTTACAAAGCCATCTAAGTATGGAAATGTACTTACAAAGCCCATGGAGTTAGGGTTTTTTTCTCTTAGAATAGGTAACGGAAAAATCGGGTTGAATTCTTCTACCCCTCTTAGCACTTCTTTTTCGACATCCCCTGCTAATACTACATTGCCATATTTTGATAAAGTGTTTGCGAATAGAGTATCATTTCGAGGGTTAAACGGGTCTTGCTGAGAGAAAAGCACATCAAAAAGGATTGCTTTAGCCCCTGCCCTGTTCAGGTTTTCTACAAGCTTTGCATGAACACTGGTTGGCCAGGGCCATTTCTCGGGAATTTCTGAATCAGCCTGCTCACTAATGGCTACTAAAACAATGGGGGAATCTTCTACTGAAAGCGGTCCTCGTATTTCGAAAAACTGATCCCTTATCGAAAACTCAATAGACTGTGCAAACCTTGGAAGAGAAAGCAGAACTGCCAGCACAAAAGTGGAAAGAGCAATAAGAGTATATACCCAAATAGGTTTAGTACTTTTTCCAGGAGAGCTCATGGCCTAGAACCTGAATATATACCGGAGTTGTACAACTCTGTCATTGAAACTGTTTGCACCTGATACATTGGTGAAATTCGAGTCAAAAAGGAAAGAGTGGTTGTTGTCAAGTTTATATTCCGCACTTGCGAGAAGAACATAGGTTCCAAAATCAGAAGTTGTTGTATTGGCACTCAATGTATAATAATCATTTAAGAAATCATCATCATCTGAGTTTTGAATTTCAAGTGTTCTGGATTTTGAAGTGTTACTGGTAAATGCAATACGTCCATTTACAATTACTGAACCATCTAACAAGTAATATGACCCGCCTGCATACATCCCAAAAATATCAATATCGAGTTGGCCATTTCCTGACTCAGTTTTGTTAACTGTCATACCAAACTGTGTTCTTAACGGCAAAAGTTCAAATCTGGAAGCAACATTAAATGAAACCGCTGTATTCTTTATATCGCCGAAAGTAAAGACCTCATCTTTGGTGTTAAGTGATGAGATACTAAGTGTGGCATCGTGTACCATATCCAATAACGGTACCTGCTGGGTAATAGAAAAATTAAGGTTTAGAGTATTGTTCAAGCGAGGAACGGTAGTAGCCAATGTATCGCCATCAACTATTCTGATATTCTGAACTGCTACATTTTCAAGACCAACCGGAACCAATGGGTTAAATCGTACTACACCATTTTCCCTGGTTCTGTATCTAAAACCGGCACTCACTCTTGGCAGCTTAATCTTGGTTGGATACCAGCTTATGTTACTTCTGTAAGAAATGGTATTTGTTGTGGCTTCCTTGGTATTTGACACATTATCACTTAGGGTTTCATAGCCTAAAGTCACGTACACCTGATTTCTGAGTAATCTAAAGCGATCAGAAAAAGTAAAACCTTTTATATCTTTCCTGATTGTTGAGTTAGCCAACGATACAAACTCCGGGCCTACCCATCTATACTGAACATTAAATGTATTTGAGGGGTAGTTTACCGATAACTCCGAATTTGAGCCTAAAATTGAAGTAGGGAAAAATACTTCTGTATCAGAACTGTCTGTATTGAAATTGGTAAATCGTATCGGGAGTACACTAACATTCTCATTTATAATGATAAAACGTGATATTTGATCAAGGATATCCAAATCGCCCTGGTCAATATCTTCGAAACCCAAATCTGCAGCTCTGAGAGAATCCAGTACTCCACCATAAATATCATTATTTAGTACACTAGCTACCGTTTCCGTACTGAACCGTATTTTATTATTCGCCAAGCCAAATCTTAGATCAGCTCCGGCAACAAAATTACCCTTCGGCCTTGGGCTTCCTCCATCTACCCTTAGCAATTCAGGTTGCTGATTCAGTACGTTCCTGTCAGCTGTATTCAGGTTATTAAACAGAGTAGTAGGTCCTCCGAATAAATCATTTGCATCAATAACATTGAATATGGAAGTGGTGTCATCTTCCACCTTCATAGCCTGGATACCAAACTGGAAGTGTCTCGGATTTCCAAGCCCAACTCTGGCCCCGATAATTTTCCTGGCAAATGTTCCCCTGCCCGACTCTTCATATCCTAATGTATAGGTTGTATCCTGAGGTATACCATTGGCATAAACTGTATCAACTGAAACCGAACTATATAAGTTGGTTACTTCACGGCTCAGTTCTCCATATAAAAACTGAACATTCAAAACATCCCAAAACAATTGGGCAGTAGTATTTATCCCATACATTCTTCGCCCGGAAATTGTAAACTTACTTAAGGTAGGATAGACATGGCCAGCCTGGAACCTCCACCATTTGCCAAGGCTGAGATTTACCCCAAAACGGTTTAGTGGTTGTAGCCGATCAGATTCCTGCGAAGTTAAAAATCCGTTTATTGAATACCTGAAAAGGCCATATGAACCATCTATATAGGTTCGGCCTGTATATGCGTTATTTAAATCTCCTGAAATCGTTTGATTTCTGGCTGTAAGTTCAACCCTTCCAGTTGGGAACAACCTGGGCTCAAAGCTTTGGAAGGCTGCCCTCTTTGGATCAACTACCCTGAAACTCCACTCCACAACTTCAAGTTGTTCACTGGCGGTTTTATAATCCAGTCGTACAGTATGTGACCCTTGTTTTAATCCCTTCGGGACATATGATATAAAATAAGCACTTGTATCTGCGAGGCCTGTAACATCTTCATCATCAATAAATAGTAAAAACTCCCCATCCTCTATCTCTTTTATATCATAATAGAGTGCTATAGCAACAAAAACATCATTTTTAGCCAACCCAATTTCAGGCTTTGGTGAAAGTATAGTGTAGTCAATCCCTTCAGCTTTCTTGCGCTGGTTTTCCGGGGCGCCTTCAACAATATCTACTTGTATCGGATTTTCAGACGGGAGATTCTCGGGGTAAAAAATATCCTGGTCACTATTTCTTATAGAAAGCTGAAAATAGTACTCGAAGTTTGTCCCGGTAAGTTCCTCTGGTCGTATTTCAGTTATAAATACCCCATTTCTGAAGAAAACCTCTTTTTGAGAATAACCAAGATCTCCTTCATTTCTATAAAACAAGCGAGCATCTATTACTTCATTTCCATTAACACCAGAAACAAAGAATTCAAGAGTGTTCGATACTGTACGATCCAATACCGTAGGTTGTTGGTGCTGCACTGTATATTGAGCAAGACTAATTTGTGAAAATGCAACAGTAAATACTATTGTAAATACTGTAATTAGCACCCCGTTTTTCATCTATGGTTATTTGTTCAATTATTGAGCAAGGAAACCGCACAACTCCTTGTAAAGAAAAAAGGTAATTAATTTCCCTTTTCAAAAATAATTATTGGTACTTCCCTGATCTGACCATTAGCATCTTTGAATCTAATAATGATCGTTCTTTCAATAAGATCTTCATCTAATTCATTAAAACCTTCATTTAGATCACCCAATTCATCTTCAGTAAGAGTACCAGATTCAATATTATTTCCACTATCATCAACTGAGGCAAACATTTGTTCAAAGAGGGAAACCGTTTGTCCGGAATTGAGTGCTGTTACGTCAACCTGCCCTTCAGTTACCCAAATATATCCAAAAGCTTTTGTCCCAAACTGGGTTCCTTTCACTGATGCAAGGGATCTTGAGGTCGCAACATCAAAGCTGCCTGATCCCTGTGGTTCAACTTCCATAAAAATCTCTCCAGCTTCCAGGTTTATCTGTCGCTTAGCAACCTTAGAATCAGCAAGAGATTCACCTCGTACTATAAGCATTGATTCAGGCTTTACCTTTGCAATACTATTATCAGTAAAAACTACAAGTGCATAACCGCCTTTGCTCGTTGACAGCGTATCACCATTATATAATCTTTCTCCGAGGTTTTCTGTTAAATCCAGTTCAAATTTCTTCTCACCATTTTCAAGAAGAACTTCTGGCTTAAACCTTCTAACCACTGCAAGTGGACGAACCTGCTCCTCAACTTTGGGCACATATAGATCACTTGCTATCATTGTCCCCATTACCGTAGTTAAAATCAATGAAACTGCTATTGATGTTAATTTCTTCATTTTGAACCTATCCTTAATTGGAATTTAAGATAATATCCCCGTCTTCAATTTTTTGTATGATCTCCGCTAATAGTTGTAGAGCAGCAATGCCGGTAACTATTTGATTATTAGCTTCAATCCCTTCAAATGAATATCCGCTTTCAGTGAGTTCAGCATATTGTTCCTCGCCTACAAGTCGAACTAGTATATCAAACGTTTCCTGATCAATTTCAACAAGGGTGGTAGCCTCATTCGGTGCAGCCAGTTTAAAGCTCCAGACTTCTGATGTTAACTCTTCAGTACCCACTGCTGTTTGTATTAAAGTAATCACCTGCCAATAGTAAGTCTGGCCTGCTACTAATGCCTGGGCACCAGAGGAAGGATATTGATATGAATTACCTACTACCGTAGCATCCAGGTTCTCAAACTGTAAAAGAGATCCCCCATTTTGAGTACTCAAAGTACTCTTTGCACTTTCGATTAATGATTCCGGGCTATCCTGCCCATTAGCTCTTACTACAATAACCCGATATTCTGCAGAAGCATCGCCTTCCCAGTTAAACTGTGGAAATGGATTGGTAATGTTAACATCTGCTCCAATAACATCTCCAGGAGTTTTCAAAAAGATAGATTTTTCATCCAGTATTACTCCATCAGAACCTCCAAGTTCTATAACCTGGCTGGCTAGAACCTGTTTGCCTAGTGCACTTGTAACCTGGGAAATAGTAACAGAAAATGTATAAATATCACTTGGTAGTGTGGTAGAACCACTTAAATTTTCAATAAAGTCTTCACCTGCCTGAGTCAAACCTCCATCAAACTGCATAGTCTCTTCTATCCCTGGTACGGCTTCATTCTGAATATCGTTGTTATCTCCAAATACCACCTGGCCCGGGTCTAGAGTAAAAGGATAAGCAGCTTGTTGTGTGATTTCAGCAATTACACCAACTTTTGCAGCTACTATAGAAAACTCAAAGAAGAGATTGGTTAATAGTTCATTTGTATTATTAATCAGTGTACCCGAGACTAATACTGGTCCCGTTCCTTTGTTATCAACTCCAAGGCTTGCCAAACCAAGCACTTGAGCATTTTCTAACGCAGGACTGAGGGTCAAATCAAGTGTTATCTTCTCAGCATCTGATTGTGCAAAAGCAAGTTTTGCAGGAACAAAAGTTAATCCAAGGACTACTAGTATTAGAAAATTAAAATTCAAAAATTTCCTTCTTTCCATATCTACCTCGTAATTTATAAACCTAACTTGCAATATGAGATGATGTTTGTACACTTACAATTAGAATTATCTAAACAAAAAAAGCCTTTTATTTGCAAATAAAGGCTTTTTGTGGAGCTATGGGGATTCGAACCCCAGACCTTCGCGCTGCCAGCGCGACGCTCTAGCCAGCTGAGCTATAGCCCCAATTCGGCTTAAAAGATAAACCCCTTATGAAATTAATCCTAACAAGTTTCGCTTTTTTGTTTGATAGACTGTTCAGTATCACTATTTTCACATCAAATGACTTTTAAAATCTAACTTAATAACTAACAGAATAGGAGTATTCCTAACATGAAAAGAACAATTCACCTTTTATTCCTCGCTTTATTCCTATCAGCAGGTGTAGTTACACAGTATGGTTGTGGTTCAAGCGAACCTGTACCTGAAGTGCCAATTGATACAGATGGTGATGGACTAACTGACGACCAGGAAATTGAACTTGGCCTCGATCCTAATTCTCCTGACTTCGATAATGACGGTCTTACCGATGGAGAAGAGATCAATACATACAATACAGATCCAAAAAATGCTGACACTGATGGTGATGGCCTTTCTGATGGTGATGAAGTAAACTCTTACAATACTGATCCGAATAACACAGATACTGATGGTGACGGCCTTTCTGATTATGATGAAGTAATCACATACAAGACTGATCCTAACAGCGCTTCAGGTGATGCTGATGGTGATGGTGTTTCTGATGTAGATGAAATTAACGTTTACAATACTGACCCAACTAAAGCTGACTCAGATGGTGACGGCTTTACCGATGGCCAGGAAATTGACATGGGTACTAACCCTAATGATGGTTCAGATCCGGTTTATGTAGCTGAAAACGCATTTAGCACTGTAAACTTTGCTTTTGATCGTTCAAGCATTTCTGATGCTGCAGCTTTAGCTCTTGCTGATAATGTTGAGATTCTAAACAACGCTCCTGCATTTAAAGTACGTGTTGATGCTTACACTGATTATGTTGGTGGTGATCAATACAACTTACGTTTGAGCCTTCGTCGTGCTGCTGCTGTAGTTGAGTTCTACACAAGCAACGGAATCAGTGAAGACCGTATCGAGTCTCGTGGTTTAGGTAAAGCTCCTGTTGAGTGCTCTGAATCAGAGAAAGAGGCTAACAACGGTTGTGAGAAGAACAGACGTGCTGAGTCTCACCCAGTTAGTACTTTAAAGTACAAGCCAGGAATGTAATACACACATTCTGAAAAATTTAAAAAGGCTGCTCTATTAAATTAGAGCAGCCTTTTTCTTTTCATGGACATTCTCTTTTTTAGAACAATCGTGCTAGCGAAATACCTGGGTATAATCCAGGTTTATCAACCCTGTAGGCCAGGTCAAATCTAAAAAGGCTGAATATATTACTTACTGATATTCCTACTTCAGAATGCCAGTCTTGCGTACGAGAAGGGATATAACCTAATCGGGACTGAAAGAATTGCTCTTGCTCATCAGGAATCCATGTTTTACCAATTCCTCCAAAAGCAATGATGCTCAATCCTACTTTAGCCGCTTTTCTCCAACCCAATGCTTCAAGCGGAATAGATCGGAAATTGTGTTCTGCATTTAGTGCTACATAACTTGCACCCTGATATGGTATATATCTTTTGGATTTGAATGAACCAAATGGAGTAAAGTATCCCAGAGCCACGTCTATAGCTCCATTTTCCTGCACTGGCAAATCACCGATATAGGTTCCGGCATTTAATCTTAAATCCAGTGAGTTTGGAATAAACCTTCTTTTGTAGAACGTATTATAGTGCCTGTAAATATCAACTTTAAACCGCGTAAAATTCCAATCGCTACCTATAGCTTTTGCTGACTGCTCAACACTTAGCATTACATTATCTGCGCCAATTACTCCAAATGCTTCTTTTCCTTCCCCTCGCTCAACCTTTAACCGAACAGAACTGATACTTCCTTCATTAATGGGTGGGTTCAGTCTTTGGATGTTAGAACGTCCGGAAATATCGTAGCTGGTTTTATAGTTGATGGAACTGTGATCTTCAAATCTATACCTGAAGGAAAATGAGTTTTGATTTCTTCGAGGGCGATAAGCTGCACCTATGAAAACCCCTTCTTTTCTGTAGTAATCAAAGTAGTCTTCAAACCCGAATAATGGCATTGTACTTGTAAGCACAATATTATGCATGTCAGAAGAATAACTTGGAGCAGTAGTAAAATCATATCCTGCACTAACTGCGAACCTCCTGGTTTTCTGTAGTGGCCACCACGAAATGTTTGCGCCATGATTAAACTCCTCATAGCCAAAACTATATCCAAGCTTTACTCTTGAACGAACTCTCCGATCTGCATACCTACGTTCGTGCTGTAACCCTGCAAATACAGCATCTACCCTGTTATATCTTGCCTTTGGACTCAGATTGCCAATAAACTTACTCAGAGCTGACTGTTTTTTTGCCGTCCGACCTCCACTATTATTTCCACTGCTTCCGCCTCCGCTGCTACTTACCGTTACCCCGGAATCACCATCATCATCGTCGTCATCTAAATCCAGAAAGCGTGTTAGAAAACCTTTTGGCCGAAATGATTTCTCCAATGTGGCAGTACTATCCAAACTGCCATACGCTACTTCCTCTTTTTCCGAAAGAGGAACAACATCAATAGAACTGATAAACAATGAATCTGACTTATCGATCGTCGTGGAATCAACAGTTATCCAGCTATAATCTTCATATAGTGAATCCGGAAGATCTGCATTCACTTTGTAGTCATTAAGTTTAGAAACCTGTTTAAAGCCAATTGGAGGGAACCTTAGTCCAGGAACTCCTACTTTAACCAATCCTTCCATTCTGAAATCGACCGGAAGCCAAAAATCTCCTCCGAAGTTGCTGAACTGTTGTTCATAATACATATTGAAGTCTTGTATCGGAGGCGGGAATACTACCACTGAGTTTGGCTTTAACCTGACAGACAACAAGGCATATTCAAGATCCAATACATAAATAGTACCTTCAAACAGCGGCTGGAGTTTTCGTTTTGACGTTACCTCAATCTCGAAAACGATATTATCATCCAGTTTGCTGTAGTCTACTAGTTTAAAATTATAGTACTTCAATGCATTCGGATGAGTAACCCCAACAATATCAAATTCTACAATATCCAGGTTATCATCATAAAAGTTGGGCAAATAACTAACCCCGGCAAAGTTGTCACTACCTTCAATGTTTGCGGTTTGTCTTCTTGACTTTAAAACTTCACGAGAACCTCTTTCTCTATCCCAAAAGGCTTCAGATATACTTTCAGAGATTGAAACAATGGTTGTATCGTTAAGAAGCTGTTGGCGCGTATAGGCATCTACTCTATAAGTATTTAAGTTGGCTCTCCATATCTGCTTCCTTCGTATTACCTCTTTCATAATAGAAATTGCAGGGTCTTCTCCGGTAACAGTAATTTCTCCAAGCTCCAGAAAAGCTTCATCCATTAAAAAATCAAGTGGGCCTGTATGTGATGCATCAATTGTAAGCTCTTTACTTTCATATCCCAGGAACCGAACTACAATAGTAGCAGGTAGCGAAGGAACGTTCAGTGAATACTCACCATCCGCGTTAGCGATCGTTCCCTTGTACGTTCCTTTTATGATTACATGAGCTGCCGGAAGAGGTTCGCCTGTTTTTGCATCTGCAATCCTACCTGTTATCGTTGTTTGAGAGAATGAAGCTTGTGTAGAAAGGAGCAGGAAAAAGAATAGCCCTAATATTTTTTTCATACTTATATGTAGATTTTGACCAGTTTAGTAAACGTAACCAGTACTATAAACTTGCCTTTTTGTTTCAGGCAAGTGCTACTTACTCAAACCTGGTTAAAGGATCAGGGATAAAGGATACTACAAATAGATACCTTGTTTTTAGCCTTTTAGTTTATGTACGGTTTTACCTACTTCGACAATCTTTTGAACCAATTGATCATGATTCTCAGGTAGAATGATTTCTTTATCAAATAAACTGGAGCCAATTCCCACCGAAAAAGCTCCGGCGCTAAACCATTCTTCCAGGTTTTCTTTTGAAGGTTTTACCCCGCCTGTAGGCATGAGTCTCAAATCAGGGCATGGACCCAATACTGATTTTATAAATCCTGCTCCCAACACGTTTCCGGGAAATACTTTCACAAGTTCGGCACCCGATCTATTGGCTTTGATAACCTCCGTAAGAGTCCCACACCCTGGAATCCATGGTTTATTCCTCTGTTTACAGACTTTGGCCACATTCATATCAAGAATAGGAGAAACCAGGAAATCAGCTCCAAGATGAGTAAAAACCTTTGCATGGAGTTTGTTCATAATGGTTCCGATACCTAACGCCATTTCCGGGTATGAACTTCTGTTGGCTAGGATTTCTTTGAATACTGTTTCACTCTCCGGCCCACGATTCGTGAACTCAAATACTCTCATCCCTCCTTCATAGCATGCTGAAATTACATTCAGAGTAATTTCTGTATCCGGGTTATAAAACACTGGTATTACCGGTAACTGGGATATTTTTTTAAGCAGTTTTTGTGTTTCCATGATTACCTTGAAACCCTGCCTGAGGCATCTCCTGCCATTAGTTTTTCAACTTCATCCACCATAACAAGATTTGCATCACCGTAAATAGTATGCTTTAAACAAGAAGCTGCTACTGCGAAGTTCAGCGCTTTTTGATCATCGCCAGCATAAGTGAGTAAGCCGTAAATCAAACCTGCCATAAAGCTATCTCCACCTCCAACCCTGTCTACTATATCTGTAATTTGATAAGTAGGTGATTCGAATGAAGTATTTCCATCATACAAAACTCCAGCCCATGAGTTATGAGAAGCACTGATTGAGCCCCTTAGGGTTGTTATTACCTTTTTTGCTTTTGGAAACTTTTGCATCATCTGTTTACAAACCGATTCAAACTCAGCTGCACTTACTGATGCACCATGTGTTACGTCTACCCCATCAGGATGAATTCCAAAATGCTTTTCGGCATCTTCTTCATTTCCTAAAATAATATCACAATGTTCAACCAATGGAGTCATGATCGTTTCCGGAGCTACTCCGTAGTTCCATAACTTTTTGCGGTAGTTAAGATCCGTAGAGATGGTTATTCCTAACTCACTGGCAGCTTCTACAGCTTCTAAACAAGCATCTGCCGCCGATTGCGAAATAGCTGGTGTAATGCCTGTCCAATGAAACCATTGCGCACCGTCAAATACCTTTTCCCAATCTATCATTCCTGGTTTTATTTCAGAAATGGCAGAATGAGCTCTGTCATATACTACCTTGCTGCCTCTTGCAACTGCGCCGGTTTCCAGGAAATATATTCCAAGCCGTTCTCCACCTCTGAGAATATTGGCTGTATTTACTCCTCGCTTGCGTAGTTCCATAAGTGCACTATCACCAATTTCATTTTCTGGCAATCGTGAAACAAAGTCCACTGGAACACCAAAGTTTGCAAGTGAAACTGCTACATTCGATTCACCTCCTCCATACACCGCATCAAAAGATGTGGCCTGAGTAAATCGAAGAAAACCCGGTGGAGATAATCTCAACATGATCTCTCCGAATGTGACTACCTTTTTCATCTATCCTAATTTGAAGTATTGTTTAGCGTTAGTATAACTTATATCTGTCACTAGTTTTGACAGTAACCCAATGTCGTTGGGGAGCAAGCCCTTTTCAACATCTTTCCCAATTATGTTGCAGAGCAACCTTCTAAAATATTCGTGGCGAGGAAATGACATAAAACTTCTTGAATCTGTAATCATGCCAATAAAACCGCTTAACAACCCCATGTTAGATAGCGTATTTATCTGTTTTTCCATTCCATCCAACTGATCCAAAAACCACCATGCCGAACCCCATTGCATTTTAGCCTTAACCGAACCATCATTAAAATTTCCAACCATTGTGGCAAATACTTCATTATCTGCCGGGTTCAGGTTATATAAAATAGTTTTTGACAGTTCATCTGAGCTGTCCAGTTTATTCAGGAACTTCGAAAGAGACTCTGCCTGCGGAAAGTCACCTATGGAATCAAAGCCGGTATCCGGACCAAGTGTGGAAAGAAGGCGCCGGTTATTATTTCTTAAAGCCCCAAGATGAAATTGTTGGATCCACCCTTTTTGGTAATCCATCTTTGCAAATTCGTAAAGAAGGAAACTTCGAAGCTTTTGTATCTCTGAACTACTTAATGATGTGCCACTAAGAAGTTTTGTAAATGCAGACTCAACTTCCCCACTTGTATAATCTGTTGCTTCCATTTGTCTCAACCCATGATCTGAAAGCCTGCAACCAAGCTCATGAAAATCATTGTGCCGGGTAAGTAAAGCTTCCATATAAGAATCCAAATCAGAAACCGTAACTCCAGACGCCTTCTCCAGTTGATATACATAGTCTTTAAACCTTGTCGGATCAGATAAATCCATAGCCTTATCGGGGCGAAAAGTCGGTAGCATTTTGAAGCCCGGTGATTGTTTATCTACGCTCTTATGATACTCAAGAGAGTCAATCGGGTCATCCGTTGTGCAAACAACTTCGATATTCATTTTACTTAGTAATGACTGAACTGAATATTCCTTAGAATTAAGTAGCTCACTGGTCAACCCAAAGATCTCACCTGCTGTTTCAGGGTTCAAATACTGTTCTATTCCGAAATATCTTTTAAGCTCTAAATGAGTCCAGTGGTAAAGTGGGTTTCTAAGTGTTTGAGGGACTACTTCTGACCATTTCCTAAACTTATCCTCATCCGATGCTGAGCCAGTAATAAACTCTTCAGAAATTCCACAGGCACGCATCGCCCGCCACTTATAGTGATCATCATTTAGCCAAACCCTGGTTATATTCGGGAATACTATATTTTCTGATATTTCTTTTGGGGAAAGGTGAGAGTGATAATCAATAATTGGCATATCGGCAGCATACTCGTGATAAAGAATACGAGCCGTCTTTGTTTCAAGTAGAAAATTATTGGTTATAAAAAAGCTCATTTTTTATTCAATGTATCCCTGATTCCCATTTCCAACCCTCTTAGTTCTGCCAGGCCTCTCATTCTTCCGATTGCTGAATATCCATGAAAAGGAATCGTTTTATCTAAATCATCCAGCATTTGATGTCCATGATCAGGCCGGTAGGGAATCTGGTAATCACTCCTTCCTGCCAGCTTTCTACGATCTGATTCTTTAACCAATGCCAACATCACTTCATGCATATCAACGCTTCCTTCCAAATGATCTCCTTCATAAAAACTTCCGCCTCCTTCTCTTACAATATTTCTAAGATGGATGAAGTGAATCTTCGAACCTAAGCGGTCAACGATTCCGGCAAGGTCAGCATCCGGGTTTGGTGCCAATGACCCTGTACAGAAAGTTATTCCATTGCTTTCGCTGTCAATTGTATTTACTAAAAAGCTTAAATCCTCTTCTGAAGAAACTGTTCTTGGAACACCAAAAAGCTGAAAGGGTGGGTCATCTGGGTGACAACACATCTTAATTCTATATTCTTCGGCAACAGGGACAACCTTTTGCAAAAAGTAACTCAGGTTTTCCTGAAGCTTCTCTTTATCTATTAAGCTATACTTGCTTAATAAAGATCTGAATTCTTCAATCCCAAGCATCTCACCCGAACCCGGGACTCCCTGTAAAACTGCATCGCTCAGCTTATTCCTTTCTTCTTCACTGAGGCCTTTAAAATATTCCTGAGCTCTGTTTAGCTGTAATTCAGTGTATTCAAGTTCTGCCCTTTCTCTTTTCAACATAAAAAGGTCAAACGCTATCAATGCCTCATACTGAAATCGAAGAGCTAAAGAGCCATCTCTCATTTTATACCTAAGATCAGTTCTGGTCCAATCTAAAACAGGCATAAAATTATAGCAGACTACTTTTATTCCACACTCACTCAGGTTTTTAAGCGACTGAATGTATTTATCAATCAGTACATCTCGCTCTGGCAACCCTTGTTTAATACCTTCATGCACATTCAGGCTTTCAACAACAGCCCAGGTTAAGTTCCGTGGGCAGTCTTCTTCGTGGTTCCACTCTATTTCCTTCTTTCTTTTCTGAATCTCACTTACTTCCCAAACCTCACCTACAGGCACATGATGAAGTGCATGAACAACTCCGGTAGCTCCTGTTTGCTCGATGTCATCCAGTGAAACGATATCATTAGGGCCATACCAACGCCATGTTTGAAGTAATGCCATCCTAAACTCCACTAAATGCGCTAAAACCACCGTCAACCGGAAGTACAGTTCCTGTTATAAATTTTGCGCTATTACTACACAAGAATAACGCCGCTCCCTGAACTTCATCTTCATTCCCAAACCTTTTCATAGGAGTGTTTTCAATAATGGTATTTCCGCGATCAGTATAGCTACCATCTTCGTTTGTTAGCAATGCCCTGTTTTGTTCCCCAATAAAAAAACCAGGTGCCAACGCATTTACCCGTATTCCTTCACCAAACTTTAACACCATTTCCACAGCCAGGGATTTTGTAAAATTCTCAATTGCTGCTTTAGAAGCTGAATATCCCATTACCCTTGTTATCACCCGGTCTGCTGCCATAGATGAAATATTCAAGATTACTCCTTCTTTCTTTTCTGCCATAACTTTACCGAAAACTGTACAAGGAAGAAGCGTACCCAGGAGGTTTAAATCATTCACTTTCTTAAAATCTTCAATCTGTAAATCGAAAAATGTCTGATCAGGAGCAATGGTTGCCCCTTTCATATTTCCACCTGCTGCGTTCACAAGAATATCGATGGTGCCAAGCTCTTTAAGTATTTCAGCTTTTGCCTGCTTAAGCTCTTCCACATTTAGTACATCACAGGAAATACAAAGTATTTTTGAACTACTCTTTTTTTGAATCTCTTCCCTTTTAAGCTCCAGAGTACCTTTATTCCTTCCCAAAAGAACAAGATGAGCGCCTTTCTCCGCAAACCCCCTGGCGATTGAACCTCCAAGTGCTCCACCGCCACCCGTAACTATTACTACTTTATCTTTCATCGTCGGATTCTTTTTCGTTAAAATGATGGTATAAACTGTGCATTGAGTTAAGCAGACACTTTATTTCATCACTTTATAAAAGTATAGAAATTTAAGTTTCTAACCAATAAAACTCTTTGATGGCATGAAGAATCCTGCCTGCTTATCTTTTCATCTGTTGGTTTTGGTAATTTTGCAGAACCTGGCCCTTTAGTTCAACTGGATAGAATAGGAGCCTCCTAAGCTCTAGATCTGGGTTCGAGTCCCGGAGGGGTCACTAAGTAAAAGCCAGTTTAATATCACTGGCTTCCTCGCCTACCAAAAAACAGCATATAACACAGCTGTAACAATCAGTACGGCGTAGGCGCCAATATTGAATGAGCTGTCTGTCTGGAATGTCTTTGAGGTTGTGATGATGGCCTTTGGATCATCATCATCTGGGTTAGTGGTAAGGCTTATTCCTGCAATCATAACTATGGTAATAATCAGGGTATAGAACATTTGATCCATGAATGGAAGTCCTAATGCCGGCGCTTTCAGAAGTAATGCCACTACAATCGAACCTAATACTCCATAAATAGCTGCTTTGGTCGTCGTCTTTTTCCAGAATAATCCCATCATAAATACGGCGAGAATTCCAGGACTTACTAATCCGGTGTATTCTTGAATAAACTGGAAAACCTGGGGAACACTGCTTAACTGTGGTGCCAGAAGTACTGAAATCACCAACGCTACCCCAGCAGTAATACGCCCCGTATTAACGGTCTGCTTATCCGTAGCATTCTTGTTGATGTATGGCTTGTAGATATCCATTGTAAAAATGGTAGCTATAGAATTGAGCATGGAAGCCAACGAAGAAACAATGGCAGCTGCTAATGCTGCCACAACAAGCCCTTTAAAACCCGGGCTTACAAAAACACTAATCAACCAGGGGTAAGCTTTGTCATTATCAATTCCACCATCCGGTTTACTAAAAGCTTCCAGAACACCCGGAATAGCAGCTGTACCTTCAGGCTGGGAATACATTACATAGGCAATAATTCCAGGGATTACTACAATTAGTGGAATGATCAGCTTCAAAATGGCTGCAAACACAATCCCTTTTTGAGACTCTTTAAGAGATTTGGCTGCCAGGGTTCGCTGGATTATATATTGATTAAACCCCCAATAGTATAAATTGGCAACCCACATCCCGCCAACCAGCACGGCAATTCCAGGCAAATTTTTAAACTCGGGGTTCGATTTGTCCAGGATCATATGGAATTTATCTCCGGCTACATCATAAATATGTACCAGGCCATTAAATACTCCTCCATCAGGAGTAACATTGTTCAGAGCTATTATTGTTGTAACCAAACCTCCTAAAACCAACAGTACCACTTGTACCACATCCGTCCATGCGACCGCTGATAGTCCTCCATAAATAGAATATGCAGCCGCAATCAAAGCCAGACCAACCAAGCAAATGAATATCAGACTACCGTCACCTGTTCCCCAAATAGTATCCAGGGCCTTTGCCCCGAGAAATATCACCGTGGTTAAGTTCACAAACACGAACAAAGCAATCCAGAATACAGCAAGGATGGTTTTTAAGCTGGTATTAAAACGATGTTCTATAAACTCCGGGATGGTATATAGTTTCTTCTCAATGAAAATGGGTAAGAGATACTTACCCACAATAAGCAAGGTTACAGCTGCCATCCACTCATAAGAAGCAATGGCTAATCCTACCGCAAATCCTGAACCGGACATTCCAATAATCTGCTCGGCAGATATGTTCGCAGCAATTAATGAAGCACCAATGGCCCACCAGGGAAGTGACTTACCTGCCAGGAAATAATCTTCCGCGTTTTTCTCGTGACCTTCTTTATCTCTTGAAACCCATAAACCTATTCCTACAATCATCAGCACATAGGCTGTAAATACAATAATGTCTATGGTTGTAAAGCTTTCCATTTAACTCCTTATTAGAATTTGCCCTTAATGTCCGGGGATTAATAAAAGGAATTAATCAGAATTTTTGAATTCTAAAAATAGATAGCTATTTGGAATCTTTACTTTTGAAGACCAATCCTAAACCAGCAGTCAGAAAAGCTGCTCCTATGATAGACCAAATTATTGGAAATGGTTCTCCGTCAATACTAATGGTCCAGAGTTGAGGGAAATTAAGCTCACTGGCAATCCACTTTCCAATTACTGCTCCAACAAAACCAACAACCGCAGACATAAGGCACCCGCCACTTCCAAGTTTATACCCTCCAATGCTTTGCCCGATGCCTCCACAAATAGAAGCAATGAGAAGCATCATTAAAAAACCAAATATTGACATCTTTCCCTGTTTTAGATTTTTATTATTTAATAGACCTTATTTAAAACGAGACCATTTTTTAAAGGTTTCAACACTCCAGACTTTCATTATTTATAAATAAATAACTTATTTGGGAAACAGTGAGGTAAAATGTAAGTTTAACAAGATTTAAAAACCGATTTTTAACTAACAATCATCTGGAAAATCATGAGAAAAATTAGCCTTTATACCCTTTTGCTAGCAGTTACTTTCATGACTCTAAGTGCCTGTGGAGAAACAGAAGCAGAAAGAGCTGCAAGAGAACAAGCACGACTGGACTCTTTAAGAACAGTTGAACAACAGAGAATTGCCGCAATGATGGCAGAAATGGCTGACACTGCAAGTACAGCTACTGAAGAACCTGAAATGATAGAAGAAGAAAGCG
>JAVKDP010000005.1:0-8370 GCA_040222185.1 Balneolaceae bacterium | reverse complement strand
GTCTGAACTCATTTTTGGATTACTCTCCGCCATTGTGGTTTGCCTGGTTGTGTTCTCTTCCAGGCAATTAAGAATCACTTCAAATAAAGCGTTGGTAGTAGAAAATGAAGTCATACTATCTATACAGGGTACGCTTTCAATTGAGGGGCTTATAACTTCTTTAGAAGAGCTGAATGTTACTTTTGATCCTGACGAACTAAAATGGAGTGCCAGGCTCCAGGGTTGGAGGTCATTTCAGAAAGGCAGTTACAGCCTGAACGGTAATTATTCTTTTGAAGTACTTCTTTCCAAACTTGCCAGGGGTATACAGGACCCGGTTCCATTGACTATTCTACCCGGCATTACTATTGAGAAGTTTGCTGAAAATGTCAGCAATCAGGTTGATGTTAGTGAAAATGAAATGCTGGATATATTTAATGACAGCTTGTTTCTCGATAACGTAGGTTTGAGCAAGAATGAACTATTTGGTAGAATGCTTCCCGAGACTTATCTGGTTTATTGGACGTCAAGTGGTAAAGAGATAGTTCGTAGAGTTCTAAGAGAGTTTAATGACAAAGTCGAGAAGCAATATTCAGAAGTAGTTGAAGAAGATGGACTTTCAATCGCTCAGGTTCTTGCTATGGCTTCAATTGTAGAATGGGAAGCCTATAACGATGAAGAGAAGCCAACCATAAGCGGATTATATTGGAACAGACTTAACAAACGAATGATGTTGCAAGCTGACCCAACGGTCAACTTTGCATTGGGAGAAAGGAGAAGGCTGCTATTTGAAGATTACAAGGTAGATCATCCATATAATACTTATCAAAACAGGGGGTTACCTCCGGGTCCAATTACAAACCCTAGCTTAAAAACTATCGAAGCTACAATTTACCCTGTGGAACACGATTACATATACATGGTTGCAAACCCGGAAGGTGGGCACATCTTTACCAGAACTTTTGAAGAACACCAGGTAGAAAGCGAAAAGTGGAGAAGATGGCTAAGGCAGCAATACAGAATTAAGAGGCAGAGAGAACAAGAATCTCTGAATGATTAATTCTCTTTGATCTCTTCTTCAAGAGCTTCTTCTAAATCAGAATCACGAGGCATACGTTTCACCTTGATTTCCTGGTTTACATGTGAGCCGTTAAAGTTTATATCAATACTCAAACCTTTGTAAGGGTTTAAGTCCTTTAAAGCATCTCTCAGGTTTGCCGGATTCTTTACCTTATCAAGTGCCATTAATAGTGTGTTGGCTGCGTCAAATCCAATATAAGCAAACTGGTTCGGGTCGGTATTGAACCTCAATCTGAACAATGAAGCAAAATCCGAATCCGAAGTAAGCGAAGTATCCACACTAAAGGATTGTGTATAGTACAGCTCAGTTTCAGAGAGTCTGCGATTTTCAAGATTTACATTAGCCCACTCTTCAGATCCCAGGATTGCGACTTCACTTCTCATTGCTTCAAGATCTGTAAGCAGAGACTCAATGAGGGTTTGTGCAATAGTTCCGGTAAATGGAGCGAAAACAGCTTCTACAATAGCAACACTATCAAGTGTATCAGTGGTAAAAAATTGAGTATAGTCTCTGATGTCATATCCATCAGCTTCAAAATCTTCCTCAAAATAATATTCAATAAATCCGCCAAGGCGCTGTACTTCATGCCGGAAAGAACGTGCTGCAGGAGCACCTAGTGACCTGCTCTCAGCAATAACTCCCAGCGTATCATAGCCTAAAACATTGACAGCATACTTAGCCATCTGTCTTCCTTGGGTTTCAAAAGAGGGATTTAGCTGAAATACAAAGTTATTATACAAATCTAAACTATCTGCATTCGCAAGAGGGAGGAGCATCGGAATCTCATATTGCTCAGCCAGTTCAGCATATTCAGCAGCAACTTGCGAGAAAAGAGGGCCAAGAATTACATCAACGTTCTGATTCCAAACCAAATCGTTTACAATAGTTTCAGGAGATAACTCTTCACTATTCGTATCTCTGTAGGTAATGAATACCTTTTGATCAGCATTTTGACCATTAAACTGTTCTACCGCTAGCTGAATTCCAAAGTACAGGTGTTGTGGTATTTCAAACTCAGGAGTATCGAAGTCAAATTCGGGAAGTAATACTCCAAGGTTATATGAGATCCCTTTAGGAGCTGAAATTACCCTATTAGGATTATATCTCTGAGAATAAGTAACAGAGTCGCTTAAAAGAGTTTCAATTCTACTGATCTTAAGCCTGTCATATTCAATTACAGAATTTTTGAAGATTTCCAGTAATGAGTTTGCAGAATGGAAATCAACAAAGCCTATCGAAGACTCTAAAACATCTAATCTAACGTCATCATTATTACTGGAGATGAAAACATCTCGTCGCTGCTTCACAGTTAGATATCCTAATACCTGATCATAAAGAGTAATAGCTTCACGAGTAACAGAAGTAGAAGGGGCTTGTTGGCTTAGATCTTTTAATAAATCTAAAGAGCTGGAAAACCTATCGAGTTGAAACAGAGCAAGTGCTTTTGTAAAAATCGCTTCTTGATAAATATCGATCTCATCTGTAGAAGTAATCTTGTTTAAATAGCTTACTGCTTTTAGATGATTGTTTAAAGCGAAGTAACTTTTACCAGTAAATAGTACAGCTTCAGGCTCATTTGATTGAACTAATATTCTTATAGCTCTCTCATAATCACCTTGCTCATATAAGGATAGTCCATTCTCAAAAGTCTGAGCATTCGTTTTCAGGGTACCAGCCAGAAAAAGAAGTAGTAAAAAAAATAATTTCTTCATGTATATAATCTATTGTTTGCTCTCTTCTGTAACTCAAAAGAGTTGAAAAAGTTCTCAGCCTTATTCCCACTCAATAGTAGCAGGTGGTTTTGAGCTAATATCGTAAACCACTCTGTTTATGCCCTTTATTTCATTAATTATTCGATTGGATACGTGAGCAAGGAACTCATATGGTAGATGAGCCCAATCTGCTGTCATTCCATCGATACTCGTAACAGCTCTAAGAGCCACTGTAAACTCATATGTTCTTTCATCGCCCATTACGCCAACACTCTGCACAGGCAAAAGCACTACTAATGCCTGCCATACCTCATTATAGAGATTTTGAGCTTTTAGTTCATCAATAAATATTTTATCTGCATCTCTAAGAAGATCGAGACGCTCTTTACTTAAATCTCCAATAACCCTAATGCCAAGTCCCGGTCCCGGAAAAGGGTGTCTTGAAATGAAATGTTCTGGAATACCTAACGATCGGCCGACTTCACGAACTTCGTCCTTAAAAAGCTCTCGAACAGGTTCTATCAAGTCCATTTTCATTTTTTCCGGAAGTCCACCCACGTTATGGTGAGACTTGATTGTAGCCGATGGGCCTTTGAAGGAGACACTTTCTATAACATCAGGATATAAAGTTCCCTGTGCTAAAAATTTGAAATCAGATTCAGTGCCGATTTCCTTTTCAAATACATCAATAAATGCATTTCCTATAATCTTTCTCTTTTCTTCTGGTTCGGAAACGCCTGTTAGCCTGGACAAGAATAAATCAGTAGCATCAACGCCCTTTACAGGTAAATGTAAATCCCTGGTATAAAGATGAAGAACTTCTTCGAATTCTGACTTTCGTAATAACCCATTGTCTACAAACACACATAAAAGCTGGTCTCCGATCGCCTTATGGATAAGAGTGGCAACAACTGTTGAATCAACACCACCAGATAGGGCACATAGAACTTTACTGGTTCCAACTTTTTCCCTGATGGAGGCAATTTGTTCATCAATAAATGAATCAGCAGTCCAATCTCCACTTAGATGGCAAATTTCAAAGGCAAAGTTTTTCAATAGTTGCTTCCCGCATTCAGTATGAGCTACTTCAGGATGAAACTGTACTCCATAAATATGCTTTTCATTATGCCTTACAGCTGCAACTTCAGCATTGGCAGTATGACCAATGATTTCGTAAGAAGAGCTAAGTTCACTTATGTGATCACCATGACTCATCCAAACTACCGAACCGTCTTCGATATTCTTAAGTAAATCGGAAGAGTTGTCTATAATTAGATGTGCTCGCCCATACTCTCTCTTATCAGCTTTTTCAACACTTCCCGGGTTTTCAGTATGAGATAACAATTGAAGACCGTAACAAACTCCGAGTATAGGAACATCCCAATCAAAGATTTCCGTTTGAAGGTGAGGAGCTCCTTCATCATTTACACTCATTGGGCCACCAGAAAGAATAACTCCTTTAGGGACTGGTGAGCTTACATCTTCAAGAGAAACATTGAAAGGATGTATTTCGCAGTAAATATTGAACTCGCGGAGTCGACGAGCTATTAATTGAGTGAATTGGGAACCGTAGTCAAGGATTAAAATCCATTCGCTGTGTCGACTCATTAGAGTAAGTGAAAGTATTTAGGCTGTTATGTCTTCGTATTCTTCCGGAGAAAGTAATTCGTTTAGTTGATCCTGATCAGACATTTTAGCTTTAATCATCCAGCCTTCGCCGTATGGATCGTCGTTTACAATTTCTGGGTTATCTTCGAGTTCTTCATTAATCTCGGTAATAGTAGCTGATAGTGGCGCAAACAGCTCAGAAACGGTTTTTACGGCCTCAACGGTACCAAAAGTATCTTCATTGGTAAATTCAAAGCCAACATCTTCAAGCTCCACAAAAACAATGTCGCCAAGTTCACTTTGAGCGAATTCAGTAATTCCAATTGTGACCGTGCCATCTCCATTATCTTTTACCCATTCATGTTCTCGGGTATATTTAAGATCTGCAGGTATAGTCATTTAGTTATCCTCCGGGATAAAGTTGAAAGAAGTTTCTAGGTATTTTGTAGTAACCGATCCTTTTTGGAAGTTTGGATCGTCCATAAGTTGAATATGATAAGGGATCGTAGTTTTTACACCCTCAATAATAAACTCCTGGAGAGCTCGTCTCATTTTCTTTATCGCTTCTTCTCTGGTGGGAGCAGTAACGATTAACTTGGCAATCATAGAATCATAAAAAGGAGGGATGCGATATCCTGAATACACATGTGTATCCAATCTTACGCCATGCCCGCCTGGTGGATGAAATACGGTGATTTCACCAGCTGAAGGTCTGAATCCATGTGCAGGATCTTCTGCATTAATTCTGCATTCAATTGAATGACCGTTCATTGTAACAATTCTGTCAGAAATGTTAGAACCGTTTGCCACTAATATTTGCTCTTCAATAAGATCAAAGCCCGTAACTTCCTCTGTAACGGGATGCTCAACCTGGATTCTTGTATTCATTTCCATGAAATAGAAGTCAAGACTATCATCTACTAAGAACTCAACTGTTCCAGCACCTTCATAATTAACAGATAGGGCAGCATTAACAGCAGCTTCACCCATTTTACTTCTTACTTCTGGAGTAATAAGTGGGGAAGGTGCCTCTTCTAATACTTTTTGATGTCTTCTTTGCAATGAGCAATCTCGTTCACCTAAATGGATGGCATTTCCATGCTGATCTGCTAAAACCTGAATCTCAACGTGGTGAGGGTTTTGAACAAAGCGCTCTATATAAACTTCAGGATTGTTAAAAGCTGATGAAGCTTCATTTCTACACATCTCGAAGTTCTTTTTGAGCTCTCCAGCTTCAAGAACTACGCGCATCCCACGGCCACCACCACCGGCAGACGCTTTAATAATTACAGGATAGCCTATTTCATCACAAACCTTCTGCGCTTCTTCATAGGTATCAACAACACCATCACTACCGGGAACTACAGGAACTCCGTTTTTGATCATGGTTGCTTTTGCTACTGCTTTATCTCCCATAGAGTTAATAGCATGAGGTGAAGGTCCAATAAACTTGATATCGTGCTCTCCACATATCCTAGAAAACTCAGCGTTTTCAGCTAAGAAACCATATCCAGGGTGAATAGCTTCAGCATTAGTGATTTCGGCAGCAGCTAAAATACTAGGTATTTTCAGATAGCTATCTTTACTCGAAGGTGGTCCAATACAAACAGCTTCATCTGCAAATTTAACATGAAGACTATCGGCATCTGCAGTAGAATAGACAGCTACTGTTTTAATTCCCATTTCTCTACAAGTACGTATGATACGTAATGCAATCTCACCTCGATTGGCAATCAGAATTTTTTTAAACATGAAAGCCTGTTAGTCTTTTTGAATTATAAATAAAGGTTGATCGAACTCAACAGGAGTAGCATCAGAAATAATAATTTCTTTTACAGTTCCGGAAAACTCAGATTCAATCTCGTTCATGATCTTCATGGCTTCGATAATACAGAGAGTCTGACCTTTCTTAACTTTATCACCAACTTTGATAAATGGATCTGAATCAGGAGAAGCAGCTTCATAGAAAGTCCCTACAATTGGAGACTTCACGGTTTCTCCACTAGCAGCAGGAGCTGCGGTAGTTTCCTGGGCAGGTGCAGCTGTGGAAGCCGGAGCGGCTGGTTGAGCTACAGGAGCAGGAGGTAGAGGTTGAGAATAAGTAACCTGCTCAACGGTACCAGTTTTCTTAACTTTAATCTTAAAATCGCCTTCTTCGATAGAAACCTCATTCACTTCGCTTTCAGAAATAAGGTCAAGAATCTTTTTAATCTGTTTTAAATCCATTATTCAATTATTTAGCTCGTTCAATATAACTTCTAGTTTTAGTATCAACCTTAATCTTCTCTCCCTGGGTGATGAATAGGGGAACGTTGATTACAGCACCGGATTCCAAGGTAGCTGGCTTGCTTCCTCCTTGTGCAGTATCGCCCTTATAGCCAGGGTCAGTTTGTTCAACAACAAGTATGAGTTGATCTGGTGGTTCTGCATATAGTACCTGCTCATCATCGGCATTAAAAAGAACAGCACAATTTTGCCCTTCCACTAAAAAATCCTGACGCTCTACCTGGTTAGAAGAGATTGGTATCTGCTCATAAGTTTCATTATTCATGAAATAGAACATATCACCATCACTGTATATGTATTGATACTCACGGTTTTCAATTCTAACTGACTCAGAATTTTCACCAGATCGCCAGGTTTTGTCTATGTTTTTGCCATTAAGGATACCCTTAAGCTTTGTTCTAACAAATGCAGGTCCTTTTCCTGGCTTAACATGTTGAAACTCTGTGATGGAGTATAGTTCACCATCTATATTCAGAACCAGACCATTTCTGAAATCTGAAGTGGATACTTTTGCCATTAAATTATATCTCCGTTTTTAGGTTGCGCAAAAATACTGCTACCTGCTTTCGATAACAAGTTAATTAAAGGAAATTGCTAATGATATTATAGGCAACAGCCAGTGGGCAAACTATCCAAATAAATATCGGCCAAACTTTTGCGAACAGAGTCTGCTTGATTCCTTCAAAACCATGTTCCATTTCTTCTAGAGCACTGTCTGTTTTCCATACAAAAGTTACAAATATACACATCAGTAATCCGCCAATTGGGAGTCCAAGATTATTAAATATCTGATTGAAGTCACCGATTAAGCTGGTCTTGAATGCAATTATAATGGAGATAACCAGAACGCCGAGTCCTACCAATTTAGCGGCTTTCTTTCTAGGAACTGAATATTCATCAATAACATATGAGACTGGTACTTCCAGTAATGATATTGTAGAAGTAAGAGCTGCTATACTTAGAAGTAAAAAGAAAACAACTCCGAGTAGAAGGCCTACAAAACCGCCAATAGAATGGAATAGCGCTGGTAGAATTTGAAACACTAAATCTGTACTGTCTGCAAGCTTATCACCTACAAAAATGTCAATGCCTGCTTCCTTTGCAACAAACATTGCCGGAAGAATTAATAGCCCTGCAAGAAATGCAATTCCAACATCCGCTAAAGTAACAAATGCAGCAGCTTGTGGAATATTCTCTTTTTTACTTAAGTAAGAACCATATGTTATAAGAGCTCCCATACCTAATGAAAGGGAGAAGAAGGCTTGCCCCATTGCTGAGAAAATGAGGCCTGGTGTTATTTTTGAAAAGTCAGGTAGTAAGTATTCTTTCACACCATCAGTAGCACCAGGTTGTGTTAATACATAAATAATCATGATTACTATGATGCTGATTAACAAAGGCATCATAAACTTGGTCGCTTTTTCAATACCGTCGCTAACCCCACCCATAATTATCTTTATGGTACCAAGCATAAAGATGGATGCAATTAATGCATTCTTAGGTCCATTTCCGGTATCCGTTAACCATTGGGCGGCTTCGTTCCACCCCAGGTAGAAGAATATTTCTTCAAAGGCAAAACCAAAAGCCCATCCTGCAATTACGGTGTAAAAAGAGAGAATCATAACCCCACAAATTACACCCCATAAACCCACAAAAGGAAAAAACTTGTTTGATGATAGAGCTTTAAAAGCTCCAACCGGATTT
>JAVKDP010000004.1:0-3242 GCA_040222185.1 Balneolaceae bacterium | reverse complement strand
TTTTAGCCGGAAAAGGGTCACGAAATGAAGATGGTTCCAGGATAACCGGAAAGGTAGGAAAGGATCTTACTGTTGAAGAAGGATATGAAGCTGCTAAAAGTATAGCACTTCAACATCTTGCGGTAATTAAGAAGGAAATAGGGGATTTAAATCGGGTGAAACAAATAGTGAAAGTTCTGGGCATGGTGAACGCAGGGGAAGATTTCACAGCTCATTCCCAGGTGATAAACGGGTATTCGGATTTTATGGTGGAGATTTTTGGTGAACAGGGAAGGCATGCCCGGTCGGCTGTAGGAATGAGCTCCTTGCCGGTAAATCTTGCGGTAGAAATAGAAGTGATTGTTGAAATAGAATAACCATCACTGCTTTGTAAAAAACTATTTCCTGTGGCTTACTCTAATGGAGAAAGAGCACTATTCCGATTACATTGATGAATATTTCTTATAAACGAACATTATTATTATGAAAAAGCTCTCTCTTCGCACCTCGTTATTAGCTGTTGGTGCTACTTTGTTTTTCTTTGCGATTACTGCTTTTATACCAAAGAATACCACCCCAACCTCTAATTTTGTAACCAGTGCAGTCCAGTTTGAATCTATTGGTCAATTAAGTTTTAGCCCGGAAGGAGTGCTCTTCTTTGGGGATTCTAAAGGCGGAGCTTTATTTGCGTTGGAGACCTCCGATACCGATGCAGAAAATAATGAAGCGCTTAATATTAATGATATAGAAGAGAAGATAGGCCAGATGTTAGGAGCCACTTCGAGGGATATTTCAGTCATTGATATGGCAATTCACCCCATGTCGCAGAAAGCATATCTCTCAGTAATGAGAGGAAATGGGGCAGAAGCTTCTTACCACATTGTAACAGCTGCGAAAGATCAGACGCTTGCCGAAGTAGATTTAAGCAATGCTTCACATTCAAAATATGAGCTGACTACCGCTCCTGCAAGAGATGCCAAAGACAGACGAGGCAGAAGTTTGAGAACCAATACGATTACCGATATCGCCTATGCAGATGGTTCCGTATATGTTGCCGGACTATCAAATGAAGAGTTTGCTTCGGGGTTTAGAAAAGTAGCTTTTCCGTTTGATAAAGAAGAGTCGCTGACTACACTTGAAGTATATCATATTGCCCACGGACAGTTTGAAACTCATTCTCCGATCCGGTCTTTTGCACCTTATTCATTAAATGGTGAGCAAATGATTCTTGCCGGCTACACATGTACTCCACTGGTTCTGTTCTCAATAAATGATTTAGAAGATGGAAAACATGTTAATGGTAAAACGATCGCAGAATTAGGATTTGGAAACACTCCTTTAGACATTCTTCCATTTACTGATAGTAGTGGGAAACAAGCTGTGATGATTGCGAATAGTAACAGGGCTGCCATGCTTATTTCCGGAGAGGAGATAGCGGGCCAGGAAGCAATAACAACTCCTTTGGAAGGCAATCAGATCTTGAAAGGGACGCAGTACAAACCTTTACCTCTTAATGGGCTTCAACAAATAGACAGTTTAAACGAAGATCATTTTGTATTTCTGCGCCGATTAGGTAATGGTTCTCTGAGGTTATACTCACTTTCGAAATCAAGAATTGTTATTTAAAAACTGATTGATTTCAATTAGATATAATAGAATTTCAAAAAGGCTTGCCCTACTATATTTAGTTGGGGCAGGTCTTTTTTTTGATGGCTGTTCAAGTAGTGATGGAGCTCCTGAAATCAGTATTGAAGAAAGTCATGCCTCAGTTTCAGTGAAAGGATTTGATGAGTCACAGCTCTTGGGTAAAGAAGCTTCAGATGTATTATCAGTATATGTGGTTGAAGATGGAAAGGAATGGGAACCATTGGACTATTCTATTCAGGGCAATTATCACTTCGAAGACCAAACCCTCACTTTTACCCCTCGCTATTCCTTTTTAGAGAACACAGAATACTATGTTCGCTTTGAATTGGATTCTGTTTTACTTGAAGATCGATTTATAATCAAATCAGATACTACACCCGCAACCTTTGTGGAAGACGTGTATCCAACTACAGACCAAATCCCGAGGAATGTCCTGAAGTTTTATGCGCAATTTTCTGGTTCAATGATAGAAGGGAATATGCTAGATTATGTCTATGTCGTTGACTCGGATGGTTTAAGAATGGAACATGTTTTCCTTGAAATTCCGCAAGAGCTATGGGATACGGAGAATACAAGATTAACTATACTTTTTGATCCTGCCCGGATCAAAAGAGGTATGGATGCATTAGACGAATATGGAGCTCCTTTCCAGGTTGGGCAAAGTTATACATTGATTATTGATAGCGAATTTAAGGATGCCGGAAACAGGGCCTTAACAGAATCCTATGAAAAGATATTTACCATCGTTGAAGACGATCGCGTTAAACCTGAATCAGGAAGCTGGGAAGTAATTACGCCTTTAGTTAATTCGGAACAGGAATTGGTACTCGATTTCTTTGAACCCATGGATTACGGTTTGCTGAATAGGGTAATTCAGGTTATCGATGAAAATGGAAACCTGGTTAACGGAAGTATCACACTTGAAGAAGATCAGACACAATGGGTATTTAGTCCGGAAGATGCGTGGAGCGATGAAAAATATACTATTCAGATTGAAGGGATTTTGGAAGACCTTGCCGGGAATAACCTTATCACTCTGTTTGATGTTGATTTAAATAGTGAGGCAAAGGAAGATGACAAGGAACCCGTTGGGACTTTTGTTGAACTTTCTTTTAGGCCAGTAAAGAACTAATACTGATTAGAGGTGAGATTCAATTCTTTTCACTAGCTCATCAATGAAGCCAGCTTGCTCTGGTTTCATGAATACACTTCTTAGTAAAACAACGGTTTCAGTGTCTGCTTCAAATTCAGGGTGTAGTTTCACAAACGTTGAAGAAGGAACTTTAAATAGTGAGAGGTAGAAACTGCGGTCTCTCATGCCCAGGTCGAATACACGGTTGGATGCTTCAGAGATTGATGAAGTTGTATTTTCTTTCGGTTTAGAAGGGAAATAGGCAAGGATATCCAGATCAGGCTTTTTATATGGCTTAAGCTTTGAGCTATCATTCATTATTGAGTAACCAGAGAGAGCGGTCTTCCGGCATTGAGCCAGTATGGGACCAAAACCTTCATCTTCTTTTAGCGGGAAGCATTTCAAGGTTGCCCACAAAGCTGCAGCAGCTGCCCCGGCGCGGGAGCATTCTAAACTAATTTCTCCAAGGGGTACGTCTTCAGAA
>JAVKDP010000003.1:0-82296 GCA_040222185.1 Balneolaceae bacterium | reverse complement strand
ATAGGTAATCTCCATGAATACTGATTGCATCTGTTTCATCTATCGACCATGCTACTCCTAAGTCGAAAGCGTTCTTTGATCCCATCCAGCTTTTGAAGCTAATACCTGTTGGTTCACCGACCATTAAACCAATAGCTTTTTGGCCTTTTTCTGGTGTAGCCTGAGCTTTGATTTCGGTTGTTAAAAACAGAAACGAAGCCAGGAATAAAAGTGCCGTGATTTTTCTCATAGTATTCATAGTTTATAGCGGTTAGTTTTTTCGTTCTGTATTAGATAGCTAACACTACAATATGTTTCAATATTTTTAAATTATTAAAAGGCATAGGTCAGGTTGCAACGATCAAGACTAGTAATATTCATCAAAAACCCCGAAAAAGGGAAAGTAAAAACAAGATTAGCTAAAGAGTCCGGCGAAGCATTGGCCCTAGATGTTTATAAGACGCTCTTAAAATATACCAGGGAAATTACTTTTGGTGTGGAGGTTGAAAAAGAGGTTTGGTATTCAACCAGTATAGATTCGGGTGATATTTGGGAAGAAGGGGTTTTTAAAAAAGAAATCCAAAAAGGTGGGAGCATCGGAGAGCGAATGCAAAATGCTTTTAAGGCAGGCTTTCAAAATGGAGAAATTGAGAAAATGATTTTGATTGGTAGTGATTGCGCAGAGCTAAGCCAGGAAATAATAGAAGAAGCCTTTGGTAAACTTGATAATGTAGATATTATACTCGGACCGGCCGAAGATGGTGGTTACTATCTCATCGGTATGAATTCATACTTACCACAAGTTTTTCAAAATATCGATTGGAGCACATCGCAGGTATTAGAACAAACAACAGATAGGATAATTGAAGCTGAGTTATCTTACAGTCTATTAGAGGAACTAAAAGACGTTGATGTTCTGGATGATTGGTTGGCCGTAAAGCACAAGTTCCCTGAATATGATTAGCATAATCATACCGGCATATAATGAAGAAGAGTCATTACCTCACTTAATTAGATTTCTAGAATCATGTAATAACTCCGAGCACACTGAAATCATAATATCTGACGGGGGAAGCAGTGATGGTACAGTAGCTGTAGCAGAAAGCCTTGGAGTAAAGGTATTTTCCAGCCCTAAAAAAGGCAGGGCTTCTCAAATGAATTTTGGAGCGACGAAAGCGTCTGGTAATATACTTTACTTTCTACATGCTGATACCTTTCCACCCAAAACCTTTATAGATGATATAAGACAAAGTCTGAGTTCAGAAATAGAGGCGGGCTGCTTTCGACTTACCTTTGATTACCAGCATTTTTTATTGAAAGCATACTCATGGTTTACAAAGTTCGATATCGATTTCTTCCGGTTTGGAGATCAGAGCCTGTTTATTACAAAGGCTTTGTTTAATAAAATCGGGGGATTTGATGAACGCCTTATTGTCATGGAAGATCAAAAGATTATCTGGCCGATTAAGCGAGAGACTAAATTTATTATTCATTCAAATTCGGTTGTTACTTCTGCAAGAAAGTATATTGATGTAGGTGTTATAAGGTTACAAGTAATCTTCAGTACAATTTTTTTGATGTACTATTTAGGGTTTTCGCAAGAACAGATGGTTAAGTTCTATAAAAACAGAATAAGATGATTCATGTTATGGAAGTGTAAAATTACCAGGGCGAAAGTGTAGTTGACTATTAAGATGTGTATCTTATATTTCAATAAAAAAAGTTAGCATTAGTCTTTGAAGTATTTTCTCTTATTTATGTTGGTTTGTTTTAGTACAAACCTGGCATTAGCACAGTCTTCATTTGAAAGGGCAGAAACCGATGCTGGTATTATCGGTCTTTCAATTACAAATTTCGGTACACTTGGTAAACCTGATGTAAGGAATAACCCGGAAGGCGGTTCCAGTATGCGCTACCCTAACGATACAGGTACAGAACACTTATTTGAAGCTGGAATCTGGATCGGCGCACTTTACAATAATGCACAGCTAAGAGTTTCTACAGGTTCTGTTACTACAAGCGGTGGCTATGCCAGGGGAGCGGCAGGTTTTGAGTTTACCGCTGATGCTCCGCTTAGTCGAAGAAGTACTAATCCTAATGACGAATTCTTTTCTCCATTCTCAGTAGGGGAGCAGGATATTATCGCTAACTTCTCAGATCAAAGGCGAGATATTAACGGAACACCAATAAATGGACATGATACTCCTCTATATGCGGATGTTCGCCTAGAAAGTTATAACTGGGATTTCCCATTTACTGAGAACTTCACCATTCTTCGCTATGACATTACCAATAATAGTCAGTTGTATTCAGCGCCAGCAACCTGGGATAGTGTTTTTATTGGGATGTATGCTGATTTGGTTGTTCGGAATGTGAATACCGCTACTGAAACCGGCGGTGAGTTCTTTAATAAAAATGGTATTGGTTACCTGGATACACTCCATACGACCTATGCTTTTGATGCAGGTTCTCCTGACGACCCTACTATAAATACTTATGGTGCAATGTCAATTATGGGAGCCGAATACAGAGACAATTTTTTCCACCCATCAAATGAAGAGTACCTGGAAACCCAAGGTGTAAATGCGCCTTCTGTAGGACCTAGCTATTGGTTGTTTTCTGCTGGAACTGGTGTTTATGTTCGCCCAAA
The DNA here is from genome assembly GCA_040222185.1 of Balneolaceae bacterium. Lineage (GTDB taxonomy): Bacteria > Bacteroidota > Rhodothermia > Balneolales > Balneolaceae > JAVKDP01. Next base: position 79,667 of record JAVKDP010000003.1, on the reverse strand, counting down.
TAATGACCTTCAGCGCTATGAGCGTATGGCAACAGAGTTTCCGATCGATTCTACAATTGGCGGAACTCCTGTAAGAGAGCAATTGAGAACGGACGGGCAAACCGGTGGTGGTAATTACATTTCATTTATTTCAATCGGACCATTTCCATCAGTAGATCCAGGTGAAACCATCTCAGTATATTTTGTAGTATCAGCTGCTTTAAAACCCGATGAATTCCAGGGGCCTGCTGGTAAAGCTGTTGACACAGATGAATCAAGAGTTGAGTTAGTGCAGACATTAAACTCAGCAAAAAGAGTGTTCCAGGGAGAGGATAAAAACAACAATGGTGTACTTGATGCAGGTGAAGATACAGATGGCAATGGTGAACTAACGCGATATCTATTTCCAACTCCTCCGGATAACCCGAAAGTTCGGGCTGAATTAGAAGCCGGTAAGGTGACGTTGTATTGGGATAAAACAGCAGAGGTTTCCGTAGATCGTGTATCAGGAGAAACAGATTTTGAAGGATACAGAGTTTACCGGTCTGAGATAGGAGAAGATTTAAACCCGCAATCCAGGGTGATTAGAGAGTTTGATACACCGAATAACCAGGTTGGTTTTAACACCGGATTTTCAGAAATAGAATTGGATTCCCCTGTTACTTTTGAAGGTGATACTACTCAGTACTATTACGCATTTGAGTTAAATGACATGCTTAGTGGCTGGCAATATGAGCTTTCGGTTACTGCTTTTGATAAAGGTAGTGATGTGTTTGAAGTAGAAAGCCTTGAAAGTAGCTCAAATGTAAATGCTGTTCGTGTATTCCCGGGGACTCCTGTAAACGAGAATTTTGGATCAAGTCAGAGAGAATACAAAGTGGGTGTATACCCAAATCCGTATAGAGTAAATGCAGCATGGGATGGCAACCAGGAAGGGGAAAGAAAACTAAATTTTTATAATCTACCTGCAAAAGCAGAAGTTAGAATCTATTCAGTTGCCGGGGATATTATTTCGGAATTCACTCATGACGCGGATACATATAATGGCGATATAGGCTGGTTCTCAAGCTTTAGTGACGACCCACGGGTTTTACCAGGTGGTGAGCATTCTTGGGACATTCAATCAAACGCTAACCAAATCTTAACAACGGGTTTATACCTGTATACCGTAAAAGATTTAGGTTCAGGGGAGATACAAACAGGTAAAATAGTAATCATTAAATAATAGAATAATATGAAAAGATTGATACAAATTATTTGCATCGTTGCCGTTGCATTGGGTACTACTCAGGCATTTGCGCAGGATGTGGTAAGTATTAAAGATCTTAATACTTACACAAACCTTTCTGTTTATGATCAGGATTCATTACAAGCACATCCACTAGCAGGGGTATCTGTTACGTATACTGCTGTAGTTGTTTCTTATCCTAGGAGTTCAGGTTTAGCAACTCCAACTGACACTGATACAGATGGCATAATCGATGACATCAGCCGTATCCATATCTTCGTGACTGATACTGCTGCTGTGACACAAGGCCGTGATGGTATGTCGATTCAAATTGTTGAGTCTGACTATGAACTATTAGAGGGTTTTACTCGTGGTGATGTGGTAACATTTGTTGGTCGATTGACCTTCTTTAATGCTACTTCACAAATGACGGTAGATGAAACTCCAACTCTACTAGGTAATGTTAACTCTGAGTTCCCGCAATATGCAGGTCTTTTAGATCCTTGGGAAGTTACTGCTGATGAGATTAATACTCTTAATGCTGATGGAACACATGAAATCAACATCGCGAACTATGGAAAGTATAACGGTGCATATGTTAAAATTAACAATGCAACTGTAAGTAGTGTTTCATTAGGCGACAGACCTGACTGGGCTATTAGTAATAATGGATCCAGAATCTACATTTATGATACTTCACTAAGATACAGAAATGACAGGGTAGCTTACCTGCCTTCATTTAACTACCGTAGGGCTGAAGACGGAGACTTTGTACCACCAGCTCCAGGTTCAATTGTGAACATAAGTGGCTTCATCAACACAACTGGTGATGATCCTGACGGAAACGTTGCTGCAGACAGAGTAGCATTCGGTATTAACCCGATGGAAGATGGTGTAGTTTGGTTAAACGGTGTAAGATTTGAAGATGGTGACGACATAGGTGGCGGAACTATCCTTAGCTGGCCAAATGATTTAGAACTAGTTGGTTCTCCACCGGTATTTTCAGAAGTTTCTCAGTCTGATTCTACTGTAACATCTACTGATGCTGTTACTGTAAGTGCTACAATTGTTGGTGTTGATGCAGCAACTATTACTAGTGCTCAATTAATTTATTCAGGTGGTGGTGTTACTGATACCTTAGCAATGACTGCTGTAGGTGATGTTTATAGTGCTACACTTCCAACGTTTGCTAACTTCACTGCTGTTTCATTCTATATTGAAGCAACTGATAGTGAAGCTTTAGTAGGTAGAGCTCCAATTGCAGGAAATTATGGTTTCTTTGTACAGGATGGCCCTATCAACTCTATTTCTTTGATTCAGCAAACATCTGATGATGGTGCTGGTGCAAGTCCGTTATTAGGTGCTGGAAATGTTCCTACTAGTATAACTGGTTTAATCGTTTCAGATAACACTGATGGTGTAATCATTGTTCAGGATGCAGCAGCAGCCTGGAGTGGTGTTTTCCTGGAAATCACTAGTGCAACTCAGGATCTTAACCGTGGTGATGAAATCACAATTACAGCTGCTGAAGTTCATGAAGCATCAGTTGCAAGTAACTCACTAACACTTACTCAGCTTGTTGATATTGAATTCACAGTAAACTCTACTGGAAACGATATCGAAACAGTGATCCCTGTATTAACTACGGATTATGTTGTTGCTAACGAAGCTGATGGAGAACTTGAGCCATATGAAGGTATGCTTGTTAAGTTCGAAGATGTAGAAGTTGTTGAAAGAGGTGTTTTTGGTGAGTATATATTCCAAAACCTTGACGCTGATTCTGCTGATGGTGCTGTATTCAACGAAGATATTCGTTCAGATGCTGAAATCGGAACAGTTGGTGTAAGCTACGACATTAACCATTCTATCAGAATGGATGTAACAATGGATGCTTACGGTATTGTAGCTGCTTCATTTGGATCACCTAAATTCCATCCTAGAGATGTAAATGACTTCTTAACTGAAGATGGCAACGCCTTTACTCCTGTTCTTGATTTCCCACTAACTTCACCTGCTGATAGTGTTGAGATCGTAGTGACTGAAGACGTTGACTTCACTTGGGCTGCTACAGAAGATTTCGATGGTGACGATGTTACTTACGAATTGGTTATGTACCTATTAGACTCTGAAGCTGATACCGTAATAGATGTAGTTGGAATTTTCCCTTCTGCTAATGACTCTCAAGACCCTATGGTAACTTTGGTTGCTGATTCAATCAATAACTTCCTTGGAGAAGAGCTTGAGTTAGAAGTTGGTGAGTCTGCCGATTTCCTTTGGAATGTAAGAGTTAGCGATGGTTCAGATACTCTTGATGTACACGGACCATATGGTAACTTTGGTGACGACTTTGAGCCTATTTATAGATTCATCACTTTCGAAAGAGGTGTTTCTGTAAATAATGAGGATGAAGTTGGAACTCCTAGAGAATTTTCTTTAGACCAAAACTATCCTAACCCATTCAACCCAAGCACAAACATTAATTTTAGCTTACCACAAACAAGTAAGGTGACTTTAAATGTGTATGACATGCTTGGTAGAAAAGTTGCTACACTGCTTAACAACGAGCAGCTAAATGCGGCTAACCATACTGTGAAATTTGACGCTTCTGCGTTAGCTAGTGGTATGTACATTTACCGTATCGAGGCTGGATCATTTACCAGTACTCGTAAAATGATGCTTATCAAGTAAGCATTAGAAAAATTATTCAGGCTCGTAGCATAATCTGCGAGCCTGAATTTTAACATAATCAGTTCCGTAATAATTGAATCAGTTTTACAAAATAACACTCCTTTTTGCAGTTCTTGTTACCTCTGTTTTATCCTGTGATAGTTCAGTGAGCGGGAATCTAAATGAGAATGTTCCACCAACCACCTTTCTAACCGTCGATAAAATCGACAGGGAGGGAGATTTCAGACTCTCAAGTCAAATTAGTATATCCTGGTGGGGTAATGATGGTGATGGTTATATAGTTGGTTATGAATATGCCATAAATGATACCATGGATGGCGATTGGACGTTCACTGAGAGAACGGACAGTACTTTTATTCTCCCGATAACTGAAGGACAGGCTGAAGATGATGTTCTGTTCAAAATTCGGGCTATCGATAATGATGGTGACACTGACCCAGTAGGTGCAAGGTTGGTATTTCCTATTGTAAACTCTTCCCCAAGTATTTCGATAAATCTAACTGAAAAACCTGCAGATACATTGTTCTCTGTTGCAAGTTTTGGTTGGACCATTAATGACCCTGATGGGTTAAAGAATATTTTAACTACTGAAGTTGCCATAAACGACACAGTAAATGGCTGGACTTCAATTCCTATTCCTGAAGATGAGAATAGAATTTTTATAAGTCTCGAAGTAGACAACTCAAGCGTTGGAGAAAAAACAGCTTCAGTTTTTCTTGGTAGAAGCTATACCAGTGCACCAGATATAGAAATACCTGGTATCGTTGTAGGCCAGAGAAATATATTTTACGTACGCACTACCGATAATGCAGGCGCAGTTAGCCCTATTGACAGCGTATCCTGGTATACAAAAATTCAAAACTCAAGAACACTGTTCTTAAATGACTATGCCGGCGCTAATTCATTTGCCAATCAGGCATTCCATCTAAATTTGCTTGATCAAAACGGGATAACACCTGATGTGTGGATTATAAATGATGGAGAAGTGACGAATGAAAAAGTAGCACTCTCTTCTGCGTTTCCATTAGTTGTTGATCCAACCTTAAAGAAGACATTAGCCAAGTGGGATCATATATATTGGCTTTCAAACGATATTGATCGAAATATCACATACGCACTGGATATCACAGACGAATTTTTTGAAAATAGTGATGCGTCAATATTCGTAACTATGCCTATGAAAGGAATATCTCAAAATGACGAGATATTCAGTTTTCTTCCGGTTGATTCTATCGGAGTACTATCGGGTATACAAACAGGTTTTCTTTTAAATGCAAATACAGATGTTACATCAACCAATGCAGGTGTAACAGAAACTCTTTCGATCGACTCGAGAGTTGTAGGAAGTTTTCCACTGAAACCTACATCTGGAGGTACCGCTCTATATGAAACGGACTTTAGAGCGACTACTCTGATTGGCGCAAACCAGGATTATGTAGGTGACGAAAGCGTAGCCATTGAGAATGCTGAGGGTAATCTAATTTATTTCGGATTAGACTTAATGAATTTGGATGGGAATAATAACCTCGATGCAATGATAAACGAACTCCTCATCGGAAGGCTGAATTTTAAACAATAAGTACTATGAGAAAACTTCAAATACTCTTTGCCTTGTTTATCATTTTAGGAGCTACTAATGCAGTTATGGCTCAAACAACAGGGTCAATCTCAGGTGTAATTACTGAAGAAGGTACAAACGAAACACTTCCAGGGGTAAACGTCAGAATTGTAGGAACTAATTTTGGAGATGCTACTGACCCTGATGGACGTTTTGAAATCAAGAATATTCGACCAGGTGAATATACCATAGAAATTACCTTCATTGGATTTCAGGTTGTTCAGGTAACAGGTATCCAGGTTAAAGCCGGAGAAACAACAGAAGTTAACCAGTCTCTTAAAGAGCAGGTTTTTGAGTCAGATGAAGAAGTAGTGGTGATTGGTGAAAAGCCAATTTTTGATGTTGAGAAATCAAATACATCAGCTACTATTTCAAAAGCAGATATTGAAGCAGCACCAATTCAAAGAGTTGAAGATGCGGTATCGCTTCAGTCTGGGGTAATTAAAGATCCAACAGGCCTGTATATCAAAGGTGGTCGTGCCTATGAAACCGGATATGTAGTAGATGGAGTATCGGCACAAGATCCATTGGCGGGCACTGGTTTTGGTCTGGATTTAGGATCGAATTCATTTAGTAATATTGAAGTAATTACTGGTGGCGTTGGTGCTGAATATGGTGACGTAACTTCCGGTGTAGTTGCAGTACAAACTCAGAATGGTAGTGATAAGTACGAAGGTACATTTACACATAAACGAGATAACGTAGGCTCTAACGTAGGTTCAAACCAGGCAAACTTTTTTACCGACAACTACGAACTTAGTTTAGGTGGGCCGGCTTTATTAGCAGAAAAAATTCTTCCGGCTCTGGGTTTAGACTTACCAGGTACTATGACTTTCTTTTTAACCGGGCAGGTTGGTTTAACTGACGGTTATACCAAACTATCAGCAAACCAAATTAACTCATCTATTGTTGGTGATGAGTTCTGGTCTCCAAGGCAGGGGAATCGCTGGAACGGTATGATGAAACTAACATGGAATATCAAGCCGGGTATGAGACTTCAGGGTGCATACCAGCGTTCGCTAACGATTAATCAGAATACAAGAATGCTTCAGATTACAGGAGCAGATACGCAGATTCGTCCTGGTTTTCAATTCGCTTTTTCTGATGGCTTCTTAGACAATGCGAATACCTACACACATGACAGTAACCTTTCTTACTTGAAGTGGACACAAACAATTTCTCAGTCTGCGTTTTATGAAGTTCAATTTAGCAGGCTATTTACCAGGCTTAGAGCTGATGCAAACGGTAGAGACTGGAGGCCAGAAAACGTAGACAGTGAATTTGACCCGGAGAGTATTGTAACCTCACCCGCTGAAGAGTTTATTGGCACAGATGATTTTACCTATGTGCTGGCTGGCCCAGGATACTTTAACAATGGTGGTATTGCTACCCTTTGGCATGATCACTTTGCAGAAGAATTAACACTAAGAAGTTCTATTACAAAATTCTTCGCAGACAGGAAGAACCAGATTGTAGCCGGCTTTGAATTCAAATTCAATGACTATCAATGGATTGATATTACAAGACCCTGGATTGGAGCTCCAATCAGAATTGATGAAAATACGGTATCAGAAACATTTAGAGTTGGAGAGACTTTTGATGCCTGGAGAGTTAAGCCAAAACGTGGTGCATTCTTTATCACTGATAAGGTGCGATACAACGGGTTGATTGCAAATATTGGGGCAAGGTTTGAATACTGGGCTCCAGGTAGATATGTGGATGATGCTGTTAATGATGCTTTGGATGAAAACACCACCTCTACTATACCACGATTTGTTGCTGAAGAATATATTGAGGATTCACACAAATTATTTGGACTGCGATATAAGTTCAGGTTTTTACCTAAAGTGAATGTGTCATTCCCGGTAAGAGAAAACCAGGTACTGTTCTTTAACTATGGACATTCTACAAGAATACCGCATCCTAGCTATGTATATGCTGGTTTAGACCCGTTCTTGCAAGATCAATCTGATTTACCGGATTTAGGTAATCCAAACCTGAACCCTGAAGTTGATATCTCATATGAAATTGGTTTAAGAAACCAGCTTACTTCTGATGACGCTTTTAATATCTCAGCTTTCTGGAGAGATAAATATGAGTTTGTGACAACACAGAATATCAGAGTACAAGATGTTGATGGCCGGGATGTAGTTAAGGCATTCAGAGTTAATGGTGATTACGCAAGATCCCGTGGAGTAGAACTTTCTTATTTGAAAAGATATCGCGACTTGTTGAGAGGCCAGGTTTCATTTACCTATTCCAGGGCTGAGGGATTGAGTTCTACCAATGATGATAATCTAAGTGATATTAATGCGAGACAGAATATTGGTAGCAATATTGAGACACCACTAGCCTGGGATAGACCATTCGATATCAAAGGTAATATCACATTTACATACGACCGGGAAGATCCTCTTTTTGATATCGGGGTGTTAAATCAGTTCCAGATGTTCCTTTCTGCTGTTTGGAGAAGTGGTACAAGATATACCCCTGTTGAGCTGGTTGGTTTCCAAAGAAACCCTATTACAGGAGAACAAGACTGGCGTCCTATTTATGAAACAGTGGATGATCCATCAAAAAGATTCAGTAAAGTAGGGCCGGCATGGTTTTACATGGATTTCAACCTCCAAAAATGGTTTAATGTAAACGGAACCAAATTCTCTGCATTCCTTGAAGTAACCAATATTTTGAATAACCGAAGCTCGGTTATTATCAACCCCGTTACCGGAGAGGGATACAAACAATACGATGGCAAAAGCCAGTCAGATCTTGTAGCGCTAAGAAATGACAGGAGTTATGACGTGCCGAGCAATGTTCGTGACCCAAGATATATTGACCCTACAGACAATAACCTTCCTAGCTATGATAACCCTGCTAATTTTATTGAGCAGAGGCACATTATGGTAGGAATATCGGTACGCTTCTAGAATGAAATTTATGCAACGATTATTATTCCTTCTTTTAGTTTTATGCTGCTTCAGCAGTACAGCTAATTTGTATGCTCAAACCAGTTTTGGGCAGGATAGAGCTGGTACCGAGGGCTTCCAGTTTACAAAAATCCCGGTAGATCCGAGAAGTGCGGCTATGGGTAATTCAAACATGGCCGATGCTAATGATGGATCCAGTTTATATTGGAACCCGGCACTAGCTGCGCGGCTTCCGCAATCAAGTTTGATGATTAGCCATACAGGATATTTTGCTGATATCAATGTCGATTATTTTAGCTATGTACATCGCATAAACAAGTTTGCAATCGGTGGTTCAATCCAATATTTGAATTCCGGAGATATCACCGAAACCACAGAGTTTCAGCCTTTTGGAACAGGCAGAACTTTTAGTACACAGCATTTAGCTGCAGGCCTTTCAGGAGCACACCAGGTAACAGATTTATTTAGTTATGGTATTACTCTAAAGTATCTCCTGGAAAAAATTGAAGAAGTTAGCTATAGCAGTGGTGCTATCGATTTTGGGTTCTCATACCTGGTTGGTGACACTGGTTTAAGGTTTGCTGTTGGTATTAATAACTTTGGACTGGATGCTAATCCATCAGGGAAAACTACCCGGGAGAGTTTGGACGGAGTGGAAGAAATTGAGCCGGAAGCAGTTTCTTCATTACCAACACGGTTCCATATTGGTGCTGCATACGATGTATTCGAAAAAGAAGATTCCAAACTAATTGTTACTGGCCAAATTACGAATCCCAGCGACAACGCCGAGCAATTCAATGTTGGCGCTGAGTACATTTTTATGAATCAGTTCTTCGTAAGAACTGGATATGAATTTGGACAAGAAGAAAGAAAAATCCCAAGTTTAGGTGCAGGTTTTGAGTTGCCTGTAAGTAATAGAGTTCTAAAGATAGATTACGCATATACCTTATATGAGCGACTTGGAGAGATACACCGAATTGCTATAAGTTTTTCACTATGATAGAATATAGAATCAAACTGGCCTTCGTTTTACTGCTGATAGGAACATTCTCAGCTTCTTGCGATAGTATTTTCAACAGTAAAGATAATAGCGATACTGACGAGATTTTTGATGAAGGTAGAATCGATCCTACACTAGAAAATGTGGATGGATATGCACCTGTATTACCTTTCTGGGGTGGTTTTGATGAACCATCTGATATTCATGTCGGTTTCGATGAGTTTGTATATGTGACCGATAACAATGGTATTCATCTATTGGACAGGGCTGATCTTTCGCCAAGAGTTTCAATTCCGTTAAGGGGTGCTATCTCGGTAACTCAAGACAGACTCTTGAATATCTATGTAGCGGCAAGAATTGATACTGTAATTGACGATATCGATCCCGGAATAACATGGGATTTACCCGCAGTGTTTAAGATTAAAAACATGAACGGGGCGGGACCTCTTACCTTCGTTGATACTTTGATCTTTCCTTTTGACGATGCAAGTTTAAGTACTTCGGCCGCTCAGAATGCAAGGCTAAACAGAAGCTCCCAGATCAATTACGAAAGTGTTGAGGTTACAGGACTAACTATCCTCGCAGACAATTCTCTATACGTGACCAGAAGAGGTCCGTTTAAAGAAATTAGCCAGGTTGCTGCACCAGATAATACAGTTCTTGAATTTCAAAGAGTAGTTGTAGATGGTACTGCTACTGGTAAAATGGTGAATGTTCGCCAGATTAGGACTTTGAGTCCGGAAATTCCATCATTAAGAAGTGGTATTGGTATTAGTGCGATAACTTCGTTTGTCGCTCCTCCTCAAAGAGATTCCTTTACAGATAACAGGAGCTTCATAATTGCTCAAGCCGATCAGTCTAAAGATATCCCGTTCAGAGTACTTTGGATTAACGCTGTTGAAACAGTGGATGGTTTGGTTTTCCAACAGAACTCAGCATTGTTACAACAGGATACTACCCAGGCCGATGGGTTCTTATATGAAACGAACAAGTTTCAGGTGCCATCCGGTATAGCATTTGGCGGAGATGATGATGCTTACATTTTTGTTGTTGATTCGGAACTAAATACGCTCTTTCAGTTCCAGGCAAACGGACAGGAAGGTGTTCCGCCACCTGCAGGGGTAGAAGATCAATCCAGGCAAGTGCTTGTTTCATTCGGCGGTCTAGGAGCAGGCCCTAAGCAGTTCAATCAACCAAGCGGTGTAGCCTACTTTGATCGAATAGTATATGTGGCTGATAAAGGGAATAACAGGATTTCCCGATTTAAACTTACTTCCGATTTCGAATAACCATTAGCTATTATTTATGCATATGAAAAAGTTACTCCTCATTCTTTTTCTATGCATAACTGGATGCGCTTCAGCTGAGAAACAATCTGAACCGAAACTACTATTAGTTTCATTTGATGGCTTTCGGTATGACTATCTCTCAAAAACCGATACTCCTAATTTTGATAAGCTGGTAAAATCAGGCGTAATAAGTGATGGCTTGATTCCGGTTTTCCCTTCTAAAACCTTTCCCAATTACTATGCTATTGCGACGGGTCTTTACCCGGAAAATAATGGCTTCATCGGGAATAATATGTTCGATTCAGAAATGGGACTCTTCTTCAGTATGGGAGACAGGGAGCAAGTTGAGAATCCTGAGTGGTACGGCGGCGAACCTATCTGGAATACGGTTGAAAAAAATGGCAAAAAAGCAGGAACCATGTTCTGGGTTGGATCTGAAGCTCCTATCCAGGATATGAGGCCAACTTTTTGGAAAAGATATGATGGAAGGGTTCCTAATAAAGAAAGGATCGATACTGTATTACATTGGATGACCTTAGAATCGGATAATGAGATCGATTTTGGGACATTATATTTCAGTTTTGTTGATAGCCAGGGACACAGGCATGGAACGGAATCACAAGAAGTTATTGAAGCGATTCAAGAAGCAGATGAACTCATTGGATACTTGCTTGAGCAAATGAAAAAAAAGAATCTGTTGGATAATACAAACCTTATGATCGTTTCTGACCATGGTATGGCAGATGTGTCCCGTGAAAGATTGATAGTTCTGGACGATTATATTGATCCTAAGGATATTGAAATAATCTCGTCTTCACCGGTAATCATGATGAATGCAAAGCCTGGAAAACTGGACGAAGTTTATTCAGCACTTAAAGCTGGTGAAGAGCACTACAGAGTTTACAAAAAAGAGAACCTCCCAGAACGATTCCGTCTTAAAAACCATACCAGAACCCCCGCGCTAATTATGATTGCTGATCTTGGTTATACAATTAATACAGCCGATTTCATTAGTGAAAGAGAGAACTACCCAAGTGGAGGGACTCATGGATTTGATAACCAGGAAAAAGAAATGCACGCCTTATTTTTAGCATCTGGTCCTGCTTTTAAGGAAGGTTTGCGGGTAGAGGAAATAGAGAGTATTGAGCTCTATGAATTAATGGCATACTTATTGGGTATTGAACCGGCATCTACTGATGGGAATTTGGAGAACTCTTTGAACATGTTGAAAGAAAGACTCTAATTATTTGGATTGCATCTAACTTTGAAGCGATAGATATTCCAATCACTCTAAAAAAGAATAAACTCACTCCAAAAAGAATATGCCTTACATAGTTACCGAGCCTTGTATTCAATGTAAATACACAAACTGTGCAGCTGTTTGCCCAGTAGATGCTTTCAGAGAAGGGCCAAATTTCCTGACTATTGATCCAAACGAATGTATTGATTGTGATGCTTGTGTTTCAGAATGTCCTGTTGAAGCAATTTTCCCCGATGATGAAGTACCTGAAAAGTGGGAAAACTATATTGAGCTAAACGAAAGACTTGCTGAAGCCTGGGAAGATCGGATAATCAACGAAACCAAAGATGCATTACCTGATGCTGATGCATGGGGTGAAAAAGAAGATAAACTCGGCGATCTTATTGAAGAATGGTAGCTTTATAATGTGTTATTGGTTAACCTTTAAAATTAGCCAATAACCTTACATTTCTTTTGCCGAAGCCTAACACATTTCTTTCCCAATTGACTTCCCCTCAGGTTATGGGGATTCTGAATGTTACTCCTGATTCCTTTAGTGACGGGGGTAAATACCTGGATGTCCATACTGCGCTGGACCGAATCTATTATATGCTCCATGAAGGAGCTACGATCATAGATATTGGCGGAGAATCCACAAGACCTAATGCAGAACCTGTTTCCGAAGAAGAAGAGCTAAACCGGGTAATCCCGATACTTGAAAAGGCTATTGCTACTTTTGGGAAAGCTTTTTTTTCCATTGATACTACTAAATACGAAGTTGCAAAACATGCGCTAAAATTGGGTGCTCATATCATAAATGATGTGAGCGGTTTACAGAAAGAACCAAGACTAGCTGATTTATGCGCTCAATATGACGCTACATATGTACTTATGCATTCTCAGGGCGACCCTAAAACGATGCAAAAGAATCCCTCTTACCAGAATGTAGTAAAAGACATCTCTTCGTTCTTTAAAGAAAAAATTCAGGTTCTGGAATCAAAAGGAGTTAATAAAATTGTGTTGGATCCTGGGATCGGGTTTGGTAAAACACTCGAACACAACATAAAATTAGTAGCACAACTTGACAGTTTCCAAAAAATTGGGTTTCCTGTATTAGTTGGAGCTTCCCGAAAATCTATGATCGGACAAATATTGGATGGCCGTCCTTCATCTGAGAGACTCACTGGGACAATTGCTGTTCACTACCATGCACTTGTGAATGGAGCAAAAATTCTTCGGGTACATGATGTTAAGGAAGCTTCGGATTCAATTCGTATATTCAACGCAATACAATCTCAATCTTAGACGGAGTATCCCTTGATTCCTATTGGGTTTCTCGATTTCGGTATTATGGATTTTATCGAGACGCTGCTTATTGCAGGAGTCCTGGTATATCTATATCGATGGATCAGGGGTACGTTTGCAATTCAGGCTGCGATTGGAATTGCACTTCTTGTATTGGTTAACCTGGTTATTAGGGTACTGGGTTTTAATACGATCGACTTCATTCTAAGCGGAATCCTGGATGTTGGTATTCTTGCTGTCTTTATCATTTTTCAACCGGAAATTCGGAAGCTCTTGTACCGCCTTGGTACGAACACAAGCCTGGATCGTTTTTTTACGCGTTCCAACTCCGATGAAATGATTGATGAAGTTATTGATGCGGTTAAGGTAATGGCCAAGGAGAAAATTGGGGCCTTGGTTGTTTTTGCTGGCAGCTCTTCTCTCCAGGATATTGTTGATGTTGGGGTAAGCATAGATGCGAAAATTAAAAGCCAGCTATTGGTTACCATTTTCAGAAAAGAGACCCCTTTACATGATGGAGCAGTTATAATTCGCAATAACCGAATTGTTGCAGCAAGTTGCTACCTGCCTATTTCACAAAATCCTAATATCGCTCAGTCTTTTGGTACCAGGCACAGGGCTGCGGTAGGTGTTAGTGAAATCAATAATGTTTTTGTACTCATTGTATCTGAAGAGACAGGTCGAATCTCTATTTCCAAAAAGGGCTCACTTACCAGTGGTCTTACGATCCAAAAGCTTCGTGCAGAGATGGAAGATTCGTTTGGTTCCACAAAGTTCGAAGAAGAAGTTGGGTTCAGTACTCCTCAGACTGAGATGAATTTGTAGGTTAAAATTGCTTTCAGTCCAATCAAAAAGATTGGAATTTATCCTTATCTATATTCCAATCTAAAAAAGTAAAACCGTACATTACGATTCAGAAAACCGTTTCCACGAAAGAAATAAACTAATGTCCGAGTCTAAAAACCCAGGGAAAAAGCAATGGACTGCTGATGTAGAGAAAGCATTAAAAGGCGCTCCGGCAGAATCACTGAACCGCATGAGCCCGGAGGGAATTCCAATCCAGGCTTTGTACGATGCTTCTGATATTGAAAAAAGAGAAGCTGATGCAGGATACCCCGGCCAGTTTCCTTTTACAAGAGGGCCATATCCGAGTATGTTCACCCAGCGGCCATGGACTATAAGGCAATACGCTGGGTTTTCTACTGCCGAGGAGTCAAACAAATTCTATCACCAGGCTTTAAAAAAAGGGCAAAAAGGGCTTAGCGTAGCTTTCGACCTGGCAACACACCGAGGATATGATTCGGACCATCCCAGGGTAGTAGGCGATGTTGGAATGGCTGGTGTAGCAATCGACTCAGTGGAGGACATGAAGATTTTATTTGATGGCATTCCTCTCCAGGATATGTCGGTTTCTATGACTATGAATGGAGCTGTGATTCCAATTCTTGCGGCTTATATCGTAGCGGCGGAAGAGCAGGGCGTACCAGTTGGAGAACTAAAGGGTACAATTCAAAATGATATTCTTAAAGAGTTCATGGTTAGGAATACATACATCTATCCACCTCAACAGTCGATGAAACTGGTTTCGGATATAATTGCATTTACCAGCGAGAAAATGCCACGCTTTAATTCTATTTCAATTTCAGGATATCATATGCAAGAGGCAGGTGCTGATTCTGCTTTAGAACTTGCTTTCACCCTTGCTGATGGACTTGAATATGTGAAAACAGCTGTAGCTAGCGGATTAGATGTTGATGCATTTGCACCAAGGCTTTCGTTCTTCTTTGCAATAGGGATGAATTTTTTGATGGAGGTGAGTAAGCTCAGAGCTGCTCGTACACTTTGGGCAGAATTAATGAAAGAGTACTTCGACCCTAAAAGCCAGAAATCGATGATGCTTCGAACGCACTGCCAAACTTCCGGCTGGTCGCTAACTGCACAGGACCCATTAAATAATGTGATCCGTACTACAATCGAAGCGATGGCTGCAGTATTAGGAGGAACACAATCCTTACACACCAATAGCTATGACGAGGCAATTTCGTTACCTACAGAGACTTCTTCCAGAATTGCACGAAATACTCAAACCATTATCCAGGAAGAAACAGATGTGACCCATACTGTTGATCCATTTGCAGGCTCTTATGCTGTAGAATCAATCACACATGATTTAAAAGAACGTGCAAAAGCTATTATCAATGAGGTAATGGAAATGGGAGGAATGGCAAAAGCCATTGAAGAAGGTTATCCAAAAAGGAAGATTGAAGAAGCTGCAGCTATAAAGCAGGCTGGTATTGATAAAGGTGATATTACGATTGTTGGGGTTAACAAGTATGTGAATGAATCAGAAGACCCCGTTGAAGTTTTGGATATTGATAATACCGATGTTCGAAACAAACAGATCGAAAGAATTGATTCTATCAAATCAAAAAGAGATACTGAAGCTACTAAAAAAGCTTTGCTTTCACTTACTGAAGCAGCTAAATCAGGAGATGGGAACATTCTTGAACTTGCTGTTGAAGCAACCCGGAAAAGAGCCACCGTTGGCGAGATTTCATCTGCTTTAGAGCAGGCATGGGGCAGGCATAAAGCTGTAAATCAAACCATAAAAGGAGTGTACGAAAGCGTGTACAAATCAGACCAGGGATATAAGGATATAAAATCCAAGATCGACTCCTTTTCAGATGAAGAAGGCCGACGACCGAGAATTCTGGTTGTAAAAATGGGGCAGGATGGGCATGACCGTGGAGCAAAAGTAGTAGCAACTGCCTTTGCTGATATGGGTTTTGATGTGGATGTAGGGCCATTATTTTCAACTCCGGATGAAGCTGCTAAACAAGCAATTGAAAACGATGTGCATGTAATAGGAGTTTCAACTCTTGCTGCAGGGCATAAAACTCTGATTCCTGAGCTTATCAAGATACTAAAGCAAGACAAAGCTGATGATATTGTGATTGTTGCAGGTGGAGTAATACCAGTCCAGGATTACGATTTCTTATATGAACAAGGTGTATCTGCTATTTTTGGTCCGGGGACGAACATTCCAAAAGCAGCTTCTAAAGTTATTGATGAAATACGAGCCAAGCGTGCATGAAGATCAAAGAACTAGCAAGAGGAGTTAAAGAAGGAAGCCGCCGGGACCTTGCTAAAGCAATTACTCTTGTGGAGAGTAATAAAGACTCAGACCAGGAAAAGGCACAGGAATTACTCTCCATACTCCAGGAGAAAAGAGATACAGTTCGGGTTGGTATTTCCGGGGTTCCGGGAGTAGGGAAGAGTACCTTTATCGAAGCTCTTGGCAATGTTCTGATCAAAGAAGGTAAACGAGTTGCAGTACTTGCTGTTGATCCCAGCAGCCCAACAACGGGAGGGAGTATTCTTGGAGACAAAACAAGAATGGAAACTCTCTCATCTAAAGAGGAAGCATTTATTAGACCGTCTCCGACTTCCGGCACACTAGGCGGGGTAGCGAAAAGAACGCGAGAGTCAATGTTGCTTTGTGAAGCCGCTGGCTATGATGTGATTTTAGTAGAAACCGTTGGAGTAGGTCAAAGTGAGTTTGAAGTTTCATCGATGGTAGACTGCTTTTTGGTAATGATGCTACCGGGTGGTGGAGATTCATTGCAGGGAATAAAACGTGGAATTTTGGAGATCACAGATATTCTGGTTGTAAACAAGGCTGATGGAGATCAGAAAAAGCTTGCTGAGAGGGGGAAAGATGAATATGAAAATGCATTTCATATGCTCACTCCTAAATTTGAGGGAATCCCTGTAAAGCTCCTAACCACAAGTGCACTTCATAACATAGGTATCCCAGAGGTATGGCAAGCTATTTCTGAGTTTATATCTTCATTAAAAAAAGAAGGACTGTTTTCTTTGTTGAGAAATTCACAAGAACTAAACTGGTTCAAGAGACTTACAGAAGATGAACTGATTAGGGATTTGTGGACTTCAGCCCGGAATCGGGATTTTGCTGATAATTTGAAAGGTCAGATTGAAAGAGGAGAGATATCGCCGTCGCTGGCCTCAGCAAAAATGGTTGAAAGAGCCAGGTCGAACAGAAAAGACTAATTTTTTAAAAAAAGAAAAGACCTCCTGGGAGGCCTTTTCAATAAGTTATCTATTTGATAAGAGTCATTCTCTTATTAATACGGGCTCCATTATACTCAATAGAGTAAATGTACATGCCGCTAGATGCATTCGCAGCATCCCAGGTAAGCGTATGAGTACCCTGAACAAATTCACTATTCGCTAATACAGCTACTCGTTGGCCTAAAGAATTGTAAACAGAAACGTTTACTTTTCCTTGAGCCGGAATAGAGAAAGAGATGTTTGTCGAAGGATTAAATGGATTTGGATAGTTATCAAATAACTCAAATCCACCAGGTTTAGAATCCTCAGGTATAGTCTCAGAAGTATTTGTGCCAATAGTTTTACTCTTTGGTAAAGTAGTAGAGAACTCACTTGCAGGTACATATACTGCAAAGTCTCTGGAAGTAGCTTCCACATATACTCGTCCGTCAGAGTACACATAAGTGCTATCACCGGTTTCAACATTTACTAAATAAGAATTCGACCAAAGCGACGTGCCAGTTGTGTGATCAACCCATAGCCCTTTTGTTGAAGAGCTGTTGTCATTAATCACGATGATAGCACCTGTTTTTGTGCCGTTGCCACTTCTTCGGGCAACATATACATCTGCAGCATCACCAGAGGGATAAGGATTTCCATCTGCACTAAGTACTTCAAGTCCACCACCCAGGTAATTATTTCTGATGTGGATTAGGTTATCGATATCGTTCTGCAAGCTGGTAGGGGCCTGAGTAGTATAGCTACTACTGTGAGCATCTTCTTGTTCAACACCATAATAGTGAGAATAGAATACACAAGGCCTGCCTTCATGAGTAAGGATGTATGCATAAGCCATATCCCAGTCACTGAAAACCCACTTATCATGCTCTTTGCCAGTATCATGATTATCAACGAAAGTAACAATTTGAGTTCCTGATAGTGAATACCCGGAATTATTGCGGACCATGCTTGCATGATCAAGAGTGCTCGTAATATCAGCAGAGCCGCTTGTGTTATTGACAATTCCGTTAAGAGCAAACTTTAATGGAAAGTCAAAAGCATCAACATCTGCTCCGGTAGTTGTGGCAGTAGTAACCGTAGAAGTTCCGGCATCAACGTTGGTAACCCATGAATGGATCGATTGAGCATTACCCCAATACTCGCCAACGATAAATCGTTGTGAACCATTTAGCAAAGGAAGGTTATTTACCCAGTCTGCTACAAAAGTTTCCTGGAATCCGCGAACAAAATCGAGACGGAAACCATCGAAACCGATTTCACTTGCCATCCAGTCTCCAAAATCTTCCAGCCTTCCAATAACAGTAGGGCTGAATGTATTCAGATCATTACCAAAGAACTTGGTATTTGTGATAACTTCATCATTTCCGGGATATCCAAGCCAGTCACTACCATCAACAGGGTGGAAATCATTATGATCCCACGAGTAATTTGCTTCACCCGTTCCAGTATGTGTAGGATAAGAAATGCCTGTACCAGTTTGGGCTTCCAGGGTAGTGTTAGCAAGGTTGCTACCACTGAACCAGACCGCTATAGGATAGTACCCGTTATTTTGGTCAGCCCATTGCCATTCCCAGGCACCACCACTATCTGTTCCCTCTTTTCTGGCAGTAATTTTAATTACGATATCAGAGGAAGAACTCAGTGTTATTTCAAACTCATCAATATCTGTTGAGTTATCCATGTGGCCTCTCGTGGTTGTTCCTGAACTGGAAACAGTGTTATAATTTCCGCTCCCATTATTAGGTTCACTTTCCCATGCGGTAGTAGTAGTAGCTCCCCCACCGGTCCAGTCAATCATAACATCATAACCGCGCTCGGTTTTTGCTGCACCCCAATCCAGGTTATACCCGTCAATTTGAATGTAGTATGTACCTGCTGCTGCATTTGGGATTACCCAGGTTATTTCATTCGTAGGATAAGATTGATATTGTACCCCACCACGGTAGGCCTGGTCAAAAACATAGTCTTTGACGTCAGGATTGGACTCGAGGTCGTTATTAGTGCTATAATAATCTCCATCCGTATAAATATGATTTAAAACCATATCTGCATATACCTCTATTCCATTATTATGCATCGAATCTATCATAGCTTCTAATTCCGCACGGCTTCCAAAGCGAGTTTCGGTAGTACCTTTTTGATTATAGTTACCAAGATCGTAATGATCATATATTCCGTATCCCATATCGTATATACCAAAGTTTCCCTTTGAGGGTGATGGTAGCCACATACCGGTGAATCCAGATGTGGACATTGCGTTAGCCTTGGCAGAAAGTGAATCCCACCAGGTACCGTTAAATCCGCTCGCATCAACAGGGACATCCCAGTAGAAAGCTTGCATCATTACGTCATCTTGAGCTTGTGTCATTGTAGTTAACCCAGACACAATCATGATTAATAGAATTAATCGTTTCATTATTACCTCTTGATTTAATTATTGGTTGGTAATTGTAAGCGCTTACATTTTCTCTTAAATAAAAAGCGCTTCCCGTAAATAAGAAGTGAAGCAAGAATTTGTTACAAAATTAAAATAGTAGTCGGAAAAGCGCTTCCAAAATTACTATATTCAATGCAGCTTAAGTAATTTGAATCCTGAATCTCTAAAAATCGAATGGAAGAAATAGTACAATCAATAGCCCCGCTAACACAGCTTACAGAAGATGAGCAGATGCTTAAAGAAGCAACTGCTGATTTTGCTGAAAGCTCGATCGCACCTTTAGTTCATGAAATGGACGAAAATGCGAAGCTGGATTCGGGTTTGATTAAAGAATTTTTTGAAATGGGTCTAATGGGAATTGAAATTCCTGAAAAGTACTCTGGTGGTGGTGGAACATTCATGATGTCTATCGTTGCCATTGAGCAGATTTCCAGGATTGACGCTTCAGCTGGAGTTTTTATGGATGTCCAGAACACCCTGGTTATAAATGCTTTTAATAATTTCGCATCCGAAAGCCTACAGGAAAAATACCTTCCTCAATTAGCCACTGATAAAGTTGGAGCTTACTGTCTTTCTGAAGCAGGCTCAGGTAGCGACGCTTTTGCACTTAAGACGTCTGCCAAGGAAATGGATGATCATTTTATTCTTAACGGCTCTAAGCTGTGGATTACAAATGCCAATGAAGCGGATATATTCCTTGTTTTTGCAAATGTAAACCAGGAATTGGGTTATAAAGGAATTACTGCATTTGTTGTAGAAAGAGGTACTGAAGGTTTATCAATCTCCAAGAAAGAAAACAAGCTTGGAATACGAGCCAGTTCAACCTGTGAAGTATTGCTCGAAGATTGTAAAATACCGAAAGAGAATATTCTGGGTGAATATGGTAAAGGCTACAAAGTAGCTATTGAAACCTTGAATGAAGGAAGGATTGGTATTGGAGCTCAAATGATTGGTATTGCTCAGGGAGCTTTCGATGCTGCTCTGGAATATGTTAAAGAGCGCAAGCAATTTGGTAAAGCGATTTCTGACTTCCAGGGAGTTCAGTTTCAGCTTTCCAGGATGGCAACAGATATTGAAACAGCTCGCTTGTTAGTATATAATGCGGCCCGTATGAAAATGGCCGGTCAGAATTTTTTGAAAGAAGCAGCAATGGCGAAGTTTTATTCTTCAGAAGTTGCTGAACGCGTATCCTCAATGGCCGTAGATTTATTTGGTGGTTATGGATACGTGAAAGAATATCCCGTAGAAAAATATTATCGAGATGCAAAGATCGGTAAAATCTACGAGGGTACAACGAACATGCAGCTTAGCACCATTGCAAAGCTGCTACTTCGATGAGTGAGTGAGGAAAGGGGGGTTTCGGCCCCCCTTTTATTTTATATCATCCTTGTAGTTTATAGAATAAAGTCAAGGATCTGAAGCACATCTGAACCCTATATCTGTAGCTTTAACATCTCTCAAAGTACCGACTCTCCAATAGGTTCTTGTTGCAACGGTTTCTTCAGCAAAGCTTCCACCTCTGATTATTCTTATGCCATCGCTTTGGTAATCATGCATATTACCCGGCATACTGTAGAATTGATAAAACTCATGAATCCACTCAAAAACATTCCCGCTCATATCATATAGACCCAGCTTGTTGGGCTTTTTTGATCCGACAACGAAAGAGAAATTTATATTTGAGCTTCTTGTTACTCCATAATTTTTCAAAGAGTCAGGATCGCTAGTACCAGAGAAAAGATATTCTTTCCCACCAGATCGGGCTGCATATTCCCATTCTGCTTCAGTGGGTAGTCTATACCCAAGACTTTCACAAAACGCCATAGCATCATCCCAGGTTATATCTACAACAGCTCGTTTTCCGCGCCCAAAGTTTCCTGATGATGGGAGTTCCCGGTTTTTAGATAGAGCGAAAGCATCATACTCTTCATATGTGATCTCATATTTCCCTAGATAAAAAGAACGGATTTCCACTGTATGAACTGGTAGAGCATCGGTATTTGTTCCTTCAAAAACATCGCCGAACTCGAAAATACCTCCTTCAATAAATACCATTTCCGGTTGGTAGCTTTTTGTAGTCGCCCTAAATAAAGAACATCCATTAACCACAAAAAGCGCTAGAAAGGAAAAGAGGAAATACCTACGCATACATTAATACTATTTAAATAGTATATGATACGATTTTTTATTTAAAAAAATGGAATGATGGTTTCCAACAAAGAGTTTAAATGCTACGTGTGGACCATTCACATAAATAAATCTTAGATTAATATGAGTAACATTGATCCGGAATTGCTAAAGAAACTGGAAGAGTATTCCAGTGATAAAGCTTCGTTTTTAGAGCTGAAAACCATTATTAGTAGTTTTATTGCGGACAAAGAAACAATAAAAGAGCAGCTTCAGTTATTAGAAAATGCTGTAAAAAACGATTATAACTCCATTCTCATTACAGAGCTGGGTTTAGAAAAACCAGGCCCAAAAATTATTTATGTGAATGATGGTTTCACTGAAATGACCGGATACTCTAGAGAAGAAGCAATCGGAAATACTCCAAGAATGCTCCAGGGGCCTAAAACGGACAGGGCAATTTTAGAGCGATTGAAAAGAAGGTTGATTGAAGGCCAGGCCTTTTTCGGACATACTATAAATTATCGCAAAGACGGGACTGAGTTTATTAACCAGTGGGACATCCATCCATTAATGAATAGTGATGGGGAAGTTACTCACTGGGTTTCTTATCAACGTGATGTAA
Source organism: Balneolaceae bacterium (assembly GCA_040222185.1). GTDB lineage: Bacteria > Bacteroidota > Rhodothermia > Balneolales > Balneolaceae > JAVKDP01. Next base: position 57,112 of record JAVKDP010000003.1, on the reverse strand, counting down.
CTGAGAAAAGAGAAACTGCAAAAGCAATCTTTAATACAGATTTTGATGCGTTATTAAAGCGACGGGAAGAATTTACCATCAAGTTTGTTAAAGATGAGGATGGTTCAATCTCCTGTAAATATGTAAACGAAGCATTTGAAGAAATAACCGGCCTCGATAAATCAGAGATTTTTGACTCTGGCATTCAATCAGTTCTTCATAAGGATGATGTTAAAGGAGTTGAGAATCATCTGAAACAAGCTTTTGAAGGCAATGAAAGCACAGTGAAGTGCAGGTACAGAAATTCAGAAAATGAATATCTTGTGGTATTACAATCGTTCAAACCAATATGGAATGATGCTTCTACGAAGGTTAAATCTGTAAAGTCTATTGCCAAGCTCGAGTTAAAGGAAGTGTAAAGAACTAATAGTGGCCTCTAAAAAAAAGCTCATGATTGAGCTTTTTTTGTTTCAGCCTGTTTATATTCTTCAAAAAAATTTATGACCATACAAGATATACAGAACAGGATTGTCAGGGAATTTGGGCTTTTCGAGGACTGGACTGAGAAGTATAAACACATCATTAAATTGGGTTCTAAACTAGAAGAGCTTCCAGAAGAAGATCATATTGATGAAAATCTTGTGAAAGGGTGCCAAAGCCAGGTATGGCTTACTGCTCAATTAGAAGGCGATAAAGTAGTATATAAAGCCGACAGCGATGCAGCCATAACAAAAGGTTTGGTAGCATTGGTGATCAGAGTTTATTCGGGGCAAGACCCGGATACCATTATTAATACGAATCCCGAATTCATATCAAATATTGGAATGGCTCAACATTTATCGCCAACCAGGGCTAATGGTTTAGCTTCAATGGTTAAACAAATGAAGATTTACGCTATGGCTTTTAAAACTAAATTGAGAAATAGCGGATAATTTCTTTTTTCTTAGTACATTTTGCGAATGGGAGATAAGTTTTCACTTACGGGTATAGAACGGGGGGTTAAGCAAGGTAGCTTGTTTGTAAACCCTTGGGAGGAAATAAGAAAGCCTGGGATATATATTCTAAATAGGGTTTGTTTTTTCCTTTTGCTTGTTTGTGTTCTGTTTCTAATCCCTTTTTACTTTGATGATTCGGTTTCCCTAACCTGGTTCTTTCTTTCAGAAGCTCTCGCATTCGCACTGATTCCAATTCTCGCAAAACAAGGATACATCAATACCGCAAAATTACTTCTGATTGCATACATAGATATTGCCATTATCGTGCTCAGTTCAGTGTTTGGTGATGAAGTGATGATTAAAGCTTTCCTAATACCCACCATGGGCCTTTCAATTTTACTATTCGATGGTAAGAATATCCGGCTCAGGAATATTTCTATATTTTTCTCGGTGATATCATATTTCGTATTAGACTATATCATATTTGAACAAATAGATTTCAGTGAAGATGATTTCTCCATTATCAGGATGAGCGTTATTGTATCATCATTTGTAACTACCTGGTTAATCTTCAATACTTTTTCAGAGTTCAAAGAAAGTGCAGAGAATAAGGCAAGTGAGCTTCTGGATAAGGAAATTGAGTTAAACAAAGAACTGAGCTACAACCAGGAACGTCTTAAAAAAAATATCCAGGAGCTTGAAGAAGCCCGGCAAGACCTGGAAGAAAGCACGAAGGCGAAATCAGACTTTCTGGCAACGATGAGTCATGAAATCAGGACTCCGATGAATGCAATCATGGGGATGACACATTTGCTTCAGCAAGAAAAGCCCAGAAAAGATCAACAGGAGCCTTTGAATATCCTGGATTTCTCAGGCAAAACACTGCTTTCGCTTATTGATGACGTACTTGACTTTTCTAAAATTGAAGCCGGGCGTGTTGAGTTTGAAAGTACAGAGTTTGAGTTGAACCGACTTGTGTCGACCATCATGGAAAGTTTTAAAGTGATGGCTAGTAACAATGAGATAAAGCTCGATAAAAAGATTGATCCTAAAATTCATAATGTCCTTATCGGTGATCCTGCCCGTTTAACGCAGATACTTAATAACCTGTTAAGTAATGCACTTAAATTTACTGAAGAAGGAAGTGTCTCTCTCGAAATAAACATCCTGGATGAGTTTGATGGCCGCCAAAAACTGGAATTCTCAGTTATTGATACAGGAATCGGCATACCAGAAGAAAGGCTCGGAACTATTTTTGAAAGTTTTACACAGGCAAGTGGCAGTACAAAAAGATTATATGGCGGAACCGGCCTGGGGCTTACTATAAGCAAACAGCTAGCCGAACTGCAAGGTGGCTCAATAAGAGTAGATAGTGAAGAAGGAAAAGGCAGTACTTTCGCTGTACAAATCACTTTTGATAAGGGTGAAGGCAAAGCAATAAAAGAGGAAAAGCTGATTGATCACGAAGAGACAGAAGACGCTCTCAAAGGTATAAAAGTGCTTTTAGCTGAAGATAATATTGTAAACCAAAAGGTAATGCACCGTTTTCTTGAACGATGGGAAATCAAAATGACTATCGTAGATAACGGGGTTAAGGCTTTAGAAGAAGTGAAGAAATCTGATTTCGATATCATTCTTATGGATCTTCAAATGCCGGAAATGGATGGGTATGAAGCTTCGGCCAAGATCCGAAAACTGGAAGATGCTAATAAACGCAGTACGCCAATTATTGCTCTTACAGCGGCAGCACTAAAAGAAGTAAGAGAGAAAGTGTATGCTTCAGGTATGAACGACTTTGTGACGAAACCATTTAACCCGGCCGATTTACAGCAAAAGATGGCATCTCATCTGAAATAAAAAGCCTTATTGCTCCAGGTTTTTCTTCATGATCTCTTTAACACCCGGTGATGTTGAATCATCCAGGTTCTTTATAACCCCCACCTGGTCTTCTTTCGATCGATTTTGATTGAACTTGAATTTACCTTCTAATTTTGTGATCTCTATTTCAAGTCCTGTAATACCCAAAAGGTTTTTCTCAAAACTGGTTTTACCTTCCTCAAGGCTCCAATCCGTTTTTACCTGAGCTTCATGATAATGCGTTAACCCGGTTACCATCTTTCTCAGCTCATCAAGCTCATGTATTACTTTTGGTTTTCCGTACACATGAACTGTTGCATAATTCCAGGTCGGAACAGTGTCTCTCTTTTCATACCATGAGGGAGAAATATAAGTATGTGGTCCTTGGAAGATGCAAAGAACCTCTTTCTGGGTATCCAGTTTTTTCCAGTGCTTATTAGCTTTAGCAAAATGAGCAATTAATTTTCCATGAGTTCCGGCTTTACGATCTACCATAAAAGGAAGGTGTGTTGCTTCTGGGTTATCCATATGTTGGCTGAATAGAACTCCGAAGTTGTACTTTTCTATTAAATCGAAGAGAGTCTCAGGATTAGTTTCCTTAAATGAAGAAGGGGTGTACATAATGTTAATGGTCCGTTTTTTTTAGAAAGTAATTCGTATAACCGGGAGGTAAGCCTTCAATTTCTCCGCAAACCTGGTATCCCATTTTCTTATAGAAATCGAGCGCCTGAAAACTGGTAGTTCCCAGGTAGTAGCAATACACATCCTTTTCGTTAGCAAGCTTCTCTATTTCTTTTATGAGCCGGGTTCCCATTCCTGTTCCCCTTAGGCTGTCATCAACCCAAAGCAAATCAATATATAACCACCCCCAGGAAATATATCCATATGCTCCGCCCAAAAGTGTGCCCTCAGAATCTCTAACCTGGTGTATTAGAGATGTCCTCTCATACTCTCCTGCAAATTTGTTATTGAATGCTCTAAGGCTCATTCTCAACTCGTCGATTTCATCAGAACCCGGGTTTTCTTTTGATGTAAACGTAAGATTATTGACATTCATGGTTCAAGAATTTCGATTTTGTCCCCTACTTAACGGCAAGGTTGTTATACCTGTAAATCCCAACTAAACAATAAGGAGATACTATGAATAAATATATGCTAATACTTTTTGAACACGAAAACGCTTACGCAGATTTTTCACCGGAAGAGATGCAAAAAGAGATTGCCGCTCACGGACAGTGGATTCAGGAACTAGGGGAGCACTATGATTCAGGTGAACCATTACATCAACCTGCCAAAACTATTATTGGAAAAGATAAGATAACCACCGACGGGCCTTTTATTGAATCAAAAGAGCTTGTTAGTGGGTTTTATATTTTAAACGCGTCCAGCTTTGATGAAGCAACTGAACTGGCTAAAGGCTGCCCTGTACTCAGGTTGGGTGGGAAAGTTGAAGTGCGCGAAGTAATGAAGTTCTAATTGGTTAAAAAGGACACACATATTTCTTCAAAGATTGTAGAACATCTTTTCAGGCAACAGTCCGGGAAGATGTCTGCAATCTTAACGCGTATTTTTGGCTTTCAGAATACAGACCTGGTTGAGGATATAATCCAGGAGACTTTTTTATCTGCGATTAAAACCTGGGGAATGAAAGGTGAGCCTGAAAATCCTGAAGCCTGGTTAATGCTTGTTGCAAAAAATAAAATCATCAATGAGCTGAGTAAAAGAAAACGGCACGCAGAAAAGAGAGAAAAAATTCACTATGAGGAAGCAGAGGAAAAGATAGATGAGCTATTTCTCGATCACGAAATAAAGGATAGCCAACTCAGGCTGTTATTCGCTTGTTGTCATCCCAGTTTGAAGCTTAAAGCCCAAATTATGTTGACGCTTAAAGTGCTTTCCGGGTTTGGAGACAATGAAATTGCCAATGCTTTACTAATGAACCCTGCTGCTGTAAAAAAGGGGATTTTCAGAGCTAAGCAACAGCTAAAGGCACAACACACTTCGGTTGGTATTCCATTTCTTTCAGAAGTTTCAAACAGGATAGAAACAGTGCTAACTATTATCTACCTGATATTTAATGAGGGTTACAAAACAACTTCCGGGGTAGATGTAATTAATGAAGAGTTGTGTTATGAAGCCATTAGGTTGGCCTACCTCTTGCTCGATATTCCCAACGTTGAATCGGGCCAGGTATATGCCCTGTTGGCTCTTATGTATTTAACATTGGCACGTTTCCCGTCAAGGGTAAACAGTTTTGGAGAGGTTATAGAGATCGAGTTCCAGGATCGATCTAAATGGGATAAGGATTTACTTGATATAGGGCTACACTTCCTAAAGAAGTCAAGACAGAGTCCGGCGCTTAGCCGATATCACCTTGAGTCTACTATTGCTTCGGTTCATTGTTCTGCTGAGAAGTATGAAGATACTGATTGGGATACCATTCTCTATTGCTATGAAAAGCTTCTGCAGATTGACAATTCATTTATGATTCGTTTGAATCATGCAATAGCATCCGGCAGAGCAAAGGGTTTTGAGGGTGGACTAGTACTCTTAAAGGATTTAGAAAAAGACTCCTCAGCTAAGAAGAGGTCGCTTTTGTATGCAGCAATTGCTGAAATGAATATGAGGCTTGGGCAGTATGAGATTGCCAGGTCTTACTACCAGGTAGCTTTGGATCTTTCAAAAACAGAATCGGATAAGTCGTTTATAAGGAAAAAGATCATGGCTTGCGACACTAACAACATCAATAATAATTAATATCCAATATCATGTTAAGAAGCATCTTAAGTGCAGCTCTGATTTTTTGTACCAGTTCATTATTTGCACAAAGCGTATATACTGAGAACACCTTGAAACTGGACGATCCAATAAATATGCCACATGCAAAGATTGATGACGTTGCATGGCTTTCAGGTAACTGGGTTGCAGAAGCTTTTGGAGGGTTGGCAGAAGACATCTGGTCAGACCCCGCTGGGGGATCAATGGTAGGCCTGTTCAGATCAGTATCAGGTGGAGAGGTTAATTTTTATGAGATATTTACTATTTCAGAAATTGAAGAATCACTGATTCTGAGGCTCAAACATTTTAATGCCGACTTAACAGGATGGGAAGAGAAGAATGTTACCCAGGATTTCCGATTAGTTGAGATTTCTGACCAAGGAGTTTGGTTCGAAGGTTTTACTATTCTTAAAAAGGGCACTGATGAATACCAGGTGTTCCTGGTAATGAAATCATCGGGTGAGGAAGTGGAAGAAATAGAATTCAATTTTAATAGAAGAGCCAGTAAAAAATAAAACCCACTCTTATCATAGAGCGGGTTTTAAATTCTAACGAAACAGGAGTGCTACAAAAGTGAACTGTGAGCACCTTTCTTTTCTCTCTTTTTAAATGATACTGTTGTACAACGCCTTGAGTCTTTGGCGATGTTGATACTGCCTCCCAGCTGCTTAAGGAGTACTGTTATTAATTCGGATTCAAGAGTTTCTTTTTGAACCTCATTAACATCAAAAACTCGTTGTGTTCCCTCTTCACAAATATCAATTGAGAGTTCTCCTTCTCTGTCTCTTAAATCGAACTGGACGTTTCGGGGATTAATCCCTTTTGATTTCGCTTTTGAAACAATCTGAGTTGTGATTTCATGGAGCAACATTCCACAGGGTACGGCCTGGTTCACATTCAGAAAAACAGGGTTGTTTGCAGTTACCGTAAAATTAAACATCGAAGAACGTGAAAAAGAAACAGTTAAGTCCTTCACATACTCCTGGAAATCTATATTCGAAAAGCTTTGATTACTATACAGTAGTTCATGGATTTTGGCTATGGAATGAATCCTGGATTGTGTTACAGTTAACTGGGTTTTAAGACGTTCATTTTGAGTATGAATATTTTCCAGTTCGATTAAACCGGAAATAATAGCCAGGTTATTTTTTACCCTGTGATGAATTTCCTGGATAAGAATTTCTTTTTCCCGTAACTGGTGCTCAATGATTTTCTTTGACTTTGTTTGCTCCGTCATATCCACATAAATACAGAACACCGAAGTAATCTCATCACCTTCTCTTATAGGATATAAACTTAGTATTACAGGAATACTCTTCCCATTCTTACTAACCCTCTCCGTTTCGATTCTAAAGTCAGCACCTTGAAAAACCTGTTTAAGTAATTCATCCGAGTTTTTCTTCTGTTCAGAACTAACTATAAAATCGGGGAGCCTGTTTTTGCTCAATTCGTCGATACTATAGCCAAAGATTTTGTGGAAGCTTTTATTAATATCGATTACCTGTCCCTTTTTATCTAATATGGCGATAGCATTAGGGCTTGAGTCGAATAGTTTTCGGAAGAAGTGTTCGCTATTTCGATCGGTAGGCTGTTTTGAAGTGAATCGCTTACTACCAGCTACTTTTTGGTTTACTAGTAAAAAGTGTTTTTTATCTTCGAGCATCGAAATACTGAGAGAAAACCACTGTTCTTCATCCGAACTTATGTTTACCGGGAAGTGAACCTTTAGCTTCTTCTTCTCCCCACTTAATACAGTTTTATAGGCCACAATTAACCGGAGTGCGTACTCATTATTTCGGCTTAAGGGAATTTGAAGCTCTTCGAGTATATTTTTTCCAAGTTCAGGAAAAGCCCATCCTTCTGTTACCTTAGTTGATAAAGAATTCCATTTGCGATTAAAGGCTACTACTTCTCCATACTCATTAACTATAGCCACCTGGTTAGGCAATGCCGACAAGATCTGTTCGGTTAAAGAATCTAACTTAATAGAGGAATAAAAATTTTGATTTTTTGGCATGGTTGTAACATTACTCTGTTATTACAAACCAAAATTACGACCTAAATAAAGCCGATATAAGACGTGAAAAGCCTAAATTTCAAATTAGGTGAAATCACCTATTTATCTAAAATTATGCTAATGATTTTGAGGAGGCTAAAAGATAAGAGTTTGCTAATGAGTTAAAAAACATCGTTTTCGATAGCAAACTTTACGAGACCGGCAGTATTTTTAGCTCCGATTTTTTGTAGCAAGTTTCTACGATGAGCATCAACCGTACGCACACTTATAAAAAGCTCATTTGCAATTTCCTGGTTAGTGTATTCATCAACGATTAACCGAAGAACATCTTTTTCGCGGTCAGTGATTTGAACATTAATATCGCCGGCTTTTTTCGAAAGTTCCGGGCTCACGAATTCTTGTAAAATTGATTGGGCAGCCTCAGGGCTAAAATAATGACTACCAGCATGTATTTTTTGAATGGCACTTACCAGTTCCTCTTTGCTGGCACTTTTCAAAATATATCCGGAAGCACCAACTTCAATCATTTTCCGAATATGATGCTGTTCATTAATCATTGTTAAAGCCAGTATTCTTATCGCAGGGTATTTCTTTTTGATCAACCTGGTAGCTTCAATTCCGTCTAGCTCCGGCATGTTAATATCCATGATAACCAGGTCAGGCTTGTGAGAAGAGCGATGGATTTGTTCAATGGCTTCATTTCCATTTGAAGCTTCCCCTGCTATTACAATATCTGCATCACTATCCAGTAAGGATTTTATTCCATCCCGCACAATTTTATGATCGTCAACAATCAATAGGTGTATAGAATCCATAGATCCCCGTCAGCTAGTAGTAATTGGAACGCTTATTGAAATCAGGGTTCCTTTGTTCTTACTGGTTTCAATATCAAACACTCCACCCATGATAAAAGTTCTGGTCTTGATAGTATTAAGTCCTAAACCAGAAACGTAAGATGGATGCGAAGTATCAATACCAACGCCATTATCCTCAATTGTAAGTATCAAGTCAAACTCATCCTTAATAAGCTGCACATTAACTTTGGTAGCCTTAGAATGTTTAGAAATATTATTGAGGCATTCTTGCACAATGCGATAAATATTAAATTCTTGCTTTTTTTTAAGCTTGGTATGCTTCAGATTACAATAAAACTGGCAATCAATGCCTGAGCTTTTACCAAAATCATCAGTCAGGTTTTTCAATGCCACATCAAGTCCATAGTCTTCTATTATACTTGGCATCAGATTATGAGACAGGTTTCGTGTTTCGGTCATAGCCTGTTTCAAATAAGAGAGGCCGTTTTCAAAAAGTGACTGCTCTCTTTTACCCAGTTTTTGAATTTCCTTTTTCATTGCATCAAGATTCATACTCGTAGCTGCCAGGTATTGCCCTATGCCGTCATGCAATTCCCTTGCTAGCCGATCTCTTTCCTTATTTTCACCTTCTACGAATGCAGAGAATACTTTCTCTTCTGCTTTGCGTTGGGCAGTAATATCTTTGATTACAGCTAAACGATACTCCTCATCCAGGTAATGGATGATAGAGGTTGAAACTTCCACTATAATAACGTCACCATTTTTCTTGAGATTTCTCCACTCACTTGTTGGAGCAGCTTTCCCGAGATATTTGGCATTATTTTCAACCAAACGATCAATCTCTTCCGGAGGGTGTATATCCAGGAGGGTTACTTTATCAATATCGTCTCTTGTGTATCCGTAAAGTTCGAGGGCGGCGTCATTAGCCTCGATAAACTTCAAGGTCTTTGGGTCAAAAATAGATTTTGGTAACGGGCTTTTGGTAAATAGTAGCTTATACTTCTCTTCAGATTCTTTTAATACTTCTGCAGCCTTCGTTTCTTCCAATCGCCGCCGGTTAAACTCTTGCCTTACAGCTGAGGAGTAAACGGCAAAAATCCCAATGGGAAAGAATAGAAGTATCAGAAAATTTTCGCCTATATCCGGGCTTACTGCCAGGCTGGTATGTTCTAAAAAATTTAAAGTTCCGATAAGGAGAAGAACACATCCTCCGGCAATTATAAAACGGGTATCCAGGTTTGAGGGGTTAACACGTTTAGCTAAAACCAAAACCATCCCGGATATTGCAAAAAGAGCGGAGATTATATTTAGAATGGGGATTACACTATTCATGACTCTCCTCGATTGTTGCTACAGCTACAAAAAAAGACAAGCATGCCAAAGTAAATGATAAATGCTCGAGTATGTTAAAGAGCAAAGGGATTGATATGCGTTCCAGCACTGAAAACAGTTCACCGAATACAATCAGAGTTATACAAATGATCCAGTACTTAGACACTTGTAACTTAAAATGTCTTAAGAGCCATAAAAGAAAGAGATACAAGCTCGAAATGATAATGAGCGTAAGTATTTGTTGGTATTCAATCATAAAGTGTAAATACGCTATTCTACTCCAAAAAACGAAACCAGACGCTTATTTAATAGATTTGAGCAATATTGTTTAATCTATGCTGCAGTTTTCGAAAAATTTCTAATGTGGATAATTCTTAGCAAAAGTACATAAAACCCTTTTTTTCGTTGAATAAGCACTCAAAAACGATGCTTTTCATTAAAAAACATACATCTGAAATTTTACATTTTTTGAATTAAAATGTGGAAAACTTAAAAAAAATCAGCATACTTGGGGTTCGCAGAATAAAATCATCTATAATTACTTAGAAACTCACTTGGGGTTTTAAAATGGTTGGGAAAAAAAATTGGGGGCCACTAACATGGCTAATCGTGATTTTTGCAGTATCCTTTGTACAGGCACAGACGCTACCGGGTCAGTCTGTTTCGGCTGATGTCCAGGAAGAAGCTGCTAAGTATGAGCAATACTATGAAGTTGTGCTAGATAATTCATTATCGGATTATTATAAGGCCGGAACCTTTATTGTTGATGTAAAAGCAACTCTTGAAAGGGTGCTGGTTGCTAAAGATTATGAAGTAATTGAAGCCGAAGATCCTGTTAGAATCGAGAATTTACCCGGGCTTCCATTTGTTCCACCAAATTTAAGAGGTGCATCAGAAACAGGAAGAGACAGCTTAAGAGCTTCTGGTTTTGATACTCGTTTCCGATTAACCAGGCTTAATATCAAAGTACTGGTAGATACTTCATACAGTGATGAAGATTTAGAATTTGTTGAAGAAGCAGCTACTCTGATAGCTAATGCTGATAGGTTCAGGGGAGATGTTGTAACGGTTGAGAAAAAAGTTTTCCCCCGAAATGCCAGAGCCATTGATCAAAATGCAGCCAAAAATGATCCATCAGGTAATGATGATGCAGTTGAGCGGATCGGAACCCAACCTAATACACCTGCAGAAGCAGAAAAAAATACTTTTCTGGGGATTGATTGGAATGACCCTAAACAGCTGATGTATGTAATTGTAGGTTTAGCAGTTCTTTTCTTAATAGCTCTGCTTTATGCATTACTTAAGAAGCCTTCAAAAAGTGAAGAAAGTATTCCTCCGTTTACTCCAGGTATGGAAGCACTAATGGCTAACCAGGGAGCTTTAGCTTCAACCAATAATGAGCCTTCCGGGCCAGATGCAAAAACAATGGCTCAGTATGACGAAGACAAGACTTATCTCACCAATACTTGTATCAGTACACCTAAAGTTGTTGCCGACATGGTTAAACAATGGATTGCATCAGATGAAGAGCAGGGTGTTATCCGGGCTGTGAGAGGATTCGCCAGTGTAGACGAGAAATTACTAACTGTACTTGAAGGTCATTTAGAAGCTAATACATTTGAAAATCTGAAATTTGGTTTAGCCAATACAGATCCTATCCCTCTTGATGAAAAAATTGAGGAAGCGCGGGCATTTAGAAGAAGTATACAGCAGATAAAATCTTCAACCGACTCTCCCGACTCAGGTTCTAATCTATTCGACTTCGTATATCAGCTAACCGATCAGCAATTACTTCATTTAATGAAAGAAGAATCCAATGAAATGGTAGCTATTCTTTTAGCTCAGATTGCTGGAGAGAGAGCTGGGATTATTCTTCAAAAAATGGATGACCAAAGAAGGATATCGATTCTTCTAAAAATGGGTAAGATTAATAACATCCCGATTTCTGTTTATAAGAAAGTAGCGTCTCACTTTTCAAACAAGGCGTTATCAGTTTCAGATATGAAGTATGTAGCCGCTGATGGTATAGATTCTATCTTGTCAACAATTGAGACAATGCCACTCGCTGACCAGGATAACTATGTGAGATCTATTGCTGAGCAGGATCTTGAGCTAGCCAAAAAAATCCGCAAGTTCTTTATTGGGTTTGATGATCTTCCAAAAGTTAAAGATGATTTTGTTCAAAGTGCTACGGAAGAGATTCTCACTGAAACAGTAATCCTTGCCTTAAGAACAGCACCGGCTGCAGTGCGTGAAAAAATACTTAAAGTACGTCCAAAACGTGAACAGCAGTTAATTCTTTCAGAGCTTGATAACCCAACCGAGGCTTCAAAGAAAGATATAGAGGATGCTCAAAAGGCAGTTCTGTATGCTGTAAGAAGAAAAATGAAGTCCGAGGGTTAAGATGAAAAGAATATTTCAATCAGTAGTACTTGGCATTGTTTGTTTAAGTATTTCGTCTTCTTCTTTTGCCCAGGATCATAAATCTGGTGATCCATACCTAATGGAGCAGATCACGAATCAAATGAGTGACGAGCTCAGCGATATTCCTGTAAATATCAGGCGGGTTGCTGTATATAAAATTAATTACAGTGCTTTAAGATTTACTCCACAGCAAGTTGAATTTATCAGGGCTGAGGTTGAGTCGGCTATGCGTTTGTATGCCGGCCTCACGGTTCTATCTCCCCCTGAGCTGGAGCCCAATGATAAAATGAAGATTATGGGGAACGACAGTACTCTTCAGATTCTGAACATCCGTGGTAGGTCTCTTGCAGATGTCTCTCCTGAATTTTTGACAACGATTACAGATAAATACGGAGTTCAGGGACTTATTGAACTTACCGTTCAAAGAAGATATCCTGAAGGACTTGTGATTTCGGTTCGAATGATGAATCCAATATCCCGTGAAGTAATCTGGACCCGAAGCTTTGTATCTAATCCATTTGAAGTAGTAGAAGAAATAGTTCAAAGTAAAAGTCATATGATTAATTTTGGAGCCGAAAGCCGGGCTTCTGAAAGTATCACCCTTGTTGATACAACAGGTGCAGAAACCGATAGTACTCTAGATAAAACGATTATCGATTTCCAGGTTTCTTACACATTTAGACAACCTCTGAATGCTGAAAATAGCTCATATGTCGGCCTCTCAGGTGGTTTCCACATTTTAAAAAGCAGTGAAGCCCAGGACTTCGAAATTAACTTTCTCGAGTTTGGAGTTTCTTATTACCAGGCTGTTACCCAAATGAATGAAGACCTGAATGAGGCAAGGGTAATGCTGCTTCTCAAAGCGAGTGCACAAATTCCTATTGGTAAACCCAAAGGACAGATATTCACTTTTAACCCCGGGCTGATGTTTAACCTTAGTGAGAATATTGGTCTTGCGGTCTATGGTAGCATAGCACTATCAGGAGAGACGATTACACTGGAAAACAATAACAAAGTAACATTTAATAGGACAAGTTATGGTGTACAAGGTGTTATACGTTTTTAGAAAAGCAGGAATAGTTTTTTTATTTGGGGCTTTATTTATCACTGGCTGTAAATCCACTGCTGGGTTACAGGAGGCGAATACTGTAGCAAATACTGGTGAAAATACATCTGAACAAGCATCGGAAGCTGGTTCTACCGAGGAAGCAGGTACTACAAGTGGTGAAGCCGAAAAAATTACAGTTACCTATAAGAATCAAAGTTCGAATATCCAGATTAATCTTGATCCTAATAAAGATCAATTCTACCTGGATTTAAGAGGAATGGCACCAAGCGAAAAGGATTCAATTGTAGTAGCTGATTCTTCAATGATCAAAAACAGGGCTAAAGATATTCAAAGCTTATTAACTAACTATAGAAAGGCTCAGGATTTATTTTACCTGGGTGAATACAGGGAAGCACTTGAGCAGGTAGATAGTACCCTGGAAATCCAGGAAACAGCTGATGCTTATGCATTGAAAGGAACCATATTCTTTATGATGGAAAATATAACTGCCGCAAGGGCTAACTGGAACAGGGCAGTACAATTGGATCCAAACATTCCGGTTCCAAGCATACCAGAGCTGGAAAGTTTAATTGATGAGATTAGAGGGGGTAACAACTAATATGAGACTTTCAATTACGAATATACTTGGGGTTATAGTCAGTTTAACCATGCTTGTTTTTGGGATTACGGAAATTACGGGGGCAACCTCTGTGATGAATTCAATTCCTTTTCTTTCCGAATACCGATTTTTAAATTTGCCTAGTTTATTTATTGTATTGGGTGGTGTTTTAAATGCTGTTTTTATCACTTATCAGCCGAGGTATGTGGGCAGAGCTTTCGGAAGTATCTTTTTACTCTTTAGTCAGGCTACAACAAACCATCGTACTCTACAAAAAGACCTGGAATCCATTTTAGAGTGGAACGATCAGATCAAAAAAGACCGAGTAAATTCACTTTCAAAATTAGAGACAGAACATTCAAATGATGTATCAGGGTATCTATTCTCTCTGTTAAGTACTAACTACTCAAACGAGGATATACAGGTTTTTGGCTCCAATCATGTAGAAGAGCACTACTTCAGAAAATTGGTTGTTGTAGATGTGTTAAAAGCTATGGGTGGTGCAGCGCCATCATTCGGGATGTTTGGTACACTCTTTGGGCTAATCGTAATGCTTGGAGAGCTTGAAAACCCTTCAGGGATGGGGCCAGGGCTAGCTGCAGCTTTGATTACAACATTATATGGGATTTCACTTGCCCGGTTTATCTTTTACCCGGTGGCTGAAAAGATCAAGAATGCTGCTCAAATGAATAAATTCCGGGAGTATTTTGTGTTGGAAGGAATCATCATGATCAATGAAAAAAGATCGTCTTTCTATATACAAGATAAATTGAACACCTATTTAACCCGCAATAACAATAATCCTAAAGATTCGGAATAACCTTTGCTGAACCGTAACTACATAGGGCATCAGCATGATGATCAGGAGCACGAAGAGGACCAGGAATGGTTACTTACTTATAGTGATATGATCACGCTTCTTCTCGCTTTCTTTGCAATGCTGATCGCTGTTTCTACAGTAGATTTGAACCTTTGGGAGCAAATGAAGCAGGGACTTCGTTCAGAGATTAGTAAGCAGGAAAACGTTAGGACACCTCTTGCAGAAGTAAAACAGGATTTGGATTCATTACTCGCTGTAGAAAAGACTCAGGGCCTGGTAGATATAACCCTGGATAGAGAAGGGATAAAGCTCTTTTTTACCAGTAGCTCGTTTTATAACTCCGGTGAAGCCAATCTTTTACCCACCGGTGAAGAAATCATTGATAAAGTGACCCAGGCGATGAACGCCCTGGATTTCTATAAATTCAATGTAGATGTAGAAGGTCATACAGATAATGTACCAATCAGTACGCCTATTTTTCCTTCCAATTGGGAGCTTTCTGTAGCCAGGGCTTCCGGGGTAGTAAAGTACTTTGTGCAGGAAGGGATTGAAGGAGAGCGACTAAAAGCTTCCGGTTACGCGGATACGAAACCTGTAGTTCCGCACATTGATGACAATGGTAGGAATATCATCGAAAACCGCGCGTTAAATCGACGAATAGTAGTTCGCATTTACTACTGATTTTTTCGCTACTGGATTTTATCTTTTTGCAAAGCACGGAATGACCTGCGCGAAGTGATTGCATCAACGATTCTATAATCAAATCCGAAACTTAATACGATTTAGAAAAGCCGTAACTATTTCCACTTTTGCAGGTAGTATAATTGCGGTAAAATTTTAAAGCTATGAATAGAAAAGACAGATTTAGGGATTCGGAAAATCAAAATACTCGTGATGAATTTGACCTGGATGAGTATATAAATGAAAAGGGAAATGAAGATGAATCCTTCATTGACTCGCTGGAGGGCAAAGAGAAGAAATCTTCGAAAGCTAATATCATAGCCTGGTCGACTCTGGTACTGGTAATAGTATTTTACTTTGTGAACCCAATCTCTTCAGCTACTGATTTTGTAAAAGGTTTCTTTGATGAGGAGGCTACTCCGATTGAGTTAAACTCAGGAAATGCCAGTGATGCGGCAACAAATGTAACGCCAATTACGAGTTCTTTTCTCGATTATGTAGCAGCTCTTAAATCGTTTGATGTAACAGAAGATATTTCAGTAAACGGCGCTGAAGCCTTGTACAATGAAGGTGTTTCGATTGAATATATATCGAACCTGGAAAACTCGGATTTGTTTGATGATCTTTCTGCAGCTGGAGTACTATCTATTTTTAGAGAAGGTGTTCCTGTTGAGTATGTTTCGTCTTTAGGGCAATCAGACCTTTTCGACGAAATGTCAGCCGCTGGCGTAATTGGATTGTACAACTCAGGTGTACCGTTATCCTATATTCAGAATATGGGAGATTCGGATTTGTTCGACGAGATGTCTGGCAATGGCCTTCTTTCAGTATATAACGAAGGAATTACATCCGAGTATGTTCAAACCATTGGAGATTCAGACTTATTTGATGAGATGTCGGCCAACGGAATCATAGCGATTAAAAATGCCGGAGTCCCGATATCCTATATTCAAGGAATGGGAGCAACTGATCTATTTGACGAGATGAATTCCAATGGAATGTTAGCAATATATAACCAGGGAGTTACTGTTGAGTACATTCAAAATCTGGCAGATGCAGACCTTTTTGATGAGATGTCTGGCAATGGAGCGGTAGCGTTGTACAATGAAGGTATTCCGATAGAATACATCAGAGCTATGGGAGATTCTGATATCTTTGATGAGATGTCTTCAAATGGAGCGAGGGCTTTATACAATGAGGGAGTTCCTCTTGAGTTTTATGCACAGTTAGAGAGTTTAGGCTTAGAAGATTTAAGCTCTTCAGATGTAATACAGTTATTTCGAAGAAGCGCTGATGAGTAAAACTAAAGACACGTTAGATTTGATGTGTCTTTAGTATTTGACCTCTCACCCCGTCGCTGGCTCAAGTATCTCGCTTATGAGACGGTATTGATATCTAATCCTCAAGAAGCTTGTAGTCTTCAATTTCATAAATAGTATGTTCTCCATTTCCCTGTTCTACAACTACTTTTAGAAAATATGGAGCTTTGTTTGAATCAACCCAGTAGGTATTCGATGAGCTTCTACTGGATCTGACTACTTTGGCCCTGTGATTAGATTTATTGGCAATAGATAGTGATTCATTCGATACAACTTCCAGTGTTTCATAGGTTAGAGTTGGTGTTTCTCCGCCAAATCCGAATCCCGGTATAGTGATGGGATCGTTATAATTCTTGAGAACCATGGCATATAGTACTCCAGAAAACGAAGCAAAAGCAGGTTCATCAATATATGCACCAATCGGTTTAGCTTTTCCATGAGATTCGAAAGCAGTAAAGCCGTTTATATAGCGGCCATCAAAATCCAGGTGCGCAATTCCACCCGGCGATTTCCCGGTATGGAAAGCTAAATATTCCATTGAACTGAGATCAGCTGTACGAACAGAAATAAAGAGATTTTCTCCATCTTTATCATTCCAGTACTGGGTGAATTTCAACACTTTGGAATCGCCAGAAGCAACAATTTCATAAGTTTCGTCAACCCTGTATTGGATTACGCCCGGATCATCCTCGTTCGAATATTTTTTAGCCACCCAATTCACCTCGAAAGGCTCAAAATAAGAAGCATCAATATTTGTGTCTCCAACCCTGACCGTGTCGACCTGGGCATTTGCTGAGCCGGTAAAAAGCAGTGCAATAAAGAAAACAAAGAGTGTAGATTTCATGAGATAAAGATTAGTTAATGGATATATGCTTTGGCAGCATCCATGATTATATCTCCACTACTTGCGAGCTGCTTGAGGTTTACTTGATTTTTTACTGAGCTTTCTGTGATGTGTAGCTTATGTGAAGATAGCTTCTTGTAATTCTATCAAATAGCGGGTAGCTTCATTTGCTTGTTTTTCATTGAGAAATAAGGCACTCACAAACATGCACAGAATTAAACAGGTTAAATAAACTACTGTGAATATCCAGCTAACCGGCTCTATCATCAAACAGGTTGAGAGTATCATCCAAAAAGCTATTGAGATTGGAGTGAGTGATATACACATTGAACCTTTCGAAAAAAGTTACCGCTTGAGGTACAGGCTTGACGGAGTACTCCAGGAAGTAGCACAACTTCCAATAAGCCAGAAAGATGCGTTGGTTTCCAGGGTTAAAATTATGTCGAACCTGGATATAGCAGAAAAACGCAGGCCCCAGGATGGAAGGATTAAAGTACGCTCAAAAAAAGGCTCCGATATTGATTTAAGGGTTTCAATTCTTCCCACTCATTATGGAGAAAAAGTAGTAATGAGAATCCTGGATAAGAGTCATTTAGACCTGAACCTGGAAGCCCTGGGTTTTGATGGAAAAATACTTAACAACTTTCGAAAAGGGATCAGCAATCCTTATGGGATGATCCTGGTAACTGGCCCAACCGGGAGTGGTAAAACTACTTCGCTTTACGCGGCATTAAATGAACTGAATTCCGAAGAAGTAAACATAACTACTATTGAGGATCCGATAGAATATAACCTGGAAGGGATAAACCAAACCCAGGTTCATGAAGAAATTGACCTGACCTTTGCCAATGTACTTCGATCCATTTTACGGCAGGATCCGAATATCATTATGGTTGGTGAGATCAGGGATAAAGAAACGGCAGAAATTGCAATCCGGTCTGCCTTAACAGGTCACCTGGTATTTTCAACGCTACACACAAATGATGCAGCATCTGCAGTCTCAAGATTAACAGATATGGGTGTGGAACCATTTTTAGTGGCTTCCTCTGTTAGGTTGATCATGGCTCAGCGCCTGGTCCGTAAAATCTGTCCCGATTGCCAGGTAGAATACACTCCAGACCCGATTATGGTTAAAGATTTAGGGCTGAATGGAGAACAATTTTCTTACAAAAAAGGAGAAGGTTGTAGCACTTGCAATGGAACCGGGTACAAAGGGAGAACGGCATTGATTGAACTGCTCGTATTTGATGAGATCTTGGCTTCCAGAATTATGGAAAACATAAATTCCGGCGAACTCAAAGAGCAGGCCAGGAAGAACGGAATGATTACGTTAAGAGAAGTCGGAATTCAAAAAATCAAAGCCGGATTAACTACCGTAGAAGAGATTTACAGAGAGACGGTGCTTTAGTAAGTCTTTTAGGAAGTACTCCCCAAACCTATCACAAGCGAGAAAGAAAAAGCGCGATTAAGGGAACAGACTTTCACAAAAAAGATATAGGTAAGTTCAACAAAAATTTTCTATTCTGTTTAATTGAGTCTACATCCATCCTGTTTTATGAATCGTACCCTACAATTACTCCTGATTTTTATTTTCGCATTGGTCTATACCAATGCTTACGCGCAAGAGACGGCCAACGAAGCCGATAGTACTACCATACAGGAAAGGCTGGATTATATACAATACCTCTCCACTATTATTGACACGAACAAAGTGCGGGTTGACCTGGATAACCTTCCCGATAATGTGTTCAAAAAAATCGAGACCGATATCAGCGTTAGCAATATTGATTCCAGGGACTTCTTAAGGGCATTAGGCCGTGAATATGATATAAATCTTTTGGTAGAAAACAGGCTGAACAGGCAGCTCACACTCAGGTTTTCAGATATCACGATAATTGAGGTACTCATATTTATATCTATGGAGTACAACCTTTCTACAACCCAGACAGGGCAGATTTTCAGAATCAGGGAATATGTGGAGCAGGAACCAGTACCCGAAACAATCGAACCCATCATAGATTTTGACGATAATAGGCTCTCAATGGATGTAAAGGAAATCGAAGTAACCGATTTCGCTCGCTTGATCTCTCAGAAAACCGGGAGAAATGTGATTCCACGAAACGGAGTACGAGGATCAATTTCAGGGTATCTGCAAGATGTAGAACTGGAATCAGCATTATCTATTATTCTTTCCAATAACGGATTTTCGTTACGTGAAAAAGACGGTGTATATATCATTGACCGGATTGGCTTTACCAATGAACAGGGTGAAAGTACAGGAACAAATTTTTGGATCAATGTGGATGACGATGGCCTGGTGGATATGGATGTTGTAGACGCCAATGCTACTGATGTAATCCGTGAGATTGGGTACCAAAGTGAGATAAATATGATAACCTATGGGTTACCGACCAATTCTATAACCGCCAAAGCATCAGGGCTTACTATTGAACAGGCTCTGTCATATGTATTCAGAGGGACTTCATTTACTTTCCGAAAAGAAGGTGAGATGTACATCATTGGAGATAAAAGCACCAGTGGAATTGCGTCAAATAAACTCATCCGGCTCAAACATATCCGATCTGATGTAGTGATTGATCTAATTCCCGAAAGTGTACTTCAGAATGCCACAGTGCAGGTTATTAAAGAGCAAAACGGATTAATGGTTATTGGCACAAATGACGTAATTGTAGAGCTGGAAAACTTTATTTCTGAGATCGATTACCCAACACCCCAGATTATGATAGAAGCTCTTGTGGTGGATGTGAACACCTCGGATATGTATCAACTGGGATTGTCTTTATCATCAGGAGTTAAACCCGATAGCGGATTCTTTAATCCGTTTACAGTTCTGTTTGGACAGGGAGAGAATCAAAGTGGTGGATTAAGTGTGCAAGGAGGTGGAGCTGATATTAATGCAACATTTGCGCCAGGTGGAAATCTCTTTGGAGTTAAAAACCTGGGTCGGTTACCGAGTGATTTCATTTTCAGAATCCAGGCATTAGACCAGGAAGGATTGGTAACAGTAAAATCGCGCCCGCAGATATCAACCCTCAACGGGCATACTGCAAGTATAGAAATCGGAACGACCCAGTATTATATATTTACGTCTACCACCCCACTTCAATCTCCAAATAATGTGATTACACAGGAATCTCAGCGATTCGAAAGCATTGAAGCAAACGTGCTCCTGGAAATTACTCCATGGGTAAGCGCTTCAGGAGATGTAACAGTAGAAGTTCATCCGGAGTTTAACACACCGGTTGGAACCTTAACAGCAGAGGTTCCTCCTACTATAAACAGCCGGGTTTTAGACTCAACCGTCAGACTGAAAGACGGAGAAACTATTATACTCGGGGGACTGATACAAGAAAGTGAAACCGAGAACATCAACAAAGTTCCTATACTTGGAAATATCCCGTTACTCGGCAGGTTGTTCAGAAACAAAAGCACGAGCATAATAAAGTCTGAGTTGGTCATTTTTATAACACCATATGTATTCTATGGAGATGGAAATGACAACTACAGGTGGAATCAAATTAGAGATGATCTGGATTTAAGCATCGATAACTAATTCTATGAAAGTCCCATTCATTGAAAAAACCGCAGTCGGTATTGAGATAACGGGTGAGTACATCCGTTGGGTTGAAGTAGATCGTTTGGGCAAAAAGTTATCATTACAATCGCATGGAGAAATTCTTCACAACAAAAGCGATATCTCTATAACAGATGGGATTGAAGAGCTAAAGCAAAACCTTAAATCGGAAGCATATCATATCGGGTTTTCAGCTTCAGAGGCATTACTTGCAATCTATACAGATGAAGTCCCCTACTCGGAAGAACCTGAGGATGTTGATCATTGGATTGAAGCTAAATTAAAAGAGTATAGCTCCGGGTTTACAGAAGAAGTAGTTATCCAGCATCAGCTCATAGAGATTGATGAAGACAGTAAGCGGTGTATTTTCCAGGTATTAAATAAGACGACCCTGGAGTATTATGGCGATTTATTTAAAGAGACAGGGCTTTATCCAAAGCTATCGAATGCGGGAGTTTTGGAACCAGGGTATAGCCTGCTTTATGACGAAGATTTCATAGAAGACACCTCCGCTATAATTTCCGGCGCTTCAGAAAATCCATACCTGGTAGTATATCAGCAAGGGATAATCCATTCGGTATCTGATCTTAACCCGGTTGTTGAAGCAGAACAGAATTTGCTGATAACAGAAGCAGATTCATACCTTCAAACAGAAGAGTCTTCTGTTGAGAAGCCTATTCATTCGGTTCCACTATTCACTAGTTCACTGGATCATAACCAAGATCAGGTCAGCAGGCCTATCAGGAAAATCCATCCTATGAAAGGAAAAAAAGGGTTTGACGAACTGGATCATAAATATGCGATCTCAGCCGGCCTCACTACGAAACTATTTTTTGAAGGGCTGGACTCATTTAACTTTACTGAAGCGGAAGTCCAGACCGAAGCCATACTTCAGCACGATAAGCAAGAATCTATTCGTTTAAGCATACTGTTATTTGTACCGCTCATTTTATTTGGTTTACTGGCATTCGCATTAGGGAAAATCACAGATTACAAGCTGATTGAAAGCAACCAGATTATGGATAGAATAGGTGACCGGATTGAAGAGGTCAATAACAAGCGGGAACTACTGTTCGACACCAGGGATACATTTCTGGAAGCAAGATCTATTATAGCAGAAAGAGAAACCTACACCTTCATCTTTGAGCTAATTGGGGAAAGTATTACCGATAATGTATGGTTAGAGCAGTTGGATGCGACGAAAAGAAATGGAGTAGAGGGTAAGGAAGTCCGTTTGTCAGGGTTTACACGGAATGAAAACTCACTAACTGAATTTCTAAAAGAGCTGGAAGAACACAAAAAGGTTGAAAGAGCCAGTTTAATTATCTCTCAAAAATTAGACGATGGACAGACTTCAGAATTTGAGATTCTAATTCTAACCAATCAGTGATGGAATCAAAGAATCTACATACCTGGAAAATAGTAGCTGGGATATCTCTTGCCGGATTTCTTGGCATTACTATTTTTGTATTGCTTCCTCATCTTGTAGAAGTGTATGAGAAGTATTCGGTACTAACTACTCAGAACGAGCAGATTGAAGTGATGGGGAACTGGAAAGAGCAGCTTAGTGATCTTGAAGAAAAACAAGCCATCCTGGATGAAGGAATCAGCAAAATGTATGTTGATTTGGCTTATGAAAACGAATTCTCGAAAATAGTAGAACAAACCCTCAGTGACGCTAAAGAATCTGTAGTTTCAATTGCAGTAATACAACCTACCGGGGAAACGATCGAAGAGGCTTACAACCGGAAACAAGTGACCCTTGAATTTTCAGGATCGTATCATAGTGTAGCCCGTTTTGTTAACCGGTTAGAGCAGAATGGTTTGGTGATTGAAGTACAGGATCTTTCTGTTCAGAAAGAGCAGAACCTGAATGCCAGGCTAAACGGAAACCTGAATCTCGAAATCACGATGTTGCGGGGGTCCAAATGATTGCCTTTTTTGAAACCACTATTGGTAAGATAATACTGGTAATCATAGTAATACTGGTATGGGGCGTGAACGTGGTTAATTTTTCAGCGATGAACAGTGATGAAGGAGCCATTGCTCTACAAGAAGTTCGGAGTATCAATATGACCGAGCTAACTGTTCCGGATCGGGAAGTGTACGAGTATTCATCTTCAAGCAGGAATCCATTTACACTGAACAGAACCAGAGCAATTGAACCAACAATCGTCCCGGAGACGAATACAAATGAACCGGAATTTCAATGGCCACGATTATCCCTGGCTGGGATATTAGATGGTATGGTGGTGATATCAGATGAGTGGGGGCAATCCTTCTTTCTAAGAAAAGGAGAGTCGTTTCTTAATGATATTAAAGTGAAAGAAATTGTAAAGGATTCGGTAATTCTGGAGCATGACAAAAAAGAACTTATATTAAAATTAAATTGACGAGCGAGATATGAAAAAGCAGTTTTTAAAAGCAATTAAAGAAGAAGACGGGTTTTCACTAACCGAACTGTTAATCGTGTTAGCGATTATTGGCATACTCATTATGATCGCGGTACCACTCTATCAAAATGTGACAACAAAGGCCAAAACAACCGAAGCTAAAACCCAACTGGCTTTCTTACATACTCTACAAAAAGTATATCACCTGGAACACGATACCTATGCGCTTGAGTTTTCAAAAATCGGGTTCGAGCATGAGAAAATGATTACCGAAGGTGGGAAAGCCAGGTATACCATCGAGATTGTAAGTGCGGAGCCTTCAAGTTATATCGCTACAGCCACATCTATTATCGACTTTGATAACGATGGGGTGTACAACAAATGGCAGGTAGATAGTAACGGAACAGTTGAGCAAATCATCCCCGATTAATCGTTGATTCTTCAATCCGCAATAGCAGTTTTAGCCGGGGGCATTGGGAGCTACTTATCCTATTTCAATACCAAGCTTCTCTCGTCCAATATTGAAAGCCTGGCATCAATAAAAGCAAAATGGGTTGGCAGTTATATTAGCCTGGCAGTTTGTGTTTTGGGAGTTTTAATTATCAATCCTGAAACGGTAAATCAGTGGGTTGAGTATGGGTTTCTAGTCACCCTTTTTTTTATTGCTTGCATCGACAGTTACAGCAAGATAATCCCAAATACACTGGTGCTGGTTCTTCTATTATTTTCTGCTGCACCTCTTTTTCAGGAAATAAAAGCTGAGGCATTCCTGGCTTCCATTTCAATTACACTAGCATTTATTGCACTCAATTTCCTGGTCGATAAACTTAGAGATAATAAAGCTTTTGGGTGGGGAGATATTAAGCTTATTGGAGTGATGGGGTTTTACCATGGATGGGATATTTTCTGGGTGGTTTATATCGCCATAATTTTGGGAGGATTACTCTCAATAGTTGGTCTCTTACTTAAGAAAATTAATACTTCGGTAACAATTCCTTTCGCAATATTTCTTTGGATTTCTTACTTAATCGTAACTTATACGTCGATAACTTCATTTTTTAGTGCTAACTAATTGAAATGAATAATTTTTTGTTAGACAATTTTAATTCTATATGTTTTGGTTATACCAAAGTCGATAGAGTTAAAAGAGATGAGTAAAAATTCAAAAGAAAAATTGGGTTACGCTTTAGTTTTTTCATCAAGAGCTCGACCAAATTTAGCCTTTCTTTCAAGCCCGCTATATGGGATAGGGTGTAACTCATCAAGCCATTTCTTTAAGGAAAATCATCCTGGCTTTGCATCAATCCGTTACCCGCAATAGGCATTAATAAATAAAACTATGAAAACGATCATAACAACTTGCCTGGCCTTTTTTCTTGTTTTCGGTTCGGCATACGCACAAAATGATTCCCTGCTTGTTTCAACATCAAGCACGTTTCAAACACCAGGATCGGGCAGCGCATTAGGACAAATTTTACTTAGTTCAAACCCGAGTAACAGAACGTTACAGATTTTACCAGCAAGAACCGGGGATGGTGATGTGCTAAATGGATATGTATTTGATGTTGCTTATACAAATACCGGAGGGTCTTCAAATGGCTTTTTATTCAGGTCTGGCACAGCCAACAGGCTGATCATAAATGAGACCGGTAATGTTGGGATTGGGATGACAAGCCCAACTACTAAGTTACAAGTAAATGGTTCTTTTGGAATAGGAACACTATCTCAAACTAGCAGCAATACCTCCGGCTTACAAGTCGATTATGTAGATGGGGGTACTGGAACAACGACTTTCAAACATAACCGTTATGGCGGAAATACTTATTTCAAAAGAAATAGCGCCAGCGGTGAAAGAACACAGTTATTTTTTGGTGGAGTCGGACATCATCGGATGGATATTTATAATGATAATAATGAGGTTAAACTTAGATTACATTCATACGGGGATTCATATTTTGCAGGTGGAAATGTAGGAATTGGAAATACCGCTCCTTCTAATAAACTACATATAGTAGATAATACTAATGCAGAAGTTGTGCTAGTAGAGTCTTCTACAGGTTCAAGTCAACTTACTCTGCGGTCAACGGCAACAGGTGGAATAGACTGGAGGATGATGTCAACGGCAGACGGAGCATCATTAGGGGGAGGTAAATTTTCGATTTATGGAAATGCTGAACATAGATTTGTGCTAGATCAAAATGGAAATGTAGGGATTGGCACCACTACTCCAGGCAACGAACTCGAAGTAAACGGCACGATTCGTTCCAAAGAAGTTATAGTTGAAACCACGAACTGGCCGGATTACGTATTCGAAGAAGACTACGATTTACCCACCCTTTCCGAAATAGAAGCTTTTATTAAAGCCAATAAGCACTTACCTGAAGTGCCATCCGCCAAAGAAATGGAAGCCAATGGAATCTCTTTAGGAGAGATGAATATACTTTTGCTTAAGAAGATTGAAGAGCTGACGCTGCATACCATTGGGCAGGAGCGAGCTTTGGAAAATAAAAAACAGATGATAGATCAACTAGAACTTGGAATATCAACTGAGAGATACATCCGCGAAGAGCAACAGCAGAAACTCAAAACTTTAGAAGCACTTGTAAATCAACTAATTATCAAAGTTGAACTTCTAGAGCCAAAAAAATAATACCATGAAACAAATCTTCTCCCTCATAGCTCTTTTTTTTGTAGCTAGTACATTACAAGCTCAAACTTCCACAAATCCGGTTTACCTGAACTATGACAGCAACCTTGACTGGGCAACTTATATAAGTGCTACAGGAAGTGTTAGCAATCAACCATCTATGTTCTTCCATCTACCTTATGTTGGAACAACGGGTAATGCAGTATTTGAGTGGGATGCTGATGATTCGGGTACTCGTAAAACCATATACAGGTTCGAAACCAGTAGTGACCGCATATTTGAAATTAATGGGTGGAATGATGGAAATAGTAGTGACCTTTGGTTTGGAGATGATAACAGCGATAAATTCTATATTGCTGATGATGGTAATGTTGGAATTGGCTCGGTAACACCATCTTATACTTTAGATGTAAGCGGTTCTTTAGGAGTTAGCGACAATGTGCAGATCAATCCTACTAAAGAGTATCTTCCATTTTCTACTTTTGCTTCTTCATCAGCAATAGGATTTTCTGATGGATACATTGAGATGGCAGAGCACTTAGGATCTCCCTTTTTTGTATTTGGATCGAATGTAGTTAGAAGAGGGGCAGGAGTAAGAGAGGTTATCAAGAATGGAGATGCCAGAGAGTTAGCGATGACTGCATCTGGCACTCTTGTTTATCGAACAGTACTTGATGCTACTGCGGGAGATTTAGTAGGAAATGAATTTGTTGATCGCTTTGTAGTTACCAGAACTGGAGAAATGGGAATCGGAACTACTTCTCCCAGCAATAAACTAGAAGTCAATGGAACCATACGATCCAAAGAAGTTGTAGTTGAAGCCACCAACTGGCCGGATTACGTATTCGAAGAAGAGTATGATTTACCAACCCTTTCCGAAATCGAAGCTTTTATCAAGGCCAACAAACACCTTCCTGAAGTACCATCAGCCAAAGAAATGGAAGCTAACGGTATCTCACTTGGAGAGATGAATATGTTGCTGCTCAAAAAGATTGAAGAATTGACGCTTCATACTATTCAGCAAGAAACGAATGCGTCAAAACAGCAAAAACTGATTCAAGAGCTTATGGCTCGTATCGAAAAATTAGAGAGTAATAAATAATGAAAATTCAAATGAAATTATATCATTTCCTCGTTCTAGGGTTATTCATCCCTTTAGGATCAGTAGCTCAAACTAATACTTTTCCTACCTCTGGTTCCGTGGGGATAGGGACTACTTCGCCATTAGCCAAACTAAGTGTTCATAGTACTGGAACTATCGGGCTTTCCGGTACTTATGCTAACTCTTCAATCTATATGACTGATGGAACTCAGCAACTAGGAATAGACCCTAATCAGATTTACGCTGCTCAGGAGTTAACGCTTACCGCAGCTACAGGTTACCTGGGATTTATTACTAGTGGAGTAGAGAGAATAAGAGTGCTTAATAATGGTAATGTAGGCATTGGCCATTCTTCTCCAGTTGAAAAGCTCCAAATAGGAAACAGGTGGACCTTCCACGATGGTGGGCATAAAATAATAGGGTATAATTATGATTATAACGCAGGAGATAAGAGAATCTTTCAGGATGAAGTCTCTCTAATGAGATTTACCGACTACGGTGACATTCGTTTTGAGCATGCTATAAGTGATACTGCAAATTCTGCAATCACAGATTGGGCTAAGAGTTTGACACTTAAAAATGATGGAAGAGTCGGGATGGGTACAGATTCTCCTTCTGCAAGCCTTCATGTAAGCTCTTCAACTGATGGAGATGCAGTTTTAAAATTGGAATCAGATACAGATAATAGTAGTGAAGTTGATAATGTAAGAATTGAAATGCTTCAGGATGGAGGGGCACACGGAGCATATATTGGGTACGATAGCGATTGGAGTGGCACAGAAAGTGATAATCGTTTTCGCATTGTTACTAGGAGAAGCGGGACAAACGATGAAGAAGCTTTTGTAATAAAAACCACGAATTCTGGTTTAGTTACCAGTTCTTTTGTAGGAATTGGTACTTCAAATCCAGACCAGGCTCTTACTGTTAAAGGTAAAATCCATTCAGAAGAAATCATTGTAGATTTAAATGTTCCTGGTCCCGATTACGTATTCGAAGAAGATTATGATCTGCCTACTCTTTCCGAAATAGAAGCTTTTATCAAAGCCAATAAGCACTTACCTGAAGTGCCATCTGCGAAAGAAATGGAAGCCAATGGCATCTCCTTAGGAGAGATGAATATGCTGCTACTTAAAAAGATTGAGGAAATGACTCTGCATCAAATTGAACTATTAAAGAGAATCGAAAAGCTAGAGGAAGAAAAATGAAAAAAATACTCGTTCTGATAACTGCTTGTATACTTACGAATGTTAGTGTTAATGCACAGTGGACCACTTCTGGCAGTGATATTTATTTTAACTCCGGGAATGTAGGTATAGGTATAACAAGCCCCATAGCGAAACTCCACGTAAATGGAGATACATATTTAGGTACAAATCAATTACAATTCTTAAGCGCAAGTGGAGGAAATAACAGGATTTTTAGTGCCGGAGGTACTTCGCCTGGAAGTTGGACCTTTAAATCCAGATTTGATAATATGATTTTCAGTTCGGGCGAAAATTCAAGTAATCCAAGGAGGATAATCTTCCGGACTGGAGATGGCGATCGAATGGAGATAGGCGCTTCTGGTAGAGTAGGAATAGGAAATGCTGCCATTGATATAACCGGAACAGCGCTGGATCAATTGGTTATAGGAGATGGGATTGGGAGCCGTGGTGTCGTTGTGTATCACGGCACGAATAATGATGGGGGGTATGCATTTGCGAATCCCAGTGGAAACCTCACAGGAAGAATCCTCTACGATAGCTCAGAAGGTGCAATCAAATTGCAATATGTAGGAACAGACAGGCTAACAATAGGAAGTAATAGGATTGAGCTTCTTAAGAATACAGAAATAGATGGAAGATTATTCTTTGGAGATTTTAGCAACGAGGGTGTTGGAACGATACAGATTAAGAATGAAGGGCCAAACGATGGAATTGCTTTATGGACGGAAACAGGGAATATCACTAAACGAATCTGGATAGATGATTCAACCAATACCTTGCAATTAACAGCAGGGGTTTCTTTAAACAATGGTCTATCATTAGATGAGAATGGTAATATTGGTATTGGAACCTCAAATCCAGACCAGGCTCTTACTGTTAAAGGTAAAATCCATTCTGAGGAAATCATTGTAGATTTAAATGTTCCTGGCCCGGATTACGTATTCGAAGAAGACTACGATTTACCCACCCTTTCCGAAATAGAAGCATTTATCAAGGCTAATAAACACCTTCCAGAAATACCATCCGCTAAAGAAATGGAAGCTAACGGTATCTCATTAGGTGAGATGAATATGCTGCTATTAAAAAAGATTGAAGAGCTGACGCTTATTACGATTCAACAGCAAAAACAGATTAACGAACTGATAAAAAGAGATGAAAAAAATTAAGCTTTTACTATTCTGCGCCCTACTGCCAATAATCCTGGTAACTCAAATAAGAGCCCAAAACAGTTACCCAACAACTGGAAAAGCATTGGTCTCGGGCTTAGATATAGGGATTAACCGAAATGCTTTAAGCTCAAATGTGGGACTGAATTTAGGGCACACTACTTATACTAACATTAATATAACCCATGATACCTGGAGTGGTTCTCATGCGATTTTATTTAATGCATACCAGGCAACCGGAAGTCCCTCTGGTGGTCTGAATGTCACGGGCAATACTAAATTTTCAAACGATGCTGGTGCATATAGTGGAGGGGCCGGTTCCATAATGTATATGGGGAATGGCGGAACAATGGGCTTTTATGTTTCGGATGTTTCTACCGGTAAAGATAGCTTAATAAACTGGGGAACTGCAGATATGGTAATCAAAAGAGGGGGTAATGTAGGGATAGGTACAGCAAGCCCATCGAGATTATTACATGTTAATGGTTCAACTACAGATGTTGTTTCTGCGTTTGAAAGCACAGATAGTGGGACACAAATTGCTCTAACAGACAACTCCGGTTCCTTAAGGTTAGGAACTTTGAGTAATGGGGGATTTGCTTTAAGCGTTGGCGGAGATGCAAGTTCAACTACAGGAGCAAATGTTGTTGAAGCTATGAGAGTTACTTCATCAGGTAATGTAGGAATAGGAACTACAAGCCCAGATCAGGCCCTTACTGTTAAAGGTAAAATCCACTCTGAAGAAATCATTGTAGATTTAAATGTTCCTGGCCCCGATTATGTATTCGAAGAAGACTACGATTTACCCACCCTTTCCGAAATAGAAGCTTTTATTAAAGCCAATAAACACCTTCCAGAAGTGCCATCTGCTAAAGAAATGGAAGCGAATGGAATCTCTTTAGGCGAGATGAATATGTTGCTTCTCAAAAAAATTGAAGAGCTAACCCTACACACCATTGAGCAGCAAAAAGAACTGGAAGCAGAAAGAGCGACAAATCAAAAAAATATGCAGGAGCTCTTAGCACGAATCCAGAAGCTCGAAGAAGAAAAGAAGAAATAATTTAATGTATAAAATGAGAGAAATTATGAAATCACGTATCTGTCTTTTACTAGCCATCCTTTTTTGTAGTACAGGAATCATTGAATTGAATGCCCAGGAGCGTTCTACTCAATCTCCTGAAGTACGGTCCTTCTTTTTAAATCCCGATTTGAAAGGAGCAGGGCAAAACTCTGTTAACCTATATTCAGGAGACGTTAACCTACCCATTAATTTATTGTCTCTTTCTGGGAGGGGTGGGCTTAGCACTAACGTTTCTGCTGTTTATAATAGTAATATCCAAAATCAACGGGATGTGTGGGCACTTGAGGCACCAACCAGTATTCTGGGATTGGGCTGGTCTATGGATTATGACAAAATCGTAGTGGACCATAAAAATACAGGGAATGTACATGACGACGATTTTTATTTAGTAAGCGGGGGTATTAGTAATGAGTTAGTTATGACTTCTTCTGCCGGAGGTACTAAAACCTTTGAGGCAAAAAACTATCAGTTTTGGAAAATCACCTACTACAAATCTGACGAACGATGGGAGATTATTAAAGAAGACGGGATGACTTATGTATTTGGAGGAGGGCTCTCTACAATTCCATGGGACAACACCTCAGATGGAAATTCGATCCAATGGGGAGTGAAATGGGGAAACTGGATAGGTTCAAGTA
Source organism: Balneolaceae bacterium (assembly GCA_040222185.1). GTDB lineage: Bacteria > Bacteroidota > Rhodothermia > Balneolales > Balneolaceae > JAVKDP01. The sequence goes on along the minus strand of JAVKDP010000003.1, from coordinate 25,817 downwards.
TGCGAACGCTAAACCAGAGCCAACACGCTATAGCCTGGAATTTATCCAAAGTTAAAAATACCTGGGGTGATGAGATTACCTATGATTACCTGGTAGTAGAAGAAGAGGTGGGTAGGCATGGAGTGCCCGATGCAGTAAACCCAAAGAAACATACCAAAGCCTCTTACCTTCAAACCATAACAAATCCAAATGGTGAACAAATTCAATTTGTATACCAGAACAAATTACAGGATGAGTACACAGATCCACATCAGGAATTAAAGACTCCTTATAATCCTTTCGCTATAATTTCTGGGAACGAAAATTTGGATATCGGTCAAACAGGAAGCTGGAACGCTACACTGGCTGGAGGAGGAACAGCCCCATATACCTATAAGTGGGAGCACGCTTATAGTGAATTCCCAAGAGAAGTTAATCCTAACTGGGAACCCGATCCTGCTTCATTTGGATCAAGTACATCTTACTCTCTGACTTATAATGAGATAAACCAGGTTGAGCTAAATATCAGGCTAACTATTAAGGACGCGAATGGATTAACATTTGAGGATATTTTTACTGTACAATTGGAAGAAAATACATCAATTGATCCTGGAAACGATGAAGATCTTTGTGCAACTGATTGCGATATCTCTCCTCAAATAAGTAGTATACCTACTTTTACTGTTGACAGCCACTACGAACCCGATGCATACCAGGAAAAGTATGAGACAAAGTATTTAAGTCGCATTAATGTAGTTAACAGCTCAGATTTACTATTGTACTACTTAGACTTTAACTATGGTATGTTCGGTACTGCCGGTGATCCCGATTATAAGCGACTATTACATTCCATTACACAAGTATATCCAAACGGTGAAGAGCTTCCTGATCTTAAGTTCAAATATTACAATAGTTCAGATGTTCATCCAATGAGCCTGGAGAAAGTGACTTATCCAACCGGAGCAGAGGTTACGTACACTTATTCCGAATTAGAGCTTGCTCATAGTAATAGAGATGTTACGATATCTACTCCGTTGGGCTATGAAGATCCTAGAGTATTTATTGCTTCTAATTATGTAGTAATGACATATAGAAGCGGATCGAACCTTAAGGTAAAGGTTTTGACATGGGATGGTAGGTGGTTAGATGAGTTTGAACCCACTCAGACCTTTAGTTATGGAGGAGAAATTGTTGATCTAAAACAAAATTTTGAAGTGTTTACACATGATAAATATTTCATCATCATTGAAGGGTACCATAAAGAGGATACCAAAAGGATTACCTGGTTTTATAAAGACTCTGAAAAAACAGGTGACTGGATTTCGTCAACGGTTCCTGTATTTGCAAGCTTAAGTAAAAGCTCTGTAGATGTAGTAGCAGGGGATGACTTCTTTGTAATTCTAGACAATGAGACAGGGTATACAAAAAGATATACCTGGGACGGAGAAACCTTTCAAGACGATACTATAAATTCAATAAACACAACAAATAATAATGACTTCTTTATCGGCGGTACGAACAATTATTATATACATGATGATGAGGTTGCTGTAGGCAAAGACGTATTACAGTTAAGTTATTTAGATGAATTAAAAAATTGGCAACTAAAAACTACATGGCTCACAAGCCTAACCAAGTTTCAATCAAATATTTCGAATATCGTTGATAAAAATGTTATTACTGCAAATGGCTCATTGATCGCAATAAAGTCAAAAGAAGATGATGCAGATGCAGATAATTTATATGTATATAATTTATTAGAGGACTATGGCATTACTTCTGGAGTGAATGTTGGAAAACATAATGATTACGATCCAGTATTAATAGACGGAGCATTGATTGCTTTCACTCAGAGATCAGGTAGTGCCCCTTTATTCAGGAGGTTTGATGGGGTTGAGTTCGATATTCTAGGAGTTCCCGCAACGGTTTATACTCCCGAAATATACTCGAGTATTGGAAATGATCTCGTTCTAGTAAGAGACTATGATAATGATGGAGTAGTAAGAAAGTATGACCCTAATAGCGCGAGCCAAGGAAGCAGTGCGATAATTAGCGCTCCTCCAGGGGATGGTATTTTTCCTGGGAACTCGAACTTCACCTATCCTTATATGGGGTACAGGTATATCACTAATGATGACAAAGTGTATGCGATTGACTTTGAAAATGACATTAACCTTATGGGTACATTGGTTCAGGGAACGAATAGGTATGCTGAGTATCCAAGTATAAGAGGAGGGATCAATTATGTTGGCTATGAAACTAGGCACAATAGTACTCAGGATATTGATGCTCATATTCAGTTTTTAAAGAATGGGAGCTTTACAGGTACAGTACTAAACTATCCGAATCAATTTATTGGGTTTACAAGGACGAGCGATAACTTTGCTCAAAGGTCAGATAATTTTGGTGCAGATATCTTCTTTACTTTTAACCATGGCTCCCTTAAAGATGCTACAGAAATTACCCTAAGCAAAGTAGTAAACTACAAAGCAAGTGGTAAAATAAAAGACTACCCTATTACAAAAGTAGAAGTCGATAATGGCTACGAAACGAACCAAATAGTGTTTGAGTATGAGACCTCGAAAGCCACTTCTGACCAATCGGGTTCTATAGCTCAGTATAACAAAGTGGTTACTAAAGCAGGTAATCCTGCAGAAGGACGAACAGAGCATTATTTTTTTAACGGACTTACAAATACAGAGCTATCTGTCTCACCTGCTTCAGTTAGTTACCCTACAGATTTGAGTAAAACAACGGCTCACTTGTTCCTTAGCAAAGTGAGTGGTTCACTTTATAAGACCAGGGTTTATGATAGTATAACTGGGGGTAATATGCTTTCTGAGAATACTAATTACTACCGGGTTTATGAAAAGGAAATTAACCGGGTTTCAGGAGGAACACAAATTGACAAAGGTTATTACGTAAGGCTAGGAAGTTCTGAAAATGAAGTAGATGGTGTTTTAACTAGTGCAGGTCATGGCTTTACTACAGCAACAGGATTACGATATTTATCAGCCACAAAACAATACTCCATTGATGGAGTAGAGTATGATCTGGAGAACTCCGTTACTCGGGCGTGGGTAAAGTATCCTGACCTTAAGAATAAGAACATTCTATCCCCTATTGCTCTATCCGAAACGAAGGTAAATGTAACGAATACATCTCAAGCAGTGACTACCTGGAAGGATTGGGGAGGAGGTAAATGGGCCCCTCATAAAACTTATATAAAAGAGAGCTCTTCCTCGGTAAACTTTGATTTTGCTAATTGGTCTGGAACCGGGGAACCAACAAATGGATGGATCAAAACAGGAGAAATAGTTACCAGAAATCAATATGGAATTCCTATTGAAACTATTGGTGGGGATGGACTCAGCAGTTCGAAGATTTTTGGGTTTGATGGGACAAGAGTTCTTGCAAACTTTAGTAATGCTGAGCTTTCAGAAGTTTTCTTTGCCGGTTTTGATGATGGAGACGAGGGAGTATATGATACGCAAACTTGGACTGAAACTAGCGGCACATGGGTCCAGGATCCTGGCGCTTATCTTACGTTCCCGGGCAATGGATCTACGATCAGTTCATTTCGTAACCCAACGGCTTTAGATCATTCCAACTCCATCCTGGAGTTTGATGCCAAACTAACGACCAGTACTTCAGCTACCTTTTTCGGTTTTGATTTTGGACTTACAAGTGCAACCCCTGGAGCTTCTACACCTGGGCTACAGCTGAGAGTGTATGGGGACGGATCTGTTAAGTTGCTCAACCAAAATGGAGGAGCAACCATTGCAACGGGAAGTATTTCTTCCTCGGTCAAAAACTGGCATCATGTGCGTATCATAACCCGTAGTCTACAAGATGTTGAGGTAATCATTAATGGTAAGCAGGTTATAAAAACGACCACCACCACACCTTCAAGCAGTACGATTTATTATGGATTCTCAGGGAATGGGAATGCAGCCTACTTTGATAACCTACGAATATATCCGAATGATGGAATTACAACGTCCACAGCTTACACAAGTAATTACCTGGACGTATCTGAAACGTCGAATGCGGAAGGTTATCGAACCAGAATAATACGTGACGAAAACCAACGAGCTGTAGAGACTTTGAGCCCGGATGGTTTGGTAGTGTCTGGTGGTTCATCGGTATTATCCCGGCAACTGACTGGAACTATATTTTCAACCACGAAACCGAACGCTACATACCAGGTAAGTTACCCCTCTTATAATGCCATTCGTAATTCGGGTGGGGAGTATGGAGATATTGACGATGCAGATTATTGGGATGCTTCAGGAGCAAGTGCTATAGAACGTCTTAAAGGAGAAGGATATTCCGGATTATACGCCTTAAAATATGATCAGCAAAGTGGAGGAGAACTATCCCAAACACTAAGCAAGAATGAATTTTTATGGCAGGGAAAGGATTACTTTGTTCGTTTCTGGATAAAAACCCATGGATATGTTCCTTCTGCACCTACCGTTACAGTGGAGCTTGCAAAGAGTGGGTCAGCTGTGGTTGAACAAGGCTCTATAGTTTTATCGAATGCGAACTGGACCTTATTTGAAGCAGAGTTAAATACGGGGGGAGGGGAACATTTCCAGTGGAATGACCCGGATTTGTTATCAAAATTGGTTATTAGTTCCAATATTGACATGGACTTTCTCATTGACGACGTGTATGTAGGAGAACTGGAGTATGAAGGAGAGTCACGCCCTGGCTACGCAGTTTCATTTAGGAACGGGAGTGGACAAGATATCCAAAACCAGGCATGGAATGGCACTAACTATACCGTAAGCCATACAGAATACGATGACCTGGGAAGGGCTATAAAAGGATGGAGGCCCTACGAGTATGCAACCGGTAATAAATACGATGTCAGTTTTGCCACAAATGCTCAAAGCTATTATGGAACCTCGGGGAGTGTACGCTTGTATAGTACTTCAGAATACTATGCCGATCCTTTAAGCAGAATGAAATCGCTTCTGCCAGTCGGTTCGGGAACCGAAAAAATAGAATATACTTATAGTTCCGAGACAGTTAACAACATTGTTTTTTCTAAAACAATTATTACAGATTTAGGGAATGTACAGTCTGTAACCTACTCTGATTATTCAGGACAGGCTCTTCGAAGTGTTGCTGCAGTGGGGTTAACAGAGCAAATCACTTCCGAGTCAATAATTGATCCTGTAGCAAGAACCTCAGAAAACCGTCCGCCGAACTACTTCGCTCCTCCAACAGGTAGTCTAGATGTAGATTGGGTTGCTACAAGCACCAGTAATTTTCTGGGATTAAATACATCAACAACCTCTCCTGATGCAGGGACAGCTAGTGCTAAGTATGATAAACTGGGTCGACTTCGTTTTAGCCAAAGTGCTCAGCAGGCAGTACAAGGCTCAGTTAGTTTTACCAGTTATGATGCTTTTGGAAGACCGATTTTAAGTGGAGAAGGAGAAGCAACTTATAATTCCTTGTATGGGGATATAAATTATGCATTCGAATCAGACAATCTGAATAGTATTTCGGTGAGCGCCTACGATGAAAGTCCTTCGTCTGCCATGTTTCCATGGTCTTTGTTTAGTTCTCAAACAGGGATTATTGATCAAGAGAATACACTAAAAGCAACAACGGCTGAAGCTTATAAGACAAACGGTAAGTCTGCAAGTTCATTGGATGTAAATAACACTTCGATCAGCGGGTCTGGAGGGACGTTATCAGCCGCTGGGAATATTATTCTAGGAACCAGTTATAGTATTGAGCCAAATGGAAATCAAAGTGTAGAATCCGGTTCGAAAGTTATACTGGAACCAGGTTTCCACGCTAAAAACGGGAGTAATTTTACAGCCAGTATCAGCCCGGGTTTGGATGCTGGGGCAACGAATGATGAAGCCTGGCAAGCCATCTATTACAGTTATGACTTCGAAGGGAGGCCGGCAAAAAAATGGATACTTACACAGGATAAACCGGGGCTTCGTACAGAGATTGCTTATCAGTATAACGATGCCGGGCAGGTTATTCGCCAGCACACGAAAGTGGGTACTAGTCAGAGTTTGTATCACTTTTACAGCTATGATGCATTGGGTAGAACAACAGAAGTGTATACCAGCACTTCTTCCACTCGTCCGGCTACTCCAATGGTTACCTACTCCTATGATGCAGAAGGAAAAGCAGAATCTCAGACTATAACCGGGGTAAGTAAGGCCACTATGACTTATGACTATGACGAACAAGGCCGGATCAATGAGATTATAGGAGGGTCGTTTAGTTACTTCCAGGATTTCACCTATAACGACGATGGCACCATAAATGAAACGAATGTGAGCAATAATGGAGCAGGTTACTCCTATACCTATACCTATAATGCTCTCAATCAGATGATCAGAGCTGATTATGTAAATGGCACAGAGAACTATGATTTAGATACCGTTTCATATGATAAAAACGGGAACATCACTTCTCTGAAGAGATACAATAACCCAACTTTAGTGGATGATCTTTCTTACACCTATTCCGGTTCTAATAAGTTAGCCGCTGTGGCAGACGCTGTAGCAACGACAAGTGGGGTGGATTGGGATGCTGAAGATGCTACCTATAGTTATGATTTAGATGGTAACATGACAGGCGACACTCATAAATTTGACAGGATATCTTATGGGAGTAAGAACCTGCCAGTAGGAATGCGAGTGAACGGGCTTCTGGAAGCACTATACCGATACAACTCGTCGGGTTGGAGAATTAGTAAGGAAGTAGTGAATACCGTAACCCAAACTACAACCGAAGAAGAATACTACATTATGGATGGGGGGGTAGTTCTTGCAGTTACGGATGCTACCGGCACCATTAAACACTGGAATTTATATGGGATAGGATTAATAGGTCGCCAGGCAACAAATGGAGATCAGCGTTTCTATGTATATGATCATCTTGGTTCTACCCGGCAAGTAGTAGATGATAACAATGTGATCAAAGAAACCTATGACTATTACCCCTTTGGGGCATTAATCAGGGCCAGTTTTGACGAAGGAACCAAAGAAGGTTTTACAGGGAAAGAGTTGGATGAAGAATCGGGACTGCACTATTTTGGAGCTCGTTATTATGATGCAGCTCTTGGCCGGTGGTCGGTTCTAGACCCTGCTGATCAAGGATTTTCCCCATATATGTTCTCAGGGAATAATCCAGTTATCTTTATAGATAGTGATGGGAATTTTTGGCATATAGTTATTGGTGCAGTAGTTGGGGGAGCTGTTAATCTTGGGACTAAAATTTATCAAGGCAAAGTAGATTCTTTTTGGGATGGAGTTGCAGCTTTTGGTATTGGAGCCGCTGCTGGAGGCGTAGCTGCGGCAACTGGAGGCGCTTCATTTCTTGCAGCAGGTGGAGGAGCCGCAGGTGCTGGAGGCTTTGCGGCAGGAGCATTTAGTGGTGTATATGGTTATCTGGCTTCTACTCCAATTCAATCCATCGGGAATACACTCTACTTTCAAGACCCACTTCCAACAACCCAAGATATACTTGTAGGTGCTGGAACATCCTTACTAACTGGGGGTATTATTAATGGTGGTGCTGCAGTAGTAAATGGTCGTGGTTTCTTACGAGGAAATGTCATTTCTCAGAACTCTAACTTAACAACAGCAACAACAACTACTACTACGTCAATAACCCGAGAAGTTCCAGATCACACCCTTAGTCCGACAGAAATTGGGCCCGCAAGAGATATAAGTAAGTATGGTAATGGTTTTCAAAATAATTCGAGTAATATAATTCAACGAGTTGATTTCGTAGAGGATGCTCGTATGTTATCATTTACGAAAAGTAATTTTAGAGAAAATCTAATCAGAGCGTATAACGGGGGTGTAAATCCAGGAAGTAATATACATGCACACCACGTTTTACCGCAAGAATTTGCTAAGGAATTTGCGACAGCAGGTATCAATGTTCATAACCCAAGATATGGAGTTTTTCTGGAGAGGTCAGTACATTTAGCTCCTCATAGCAGATATAATGCTGAATGGGGAAGGTTTTTTATTGACAATGTAGATAAATTAAGTCCATCATTTAAAAATGAGATTTTTCAGCATGCAAAAACTCTAATGCAAAAATACTATGGGATGTAACGAATTTTACTTTTTTGAGGAGACATTTACCCGGAATTATTTTAGAGCTACTATAAATGGCCTAACTAGTAAAGATAGTATTAATCTATTGAGGGGTAAAAAGATAGACAATGTAAGTCTAAATTTTGAACCTTCTCAGGGTTCTAGGATAAAAGACTATATCCCAACTACCTACGTTAGTCTGCATTTATTCTCAAATAAAATATTTGAAGAGCTTGAAAAAAATAATTTTTCAGGCTTTAGGAAAGTACCTATCAATTTGAAGGATGGGAATTCTAATAATATCGAAGGGTATAGTTTATTAACTGTAACGGGAAAGTGCGGTAAGACATTTAAAGATGAGAAGACTATTCAAACTCTACCTCCTATTACTGAATTTGGTAAAGCAATGGATCACTACATAGGTATCTTTTTTGATGTTGACACTTGGGATGGGTCGGATTTTTTCATGCCCGAAGAAACAGGATTTATTTTTTTTACTGAAAGAGTGAAAGAGGTACTTCTTAAATTGAATATCAGTAACCTTACAATTACTAATATTAAAGATATTGAAACAATAGTTAGCTAAAAATTAATAACCCAAACTAGCGCAAGCAGACTGTGCTGAACTAGATTCAGTATCCGCTTGCGCTAGTTTGGGCGATTGCAGAAGTTTATGCCTATCCGTTGGTCAACTGATAACTATGTTTTCATAAACCGATAAGCATTGGTTTTGAAGTCCATGCTTATAAAGCAAAAAATTAGTGCCTACACTCTGAAATTTTAGCTCAATTAAAGCCAAAGTCCAGCTTCAATAACTCTATGAATTGTAGTATCATGGAGCTATGGGTTTAATAAAAAAAATAGCGAGAGACGAGAGCGGTTCTGCACTGATTACCGTTCTTATCATCGCTGTAATTGTCTCCCTTTTTATCGGAGCTGTTTTATCCGGGATCGTACTTCAGTCCCGGTTCATTCAGCAGGATATAAACCAAACCAAAGCATTATATAAAGCAGAGTCTGGTTTATACACCTTTCTAAACCAATACCAGCCTAATTCTATTCTGTCTGATACTACTCTTCAAATGGAAGATGTAGAACTACATGTTTCAAACTACGGGGGCTTCTGGGATATTTCTTCAAAAACAGGGGTTCAAAACCAGGATCGGGAAATACGAGTGCTGGTTGGGGAACAAAGCTCATATATATTCGAGCATGCTGTGGCTATCGGGGATACCAACTCAGCACTTACGCTAACAGGTTCAACCCAAATCAATGGCGACGTTATTACCGGGAAGAATGGTGTGAGAGAAACCAGTTTTAAAGGCTTTCCTTTTAGTGGTTCTTTAGATGGAGATACTAAAAGGTACAGTCCCGATTCTCTTTTTCCGGACTATAATATTGGCTCATTCAGTTTCCAGGAAGAACGTTACGAGGGATTGCTGGAAGAAACCAGGAATACATCATACCCGGCCAATTTCAGACAAGTAAATGCCAGGCTTATTGAAGCCAAAGATACCCTCTTTTTCAATGAAGGCCTGGTGATGGAAAGCAATACACCATTACAACTTCCGCAGGATGTAGTGTATGTGATAAAAGGAAATGCACGAGTCGAAGGAGATATTTCTTTTGGAGCATTCAGCAAAGTTATTGTAGAAGATACACTAAAGATAAATGGAGAGGTTTCTGGTTCGAATCTTTTGCTGTACTCCGGTACCAGGACGGAAATCGGGGGTAAGGTTCAGCTAAGTGGGCAGGTACATTCCAAAGGAGAAATTGTGCTTTCGGAAGACGCTTACCTAGAGTATCCGAGTTTGCTCTATTCCTCAAAAGAATTTTTTGGAGGAGAAGACCGCGAAGTGATTCATCTCAAAGATAATTCGGTGATAGACGGAACCATTGTTTACCCTTTTCAAGCCAGTACATTTACACAGGAACTATTCAAAGTAAAAGTGGATAAGCAGGCTACGGTTCGGGGAGGGATTTATACCGGCGCATTAACAGAACTGGAAGGGAAAGTGTGGGGTTCAGTGCTTACTCACCAGTTTTATTTTTATGAGTCGCCAACTACCTATATCAACTGGTTAAAAGACGTGAATATCGATGTGACACAGCGCCCGGAGAATTATGTGTTACCGCTGGGGTTTTCTGATACCACCAAATACGCCATTCTTAACTGGTTTGAGGTGACAGAATAAGTGATACGATCAGAAGAAGGATATAGCCTGGTAGAATCCCTCATCGCGATGGCGATTCTATTGTCGGTACTGGTTCCGGCGGCCATATTTCTGACGTATATTGGAAATAATATCTATGCCAAAGATAAAATCACGAGCTATAATTTTGCCCGGAACGAGATGGAATATGTATTGGCTACTCAAAATGATTCAACCAAAACAAAGCTGGTAGATGAAAACTGGTGGGTTAAAACTACGGTTCAAAATGATGAAGCCTTATATAACATCAAAGTAGAAGTATTTAAAAAGGATACCTTAACTCCACCAAAAATAACCCTGGAAACAGCGAGGCTATGGTACAAAGAGGATTAAAAAATGAAGATGGCTACACCGTAGTGGAGCTCCTGGTGGCGCTCACCATTGTTTCCATTATTATGGGAATAGCAGGTTCTACCTTTGTATTTATCAGCAGGCAAATGAACCGGTGGAGTACTAACCTGGAGTTTTATAATAATTTCCATGTGGCAGAGACCAAGATTTATAATGATATGATTCGATCCGAGTCGTTTATACAAACCGATTCCAGTGTTACGATTACAAAACCAAACAAAGATATTATTGAGTACCGGTGGAAGGATGAAATCCTGACTGTGAATGGAAACAGGTTATCCGATCCGGCCATCGATTCACTAACTTTTGAAATGTCAGGCACAACGGGTCAGGTTCAGGTAGTGGAATGGAGTTTGCACCAAAAAGAAGGCAATCGCGCTATTAGCTCACAATTTGTATTGCACTCCCGTAAGCCATCCCTTTGGACGCCGATGCGAAGCAATAAAAAAGGAGATTCATAGTGGCTAATTTACCTCCATCCATTGCCGCCAAAAAGAACTCCAAAAAAGGATCTGAAAGCCTTTTAAAAAAGGACATCAAGTTACCTTTTATAAAAGAAGTCCCAGATAAAGATGTCATCGAGTTCACCCGGAATCTCGCAGTTATGCTAAAAGCAAAACTTCCGCTGGTGAAAGCATTGGATACTTCCATTGAACAAGCTACCCATAAGCGCTTAAAGGAAATTATAACCGATATCAGGAAAGAAGTACGAAAGGGGAAAAGCCTCTCCAAAGCTTTTGAGAAATACCCGGGCATATTCGATACCATTTATGTACAACTCACTGAAGTGGGGGAAGTATCGGGTGTGCTGGACGATGTATTGCTACGTTTATCGATGTATAAGGAGAAAGCATACAAGCTCAGGCAAAAAGTAAAAATGGCTTTGGTATATCCATCCATTATCATAACGGTTGCTATTGCTGCGGTAAGCTTCCTGCTTATTTTTGTGGTTCCTACGTTTGTGGATATGTACCAGGATTTTGAAGCCACACTTCCGGGGCCGACCTTGCTTATACTCAGTATCAGCGAGTTTATGACTCAGAATATCATATGGATTTTGCTGGCATTGTTAGGTGTAAGTATTGGGGTGAACTTTATTTCAAAAACGACCTCGGGCAGAACTTTCATTGATACCATTAAACTAAAGATTCCCTATTTCGGGGAGATGTACTCTAAAGGCCTGGTGAGCCAGTTTACCAGTACTCTCTCAACTTTGCTAAACAGCGGAGTGAACCTGGCAGAGTCTTTAACTGTGCTGAAAAAGTCTTCCACCAATTCCATACTTCAAAATGAGGTGACCGAAATGCTTTCTTCTATCAAAAAAGGGAAAAGCCTGAATAAATCCCTTTCGAAGAGCCTGATATTTCCGGTGATGGTAGTTCAGATGATAAGTGTGGGTGAGGAGACCGCCAGTTTGGGAGAAATGCTGGATCAGGTGGCTACATTATATGAAGAAGAAGTGGATATCATGGTGGAAGGATTAACCTCCATTATAGAACCCATTCTCATCGTATTTATTGGGGCTATACTCGGAGTGATAATAGTAGCTCTTTATCTGCCCATCTTCGAAATGGTGAATGTGGTTGGGTAGGTTTGCTCAAGCAGGATGTCTGAGCTAGATCAGGCCTGATTGTGGAGGTTTAAGATGATGAGGTAACTTTGTCACAAGCCCATGAAGACAAAACTCTGAATTTTTCATCAGTATCATTAAGTTAATTCTATAAATTCCATCATAGTGATCATCCTTCTTACTTAACTATCGCCGGTAAAGATTGATAAAAGAAACATTTAAAAAACCTCACCCTTTTATATTTAATGCAGGTAGTGTATTGATACCTGGGATCATTACTTTTTTGTTGATCGCTGTATTTGCTCCGTTTGGTTTTAGTTCACTTCAAATTGCGGATCGCATGATTTTCTCTTTGATGTTTGGGTTTGTATCATCATTTGGGGTACTGCTCGTAACCGGGATTTTGAAGTGGTTGATTCCAGGGTTAATGCAAGAGGAAAGATGGACGTTAGGCAAAGAACTCATTCTTATCCTTACTGTTATAGCAGGTATCTGCGCATTAAACTTTGTCTTTATACTGGGTTTAGGACTTTCAGAAACTCCAACCCATAGATTGTTCCAAATGGTAGTTTTATACACATTTGGGATTAGTATCATCCCCGTGGGTATTCTTATTCTTTTCGAACAATTCAGGCATCAGCAAAAAAAGCTTCAGGAAGCTGAAAAATTAACTGAAGAGCTTAGGCAGCTCTTTACCGAAAAAAAGAGCGGTCAACTTGCCTCTTCAAATACTGTCATTCTAAAAGCAGACAATGGTAACGTAGAATTACAGCTTCGTTCAGAAGAAATCATATTCATCAATTCAGACGGAAATTACGTAGAAGTTCACTATCAGGTTAATGAGTCAATTATTCAAAAGCGGTTGATACGTAATCGGCTAAAGAGTTTCATCCCCGTTCTTCCGGCGGCTTCTTTTTTTCAATGTCACAAGAGTTTTATTGTAAATAAAATGCACATCATTCGAATAGAAGGAAACGCCCGAAACCTGGTACTTATCATGCGACAAACAGACCAGCGAATCCCGGTTTCAAGATCGAAAACAAAAGCTCTTTCTGAATTTCTAAAGACTACTTAGTACAAGATTACGGGTCATCCCGAATACCTCCCATTCAAACCAAAAAAGCTTCTATAGCCTTCTTTTAGCATTATATACCTATATCATTAGCATATGATATTTAAGTTTAGAAATCTCCCCAAGCTTGCAGGATTAATACTGGTCATCGTTTTAGTGAACTCTTGTAATTATGTCAAAAATATTAAGTTGTTGACGGGCGGATCGGTTGAGCGTTCAAACTTTGTAGAAACAATACCCTTTGAGTATAAAAAGGATATTATCGTGATAGAAGCCTTGGTTAACGACCAAGACGAAAAGCGACATTTTATTCTTGATACCGGGGCATTTGAAAGCAAAATAGAGATAGGTCTTGCAGAGAAATTAAACCTTCCTACCAAAGCCAAAAAAAGGAACTCGACTGCCCAGGGGATCACTAAGACCATTGAAGTTACACGGTTGGGGAAGTTGTATCTTGGAAAAACCGAATTCTCTAATATAAGTGCAGGAAAGCTGAGTTATGATGAATATTCAGCTAGTAAATGTATCGCTCAGGATGGAATCATCGGTGCAAACCTAATGAAATTGGCCCACTGGAGAATCGATTATAAACTTCAGGAAATACAGTTTTCAGATCGTCCTTTAGATTATACAAAGGAAGAAAGCCATGTACTCGATTTCGACCGGCCACTGCTTTCCGGGACTCCGGAAATAGAGATTAAAGTAGCGGGCAAAACTATCTCCGGGATACTTTTTGACATAGGCTACAACGGAGGGTTAGTGCTTCCGGCCCGGTTTTCAGACTCTTTTCCATCTCTTGATGAAAAGAAATACTATGACCGGTCTACTTCTGGCATATTTGGCACAAACACCGATACACTTATTTCAAAAAACCTGGATATCTCTCTTGGTGGGTATAAAGCAAATTTACCAATCGGATTTTCTGCTATTGGAAAAGCGCTACTGGGTAATGACATCCTGGAACATTTTATTGTGAGTATAGACTACGACAGGAACAAAATTATACTACAGCCTCAGTCAGAAGTATACGTAGAACAGCCTTACTCTTTTATTCCAGGAATACTAAACGATTCGCTATGGGTTGTTACCCGAACTACTTCTGACCTGACTTTTTCTTTGGGAGACACATTGCAAAGCATTAACGGGAATAAACCGGTTAATCTATATTCCTCTTTCTGTGATTATTCTCTTAACATAAGAAAGCTTTTGAATGGGGATTCGCTTCTGGTTACAAAAATTAATGGAAGTTCTATAAAACTGGACATCAGAAACTAAGAGAGCAGACCGCCAGTCTGGGAGAAATGTTGGACCAGGTGGCTACATTATATGAAGAGGAAGTGGATATCATGGTAGAAGGATTAACCTCCATTATAGAGCCTATTCTCATCGTTTTTATTGGAGCTATACTCGGGGTGATCATTGTAGCTCTTTATCTGCCCATCTTCGAGATGGTGAATGTGGTTGGGTAGCTTATTGAAAGTTTGTGGAATGCGAACAAGCATTCAGCCAATGTGTGGCCTCTTCTTTAGCTTTTCAGTGAATGAGATTTAAGAAATTGAGTCGGAGATTCCTTAAAGTGATCCTTAAAAACTTTCCCAAAGTAAGAAAGACTCTTAAAACCGCAGGCAAAGGCTACTTCAGAAATACTTCCTTCATCAAGCAGCAACATTTGATAAGCCTTTTTTAACCTGAACTGGGTAACGTATTTTAGTGTATTCATTCCGGTTTTCTCATTCATTGTTCGATATAAGCTTGAGCGGCTCATGTACAGCTTGTTCTGTAGGATATCCAGGGAGAACTCATGGTTTGAGTACTCCTGCTCTAAAATTTCATGGAGCTTTTGTATAAATGGATCACTGGTTTTCTTATCCTCTTCGTTAATAATTTCCGGGATTTTTAGCTCTTTCAGTATCCTCTTTTTCAAACGGGCTCTTGCGGAAAGTAAATTTCTGATTACGGCCTTAAGCTCTTTAGTGTCGAAGGGTTTGGTAATGTAAAAATCAGCGCCCTCATTAAGTTCTGAAATCCTGCTCTCTTTATCCGTTTTTGCGGTCAAAAATACAAAAGGAATAGAAGAGCCAATTGCGCACTCTTTCAATTTTTTATTCAAAACAGTTCCATCCATTTCAGGCATCATTAAATCTGCCAAAATTAGATCAGGAGGTGTTTGTTCGATGATTTTCATAGCTTCGACTCCATTCTTTGCCTCTATCACCTGGTAGTTCTTTGATAAGATGCTTCGCACATATACACGCATATCTGTGTTATCATCTACCACCAGGATAGTTGTTTTATCCTCTTCATGATTTAAGGTCATAGAAACGTTATTTCTCTCTTCCTTTTCGGTTTCTATTACTTCTTCTGCACCAGGTATTTCATCAAGTAACTGGGCTGAAAACTCTGGCTCCCAATCCGTTTTTATTATTTTGAAAGGTTCAACGTCGGATTCAAAATGAGCATTACCTTTAAGTAAAGAGATGGTAAATGTAGTACCTTCCCCGGGTGTTGATTCTACTTCAATGATACCTTTATGAAGTTCTACCAGTTCTTTGGTAATGGAAAGTCCAATTCCAAAGCCTTCCTCCATGGTTCTTCCCGCGCGATAAAAACGGTTGAAAATATTAGGTAATTCTTCTTTCGAGATACCAACTCCCGAATCACTGATTTTTATCAGAAATGCGGTATTAGTTTCATCAAGGCTTACAGTTATATGCCCTCTGGCAGGAGTAAACTTGAGGGCATTCCCTAGTATATTACCTAATACCTTTTCGATTTTTTCGGAGTCTATATACACTTCACTAGATAAAGCTGAAGAGGTGAATGTGAAACCGATTTCTTTTCTCTCAATGGCATCACTAAAAAGAGAAATGCATTTCCTGATATATGGTTTGATGAGTACAGGCTCGGGGTTAACCGAAACCGTTTTATTTTCCAGCTTTGTAACATCAAGTAATTGATCGATTAACTGTAACAGGCGTTTACTGTTACGAAGCATCATTTCACTTTGAGAACTATAAGTTTCTGTTTTCTCATTATGTAACTGCTCAAGTGGCCCCATGATAAGTGTAAGTGGGGTACGGAGTTCGTGGGTGATATTGGTAAAAAACCTGGATTTTGCTTCATCTAACTCCTTCAGTTTTTTAGCCTGGGATTCCGTTATTGCTTTCTCTTCCTGGAGTTGATTAGTACGGATAGCAACCTGATGTTTTAAAATTTCCTCTCGTTTCCTAAAATATCTGTTTCGTAGTTTAACAATTGAAATTACAACCAGTACCAAAAAGAATAATACCAGGATATAAAAAAAAGGAGTTTCATAAAAATGAGGGGTAACTATTACTTTGAATGAGGCTCCCTCTGTATTCCAGATACCTTCATTATTGGAGCCCTGAACTCTGAAGGTGTAGTTCCCGGAGGGCAGGTTGGTATAGTAGGCAGTGCGTCGTGTTCCTACATTCCGCCATTTATCATCATAACCTTCGAGGAAATACCGGTATTGATTTTTTTCGGAATCGGTAAAACTCAAGGAAGCGTAACTAATCTCTATATCTCTTTCGTCCCTGTTAAGCGTAATGGTATTCTCCAAGAGGATCGGCTCCCTATCAGTTAAACGAATGTCCCGGATTTTTACGGGAGGGATAAAATCATTAGCAACAATACTATCAGGATGAAAGGAAACCACGCCATCCTGGGTAGGAAACCAGATATAACCATCAAAAGCCTGTACTCCTGCCGGGTATACCCCGCCATTACCTTCCCGGTTTAGCAAACCGTCTTGCTCGGTATAACCATGGGAGTATAGTGTTTCGATTTTTCCCCGATGGAAAGCATTCAATTCACTGCGATCTATCCTGAAAATACCCCGGTTACTATTTATCCAGAAACGCTCGTTTTCATCTTCAAAGATGGTATGGACTGAATTATCAAACAGGCCGTCTTTGGTTTGGTAATTGGTGATGGAGTCGAAATCGGGAGCTCCATCAATTAATGGAATTCGGTCCAGGCCTGTATCCTCAAAACCTACCCATAAAACTGAACCACTTTCATCTTCAGTGAAATGGAGTCCACGAACTACATTACTAGAGAGACCATGAGATACATCATATTGATAGTATTGAGTACCATCGAAACGAATAAGCCCATGTCCAAGGGTAGCAAACCACAGTTCACCCGAAGGGGTTTCCAGGATATACCTTACAAGGGTAACGGGTACATTTTCCTTGCCGCTGATTTGTTCCCACTCTCCGTTTTTAAACCTAACCAGCCCCTTGGAAACGTATGGATCAAAACCAGCCCATAAATAACCTTTGGAATCATAGAACAGGCTGTAGCAAGTGTAGGACGACAACTCAGGATTTCCTCCAAAATCATTAGCGGTTTTAGTTACCTGATCCAGGTATTGCAAACCTGCTCCAATAGAACAAACTAATAAAGTGCCGTCTTCTGTTTCAGCAAAAGACCGTATATACCCCCTGTCAATTTCATATGTGTCTGCATTATATTTAATTGTGAATCCGGCTTCTACCGTCTCATCCTTAATTTTAGCGATACTTCCGCCGAAGGTGCCAACCCAGATGGAAGAATCCTTGCTTTGGAACAAACTGTATACCTGTTTCTTTGGGAGTCCCTGCTCTTCACTATATGTTTTAAACAGTTTGGGGCGTAACCTGAACAGGCCGTTATGTTTAGTGCCGATCCAAATGTTGTCTTCTTTATCGTTTTGAAAACTGATGAAATTCAGGGTTGAATCTTCGAATATAGGTTCAGAATCCCTGTAAACTCCATTTGTAGTCACATTCCAAACAGACCCGTTGATAAGCTTACTATAGGAGAATTCTTTAGGAGTTTCATACGAGTAGGGCAATGGTACGATTTCACCATCCTTAATTTTAATATATCCTTTGAACGTATCAGCGAGGTAGATTTCTGATGATGAATGTGCCCATACTCCTGCGAGGTCTAGGCTGTACTCGGTATACATAGTGTCCAGTCTTTCATTCGAAAACCGATACAGCCCATGGGATGAACTGATCCAGAACTCGTTTTCAAAAGCAGAAAAACCAAATTCCCAGCTTTTGGGTGCGCGTGATAATATTTTTTCCAGGATATTATCCTTAATGCGAAATAATCCAGCTTTCTGATCTGAGACAAACCAAATCTCGCTCTCCGTGGCATGTTTTATGTTGATTACTTGAAAATCGACTAATTCAGGGAACATTTTTTGGAAAGAATCTTCACGATATATATAGATGCCATCATCACCACCTAGCCATACCTGTCCACGATCATCTTCATAAAAAAAAGAGCCAAGCCCGTTCCCGGATATACTTATATCAAAGCTTAACAGGTAGCTAATAGAATCATTCTTCATCCTGGATATATGAACCCCTTCTGTTTTAATGAGAATGCTTCCGTCTGCAGCTTCTTCAAGAGAATGAATCCGGTTGCTTTTCAACTCCGGGTATTCATTAGAGGTATATAGCTTGAAGTCTAGACCATCAAACCGTACTAGCCCGTCATGAGTTGCTAACCACATGTAACCATCGCTGGAATGCAGGATATCATTAATGGTATTTACGGGTAGCCCGTCCTCAACTGTCCATTGATCTATGATGTGATCATGGTATGGTGTGTCTTTGTTAAGGACACTTTGCGCTAAAGAATGGTGAAAGCATGAGAGTATAATCATGCAACTGTAGAAAAAGTATACAATGGATTTAAGCAAAGAAGTCCTTAATGAAATTATTTCTCTGGATTTATAAAGTGTCATCATTAGAATATTCATTGCATTCTTATGAAATGAGTAGTTCATCCCTAAAACATTTCAAATCAATTTTACCCTACCCAGGTAGATTATATCGTGGAGATGATTAAAAGTTGTTATACCTACCCGACCTTTGATAGGCAACAAGCACTGCCATGTTGTAGGCAAATTTGTCCTTACTTAACAAGTTGAAAAAATTGAGAATTAAAAGAAAGCGTGAGTAAAAAGTTAAAATTCTTTGAGTAAAAATTGAGAGTGGGTTAAAGCAAATGAACAAAATGTGGGAGTGATTAAAGCACTTCTATTAACATGGGGAAGAGGTATTTAAATAGATTGCAAGTGATTCAATTCAGTTAAGTAAGAACGATTTTAAAAATGAGGATTATATGTTCAAAAACTTAGAATCAAAGGTTAAGGCAAAGAAACGAAATAGTGTAGAGCACTACAGTTCCAAAGGGTATTTCTACATCAATAACTCCCATATCTCTATTAACTCCCATATCTCTCTTCCTCTAAAAGCATAGCGGAGATTAAAGAAAGGTCAAGAAAACGAAAAGGGCGGGATGATCTCCTCTATAGCTTTTTAAACCAGAATAACAACCCCAATAAACAAAAAACAATATGTGAAATCACTGACATGAACCTTAAACCCCGGAGCCATGAATATCATCACTACCTTCTTACGTTGCACACTTTTGAACTCCTCAACCCCTTGGGTTTTCCTAGGTATGACGATCATATTCCCTTCTGCTTTACAGGCAAGGCAGTTTGCAGGAGGTAGTGGTACCCAGGCCAATCCGTATCAAATTAGTACAGCTTCTCAGCTTGATAGTGTACGGTATTTTGCTTCAGCTCATTTCGAACAAAAGGCAGATATAGATCTGAATGTGAGCCCTTACAATAGTGGGTCAGGGTGGCTGCCCATTCCGGATTTCAGAGGGAGATACAATGGGGATGGATTCACTATTTCTAACTTATTCATTAACCGCGCTACTGCTGATAGTGCAGGCCTTTTTGGAACTGTAAATGGTGCTTCACTGGAGGACATTAGACTGAGTAATTTATCTATAACCGCGCGGAATAAAGTAGGAGGGCTCGTTGGATTGATGAATTCCGGGACTATTACCCGAAGCTACACAACGGGTGGAAGTATACAAGGCCTAAATAACGTAGGTGGGATAGCAGGAGAAGTTTCCGGAACTATCATCACTGCCAGTTATTCCACTGGGATGAGTATTACTGCTGAGAACGGTGACGCTGGTGGGCTGGTGGGGAAAGGAACCTCTGTTACTATTGTCAAAAGTTATTCAGTAAATCGGGTAAAAGGAAACACAGTCGGTGGATTAGTAGGGTCAATAAAAGGCACTTCGATTACAAATAGTTATGCGGCGGGCAAAGTAACCGGAGCCGGTTCAATCGGAGGGCTCGTAGGTGCTAAGGTCTCTGGCTCCAGCGTAAGCATTACCTACTCCTACTTCAACAAAAATTCTACTACCACTAGTAATGGGTTCGGTACAGGACTTTCTGACACCGAGATGCAGCAGCAGGCTTCTTTTGTTGATTTTGATTTTACCAATACCTGGATTATGAACTACAGGGAAGAAGCTTTCCCGGTTTTGCAAGTCATTATTGATGTTAACAGTTTATTTGCTAACGGCAAAGGTACCCAGGCTAATCCCTTCCAAGTTGCGACAACGAGTGAACTTAATAATGTGCGGCTGTTTTCAAGGGCGCATTTTAAGCAAACAGCGGATATAGACCTTAACATAAGTCCTTATAGTAAAGGGCATGGGCATGGTTGGAATCCCATTCCAAATTTCAGAGGTAGTTATGATGGAGGTGGCTTTACCATTTCCAATCTGTACATCAGTCGTGCGGCTACCGACTCTATAGGGTTATTTGCCAGGATAACCGACGCCACGCTGACGAATCTAACTCTTTCTAACCCTGAAGTTTCGGGTAAGAATGAGGTAGGCGCCCTTGCTGGGGGTGTTAACTCTGAAACCACCACCATGAGTCAGATAAGAATTACTGGGGGTACTGTGACCGGTAATAAAAGAGTGGGCGGGCTTATAGGTACTAACGAGGGGAAAATAAGCTCAAGTGCAGCTACTGGTATGACCATCAGCGGAATCGATGGAATTGGAGGCCTGGTAGGCTACGGCAGAGATTCTGGCAATGCCATTAGCAATAGCTATGCCATTAACAAGATAATAGGACGGAACTATTGCGGCGGATTGATAGGAGGCTGGAATAGTACTACGATTACCACAAGTTATGCTGCAGGTAAAGCAACCTGTAGTGGTAATCTCATCGGTGGTTTAGGGGGTAGCTATACAGGGGGAAATATTTCCAACTCGTACTTCAATAGCGATTCTTTGGTTAGCAATATTTACGGCACAGCCCTTACCACAGCGCAAATGAGTGCATTCCCCGAGTTTGGCGGCTTTGATTTTACCGGTATCTGGTATTTTGATCCAGCTGACCCGGATGGGTTTCCATTACTCCGGAAGCTTACTCTCAGCTCCGCTCCTGCGTTTTCCGGAGGTTCGGGTACGAAAGCAAATCCTTACCTGCTGACTACAGCAGCTGATGTGGCTAATATCTCACTGCTTCCCGGGGCGCATTACAAGCAAACTAAGGATATCAGTTTAAACGTGGCTCCTTATGATACAATGAATAAGGCCCTGGGATGGAGGCCCATCCTGGATTTTACCGGGAGTTATGATGGAGGAGGTTTTACTATTTCCAACCTGGTGATTAACCGGCCGAGTGTTGATAGTGTAGGCTTATTCGTTAAGATAGCTGGTGATACCCTGGCCAATCTTACCCTGTCTAAACCATCAGTGACGGGTAAAAATGTGGTAGGTGCTCTGGCAGGAGCGTTTAGCTCTGCGAGTACTATGGTAAGCAAGATTCGGATTACAGGCGGTTCAGTAAAAGGTGATAGCACTTTGGGCGGGCTGGTTGGTAGTAATGAAGGTACAATCAGTCTGAGTATGGCTACCGGGATGACTATAGAAGGATCAGGAGATATCATTGGCGGATTAGTAGGGAGTGCTTATGGCTCCGGCAATGCTATTGGCAACAGTTTCGCCATAAACAAGTTGAGTAGTAGTACCACAGGTGTCTCTCCGGGCGGATTAGTTGGGACTCTGAATGGTGGTGCGATCACAAACAGCTATACAGCGAGTTCAGGAGGTCTGGGAGTAGTAAATGATTATATGGATGGCTCCATTAATACTTCTTACTACAACTTCGATTCGTTGGCTGCCACTACTAATGGAATGCCACTCAGAGATAAGCAGATGCGCCAGCAAACCTTCTTCCACGGGCTGGATTTTTCTTCCGTATGGGTCATAGTTGACGAAGGTGTCACTTTCCCGGAGTTGCGTGCCTTTGCTGATTTCAGCCTCCTGTTCGCAAGTGGTTCAGGTACAAAGGCTGATCCATACAAGGTAAAAACAGATATAGAGCTTAATAGAGTACGGTTAGCCCCATCGGCACACTTCAAGCAGACAGCAGACATTAGCTTAAAGGCCTATCAAAGTGGAGATGGCTGGTTACCGATTCCATATTTTACCGGTAGTTATGACGGAGGAGGGTACACCATTTCCGACCTGGTGATTGACCGACCGACGACAGATAATGTAGGCTTATTCGCTAAAGTAGCAGCTGATACGCTGACCAACCTTACCCTGTCTAATCCATTAGTGACCGGTAAGCATGTAGTAGGTGCCCTGGCAGGAAAGGTTAACTCCGCAAAGAGTACCATAAGCAAGATTCAGGTAAGAGGAGGAACAGTAAAGGGTACCTCTTCCC
Organism: Balneolaceae bacterium; assembly: GCA_040222185.1. Lineage (GTDB taxonomy): Bacteria > Bacteroidota > Rhodothermia > Balneolales > Balneolaceae > JAVKDP01. The sequence goes on along the minus strand of JAVKDP010000003.1, from coordinate 2,956 downwards.
TTGGTGGGCTGATAGGCAGCAATGAAGGTGAAATTAGCCTGAGCGCTGCTACCGGTATGATCATACAGGGATCAGGAGCTGCTATTGGAGGCCTGGTTGGAGAAGTCAGAGGAACCGGTAGCTCTGTTAAGAATAGTTATGCTATTAATAATATGAGTAATTCAGGTATTAGTAAGCCGGGTGCTTTAGTAGGTGCCTTGAGCCGTGGCGCAGTTACAAATAGTTACTCAGCGAGTTCAGGAGGGAAAGGACTAGTAAACGCCAACAACAACGGTACCATCACTAATTCTTATTTCAATGTCGATTCTTCAGCCTACAATAGTAACGGAGTTGCATTGAGGACAAGCCAAATGACCCAGTATGCTTCTTTCAAAGGTTTTGATTTTAAGAGTACCTGGCACTTTGATCCAGCCAACCCGGATGACTTTCCACTACTCCGGATACTTAGCCCAATATCCACGCCTACTTTTTCCGGAGGTTCGGGTACCAAGGCAAATCCTTACCTGATAGCTACGGCAGTTGATCTTGCTCGTATTTCATTGCTTCCAGGAGCGCATTACAAACAAACGGCAGATATCAACCTGGGAGTGGCTCCCTATGATACAACTAATAAGACTTCGGGATGGAAGCCTATCCCCAATTTTAAAGGGTCCTATGATGGTAGTGGCTATACCATTTTAAACCTGACGATTTACCAGCCAGCTTCCGATACGGTAGGTTTGTTCGCCAAAGTAAGCGGGGATACGCTGACTAATCTGACTCTTTCTGAACCTTTCGTTCACGGCAGGCACAACGTAGGTGCCCTGGTCGGGTTGGTTCATTCTGAAACCACCACCATAAGTCAGATAAGAATTATTGGCGGTAAAGTGATCGGTAGTGAAAGAGTGGGCGGGCTTATTGGCACTAACGAGGGGAAAGTAAGCTTAAGTGCAGCTACTGGTATGACCATCAGTGGCCTCTCCGGAGTTGGAGGTCTGGTAGGCTACGGCAGAGATTCTGGCAATGCTATTAGCAATAGCTATGCCATTAATAAGATAATAGGACGAAACTATTGCGGCGGATTGGTAGGAGGCTGGAATAGTATTACGATTACCACAAGTTATGCTGAAGGCACAGCAACCTGTAGCAGTAACATCGGTGGGTTGGGAGGCAGCTATACAGGGGGAAATATTTCCAACTCGTACTTCAATAGCGATTCTTTGGCTAGCAATGGGTACGGTACAGGCCTCACCACGAGGCAAATGAGTATGTTTCCTGGGTTTGCCGGTTTTGATTTTTCTGGTACCTGGTACTTTGATCCAACCGATACGGATGGCTATCCACTACTCTGGATATTTACCTCGATAACCACGCCAACTTTTTCCGGAGGTTCAGGTACCAAAGCAAATCCTTACCTGGTGGCTACGGCAGCTGATGTGGCTAATATCTCATTGCTTCCCGGGGCACACTACAAGCAAACAGCAGATATCAACCTGGCCCCTTATGATACAACGAATAAAGCCCCGGGATGGAGGCCCATCCACAGTTTTAAAGGGTCCTACGACGGAGGAGGCTACACAATCTCCAAGCTGGCGATTAACCGCGACTCTGTTGATAATGTAGGTTTATTTGGGGAATTGAAAGGTGGAAAAATATCCAAGCTTAGCATTACCGAAGCTTATGTAAAGGGCAGTGAAAATGTAGGTATCCTGGTTGGGTCCGTCTCCGATACTTCTTCCATAACAAAGGTACATCTTAACAAGATAACCGTGATTGGTTCAAATAGAACAGGAGGCCTGGCTGGACAGTTAACATCCGCTTCTACCCTCACCGAGAGCTATACCTCAAAAGGAAGCGTTTGGGGATCAGGCTCTGGTATGATTGGAGGGCTCGTAGGATATGTAAGCAATGCTACTATTACATCCAGCTATTCTTCCGGGATAGAGATAGCATCAAGGTTAACATCAGGAAACAATATTGGAGGATTAGTTGGGATAACAAGTGAAGCCAGCATTTCTAGCTGTTACTCAAACAATCGTGTAATCGGAAGTTCCAGCGGAGGTCTGTTTGGGTCTTCCTATAAGGGAAGTGTTACCAACTGTTATTCCGCCAGTGCGGTTAGCGGAGTAAACGCATCCGGTATCGTAGGTATTTTTAACCCTAATTTCCCCACTACCTACTCCAATGCCTATTTTAACAGTGATTTAAGCGCAGCATCCGCTGTTGGTGTAGGGCTTAGTATCGACCAGATGAAACAGGAAAGTTCCTTCAGCGGCTTTGATTTTATCAATACCTGGATCATGTACGGAGAAAAGGGTTTTCCGGGTTTACAGGCTATTCTTGGTGTTGACAAATTTGCTAAAGGCAAAGGTACCCAGGGCGACCCATTCCAAATCGCAATGGCTAATGAGCTCAATAACGTCCGGCTGTTTCCAAGGGCGTATTTTAAGCAAACTGCAGATATAGATCTGGGGATAGATCCATATAATTCCGGGGAGGGCTGGCTTCCAATTTCTGATTTTACGGGTAGCTATGATGGAGGCGGTTTCACCATTTCCAACCTGGTGATTAAACGGTCGGCTTCAGATACGGTAGGTTTATTCGCCAAAGTAACTGGAGGTACTCTAACCAATTTAATCTTGTCCAATCCTTCCGTAACCGGACAAAATTACGTAGGAGCCCTGGTGGGATTTACAGGCACTTCTAAAGCGTCTATCAGTAATATCGGGATTAAGGGAGGTTCAGTTAGTGGTGCTAACTTTATAGGAGGAATGGTTGGAAGGGGTGGAGGGGCTGTTACCCAAAGCTATGCTAAGGGCATGAGAGTGACAGGATCAGTCGCTGTGGGAGGATTAATAGGTATTGGGAGTGGCATCAATAACTCTATTGCAAAAAGCTATGCCATTAATAAAGTACAGGGAAGTAATAGTGTAGGTGGACTGGTTGCAATATCCAGTAGCATTACTAATAGTTATTC
>JAVKDP010000002.1:0-20967 GCA_040222185.1 Balneolaceae bacterium | reverse complement strand
TTTTAATGGTGATGGGGTATTAGATCTTGTTGTTTCTGCTTCAAGAACCGGTGGAATAAAAGGTAGTGTCTATATCATTTTTGGAGGGACAGGAGTGTTCGAAGGTAGCTTGTTACCAACAAGTATGTCTCGAGGAGAGGGTGTTATTATAAACGGATTGACAGGTGATTTTTTAGGCCTCCATTTGGATGTCGCTGATCTTAATAATGATGGTTTCGACGATGTCGTATTTACAGGTGGAATCCACGATCTTGATCCGGGCATCACTCAATTCTATAAAAACAGGTTACGCATTCTATTCGGTACTGATGAAGCTTTGCCTTTAACTTTGGATTTGGAAAATCCTGATGTTGCTTTTAACCTTACTGAAATTACCGCGCTTAGTGATCAAAGAGACATCGGTAATAGTGTCACAGCTATTGACATAAATAATGATACAAACACTGATTTGATATTCGGTAGCTATTCAAGAGACCCGAATACCTTTGACGACTTATTCGGACTTAATTTTATACTCAATGTTGATTTTGAACAGAACAGTGTTGTAGAGGATACAGTTCGGTTTGCAGGTGGAGCGGGTACAGAAATGGATCCTTACCAAATTGCAACAGCCGCTCAATTAGATAGTGTTCGGTTCTTTCCAAATGCTAATTTTATGCAAACAGCGGATATTGATCTTGGACCAATTTCGGGTACAGGATGGATTCCTATTGGTTATGCGCAAGATGATACTTACTTACTTGGAGAAAGAGGGCCTTTCTCAGGAGTATATGATGGAGGAGGATATACAATCGAAAATCTAAACATCAACAATAGAGACAAAATTATAGGCATGTTCTATGCAGTTACAGGCACTGTGAAAAACGTAGTAATAGATGGTGCCAATTTTGAACTTTTACCTAATGAAGAAATACCTGTGGATATAGTGATCAATAACCCAATGGTTGTTATTGGTGACGCTCCTAGATTCTCTGGAATAGTTGCAGGTAGAGTAGAAGAAGGAGGAACGATAGATAGCGTTGAAGTAAGAAATGCTCAAATTGAATTCGGTTCACTTGGTTTAATAGCCGGGTGGAATGAGGGTACTATTTCGAACTCGTCAGCCCAGGGCATCATCACGGGAGCTTTTCAGGCAGGTGGTTTGGTATCCGTAAATGCTGGAGAAATTTCTCGTTCTACATTTCAAGGAAGTATTCTTTCCATTGATAATCTTATAGGAGGGCTAGTTGGTTCAAATCTGGAAGGCGATATCTCTGAGTCTTTTGCTGAAGTGGAAATAGAAAAGACCATCATATTTGGAGGTTTGGTGGGCGTATATGAATACGGTACTGTAGAAAATAACTATGTTGAATTTCAGGTAAACGACAGTTCATCTACAGGTGGAATCATTGGAAGTTATGGAATCTCAGCGACTCTGGATCCTAACCAGGATCCCTTAAGTGTGCGGAATAATTATGCGTTTGGTGAAATCGCCTTCCGTGATGCAGATATGATAAATACTTATCGCGGAATTATCGGATTCGCTTTTCAAACGCCAGGCAATGCAGCTATATCAGAGACAAAAGTCAGAGATAATTATTGGAACACAGATCTTTTTGGAGCAGAAGACGCTTTTAACGCCGTGAACTTCAGGATAACTACCGGAGGTATTACATCTGAACAAATGAGTATGCAAAATACATTTACCGGTTGGGACTTCACCAATATTTGGGACATTGATGAAGGCACTAGCTTTCCTTACTTACGACAAAATCCTTCTTCTGAGAAGCCTGGGGTAGGTATTGTTACCAGCAATGAACGGTTGATATCCGAATTGCCAAATGAGATCCAGCTTTCTCAGAATTATCCTAATCCATTTAATCCGAGTACCAATATCGACTATAGCCTTCCGAATGCTGGAAGCGTAAGGCTCGAAGTCTTCGATATATTAGGGAGAAGTGTTAGCGTGTTGGTAAACAATGAATTCCAGAGATCAGGAGCGCATACTGTGACGTTCAACGCACAAAATCTATCGTCTGGGGTTTATATCTATCAATTGAGTATGGAAAATAGCGTTAGCTTAACTCGTCGCCTGACGCTGATTAAATAATCATAACCTCTTACTGAGCGTATGTAGCATCATGCCAGGTCATAAAATCAGTTATGGCTTTGGCATAAGCTGTTAACTCATACTTCTCAACATTTTCTTTCATACGTTCGAAGCTAGAATAATTGTAGTAGGTGAGTCTACCATCAACGTTAGTTTTAATACGTGATAACGTTTCTGCAAAAAAAGATGAACTTTTTAAATCTCCGCTTAATGTTTCGCTAATAGATTTATTCAACCTGGCACGATTGGTCCAGAAATGATTATCGCCAAGTGTAGATGCATATAGGGCTATTACATTGTCATATTCTTTAACACTTTTATCAAAAGAACCAGTGTTCTGGTAGAATCCTGCGATTGCAGAGTATGCTTGACCTAGTCTCCAATGCTCACTCCCATACTGCTCTTTTGAACGTTCAATTCTATCTATATAAATAGCTTCGGATGACTCCACATCTCCATTTAATGCGTACACAGTAGCTAGATTGAGAAGCACGTTCAATGTATTAGGGTGGGTTTTACCGTATAGAACTTCTAAGACTTCTAAACTTTGTTCATATGCTTCAATAGCTAGGTCATATTGCTCTAACATACGATTAGAAAAACCCAAATCATTCTGAGCTACAGAAAATGAAAAGCGATCATCCGGAGCATGCTGTTCAAGAATCTGAGTTAACTGTGTAAGAACACGTACCGAGCGTTCATAATCTTCTGCCTCTCGGCTTATATCAGCCGATGTGTGTAATGCTTGTATTAATAGGGGATAATCAGGGTTCTCTTGACGCTCAAAAACACGTTCTGACTCCCTAATCAATGTTTCTGCACTATCCAGGTTTCCAAGATGGGCAACAATATTTGCTACCATCAGCTTAGTGCTTGCTACTTCTAAAGAGTTTTCATTAAACATTGTCCGATTAACACTTAAAGCTGAGTCAGCAAGTTCTTTTGCTACCTTATAATCCCCGTTATTTATATAAATGGATGCTATGGCTTGTAATACATTAGCCTGATGTTGAGTAGGTGTCTTAAATATATTCTGGTTTAAATTTAGACTTTCATAATAGAGTGATTCAGCTTTAGCAAAATCTGCTAAATGAAAAGATACTTGTGCCAGGGTGTAGCTGGCCTCTTCTTTTATCTGAGGTTCCGAATCCAAACCTTTCAGATTTTCTACACTAACATTCAAAAAATCTTCGACTGTTTGTTTTTCACCTGGGGCATTCAACGGATTTGCAGACTTGAATAAATCGATGAGATAGTCTTTTGTGACCGTAGCTTTTTGGGCTTCACGTTGAGCAATATCCCGTTCTTTCGTAATCTGTACATTATAAAATGCACCAAAACCTAAAAGCCCAATTAATGACAAGGTGCTTACAGAAACTCCAAATGGATATCGTTTCCAAAGTTTTAGGCTTCGTTCCAGGCTGCCTGTTTTTCGAGCATTGATAGGAATATTATTCTGCACGCGTCTAATGTCGTCCAATAAGGTTTCTACACTTTTATACCGATCATCTGGCTTTTTTTGAGTTGCTTTTTGGATAATAGCATCCAGGTCCCTTGATTTTATATCATGCGCAAGGATAGATGGTGTTTTCGTATTAAAGACGATCTCAAGGGCTTCATCTTGGCCTTTGTCTTTTAGCTGGAAAGGGTGCGATCCCGTCAATAACTCATATAAAAGAATGCCAAGTGCGTAAATATCTATCGAAGTACTTATAGATTGATTCTCTATTAGTTCGGGAGCAGAGTAAGAGAGAGTTATTGCTGTTTTATTCTCATTCGACTGATGATCGCCAAACTCTTCAATAAATGACGAGATTCCGAAATCCAGAATTTTAGGATTCCCATCTTTGGTTACCAGTATATTTGACGGTTTCAAATCTCTATGAATAATCAAATTACTGTGAGCAAAAGCTACGGCTTCACAAATTCTGCTAAACAGATGCAGGCGATCTGTAGTAGATAATGCATTGTCGATGGCATAAGAAACAACATCCATTCCATCTACATATTCCATTACAAAGTAAGGGGTATTGTCGTCTACAAGAGATGCATCGTACAGTTGCGCGATTCCTGGAAAGTTTAGGGAGGCGAGAATACGTTGTTCAGACTCAAAACGACGTTGCACATCGTCTGTGTTCATACTGAAGTTCATCAATTTAATAGCAACATCCCTTTCAAAAGTGCCATCATCTCGTTTAGCTAAGAATACATTGCCCATACCTCCAGAACCGATAAGTTCGATAATCTTGTAAGCACCCAGGTGCGTACCTATGATTTCTTCCAGGCTTGGGAATTTTATATGTAGTTCTTCGTACACATCTTCCAGTATAGCTGCGTTTAGTCTGAATGAAGTGTCCCACCAATCATCTATTACAGAAGCATCGTCAAGAAGGGGTGCAATGCTATTGTATAGGTCTGTGCGCTCTCCGCATAATTCTTTGAGTCTTTCAACGCGTCCTAGTTCAGGGGTTTCTAAAACTTCAGATAAGATTTTCCATGTATTTGTAGTCATACTATTAATGCGGAAAAAAAGTCAGATATGGGACTATTCGTCTATCTGTTTTTGAAGTTTTGTATAAATCCATAGTCTAGCTTTGCTCCAATCACGTTTCACCGTTTTTTCAGACACATCAAGTACCTCCGAGATTTGAGCCGTTCTCATCCCACCAAAAAACTTCATCTCAACGATTTGTGCAGCACGTTCATCAAGTGCATAGAGTTCTTGTAACAACTCATCTATAGCAAGAACGTGCTCTTCATGTTCATCTATAGCAATTTCTTCAGGTATCAGAGTAATATCGTAAGCATCGCCGCCACGCTTTTTGGCTTTTTTCTTTCGAGCATGATCGACTAAGATCTGGCGCAGACAATTAGACGCAATCCCATAAAAGTGGCGCTTACTATTAACCGTGATACGACTTTGATCTATAAGTCTCAGGTATAACTCGTGCACTAACTCGGTGGGTTGCAGTGTAATGTTACCCTGCTCTTTACGTAAATGAGATTGTGCTAGGGTCTTTATTTGATCATAGATAAAAGGGAAAAGACGGTCGAATGCATTTTCATCGCGGTCTATTTCTACAAGATAATCGGTGATACTATAATTGCCCAAGAGTAGGAGTCATGTTGTGTTTTGCGAAACAAATGAATAATCGAAATCAAACACAATTAGATGTTTGAAATTTGTTCGTATTGTACATGGAATAATACTAAACAGAATCTTATGAAAAGACTTAAAATTAAAGACATGTAAATCATAACTGATAAAAACTACAAAGATCCCGTCCCCAGGACTCCCTGGGAGAAATAAATTCGGGATGACTAGGCTGGAGAGTTAAGCATGCAGTGCCACCCATCCTCACAATTCCTTTGAGCAAGAATCACCTAAAAATTGATAGCCTCAAACATTCTGACATCTTTGTCGCGATAAGAATTCATACCGGATAATATCTTATGCAGAAGACTGACAGCATCCAAAATATATGCTCCTTTATTTAGCATCACACAATCGGCTTTCAAGCTACTGGCTACATCTGTCAATTCCGACCTGGATGGGATTCCATTTTTTGCCATGTTTTCCAGAACCTGTGTAGCCCAAATGGTAGGTACATAAGCTGAATCAGATAAACGAAGTATCTCATTCTGAATTCGGGGCATCTTTTCCCAGCCTGCCTCAATGGCTAAGTCTCCTCTAGCAATCATTATTCCAACAGGGTATCGTTGCATGGCGGTTAAAAGAATACTAGTTAGGTTATCAAAAGCATTTTGGTTTTCAATTTTGAGAACAACCCCAAGGTCATCTTTAGCTCCAATTTTTTCGAGTTCAGCATATAATTCAGTCACATCAGCAGCCGAATTAACAAAAGAAAAGTTTACAGCGTCAGCATGTTGAACCACAAACTTTAAATCTTTTCGATCCTTCTTAGTTAAGCCACAGATATTAAGATTCGAATCAGGAAGGTTTATTCCTTTATCAGCTTTTAGTTTTGAACCACCTGCTTTTGCCTGAAGGATCTCAACCAGGATTTCATCTTCTGAAACCTCTCTGATAATTCCTCCGATTTTTCCGTCATCAAATAGAATCCTTTCCCCGGTATTAACCATGTCGAAAATATCTATAGAAGAACAGGAGATTTGTGCAATGGATACTATTTCGTTGTTTTTGTTTAACTCTGCAGGTTTTCCCGGGACCTGATTTTTTAGTAGTCGAAGGTAATCGCCGTTATGAAGCAAAATGGTTTGCTCTTTGGCTGGTAACTTCCCAACCTTACTTTCTTCAAGTGTTGAAGCTGATTTCAAAGCTGTGCCTGTCATCATATAGACTGTTTTTCTACATGTGGTTAGAACACGGTTGTTTAGTACGCTTTTAACAAATAACCTCCGCTTTTTCTTTCGGACATCTTTGAAATCAATTGAGTCACCTTCATTTAAAGAATACAACCATGAAGCTTCTACCTGGATATCATTTACTGAATTGGGATCAGATTCAGCAACCATTTCAATTTTGGCAGGCTGGATAACTTCTCCCAACTCATTTCTTTTTGGCCTGAATTTCCGAACCATAGCGCCTGCTCCCAGTGAACCTGTTCTGATTTTAGGCCCGGCCAGATCCATAAATACTTTACAATTTTTATGTAGTTCGCCTTTTGCTTTATCCAGGTTTTGGATCATCAGACTCCATATTTCGGGATTATCATGTGCACAGTTAATTCTGGCTGTATTCATGCCTGATGCTACTAAATCGTGCACAAGTTGATAATTATGAGCCGCTTCAGTAGGTAGTGTAACCATTATCCTGACTCTTCGGCCTTTCGAGCGATAGCCAAACAGGTCTTTAGTATGCTTCTTTTGCTGTTTAACCGAATTTTTGATAGAGATTCTTTTGGGATTGGTTAGTTGTCTTTTTTCCTGGATAAGAGCCAGCAGGATTTGACGGCTGTTAGTTAACGTAGCCATTACATGAGATTCTGTGCTGGCAAGAATCGACAACCCAAAATTACTAAGCCGCTTTTGAAGCTTTTTTAAGTTTAAAGACCTGAACGCACTATAGTGAATCAGGTTTCTTGCTCCATCTCTAAAAGAAGGGTGGACCTGTTCTAACTCTGCGATATGTTCAATTTCAGAAGCTTCTAAAATCGAAATGACCTCTTCGATGTCTCCGATTAAAGCCTGAATTTTTTCAACTCTAATTTTCACTTTGATTTCTCCATTTCTCAGAATGAAGTAACCAAGCTAATATGAATTTTTGATGGATTATCTAGCTCTTAGTAATCATCAAAACCCATTCTATGATTTTCCTCTCGAAGGGATATTGTTTTTGTGTGGTGGGGTTATAAATAGCATGGTTGCTGTCTGGAATATTTTCAATTACATAATCAGTATTGCCAGCTTTTTTCATTAAACGCTCTATGTTTGCAATACTTTCTTTAGCAGAAACAATAGGATCGTCTTCGCCATAAATACTGTACCAGGGGATAGTGAGGTTTTCAAGTTCGGTGAGTAAATCAATGCCCATGGAGTTGTATATGGGTGAGCGGTCTCTGTTGGCATGGTAAGGTGGTAAAAGTCCTCTACGAATATTCCGGCCAGCCTCTTCAATTTTTTTGTCCAGAATAAGAGATCGGGTTGTGTCTCTTGCTTCTAAAGCATTGAAATGTTCTTCCCAATAAGGCCTTATCACCGCTTTTATTGAATCACTTAATTGTGTTCTATCGAATGAATTACTCACTGCGTAGTATCTATTCGGTCCAACCTTATTTATAGGCCCGGAGACCCCAGCTATAAACGATACGCGCTTATTACGAACTGCGAGATTTGCGATCAAACGCCCGCCTTGGCTAAAACCTGTCGCTCCAATTTTTGAAGTGTTTACCTCGCTATGCATTGCCAGATAATCGATCGCTGAACTGGCATCAACAAGAAAATCATTGAAATCAGTTTCTCCATACTCACCTGTAGAGTTTCCTGTACCTCTTTTATCAAAGAATAAAGCTACTATACCGCAAGCGGCAGCTCTTCTGCCAAGATATTCAGGGACATTCCGGAGATTTTGAACATTGTTTCCTCCACCTGGGAGCATGAGTAGGGCAGGGTAATTCCCTCGCTCTTTTGGCAAATACAATTCGACAGCTAGTGTAACTCCATCACTGTCCAGGGTAACCCTTTCAATTCTATAAGGCTCATCTTCTGTATTGTATTCATCGAAGCAGCTTAAGCTCTGAGCTTTTAGGCCTGTGTTTGCATTAAACAAGCAAAATAGAATCAATAAATAGGTATATCTCATTGTACTATATTTTTAATACTAAATGGATAGTATATAATATATATAGTTTAAGCAATAAGGATTTTCTATTTAATGAAATTGAAAAAAGAGACTAACAACTAGCTTATTTTGTATCTAAGATCGAATAAATCTGGATTGGATTAGCTTTTCCTCTTAACAAAATTTCTCCCATTTGTTCAGATTTAGATGATTTTAGAGATGAAATTCCTTCTTTTAGCTCTTGCGAAAAAATAAGATCCGTATTGTACTCTTTACATAATGCTTGTAACCGAGCCGCAGTATTTAGTACATCACCTGTATAAACAATCTCTTTTTTAAGCGCTCCAATTTCTCCCGTAGTCACTTCACCTGAATGAATTCCCGCTCTAAAATCCGGAGAAACCCCAAACTCTTTATTAAAATTGACTGATGATTCAGTGATTGCGGATTTCAAATCAATAAAGCACTCAAGCCAGTTATTATCCCTTGTACCATGTTCATATTCCCAGGTAATCACAATTTCATCTCCCACGTATTGATACACTTCACCCAGGTGGTTGATAATGGAATCTGACAAGGCATCATAATATTGCCGTAGAAAATCGAAGTACCTGACATGCCCAAGTTTTTCGGCTATAGAAGTAGAATTTTTCATATCAAGGAACATGAAAATTCTTTTTTCAACTTTGGGTGTATGATACCGTCCTGTAAAGAAGTTCTTGAGCATGTTATGCCCTAAATGTTCACTTATAGAAGAATATATCAGACTTAAAAATAATTCAAAGGAAAGTTGAAGAGCAGTATTCAGGAAAATCAAACTTCCCAAAAACCGAACCAATTTTTGTAAGATTTGAGGATGGAAGGGAGATAGGCCCTGCTCAATGGCTTCGGCTAGTGGAAAAGTTATCAAGATTATAAAGAACAGTAGTGAAAAGTAAATCAGGAATTTTGCCCCAATCTTAGCAAGCAAGCTATGATTTGTAAATCGTTTCTCTAGTACTACCATTTCCATGGTTCCTATTAACAAGCCTGTCAAGAAAATAGCAAGACTTGCAAATAAAAAGACTAATGGTGTAAGCGTAACAGCAGTTTCGGGATATAAATTCTGATCGCCGATCAAGCTGATATCATTAAACATGAAAACCCAGACACATCCCAACCAGATGAAACCAAAAGGCATTATCCGGTTTATATTTCGTTTAGCTTTTGCTGATAGCATCAAAGAAAATAGTATAAACAAACGTCTATGTAAAAACTATCAACAGCATATTCTTTTAGAAACACTCTTGCCTAGTCGTATCAAAAAAAGCCCCTCATAAATAAATGAAAGGCTTTTTTATTCATTGCTTAGCTATTCTTAATCGTGATCCAATCCTATAATAGGTGGGGCTCCATTTGTTTTAAGTCGTTCAACCAGAGCAGGTATTACATCATGCATCAGAGGATGAAATTCATTATGAATGAGCTCAAACTCCTCTTTTCCAACTTCAAGCATTTCCTGGTGCATAGCCGTTGGTCCATAAGTACCTCTTAATCCACTAAAAGCTACAGAAATTCGATTCATAACCGTTTTTGGCATCACATCTCTTAGCTCTCTTTGAGGCAGGTTTCCATTCATTTTGGTATCAAGAGCTTTGAGTGTCATTTCAGCATCATGTAAGTCTTTCATCAACTCGGCATCAGGTGTTGTTGAACGACTAAGCGAAACCTGCATAGCACTAATTAGCTCTTCCATTTCATCCATCTCATTGTTGACCATTTGCACCTTATTCGAAAACTCCTGCAATTCGTCCTGGAATGCCAGTACTTCAGCATCAGATTTTCTAGGAAGGGCACCTTCTCTAAGAGGTACCACATCGAACTCAACCATTCCACCAATATTTGTAGAAACTCCATCTACAATTTTTACTAATTGAGCTGTGTAAGTGCCGGGCCTGGCCATACTACCATTTCCACTACCAGTTCGATCCGGATTGATTAGCCCTTGCGATGTGGTACGTAAATTCCAATTTACTCGATGGAATCCTTTTGATGTTTTTGCCCGGACTCGTCGAACCAACTCACCGTCACTATTATAGATTTTTAAATGAATAGCAGGGGATTTTTCACGCATTTCTGCTTCTAAACTTTCCCAACCTGGAAACGGTATGTCCTCATCACCAAGTTCTTTTTCCATTTTCTGACGCTCTTTTTTAAGCGTAGTGAGTCCTTCTTTCAAATAGTAGGTGAAGTTAACACCAAACTGAGGGTTGGGAGCTGAGTAATAATCATCCCCCATATAACGAACGGCATTTTTGGGGATATACCATTCTCCGTCTCTTGGTTCGAATAAATGTGCTTCTTGAGCCAATAACTCCGGAGTTAAACTTCTTAGCGGAGTATAGTCGTCAAGTATATAAAATCCTCTTCCAAAGGTGGCTCCAACCACATCGTTTTCCCGTCGTTGGATTGTAATATCGCGGAAAGAAATAGTAGGTATCCCTCCTTTCATTTTAACCCATTCATTACCACCATCAATGGTGAAATAAACTCCAAATTCGTGAGCCAGGAAGAACAGGTCTTTGTTTACATGATCCTGTACGATCCTCCATACCATTCCTACATCAGGCAGGTTACTGGTTATTAAGCTCCATGACCTTCCATAATTGGTACTTTTTATCAGATAAGGTTTGAAATCACCTTCTTTGTGATTGTCTAATGCTGCATATACAGTGGCTTCATCAAACAAATCTGCACGGACATCATTCACAAAAGCGTTTTCGGGAACCCCTCTTATGCTTCCTACTTCTGTGGCGGTCCAATTTGCTCCTCCATCTCTTGTGGCTTGAAGCAGTCCATCATCGGTACCAGCATAAAGTACATCTGCATTGATAGGAGATTCACCCAATGACGTGATGGTTGAAAACTCCGACATTGCATACAAATCCCAGGCATGATCCCAGCTTTGAGTTCGTCCCATGATTGGCTCGGTAATTCGATCTTTATCTTTGGTCAAATCACCCGAAATAGCTTCCCAGCTATCACCACGATCAGTAGATTTCCAGACTCGATGTGAAGCAAAATAAATGGTACTTGGAACGTGTTGAGAGGGTAGGATAGGGGCATCCCAATTGAAACGTTCCTCACCTTCGCCAGCACCAGGTTGAGGTTGAATGAACACAGATTCACCTGTGATACGATCTAAACGATTCAAATAACCTTGCTGAGATTCTGCATAACCAATGTCAGGGTTCCCCGGCTCCACTGCTGATTGATGTCCATCTCCACCTAATACACGCGACCAATGGGCATTACGGATTCCACCAGCATCATCGGTTCTGGATGGCCCACCATGGGAGCCATTATCCTGGGTACCACCATAGATGTTATAAAAAGGTTCTGCATCGTCTACAGCCAGTTTGTAGTATTGGGTTATAGGTAGATTTTTAATGTATCTCCAGGATTCGGTGTTATCTACAGTTTCATAAATACCACCATCGGTTCCTAAGAGTAAGTAACCAGGCTCATCAGGCAAGAAATTCAAGGAATGAGAATCAGAATGTGTAGCGCTGGTATTTAATCGGTTGAATGTCTTTCCATGATCATATGAAACCTGCATTCGCACATCCACCAGGTAAATAGTGCCAAAATCATGTGGAGAAGCGTATAATTCCTGGTAATAATGAGGCCCTGTTGCGCCTGCTACAGCATCGGACATTTTCTTCCATGAAGCTCCTTGATCTGTACTTGTATACACACCGCCATTACGTCGTACCGTTTCAATAGCAGCGTATACATAATCAGGGTTTTGAGGGCTGATGGCTAAACCAATCTTACCTTTAATACCGCCAGGAAGACCTTTCTTTAATTCTTTCCATGTTTTACCGCCATCGGTTGATTTATGAACTCCGGATCCCGGTCCGCCATCAATAAGGGCAGCAACCGTACGGTGTCGTTGCCAGGTAGCAGCATACACAACATTTGGATCTCTTGGATCAACTACAATATCAGTTACTCCCACCCATTCATCATCTCCAAGGGTTTTGGTCCATGTTTTACCTCCATCTTCTGAGAGATAGAATCCGCGTTCACCACCTTTATTCCAAAGAGGGCCTTGTGCAGCCACCATTACAATGTCAGAATTCGAAGGATGAACAATAATTTTCCCAATATGTTCAGAATTAGGTAATCCCATATTCTTCCAGGAAGTACCACCATCTTCACTTAGATATACGCCATCGCCAAAGGCTACATGGCGGCCACCAACATTTTCGCCTGTACCAACCCAAATACGATGAGTATTATTTGGGTCAATGGTAATAGAACCAATAGAGTAGACTGATTGCTTATCGAAAATAGGGGTCCAGGTTGTTCCTGAGTTTTCCGTTTTCCAAACACCACCAGAACCAACGGCAACGTACCAAACATGGCGGTTATCAGGGTGGATGGCAATGTCAGCAATTCTTCCAGAGGAAAAAGCAGGGCCGACATTTCTAAATGCAAAAGCATTGTAACTTTGAGAAGAAATGGCAGATGAATTGTCATCTGAATTTCTGGATTTTTGTGCAGTAGCTATATCAAATGCTACCAATAGCATAATTGCTAAGAGGGTGAATCGTTTTACGAGCATGATGTAATGATAGTTAGCGTATAAATTATTGGTATAAAAATGCTATAAAATCTTACGAATGAAAAATGGTGTTACGAACTATAACAATTTCATGTGTACTGTTCATGAGATTGCTTCGTCGAAAGTATTTTGGTTTAGTTCCCAATTACCATTCTCCTCGCAATGACGGGCTTTGTTCTTTCTTTGTTAATGTCATCGCGAGGAGCCAGAAGAGAGTTCAGGTTTATAAACTCATCGACTGGCGATCTCCCTGTGAACGCTCATAAACCTGTTCTAAGAGATTCCTTGCCCATCTCTCTCAAAGAACAGAAAAGAAAAGAATTAAATAGACTTTATTAGTTAATTTCCGGCTTAAATTGAGCATCACATTATGCCATCTATAACATTTGAGGGAATATTTCCATTAATACTCGCTTTTGGAGGAGTTCAGGGGTTTGTGCTTGCTATGTTACTATTTCTAAAGGGAAGCAGGAAATACCCAAATCACTTAATGGCTGTATTTATCTTATCCTATGCTCTACCAACTTTAAACTTTGCATTATTGAATTCTTCGGTTGCACCTTTACTTTACCCCAGAGTGATCCTGCAACCCTTTATGTTCCTTTTTGGGCCAAGCTTCTTTTTTTTCATAAAGTCATTAGACGAGAAAATCGAAAATAAAACAACCTATGTGCTTCATGGTACACCCTTTTTAATTTTTATGTTGTT
The DNA here is from genome assembly GCA_040222185.1 of Balneolaceae bacterium. Lineage (GTDB taxonomy): Bacteria > Bacteroidota > Rhodothermia > Balneolales > Balneolaceae > JAVKDP01. The sequence continues at coordinate 7,299 of JAVKDP010000002.1, read as the reverse complement.
TGAAACAGGGCTGGTTTTAGGTCTTCACAATTTGCCATTAGATTATTCCTTATTAAGTGCACTTTCGGCGATAGCTTATTCCATCTTAACGGTACATTTTTACCAAAAGAAATCAGGTTTTATAACAAGCTTTCGAAAGTTTGACTATAAGCAAGTGATGATCCTTTGCTTTTCAACTTACGTGTTATTTACAATAAGCTTTATCATACTTATTGCAATAGGTATTCCGAACAGATTGTCCTTGATTTATTTTTTTGGAACCATAATGACAGTACTTGTTTATTCGATCGGATTTATCGCCTATTGGAAAAATAATACAGCTACACCTCCGCTAAGCAGCGAGATAAACAAAGACACGATTAATGAAATCAAAAAAGGTTTAGAAGGGCTTATAGCCAAAAAAATATACCTGCAATCGCACATTAAACTGAAAGATATTTCCAATCAGCTGGGAGTTCCCCCAAGATATCTATCCCGATTTGTAAATGATGAATTGAACTCAAGCTTTCCCGACTTTATCAATAACTTAAGGGTACAAGAAGCCATTCGGATTATGAAGGAAGATCAAAGCAATCCAAAAATGCTTGCAGTGGCGCTGGATTCAGGCTTTTCAAATAAAGTTTCTTTCAATAAATATTTCAAAAAATATACAGGCCTTACCCCAAGGCAGTTTTACGACAAGAATATCTCTTCATAAAGCGGTAAAGAATCACGATCTCTTACCTGTTAGTTCTGAAAAGTTTAAAAGTATAGGGTATGATTGGCAAAAAACCCTGAATGAGTTTGTCAAAAGCACTAGGAGATCAAACATGCCTGGAACTAAGAATTACAAGAAAACACTATCCGAAGTTTATGTATGGATTTTACCCGTTTTGTCGGTACCCGTTTTATTTGGTATAAAGATTAGTAGTAATCTTGAAATTTTTATTGGAGCGGTTCTCTTTCACTTAGTAATTATTGGGTTGGCTTTGTGGAGCTTAACTTCACCTGGAAAGATTAAGCTTAACCCTATAGCAACTATTACATCAATTTTATTGATTGTCGGCGCTGCTTGTACCTTTATTTCTGCAACTACATTCCCTACAACCAATCTTGATGCCATTTATTCCAACAAATTCGGACACTACTGGACAAGTATAGGCTTCTTTATTTCACAGCTGATCTTTTTATCTGGAATGACTTACATGAATGGTTGTATTAAAAAAAGGGATGATAAAACCAGTATTCATAAAACCGGTTATTTGTTAGTTATTTCAGGAGGGATACTCTGGCTCATACATCTCTCTTTTCGAATTACGGCTATGGTTTGGGCAGCAGATGAAAAAGCTGCATCAGGAATAGTCCATAAATTCTATGAAGCAACCGAACTTTGGGCAGGCAGTCTGTATGTTTCTTATATGATACTAACCTATTTTGGTATCGCTCTTTATGGTATAGCATTTAAAAAATCCGGTGTACTACCAGCCTGGTTTGGAACATCAACTATTATATTCGGAATTTTGGCAGCTACTTTATTTGCAATAGGAGTAGGGCCTTTTGGAATGCCGATCATGATTCAACTTGCACCCTGGCTTGCTGGTATTTTCTTATTGAAAAGTGTGAAAGGGTAATTCATTGAACTCAGTTCAAAGTTCTGTTGTGGAACAATAAAGATTTCTCTAACAAAGCTCTTGAACTTGTTCCATTAGATTGCTTCGTCGAAAGGGTTCTTCTTTGGTTTTTAAATCTCCAGTCTCCTCGCAATGACGGGCTTAGTTTTTCTTTGTTAGTGTCATCGCGAGGAGGTTGAATTGAGTTTAGGTTTATGAACTTCTCGACGCGGCGATCTCCTTGTCATAGCTCCTAAATCAGTTCCAGGGGATTGCTTCGTCGGAAGGGTTCTGCTTCGATTTCTAATCACCAGTCTCCTCGCAATGACGGTGATGGGTTTTGTTATATTGGCTTCAGTTTTTTACTTGTACTTTCCGCAATTTCAATGCTTTTATAAACTTCTTTATCAACAGGGCAATAGTCTTCAATATTATTCATACAATTCCGATACTCTTTTTAAATCTGTTGAATTGTCTATTTCGTAAAAGTAATCCAATTGCCATTTTTGAGTTCGTTTGGCTTGTTTGCTTTTCACAACGTCCCATTTGGGATAAACCCGGAATCCTCTTTTTCCTTCTATCTTTTCTGTTGAGATAATTCTTTTATCAATCAGTACGTATTTTGGAAAAATAAACTGTCCAAATTTGGTCTCTGCCCGTACGGTCACAACATAAAAATCAATTCGATCGGATTCGCCAAATGGCTCAATTGTTCCATTCGCATTTCGTTTCCAAAACGTTACAAACTGACCTACTTTCTTCGGTGTTATTTTGGCGTTTCTATATATTACGCTCTGTCCATTAAGTTCAAACCTACAAGCGTCGTATTCTTTACTTTCTGGTTCGGCCTCAAAGCCTGTAATTTCAAGAGAACATTTATCGTAAACCTCTGTTTTGATCTGATTCAGATTGCTATCCATTTCTAATATTCTCTTTATACTACTTTAAACATTCACTTTTAACCTAGTTCAAAGGTTGTTATTCCATATATCTTATCGATATTTATTTTTGGATCCTTTCCATAGTACATCCTTGCACACTCAAAAATGTACTTAGCCTTATATTTCTTCACGAGTCTAACAGCTCCTTCATTTATCACAGGAATATCAAGATACAAATACTCTCCTGGAACCGAGTTCAGGCAGGCTTTATATAACTCTTCAGCGATTTCATCATTATCTGCAAATATAGGTCCTACTTTAAATCCGGAATTAACTTTTCGGATGACGGCATAACCATTAAGCTTATTCTTTCCTGAAAATTTGAAGGCTGTGCTACCAGGAATCACTAACCAGTTCTTTAGGAATTCTTTTCTCTCATAACCAAAGCATTTTGAGTCATAATCAACCAATTTTTCAAAATCTTCTGCCTCAATAGCAGATATGGCATTACTGGTAGGTATCCTTTGACCGACACACTCATATCTTTCATCCCTAAAAGCTATGTTAAAACCACCTTTTTCGTAAAACGGTTGCATTTCAACTACACCATCCATACCAATAGTTGCGCCATCCTTAAGTCTGCTTATCAGGAGATCCCTTCTTAAATACCAAAGTTTTTTTCCGATTCCCTGACCCCGAAAATCAGGATGAACAATGAATAATCCCATAAAGCCAAACTCCCCGTTATAAGAAATTACGGCACCTCCAGCGATTAATTTATCGTCTAAATAAAACCCATAATATCCGTCAGGGTCAGTTTTCCAAAACACATCATAATCATAGTCTCCAGGGTTCCAACCTTCTTCTCTTGCCCAATCAACCAAAATTTTAAGGCCACTCTTATCAAGTTTTTTTAAATCTAAGTTTTCTATGTTTATCACTTGTATGGGGTCTTAGTTGATTTTTCTGGATGGCTAAGATATAAGTTGTAGCAGACTAAATAGAAGGTACAATTCTTTGAGAAAGATTCTCACTTCTCTGAGTAAGGATTAACCTCATTTTATAGCTTTTCCGCTGAATCGTATTTAAGAGTTTCTGTTGCAGGTATTAAATAGAAGTTAACACTAATCGTAACTATCAAACTGAATAGAAGTGTTACTATAAATTGGGAACCTAACTATATGTAATGCTTAAAAAATTGAACTTTGATCAAGTTTCAATAAAAAGGAAACTGCTGAATACTGTTTCTCTAATAACTTTAATACTGTTTTTAAATTCAGGTTTATCATTAAATGCTCAAACTATTAAGCTACCTAAACCCTCAGGAAACTTTCAGGTTGGAACAGTATCGTACACATGGAGTGATCAAAGGGAGGAAATAGCAACACCTGATTTAAATAAGAAAAGAGAGTTTTATGTTCGAATCTGGTACCCAACTGATTTAGAAGCTGATGCAAAGCATTCAGACTATATGCCTCAGCTCGATTCTTTTGGTACTATGGTGGGAGAGAACTTTGTATTGCGGATAAAGAAGACTCAGACTAATTCGTATAAGAATCAGCAAGTATCGAAAGAAAAGAGCTCTTACCCAGTAGTTATTTTTTCACCAGGATACGGAATGAGTAAATACTATTACACCCACTTTCTTGAAGAATTAGCTAGTAGAGGGTACATAGTTGTAGCTGTAGACTTTCCATATCTCAATAAATTGGTTACAACAAAAGGAGTGGCGATAAATCCTGATGGAAATTTTTGGAACTCTTTTCCTGTAAGCGCTGCTGCTGAAGGTTCTTATGAGGACGCTAAGAAAAAAGTGGAGATGACTCTTGAATATTTCTCAAGTGGAATTTTCTCGGTTAAGAATGAACTTGAAAATCTAAATAGATCAGACCCTAAAGGGATATTTACCGAAAGAATAGATTTAAAAAAGATTGCGTTATTCGGTCACTCTGCTGGGGCATTGGGAGTAAAAGGAGTAATGGAATTGGAGGACACACCTTTTTTGGGTTTCATAACATTTGATGTTAGTATTCATCAGGTGATTGGCTCAAGGGAAATAATAATTCCTCATACGATTAATATTACAACTCCGGTTTTGATGTTTATCACAGAGTATGCATCACCTCCTGACTATGATTTTTTAAAGTCTGTTAGTACAAATATAGAAATGCATTCATTGAGCGGAATGAATCATTCCTCTTTATCTGATCTGGATTACTTGTATTACCTGGATAACAATCAAAATCAACAGGCTGAATTAGCCTTAAAAAATATTAGAATAATAACTTCTGTAACTGTCCGCTTTTTAAACAAACTAATGTCCAATTGAGGATACCTTGCGCACTGATTTTTATGTGAGTATTCCACCCTCTATTCCCAAAAATAAAGTATCTTCAAAACAGTTATTTTTGTGTCGTAATTGGCCTTTTAACTTATATTCATCAAAAAAAGCAGTCCCAGTACAGAATGTTTTCGAAACCCAATACTCAATATACCAAGAGTGGTAGGATAAATATTGCTTACCAGGTGTTTGGTTCAGGTCCTATTGACCTGGTCTATATCCCAGGGTGGGTTTCAAATATCGACTTGATGTGGGCCTGCCCGGAGTTGGTTGAATTTCTACAAGAGTTAGGGAAAGTAGCTCGCGTTATTCTATTTGATAAAAGAGGAACAGGTCTTTCTGATCGCGTTGTTGAGCTTTCTACTTTAGAGGAGCGAATGGACGATATTCGTGCGGTGATGGACGCAGCTGGTTCTGAGAAAGCGGTACTATTCGGGCATTCCGAAGGTGGATCAGTTTCGGCTTTATTTGCAGCTACCTATCCGAATCGTGTTATTTCAATGATTACATTTGGGATTTTTGCAAAGCGCAGGTTTGCTCCAGACTATCCTTGGGCTCCAACCGACCAGGAACGCCAGGTAGTGTATGATATGATCGAGGAGAATTGGGGAAGTGGTGAGATGGATTTGGAATCACTGGCTCCCTCAAAAGCGGATGACAAAATTTTTATGGACTGGTTGGCTAACTATTTCAGGTCAGGTGCCAGCCCAAGTGCCGCGATGGTACTCACCAAAATGAATACAGAAGTGGATATTATCGATATTTTAGGATCTATTAAAGTTCCGGCTTTAATCATGCAGCGGGTTAATGACATTGACGTAAAAATAGAAGAGGGGAGATTTATTGCAGAACGTATTCCAGGTGCGAAGTTTGTAGAATTTCCGGGAGATGATCATCTTTTCTGGGCCGGAAATACCCGGGAAGTGCTAGATGAGATGAAGTCCTTCTTGCAAAATACCGAACCTAAGAAAAGTTATGATGGAAAATTGTATACCGTAATAGCAGGTAAATTCATTTCATCAGGCAATAAAAAACAGAGTTTCCAGGAAATTGTAGGCCAATATGTGGGGAGGTATCGGGGGAAGATAGCTCAGTATACACAAGAGAATTTTGTGGCCATCTTTGATGGGCCAAGTAAAGCTACCAACTGTTGTATAGAACTGGTTGAAGCCATGCGAGGAATGGATTCTGAGTTATCCATAGGAATTCATATTAAAGAGGTAGCGGATAATGAAACTCATTTCTTAAGTGAAGAAACAGAACGTTTTTTTGATTCTATGCTAAGCCAGGCTGAGCCTAACCAGGTGGTACTCACTCAAACCGTCAAGAATTTATTATCCGGAGCGGGTTTAAGTTTTAACCAAATAAACAGTGATTTTGAGTATACAGACGGAGAGTCATTTTCGTTATTCAGCGTTTCAGATAACGCAGACACAAAAGATTACTCTGAGGCTTTTCCTTTCAAGCAACTCCCGTTACATGGTTCCTTAATAGAGAATGTGCTGCAAAGTATTGATACTCATTTGGATGATGAATCTTTTGGTGTGGGGACACTCTGTAAAGAAGTAGGGATGAGTGAACGGCAGCTACAGCGTAAGCTTAAAGCTGTTACTAATAAATCTCCTATTCAGCTAATTTCTTCTGTTCGCTTACACCGGGCTAAAGAGCTCATCCAACTTCAAAAGTATAATATTTCTGAAATCTCGTACCTTGTTGGTTTCACTAGCCCATCATACTTTTCCAAGTGTTTTAAGAATGAGTTTGGACTCAGCCCATCTGATCTTTTATAGTAAACAACTCCACTGAATAGCTGTCGGAATTGTAATAATTGACGGTTTTTGATCCTGTTTTGTCGGAAATGTGTAAGTATTTACCGGATTTGTACTAACAGCGCCAGGCCGCTACCGGGTATATTTAGGCATATTTAAAATTCATTATAAGTTACTATGAAAAAATTCTCTTTATTTATGCTGCTTTGCGGTATGATCACATTTGCCGCTTGCGGAGACAACACTGAAGACCTTGTTTCTGGTGGAGATCCTACTGATGGGGGTGAACCTATACAGAACGTAAGCTATGCTGGTCAGATACAACCGATCTTTAATACTACCTGTGGTGGTAGTGGTTGCCACACAAGCGGTGGTAGCGCAGCCGGAGTAAATCTATCTGGCCATTCCCAGGCTTTAAATAGCATTGGTGCAAGTTATGGCGGAAGAGTCATAGTTCCGGGAAACCCGAACTCAAGCCCATTGGTCGACAAGATTGAAGCTTCACCCGATAATGGCTCCAGGATGCCTTTGGGAAGAAGTCCTTTGACCACTACTCAAATCGAAACTATTCGCGTTTGGATTACTGAAGGCGCGCAAAATAACTAGGAGATGGTATGAAGAAATTATTGAGTTTTATTTTTGGAGCTTTATTTGCTGTTTCTGGGTTTGCGCAAAGTTTTTATACAGAGGAAGGCACAGCAATATTTTATTCAAAGGTT
>JAVKDP010000001.1:0-20850 GCA_040222185.1 Balneolaceae bacterium | reverse complement strand
AGAAAGTCATTAAGCCTCGGTTATAAGCCTATTGTATTAATTAACAAGATTGATAGAAGCGATGCTCGTCCGGATGCTGTACTTGATGAGATTTTTGATCTTTTCGTAATGCTTGATGCTACTAATGAGCAATTAGACTTCCCGGTTTTATACGCAATTGCAAAGCAGGGACTTGCCAAAGAAGATCTGGAAGAAGAAGGAGAGAGTTTGGCTCCGCTGATGGATAAAATTGTCGAACATGTACCTGCTCCTTCACAACCGGTGGAAGAAAACTTTAAGATGCTAGTAAGCAGTATTGACTGGAATGATTATGTAGGCCGAATTGCAGTTGGGCGTATTGAGCAAGGTACAATTAAGCTGAACCAGGAAGTGGCCCTGGTAAGCGGAAAGGGTGAGCAGAAGATGAAAGGAAGAGCAACAAAGCTGTTTACGTTTAATGGCTTAAACAGAGAGCCTGTTGAGCAGGCTTTTGCAGGTGATATTGTAGCACTCGCAGGCTACGATACTGTTAATATAGGTGATACCTTAACCGTAGCATCTGATCCGACACCTCTTGAGTATGTTGATCTTGATAAGCCAACCATTGCAATGTATTTCAGGGTAAACAACTCTCCATTTGCTGGTAAAGAAGGGAAGTTTGTGACATCAAACCAGATCAAAGACCGATTAGAAAGAGAAGTCCGAACTAACGTAGCTATGAGAGTAGAGCCTACGGCAAGCCCTGATGTATTTAAGGTTTCAGGTAGAGGGGAGTTGCAAATGGCTATCCTGATTGAAACTATGAGGAGAGAAGGTTTTGAATTTTCTGTCTCACGCCCTGAGGTACTAATGCAGGAAATTGATGGGGTTACTCATGAGCCTGTTGAAGAAGTAATCGTTGATGTACTTACTGACTATAGTAACAAAGTGATTGATAATCTCCAGAAGAGGAAGGGGATTATGCAGGGAATGAGTCAGGAAGGAGAGAATAACAGAATCGAATTCAGGGTTCCTTCGCGGGGTCTAATTGGCTTTAGAGGAGAAATGCTAACAGAAACCAGGGGAACAGGTATCATGCACCAGCAGTTTGACGGGTACGAACCTTATGCAGGAGAAATCCCGGGTAGAACTCGTGGAGCACTTGTTGCTTTAGAGGTTGGTGATGTAACAGCATACGCGCTTGAAGGTGTTCAGGACAGAGGAACTTTCTTTGTTGAACCTGGTGATTCGATCTATATGGGTATGGTTGTGGGGACAAACAACCGTAGTGATGATATGATTGTTAATGTAGCAAAGAAGAAAGCTCTTACAAATCACCGGGCTTCTATTACTGCGGATGCTGTTAGAATTTCTCAGGCAAAGAAGATGAGTCTGGAAGAGTGTATTGAGTTTATTGCTAACGATGAACTATTGGAAGTAACTCCTAAGACCCTGAGAATCCGAAAGAAGTTCCTTGATCATAATGAAAGAAAAAGAGAGGAAAAGAAAAGCAAGGCTTAGGCTTTGTGGAATATCTTCTTTAGCCAATTTTTTTTAGCTGGTTTAACCGGAATATGAGTAATCTGTTTTGCATTTCGCTTACATCCCTGACAGGCTAGTCTCATTTCTCCATCAACTTCAATCTTTGATAGTACAACCATATAGTTGCCTACCTTTCGTATGTCCAATTCTCTCGTATTACAAAAGTTACATCTTCTTTCAGAATTGATGGATGACATTGCCATAAAATTGAATAACCAGGTTTCTTAATAAACGTTTTCCTAAACAACATTGCGATTATAAGCGATTGGATTTGCAAAAAACATTTCTGTAGAGTAAATGTAGAGTTATTTTGTTGACGTATTTTCTACTATCTTGGCTTCTGAAGTTAAAGAAAAGACTTCCGTTAGTTCGATTATTAAAGGCTTATGAAATATTTTGGGTTAATTATAATATGCTGTTTAGCTAGTCATAAAGTGCTTTATGCACAAATAAATGTAGTACAATCCAGAATTGATTCTCTGGAAATAGTAAGAGATGACTCACTAAAAGGGGAAATAAATAATCGTTTATTTCAGGATCTCTTTTACTCCAATCTCGATTCTACTGTAGAGGTCTCCAGGAGATTCGTTTCATTCTCAAAGCAAACTGGAGATAGTTCTCATTTGTTTAATTCAAGATATAATCTTGCATCCGCTTATATGATGAAGGGGTTTACAGATAGTTCGTTATACTATTTCCAGGATGCTACAAAGTACTTCCATTCTGAAATTACATCTCTTGATAAAGGTCGGTTTTTTGGAAACATTGGGATTCTATACTATAGGAATGATCAGCTGGAGGCTGCTAAAAGTTACTATGAAGAGGCTGGTTCATATTTCAATGAAAGTAATGATCTGAAAAGAACTTCAATGATTACCAGTGCAATCGGGAGTATTTATTATCAACAGGATAGTTTGTATCACGCGTTAGACTATTACCGGAAAGCCTTAGTAATGAAAGAATCTATTTCGGATTCTGTATTGATGACCACAGATATGTTCAATATCGGGTTAGTATTTAAAAATCTTGGAAACATAGATTCAGCTCTTGTTTACTTAAATAAAGCTAAAGAATGGAATGAAGAAATTGGCGAAGAGTTAAAATCGGATGGGATCTATCGGTCTCTGGCTGATATTTATTCAATTCAAGGGAAGCATTCCGATGCAATATACAGTGCCCAAAAGGCCCTTGAACTTGTCAGGAAGTTTGGGAACAGATATGATATACGCGATTCTTACGAGACACTTGCCAGTATATATAAAACTGCAGGAGATACAGAAAAAGCGTACGACCACTATGTTGAATTCAAAGTATTAAATGACAGTCTAATAAATAACGAAAATACCCGACTCCTCGCAGAAGCCAGAGAAAAGTATGAAACTGAGAAAAAAGAGAAGGAGATAGCTCTTTTAAGTCAGGTGAATGCAAATCAAAGATTGAGGAATATCATAACAGCTGGTTCTATGGGAGGTGCTCTGGTTCTGGTATTCGTTTTTGGGATGACATATATAAACAAAAGAAAAAAGGAAATAGAGATTTCTGAAAAAGAACGCTCTATTGCTGACTCCGAGAAAAAACTTGCAGAAGTGGAGCTTCAAAATGAAAAGCTCAAAATAGATCAGGTCAAAAATGAACTAACAAACTACGCGCTCCATTTGGTCGAAAAAAATGAGTTTCTGGATCATGTAAAAGATAAACTGTCAATGATCAAGGCTACATCTAATAATTCAAAACTTAAAAAGGATATAACATCCCTTGAATTGGAAATTCATCAGAATGTGAACATTCAAAGTGATATGAATGAATTTCAAAGGAAAGTAGAGCAGATTAGTGAGGGTTTTTATTACACACTAAAAGAGAAGTATAGTTTTCTCACGGTAAAAGAACAAAGGCTATCAGCTTTGTTAAGGCTTAATTTGAGCTCTAAAGAGATTGCAAGTATTTTGAATATTTCAGTGAAGAGTGTTGAACAAAGCCGTTATCGGCTAAGAAAAAGACTTGGTTTGGCAAAAGAAGAAAATCTTACGGAGTTTTTGAACAACTTTTGAAAGTATAAGTTCAAAAACCTATTGATCGGAGTAAGCTTTTAAATCGATCCTGTTTTGTGACGGGGTTATTACTTATCAGAGACTTTCTCACCTCGCTATTCTTAATTTTGCAGCCCTGGCAAACAAGTTTTTTCTCTCCATTAATAGTTACCTCTTTTAACTCGACAATGTATTCTCCTATTAATCTAGGTTTACCATTAATTGAGTTACAGAAATCACAATGTAATTCTTTCTCAGTACCCATAGTCCTTAGTTTTTTTAACACAGGACTAAAATAGCTTCAAAAAAAACAATTCATTTATATATGTAGATGGATTGTAGAGAAATATTTTGAGCCAGAAACGAAAATTAAAAGAGAGATAGAATCGATTTTTTCTGTTTGACGTGTTTGCTGGTTGTTTTATCAGAATTCCTTTTCTTTTTAAATGCTCGAGGAATCTTTCTTCTACAGCACTGACAAGCTAACTTTTCGCTATGATCATTAAAACGAAATGGCTCTAGCTTTACTATATAATTGCCAATTGGCCTGGGTAAGCCTTCCTCAGAGTTGCAATAATCACAATGCCTGCCAGTACCAACAAGATTAATGGTTTCATTATCATTTTCATGTTCTAATGTATTTTCAATCATACCCAGTCTTATTTTGTTTACTTCTATTTCTAAGCTGTAGCTTTATTAGACCAGGAAAGGGCAGGTAATAAGGTATTGAGGGAGATCATCACTCATAATACACACACCAGTAAGCATAACCTACTTGCGAATAAGTATCTTTTTATTGCCTGTCCTTTCACTAATCCAGAATTTCTAGTACAGTTTAGCTTCTGTTTTGTACAAGATGTAACACTTCTTATATCTGAAATAAATTATCAATTGCTTTCGAAAAAGGTGTGCCAAAAGGCAGGAGGAGAGTGCCAAATATATAAGAGATGTGCCAAAAGTTGTAAGAAATGTGCCAAATTTTAATAGATACCTTCTCAGGCTATAGATAAAGCAGATTGCTAAGTTTCGGAAAGGTTAGAACGAAAAAATTTTAGGATCGGAGTAAACTATTAACCCGGGTTCCAAACCTTTCTTCGTAGACTTTAGTAAAATAAGATGGAGTTGAAAATCCAACTGCATAGGCTACTTCAGAAATACTTTGAGCTCTTCTGTTTTCAATAATTTCGCGAGCTTTAAATAGTCTTATTTCTTTTACAAATTCTGCAGGAGTAAAGCCTGTTTTTGTTTTAAGTTTTCTATAGAATTGTCTTCTGCTCATATTAGCAAGGGTTGCTAACTCTTCAACCGAAATCTGAGTATTTCTGACATTATCTAGAATATAGGCCTGTAGTTTTTTAGCAAATGCTGCATCATCACTTAATTCTACTTCTTCTGAAGCTGAAGATTTAATAATAGCCTGGTCTCTTTCGAACTTCAAACGTAGTAAATTGTTTATTCGAACTTTGAGTTCTTGCTCTATAAAAGGTTTGGTCAAATAGTCGCTTACTCCGATGTCAAAAGCCTGTATACGATTACTGAAATCTTTCAAAGCTGTTAACATCATAATAGGTGTTAATCGATATTCGGGAACTGATCGTACGTATTGAGAAAACTCAAATCCATCCATTTCAGGCATCATTACATCCGAAATAATTAGATCTGGTTTAATCAGGGACAATTGTTTTTTACCCTCAACACCGTTCTTAGCTTCAGTTACATGAATCTGTTCTCTTGTAAGAAGTTGAGAAATATACGTCCGCATATCTTTGTTATCCTCAACCAAAAGTACGTGAGTTTTCTTTTGGTTGCCTTTTCTTGGAATAGTAACTATTGGAGATGGAGCTTCATATATGGCTACTTCTTTTTCTTCTTCTACTACTTCTTCAAATGTTATGGGCTGTAAATTATTTTCCTGCATTGTTCGGTCGCAGCTTTTAAGTACTACCAAAAAACGGGATCCCTTACCTAACTCACTTTCAACTGAAATAGAGCCGCCATGAAGTTCAACAAACTCTTTAGTAAGATTTAAGCCAACCCCCAATCCAAAACTACTATTCGAAGAGCTTTTCTCTTTTGTGTGGAAACGATCAAAAATAAATGGTAACCGCTCTTCTTCGATTCCAATGCCAGTGTCAGAAACCATTAGGTTTACATAGCCATCTATTACTTCAACACTCACAGTTATTTTGCCATTAGGCGATGTAAACTTTAAAGCATTAGTAACCAGGTTTATGAGGATTTTCTGAAATTTATCAACATCAATTCCTGCACACGTTTCGGATTCTGGAACATTGATTATAAGTTTAATTTTCTTATTGGCTGCTAAACTCTCAAAAGATTCTGCTATTAACCGAACTCTCGCATTAATGTCTATTTTTTCAGGGTTTATTTCCAGTTTACCTGATTCCAGTCTGGTGAGATCTAATACCTGCTCAACAAGTTGTTTTAGCCGGTACCCGTTTCTTCTAGCGATTTTCAACTGCCGGACCCATTTTTCAGATAGTTGGTCACTATTTTTGGCTAGACTTTGTAATGGACCCAAGACCAAGGTAAGAGGTGTTCTTAGCTCATGTGATATGTTTGTAAAGAAAGTGTCTTTGGCTTGACTAAGCTCGTCATTAATTGCCTTTTGATGTTCAACTTCTTCTTTTTCTTTGATTAGATCTTCAGTTCTTTCCAGGATGATTTTTTCCAGTTCAAACTGTTTTTTCTTGCTCTGTTTTTCTCGAAGAGTTACTATCCAAAAAATGATTCCGATAAATGAAACTCCAAATATTAAATAGAAAAAAGGAGTCTCATAAAAATATGGAGCAATTGTAATTTCCAGTGATACACCCTCAGTGTTCCAAATTCCATCATTATTAGAACCCTGAACAATAAATGTATACCGACCAGCAGGTATGTTAGTAAAATAGGCTGTTTTTCTGGTACCTACTTCCTGCCATATATTATCGAAACCCTCAAGTTTATATCTATACCTGTTTTTTTGAGGCTGGATGAAGCTCAGTGCAGCATATGTGATATCAAAATTTCTTTGATCTGACCCCAGGCTAATCTTAGATTCTAAAATTGGTAGAAGTGAATTTCCAGAACTAATATTTTGAATATGAAGTTGTGGAGGAGTCTGATTCTGTTGAATATTAAGAGGATTTACTGTTGCTATACCTCCTTGCCCTGGGAACCATAATGATCCATCAATGGCCTTGATTCCTGAAGGTTGACTACCCCCATTTCCTTCACGATTTAAAAGCCCGTCACTTTCAGTATAACTGGTTGATGATACTCTATTAATCGTACCCAGGTGCAATTCTTGAATTTGAGATTTAGTAATCCAAAAAATACCCTGGTTAGTATTCATCCAAAGTCTTCCAAAATCATCTTCCAGAATGATGTGTATTGAGTTATCATATAACCCATTACTCTTGTTTATTCTGGTTAATGTGTCAAAGTCTGGGATTCCACCTTTTAAGGTAATTCTGTCTAACCCATCTCCCTCGGTTCCTATTAATATAATTTCTTCTCCTGATTCTTCATCATCATAGATATAAATAGCCCTGATAAAATCGCTACTCAAGCCGTTGCTGGTAGTATAGTTATGATAGTTGGTGCCATCAAAGCGTACCAAGCCCGCACTTCTGGCAGAGAACCAAATATCTCCATTTGGAGCCTCCATAATGAACTGATAAGTTGCGAAAGGCACATTGTTTCTCCCCGTAATCAATTCCCAGTTATCACCTTCCCGAAGGAAAAGGCCCCGGCCTCCTCTTGGTGATGTACCAATCCATAAGCGGTTTTGAGAGTCTTCAAAGATGCTATGTACACTGTATTTGTTAATTAAGTCGATAGTGGGATATTTGTTGAATTTTTGCTCCTCATCATCGATATCGATATAAAACAATCCAGCAAAAAGGCCTCCCAATAGCAGTATTCCATCACTTAGTTCTTCAAGAGCGAGAACATGGCCGTTGTCCTTTTTTTCAATAATAAAACCACTTTGTATTCCATCTGGCTCTATTTTATTTACCCCTGAACCAAAGGTACCAGCCCATATTGTAGAGTCACTGGCTTGAAACAAGGAATAAATATTATTCCCAGTAAGTCCCTGGCTTGTACTCAAGGTAGAGAATAAACTCTTTTTTAATTGTATTAAACCGGTTCTTAAAGTTCCGATCCATAAACTCCCTTCACTATCTATAATAAGATCTTCGATGCTGGTACTTGCGCTAAAAACCAGCTCACCATCTTTAAAGACTTCTTTATTGGTAACTAGCCAAAAGTGATCATTCAATACTGTAGCATGCCTTCGAACAGCTCCAATGGCTCCATAAGTAGATGCCTTAAGGCTTCCATTATTAAGTACATATATCTGATGTTCATTTGTATCACTATTTCGAGGGATAGCCGAAATATTTATGTCACCATTTTCATCAATGATGAGATCACCCAGCTTCAAATCATTACTTTCGTATTCAAGAATAAGAGTATCTTCAGTATAGCTATAGATTTCATTACGAGTTGAAATCCACACCGTGTTATCTTGGGAAACGAGAGTGCACCAGCTTGACTCAAATAATCGATTTTCCTCATGCGACAGATTCTTTTTTGTATTGAGGATTTTTTTAACAATTCCATTTTGATATTGATATATAAAAGAGTCATCAAAATATTTAAACCAAACCGTTTCATTTTCAACCAGCATTATTCTTTCAACAGGCTTATTAATTAATTGAGCCTTAAACTTTTCTAAAGTTCCTTCTTTGAAAATATATATACCGGTTTCACCACCTAACCAAATGTTACCATTTGAGTCTTTATAAAATGGTTCGGCTGCTGCTTCACCAACTAATACCTGATTCGGAGATGAAAGAGATGTGAACTGCTCATTTTTGAAAGAAAAGCTGGAAGAACCCTGGTTCTGGATTAATATACTACCATCATTACTCTCAACAAGTTGAAGAAGCCTGTTACCATTTAATCCAGGATAATTAGCTGAAGAATATACTTTGAAATTGGTTCCATCAAAGCGAACTAATCCACTACTCGTGGCCATCCAAAGATAGCCGTCTTTAGCCTGTAGTATTCTGTTTATGGAATTTACAGGAAGTCCGTCCTCGATCGACCACTTCTGCATAGTATACCCTGGTGCCAGATATTGTGCATAAGTAGTAACCGCTGAAACCCAGACAAATAAGATGGTTACAAAAACTGTCCTAAACATTCTCTTAAATTTCTGAGAAGTTACTTTTCTTATAGATATAAGAAAAGGTTTATTTGTTTTAGGAATTATATTTAGGAAATATTGAATGAAGATTTAGAAATCAATTCCTACCAGAATGATATAAGAAGGGTATAAACACAAAAAGTCATCATTATTTTCATAATGATGACTTCTCTCTTGAGGTGTTTAGGACATCTATTAATAATGATTAAGTAAGAACCGGTTTTAATAGAACACCGGTTATAGAAGAATCACGAGCTGTAAAGAGCTGAAGTGAGCTTTCTCAGATAATGTAAACCTATGTCTGTTACAGGTTCGCTCTTCATTTTGTATCTAGAGTCTAGTGCTGCCCGGTATTTTTTAGCACAATTTTGACAAGCTTTTTTCTTGGTGCCAAAAACATCAACTTCTTTAAGTTTTACAACAGCTAGTCCCAGATGTTGTGTTTTACCCTTTTCAATATGGCAGAAATCACAGATTTCTACACCGGTTTTCTTCCTTAATGTAATTTCCAATTTTATACCCCTATAAAATTTGAATCAGCCACTTTATGGACTGAAATTTCTAAAATTAAAATTATTCATCAATGTTGTTCATGATGTATCTACCCGAATCAACGTAAATAACATAGTGAATTAAAAAACTATATATCTTATACTATTCTATCAAATGTTTAAACTATTCTATCAAACAGGGGCATGCGGCTTAAAAAAGCAGGTTTTTTCATAATTTTCCTTTTTGGGCAGGTTTCGTTGCTTTTAGGGCAAGGCAGTTCGGTTCCTTTTGACTGGAAGAAGCTTTCAAATGAGTACCAGGTTAGGAATTTTGTGGTCAAAGATGGGCTTCCATTAAATTCTATCAATTATATAGTACATCACACTGATGGGTATGTGTACATGGCAACAAATGATGGTCTATCCCGCTTTGATGGAAACCAGTTTGTGACATTCAACACTGCGAATTCGCCAAAAATGCAAAGCAACAGGATTGCATGGGTTGGGTCTGGTGCAAATGAAGAGTTATGGTTTTCAGACGCTGCCGAAAATATGTATCGGTTTAGAGGTGGAGAGATCGACTGGCTACAGGAAAAAGCTCCTTATAGAGACCTTAAAGTAAAAAAAATTGAACTATATAAAGAGGATAGAATTTTAGTTACTACAGATAAGGGATTTTTTAAACAGGTATCCGGAGAGATGGAGTTCATATCATTTAAAGATCCAAAAACACAGGTAGAATTTGATAACAGCTTCATATTTGGTCGTGAAGATATTTATTTCTTAAATCAGGAAGGTTTTTTCAAAATGAGGGAAGAGAAGGTTTCCCTTCTAATATCAAGGGAGGATATGCTTATACCCTTTGATGATGTATTTAATATGATTGTTACCAATGACGGAGTAGAATGGTTGTTAGGAATGAATGGCCAGCTACTGGAACTTGGAACGAATGCAGAACAAAAGTTACACACTTCACAATTACTGGGTGATGCTAATATTTGGGACTTTAAAGAGGTTTCCAATAATGAACTACTTTTAAGTACAAATAGAGGATATGTGCTATTTGATCGTAGAACAGGCCTATTTGTTGATAATGGGCAAATGGCGATAAATGAAGAAGAGTACTTTGAGGATAATGGATGGGCCAGGGAAACCAGTCTTTTAATTACCAGGATTAAAAACAGTATCTATATTGATGGGAGAAAAGTATTAGAAACAGGTAAGAGTATTCCTTTTCTAACAACTGGAAATGATGGTTCTATTTGGGTTGCTACAAATGGGGAAGGTGTGTATCAAATTTTGAGAAAAAAATTCGTAACGATTGGTGACAACTTATCCCCGGGGCTGGTAAATGTATATGGTCTTGAAGAAGAAAACGGAAATGTTTGGGCTGCAAGTTTTGAGGGTAACATTTTCCGCATTAGTGATGATGAAATCACAAATTGGAATCGGGAGAATAGTGGTCTTGATTTCATCTATTATAGATCAGTATATGAGTCAAAGTCTGGTTCAGTGTTTGCAGGGAACTTCGATACCTGGAAATATGAAGCGGGAAGATGGACATTATACCCTGAAAACCAGCTAACCGGACAGGTAAATGTATTTTTTGAAGATAGTAAGAATCGATTTTGGGTTGGAAAAGATATCGGATTATACCAGATATTCGGAGATTCAACAGGTAAGTTTTTAGGAGCAAATGGTACAGAAGTATCCCGAGTTACCGGAATACAGGAAACAGAAAACGGTGATCTGTTTTTTCTAACCACTCAAAGTGGACTGGCAATATTAGATGAAGAGGACAGGTTCTCCTTTCTAGATACGGAAGATGGCTTAACAAGTAACTTGATACGTGATCTTTACATGTCTTCTGATGATACACTCTGGGTGGTTACCGAAGATAAAGGCTTAAACCGGGTAGTCATTGACTCGGCATATAATGTGCAAGAGATTAAAGGAGTATCTACTGCTGATGGATTAATTGATAACTCACTTCACCGATTAATTAAAGATCGTTTTGGTTATTTCTGGATTAACTCCAATAAAGGGATTATGAGGATCAAGGAATCTATTCTAAATGATTTTTTGGATGAGGAAATAACAGAATTGAACATTGAAAGTTTTGGTGAGGAAGATGGGCTTGAAAACAGGGAAGGAAATGGTGGAGTTCAATACGCCGGGCTTTTAACGGGAGATGGCAAGCTTCTTTTTCCTAATCAGGCTGGTATTGTGTATACAAAACCTGAATGGCATCTCACAAATCAAAGAGAGCTAATTCCTCCTATAATAGAAGTTGTTTCATACGAAGATACAAGCGAGCACTTTTTCAATAGGTCTGAGATTACTCTTCCTCATAGTGTCAGAGATATTCAGATAAAATTTAGTATTCCCAGTTTTACAACTCCTGAGAAATTGATACTTGAATATAAAATGGAGGGTGTAAATACAGGCTGGCAGAAAGTTGGCTCAGAGCGTTTAGCCGTACTAACAAACCTTCCGGCTGGTGAGCATAGATTTTCAATGAGAGGTAAAATCGTTGGCAATGAAGAATTTGTAAGAAATCAGATTACGGTTAATGTAACTCCATACTTTTACGAAACGGTTTGGTTTTTTGGAGTATCTGTTATTCTATTCGGGTTAATGGTATTTTTGGGAATCAGACTGTTGCTTATTCAGGGGAAAAGGAGAGAAGAAAGACTAAATAGGTTAGTAGAAGAAAGAACGGTTGAGCTTCTGGAAGAAAAAGAGAAAACAGAACTGGCATTGCAACAAGTAAGAAAACTGGATCAGTCTAAATCTCAATTCTTTACCAATTTTACACACGAGTTACGAACACCGCTTTCGTTAATACTGAATCCATTAGAGGATATGCTGGAAGAAGACGGCTTTCAAGTAAGTAATCCGAAAAAGAGAAACTCGCTTACACTTATGAAGCGGAATGCAACAAGGTTAAAAGAGTTAATAAATCAGTTACTGGATGTTTCCAAGTTAAATTCAGGAGAGTTAACTCTATTCTTTGAACCCATTGATCTATTTAAACTCACTCACAGAATTGTTACCCAGTTTGAAGATTCCTTAGCAAAAAAAGAAATTCAGTTAAAGCTGATCGAAAGTGAAGACCTTGAATTAATATATGTTGATGTTAATGCATGGGAGCATATTATCACCAACCTATTAAGTAATGCCTTAAAGTTTACCTCTCAAAAAGGAGGAATTTGCTTTAAAATTGAAGAAGAAAAAGAAGATGTGGTCGTAAAGGTGTATGATACAGGTTCAGGAATTCCAAAGAAGGATTTGCCTTATATATTTGATTCTTATTACCAGGGAGATTCATCCATTTCAAGAGCAGGGGGAACAGGAATTGGATTGGCTTTGGTAAAAGGGCTAGTCGAAAAAATGGGCGGGACTATTCAAGTTGAGTCAACAGTAGAGATTGGTACTCAATTCATTATTCATCTTAAAAAAGGTAGTGCTCATATTAGCTCTAAAGATCGTATCAAGACTTCTTCTACAATCAGTATCCCAACTGAAAAAAATACAGATAATATTGTGCTATCTGACAGCCAGAGTACAAATCAGTCTGTTAAAACCTTGTTTACCCAAAAGGTGTTACTTGTAGAGGATAACGAGGACTTCAGGGAATACCTGAGTTCCGTAATAGGAAACGAATATGAAGTGCAGGTTGCACAGAATGGACAAGAAGGTCTTGAATTACTCAAAGCATTTAGTCCCGATATAGTTGTTTCAGATATTATGATGCCTATCATGAATGGCTATGAAATGATGAAAAGTATCCGGAAGATGGAGGAGTACAAAAGCATACCTTTTATTTTCCTGAGTGCAAAAAATAGTGTTGCGGATATTGAAAAAGGATTAAACGTAGGTGCGGATATCTATCTGCCAAAGCCGGTTCAGAATAGTGTGCTGCTCACCCAGATCAAAGTGCTTTTGAGAAGGGAGGGGTTGATTTTACAAGAAGAACAGAAAAAAGATGATAAAAGACAGAGTCAGTTAATCAGGAACGTCCATGAGATTATTCAAAGACATTTGGGGAACCCGGAATTGAATGTTGAGCTCATCGCACGGGCGCTTTCGGTTAGTAGCCCATCTCTGTACAGGAACTGGAAAAAGGAAAACCAGGAATCTATAAACAAGACCATAACAAGGCTCAGATTCGAGGAGGCATTAAAGTTAATCGAAGAAGGGTTTTCAATATCTGAGGTTTCATATTCTGTAGGCTTCAATCACCTGTCTTATTTCTCAAAGGCGTTCAAAAAAGCATATGGTTTATCCCCACAGGAATATGTTAAAAAAAGAATGGCTATGTGAGAGAAAGACCTGAAGACTAACTAAGATTTAAGAAAGGTAGTCAACCAGATGATCTGAAAACGCATAACTTGTAAGCATTTAGATACTACTTTCTAAATGGGTCGTTAGGTTTGAGGCTCCTGAGTTCTTTAAGGGCATAAAAACTACTCCCAAGTATCAGAAGCCCAAGAATAATATCCTTGACCAGGCTCGATGGATCTACAGGAGCTGTGAATTGACTCTGAACTAACAGAGTAATCACTACCAGGAGACACAGAACCAGTAATATTTGCAATATGTTTTTCATTATCTCAAGACTTCATTAAATATTAATGGAAGTAGCCAGTTTCAACAGAGCCACTCACGGGGTAGATTATTATAATCATAACAAGGGGTGTCAATTATGATCAAAGAGAATGTTTATCTCTGAGAGTAATTTACAACACAATGAGTTTTGTAGATTAACAGGTATACCATTTGTAGACCACTTTTTTTTGCGAATTGCCTTTTTTGAAAGGATATGCGCCTGAAATACAAGTAAAAGTAGAGGTCAATAGGCACGAAAGTCCTCGGATGTATACCAAGAATTTTGACACCTCTCAATTGCGAGATAGATTTTGTATCGATTTGATAGGTAACAGTATCCTATTGAGCTTAACGATATAGGATAACTTTAATCCTGAAGTGTATAGTTAATTGGAAGTAATTCGGGAATACGATTTGTCCAGCCCCAATAACCATGAATTGTAAAAACAAAATGATCAGAATAAGATCCGGTTCGTTTATTTATAACTGCGATATCATTCGGAATTTCAAGCCAGGATACTTGGCTTGGAGATCCTTTTAGTTTTATTCTCCTCATAAGCGGATAGTCAATTTTTTCTTTCAGGTATACAACTTCTAATAAGTCGTAACTAGCAGGTACTGACAATTTGATCCACTTATTATCCTTCTGGATTTCTGCAAATTCATTTAGATAAAGCTCTTTAGAATAAGGATTGTCATACTCAGGGTCGTAATTGTAGTTATTTAAATTTTCATCTTTTGAAGCAAGTACTTTGAATCCTTCTTCCAAATAAGAACCATCACTAAGTACATTCATGAAATGTATAAAAGAGCCTAGATAGGCTTTTTCACGTTCAAAATGCCAGCTCTTTAAAACCTTACTTGACTCAGATTCTAATTCTTTAAATTCCATAATGAAGCTAGAGTCAAAGTAACTATCAGTAGAAATGCTTTTCGTAAGGTAATAGGTTATCTCATAACCTAAGGCATTGTTGATAATCTTTAACGGAGCTTCAGCAGTTGTTATAAGTTTGGAGCCTGAATTTTCAAAGGTTAAGACTTCTGGATTAACAAGTTCCATAGATGCAGCATTAATAGTTGCTCCAAAAAAGTGAGTCTTGAATTTTTTGAGATTTTTCCTCCATTCCTTGTTACTACTTGTAACTTGAACCTCATTAAAACTAAATGGTTTCGATTCAAGCTTTACTTCCAGTCTTTGATTTTTGAGTTTAGTGAAATCAACTTCTACGATATAATCTTTAAATCCAATAAATGAGATTATAATAGTTTGAATTCCAGCCGGAATACCTGTAAGCCTATAGTTTCCATTTTGATCTGAGGCTGTTCCGATCGTTGTCTTGTTTACAAATATATGAGCTCCTGCTAGAATTTCACCTGTTTTCGAATCAGTTATATTACCAGTTAACCGGTTTTCTTGACTTAAAGAAAGAGTCCAGGAAAGAACGAGTATTAGAAAAAAAGAAGAGGTAACTATATATCTAAAAATATAGTGCATGGAATTAGTCTAAATGTAATTTTAACATTAGTATAAAAAGAAAAAAGACTCTTTTTCAACCCATTCCATAAAACGAAGCTTTCTCTCTGAAGTAGGGCTCGAAAACTCCTTTCAATGATTTGTTCTCTGGTAAGTTCATATCAGGATCAGAAGCGATTAAATGCATTGCCTTCTCTTTAGCCTGAGCTAAAGTAAATTGATCCTCTACAATATCGGCAACCTTGAAGTCTGGTAAACCACTTTGCTTGGTTCCCAGGAAATCACCAGGTCCCCTGAGTTTTAGATCAGCTTCTGCAATTTTAAAACCATCATTTGTTTCTTCCATGGTTTTAAGGCGAAATGCCCCGGCTTTGCTCACCTTCACATCGGGCATCAGGATGCAATAACTTTGTCGTTCACCACGGCCAATACGTCCTCTTAATTGGTGAAGCTGTGAAAGCCCAAATCGTTCAGCATGTTCAATCAACATAATCGAAGCATTGGGTACATCTACACCAACTTCAATTACTGTTGTTGAAACCAGGATTTGTATTTCATTTTTGATGAAAGCTTTCATTACTTCATCTTTCTCATCTGACTTCATTCTTCCATGCAACAAGCCAACGTTAAACTCTGGAAATCGTGCTTTAATTTTTTCAAACCCAGCAGTAGCGTCCTTCAAATCCAGAGCTTCAGACTCTTCCACTAAAGGGTAAATAACATACACCTGGCCGCCTTGTTCCACTTCCTGTTTAACAAAGGAAAAAACATCTTCACGCTTCTTCTGGCTCCTTATCGCAGTCCGGATTGGTTTTCGACCTGCTGGAAGGCCCTTTATAATTGAGATGTCAAGATCGGCATAAACCGTCATAGCTAAAGAGCGGGGGATAGGAGTAGCACTCATTACCAATATATGTGGATGTTCGCCTTTATTAAGAAGCTCTGCTCTTTGTTTAACTCCAAACCTGTGCTGTTCATCAATAACAGCTAGTCCTAGTTTATGAAACTTGATCTCCTTTTGAATTACAGCATGAGTTCCTATAACTATATTACATGATCCGCCTTCTATATCAGTGAGGACGTCCCGGCGCAGAGCAGTTTTTTGCCCCCCAACTAAAAGTCTAATGTTTATATCTAACTCTTTGAGATGCTCTGATAGTGTTCTGAAGTGTTGTTCAGCCAGGATTTCAGTTGGCGCTACAAATGCAGCCTGGAAACCGTTATCCAGTGCCATGAGTATAGCTCCAATAGCTACAATAGTTTTTCCAGCACCTACATCACCTTGTATAAGGCGATTCATTTGTCGGCCAGATTGAACGTCCTTTTTTATATCAGAAAGGGAAGAGCTTTGACCTTCTGTTAATTTGAAGGGAAGTAGCTCATTAAAATAGTGCGAAGTATAGGTACCAAAATTTCCAAAAATATGTCCGCGTTTTCTTTCCTCTATGGTATGGTGAATTTTCTCCATGCTCAGTTCAAACAAAAAGAGCTCCTCAAACTTAAAGCGTTCCAATGCTTTTTTGTGTTCTCCGTGGTTCTCCGGGAAGTGGATCATCCGGTATGCGTCATTCCTATTTGGAAGGCCGAGTTCTTCGAGCATATATATAGGTATAAACTCGGTTAGTTCGGTTCGCTCCAATATAATTCTGATCCACGACTGAACAAGGGTACTGGTGATACGCGCTTTGCTTGTCTCTTTGCTTCCCGGATAAATAGGTATAATCCTGGAGAAAGCTTCAAGGTCACCTTCATCAGATATCTTATCCACTTCGGGATGGGCAATTGTAATGTTTTTACCATATCGTTTTGCTGCTCCAAAAAAAGCGACAACATCTCCTTTCTTGAAAATACTTTTGAAGTATGAGGCCCCTCTAAACCATACTCCTTTAATGGAAGCAGAACCATCATTAATAGTAACCTCGAGACGCTTCTTTCTACCATAACCAATTTCCATAACTGAGACTACCTTTCCAGATACAGTGATCTCTTCTCCCGATCCCATCAAATGTGAAATAGGTTGCACATTAGTACGATCTAGATATCTCCTTGGGAAGAAATTCAGGAAATCAGCAACTGTAGATATCCCTTCTTTTGAAAGAGCTTCAAGGCGTTTAGTGCTTAAATTTGGTAAACTGGATAAATTCAATTGATATGATGATATATATCGATTAGTATTTAAAAATGATTCTTTCGAACTAATTTCAGGTTAATGGAGCCTATTTGAAGAATATGGTAAAATAAAGAAGAATTAGTTTTATAAATGTTTTGCAATATGATTCCAAACTTCCCTATATTTGCAAGCTCGATTTGATGGCAATAACCAAACATTTGAACTGTGCCAACTATACAACAACTTATTAGAAAAGGTAGAAAAACCAAGATACGGAAAACAACCGCTCCGGCAATGCAAAGTTGCCCTCAAAAGCGTGGTGTTTGTACTCGTGTTTATACAACTACACCTAAGAAGCCGAATTCAGCTCTTCGTAAAGTAGCTCGTATTCGTTTAGTAAATGGAATTGAAGTTACGGCTTACATTCCTGGAGAAGGTCACAACCTGCAA
Source organism: Balneolaceae bacterium (assembly GCA_040222185.1). Taxonomy (GTDB): domain Bacteria; phylum Bacteroidota; class Rhodothermia; order Balneolales; family Balneolaceae; genus JAVKDP01. Next base: position 2,966 of record JAVKDP010000001.1, on the reverse strand, counting down.
GAACATAGTATTGTCTTGATTCGTGGCGGAAGGGTAAAAGATTTACCTGGTGTTCGTTACCACATTATTCGTGGTACTCTTGATACGGCTGGCGTTGAAGGTCGTACTCAAAGTCGAAGTTTATACGGAACCAAGAGACCTAAAGGGTAACCCAAAAGATATTAGAGTAATCGAGTATGCGTAGAAGAAAAGCAGAAAAACGAGACGTACAACCAGATCCAATTTTTGAGGATAAAGTAATCACTCGTTTCGTAAACAACCTGATGAAAGACGGCAAGAAAAACATTGCTCGTAAAATTGTTTATCAGGCATTTGAAGTAATTGAAGAAAGAACTGGCGAAACCGGAATTGAAATTTTCCGATCTGCATTGCAGAATTCAACTCCTGTAGTTGAAGTTAAGTCTCGCCGAGTTGGTGGTGCAACCTACCAGGTTCCTATCGAAGTTCGTCAGGAGCGCGGTACTGCATTAGGTATGCGTTGGTTGATTAAGGCTGCTCGTTCTCGTAACGACAAGTCTATGTCGCTTCGTTTATCCAGAGAACTTATCGACGCTTCCAAAAATGAAGGTGGTGCAGTTCGAAAGAAAGACGAGACGCATCGTATGGCGGAAGCAAACAAGGCATTCGCTCATTTTAGATTTTAAAAACACTATTCATCAAAAACATGTCTGAAGTAAAAACAGCAATGGACCCAAAAATTCTAGACCAAATGCGCAGAACGCGTAACATTGGGATTATGGCTCACATCGATGCGGGTAAAACTACCGTAACTGAGCGTATTCTTTTCTACACTGGTAGAAGTCACAGAATAGGTGAGGTGCATGATGGTGCTGCTACCATGGATTGGATGGAGCAGGAGCAGGAAAGAGGTATTACTATTACTTCAGCTGCTACTCATTGTATTTGGAATAATCACAGAATCAATATTATTGATACTCCTGGTCACGTAGATTTTACTGTAGAAGTAGAGCGTTCTTTACGTGTACTTGATGGAGCGGTATTCGTGCTTTGTTCTGTAGGTGGTGTTCAGCCTCAGTCTGAGACTGTATGGCGCCAGGCTACTAAGTACCAGGTTCCTTGTATGGCATTTGTTAACAAAATGGACCGAACTGGTGCTAACTTCTATAATGTAGTTGAGCAATTAGACAAGAAATTAAAAGCTAATCCTATCCCGGTTCAGATTCCTATTGGAATGGAAGAGAACTTCAGAGGTGTGGTTGACTTAATCACAATGGAAGCTATCGTTTGGGACGAAGCTTCATTAGGTGCTAAGTATGATGTTATCGATATCCCTGAGGATATGACTGATAATGTTGCACAGTACCGTATGGAAATGCTTGAAGCTATCGCTGACCATGATGAGTCGTTGATGGAAAAGTACCTGATGGAAGAGGAAATCACTCAGGAAGAAATTACTGCTGCTATTCGTAAAGCTACTATTGCTAAGGATATTACTCCTGTAATGTGTGGTACTGCTTTGAAGAATAAAGGTGTTCAGGCAATGCTTGATAAAGTTTTAGACTTCATGCCAAGTCCGCTTGATGTGAATGCGGTAACTGGTATTGATCCAAAGACTGACGAAGAAATTGTTCGTGAGCCAGATGTAAATGCTCCGTTTTCAGCATTAGCTTTCAAAATCATGACCGACCCTTATGTAGGTAAGCTTACTTTTGCCCGGGTTTATTCCGGACAACTGGAAAAAGGTTCTTATATCCTGAACTCTTCAACGGGTAAGAAAGAAAGAGTTGGTCGTCTGCTTGAAATGCATGCGAATGATAAAAAAGATATTGAAATAGCAAGAGCTGGTGATATTGTAGCTGTTGTAGGTGTTAAAGATGTTCATACTGGAGATACTTTCTGCGATATGAGCAATCCTGTAATCCTAGAGCAAATTACATTCCCTGAGCCTGTAATTAAGCTTGCTGTTGAGCCAAAGACTAAAGCAGATAGCGATAAGCTTTCTACTGGTCTTCAAAAGCTGGCTGAAGAAGATCCAACTTTCAAAGTAAGTACTGACGAAGAAACTGGTCAGACTACTATTGCTGGTATGGGTGAGCTTCACCTTGAGATTATTGTGGACAGGCTAAGACGTGAATTCAAAGTTGAAGCTAACGTTGGTGCTCCTCAGGTATCTTACCGTGAAACTATTTCTAAGCCAATCACTCACCGTGAGACTTATAAGAAGCAGTCTGGTGGACGTGGTAAGTTTGCGGATATTCAATTTGAGATTGCTCCTCTTCAGCATTTCGATAATTATGAAGGTAAAGAAGATCGTATTTCAAGATCTGAAGGCTTCCTGTTTATCAATGAAGTTGTTGGTGGTAATATTCCTCGTGAATTTATCCCTGCTGTAGAAAAAGGCTTCAAATTGGCTCTTGAAAATGGTATTCAGGCTAACTACGCCGTACAAAATGTTGGTTTCCGTTTATTTGATGGTTCTTACCATGATGTGGATTCAGATCAACTTAGTTTCGAACTAGCTGCTAAAAGTGGATTCAGAGAGTCTGCTAAAAAAGCCAAGCCAGTAATGCTTGAGCCGGTTATGAAAGTAGAGGTAACTACTCCTGAGGAATATATGGGTGATGTTATCGGTGATTTAAACAGCCGTCGTGGAATTATCCAAAGTATGGATACTGATGCAACCGGTTCTGTTGTAAAAGCGAATGTTCCTTTATCAGAAATGTTCGGTTACTCTACTGACTTGAGATCTTTGACTCAAGGTAGAGCTGTTTACTCCATGGAGTTTGAAGAGTATACACAAGTGCCTGAGAAAATTGCTCAGGAAATAATTGAAAGCCAATCATAATAATTTTTAACGATAAACTGATTTAAGACATGGCAAAAGAGACCTTTCAGCGAACCAAACCCCACGTGAATGTGGGCACCATCGGTCACGTAGATCATGGTAAGACAACGTTGACCGCAGCGATTACAACAGTGATGGCCAAGACGTACGGTGGAACAGC